>NZ_MLHL01000006.1 GCF_002000545.1 Rodentibacter trehalosifermentans | reverse complement strand
AATCAATCAATCAATCAAATCATCGTCTTTCTTCTCTAAAAAATCTATTATTTCACAACCACTTTTTTCAAATCCAATCCTCTCTCTAAGAAAAAATCACATCGGTAAATTTGATAATTAAGCCGATTAATCACCGACTAAATTTTAAAACCTCAACTCATTAAAAGTAAAAAAACAATCAATATTTTTTATCTGCGACACAACCTGACGTATGGTGCAGAAAAATTTCTGATAAATTATACGCACCACCCCGTAATGATTTAAAAAATGAAAAAGAACAACCAACTTGCACAACGTTTAGCGAAAATATTAAGCAAGCTCAATCAAGGAATCCGCCTTGATATCCATCAACTCTCAGAAGAATTTAACGTATCATTACGCACCATTCAGCGTGATATCAATCGCTTTGATTTTCTCGAATGGGAAGAAAAAGGGGCGAGATATTACAAAATCAACCGCCAAAAATTAGGATTTCTCACAGAAGAAGATATTCAACGCTTTGCCCTTTTTGTCAGCGTGGCGGATTTATTCCCTAAAATTGACCGGCAGTTTTATCAAGAAAAGCTCACCCAAAGCGTACAAATCAAAGGCTTTCAATATGAAAGTATTCATCATCTTGAAAAAGAATTTAACCAACTATAAAAAGCCATTCAGCAACGAAATTTCATCAGTTTTAAATATACCAAACTGAATGCCGAAGAAGGCAAATATTACAAAATCGCGCCTTATAGCCTGATTAATAAAAACGGTATTTGGTATCTCATTGGTACAGATCAAGACAGGCAAAAAACCTTTTGTTTTACCCAATTAAGTGCGGTCGAAATTTTAGATGAATTTTTCACACCTAATCCAAAATTGATAGAAGAAATTACAAAAAATGACAGTCTCTCTCATGGCAATCAATTAAGCGAGGTTATTATTAAAGTCTCCGCTTTTGCCGCACCCTATTTCTTACGCCGAAATTTGCTGCCGAATCAAAAACTCGTACATAAAGCAGAAAATGGCGAACTGATTTTATCCAGTGAAAATGTTCACGAACTGGATATCGTCCCCTTAGTGCAATATTGGATACCGCATTTGACGATTATTAGCCCGGAAGGGTTACAAGGGAAAATGGTGGAGAAATTACGGGTATATGTGAATTTACCCGGTAAAAAGCAACATTGACGATACAAAATATAAGGTCTTATTCCTATTTGTTAGTTGTAATATAAGTAATTTTTTAAAAAAGGTTGGTAAAAATGAGCGAACAATCCAATTTAATTTATGAAAACCTACAAAATAGCATTGAGCAGGTTATTCAGCGATTATCAAGTCAGAAATATGATGATAAGGTCGAAAAAAATGTTGCCGTTGCAGTTAAAAATCTGAATATTTTGAATGAGCAAATCCAAAAAGAATATGATGAATTAAAGCGGTTGAGTGAATGGAAGCGTTTTACTATCGCATTTTATGGTGAAACCAATGCAGGTAAGTCAACTTTAATTGAAGCATTGCGTTTACTTTTAGGCGAGCCGACCAAATTAGAAAGCCAGCGTCAATTTAAAATGCTGGCTGAAAAAAGCGGATTAACACAAGATTCTTTTGACAAAATTCGCCAAGAAATTATGGAAACCGAACGAGCTATTGCTAATGTAGAGGATAATTTACAACTACTTACTAAAAAATATGCAGAGCCCTTGATGCTAGCGGAAGTGGAAGTTAACCGCTTAAATGATCTGTTGGTAGAAATTAAGGCTAAGCAAAATTGGTGGCAACGCTTGATTTCTTGGTTTTCCGCACCAAAAGAAAAATTTGAATTGGCAGCTGCTAAAAAAACGTTAAGCGAAATTCAGCAAGAAAAACATAAAGGTTCAGCTGAGATGGAGCAAAAACTACAATCTTTAGAGCAAACTAAACAAAAAGCTGAAAGTGAAAATGCACGGATATTGAAGGAAGCTGAGAAGCTGAAACAATTTGCAGACGGCCAAATTATTGGCGATGGTCGTTCTGATTTTACTCGAGATAATACGTCTTTTGATTTTAAGTATAAAGAACATGAATTTTCTTTAATTGATGTTCCGGGCATTGAAGGTGATGAAAATATTGTTCTTCGCCCCATTGAAGAAGCAATAAAAAAAGCCCATGCAGTTTTCTATGTAACACGCACGCCACGCCCTCCGCAAACGCATGAAGGCGAATCAGGTAAAAAAGGAACCATGGAAAAAATGAAGGAGCAGTTGGGTGTGCAGACGGAAGTATGGACAATTTATAACCATGCTGTTAATAATCCACGGCAATTAAAAATACCGCTAATCAATCAGGATGAGGAAGAAGGACTGCGTGCTTTGGATAACAAGTTAAAAATCGAATTGGAAGATAAATATTGTCAAAGTCTAGTCGTCAGCGCAAGACCGGCTTATCTGGCTTTAACACAATGCATTGTTCCCGGTAGTAAAGAGGCAGACGAACAAAGAAAATTTTTGGCGCGCTTTACTTCAAAAGAAAAAGTATTGGAATTGAGTGGTTTGAAAAATTTTGCGGAAAAACTCTCTTCCACAATTATTGGTAATTACCAGGATAAAATCAAACGCTCTAATAAAAATAAAGCTGGTAAGGTTCTGGAAAGTGCCATTTCTGAATTGACAACATTAAATCAGAAATTTGATATTGAACGTAAAGAAATTCGTTCTGAAGTTCAAAATGCCCAGGTGCAAATCAAAGTATTACTGGAACAATTTGAAGGTAGTTTGAATGTTGTAGGCAGTAAAATCATTCGCAATTTTGAAAGGGATGTAGGTGAGCAAATTTATGAAGCAATTGATTCAGACATTAGTAATGATGAATTTAAACATTACTTGAGAAACTCAATGGATTTACAGGCCAAAAACTTGGAAGATAATCTTCGTAAGAAAATTGAAAAAGAAGCAACAACTTTTGAAACTGAAATTTCAAATATCATTAAGCGTGCAAATAATCATTTGAAAAATATTGTCAAAATACAAAATCATTCGTTGACTTTGGATAAATTCGATATGGAAATCAAAGTAGATAACGGTGTGAAGCTGTTTGGGTTGATTTCAAGCGGTGTTGGTGTCGTTACCGGGGCTATTTTAGTTGCGAGTAATCCTGTTGGTTGGACATTAGCATTTGTCGGTGGCGTATTGGCTTTATTAGGAGCATTAATTGGTGCTGCAAAATCAGTGATCGGCTTTTTCAGCTCATCTTATAAGCAATCGCAACAGCGTAAGCAGGCAGATAAGGCAATTAGAGAGGCAAAATCCCGAATGGAACCTGAAATAAATAAAATTTTAGATAAAATTAAAAATGGTATGCGTGAGCAAATCCAGCCGGTTATTCTAGAATTGGAAACTCCTCTGAAGCAGTACAAAGCAGTTATAGAAGTGTTGGATTCAGCCAATAAAGAATTACAGCTTATTTCTCAACAAATTAAATATTAAGGAAAATGGAAATGTCTAATACATTAAATACTTTTAAAATCCAGCAGGAAAAATCCCAAAAAATGTTGAAAAAATTGGGACAGTTCATTGAGAGAGGGCGAGAATTTGGGTTGAGCCCAAATCCGGATCTATTAGAAAAATTGAATACGGCTGCAAAATCAGTTGAAGGTAGTGTCTTGAAAGTGGCTTTGATAGGCGGCTTTTCTGAAGGTAAAACCTCCATTGCTTCGGCTTGGTTAGAGCGTTTAGACCAAAGTATGAAGATCAGCCAGCAGGAATCTTCTAATGAGGTGAAGATTTATACGGTTGATGGTGAAATCGAGCTTATTGATACGCCCGGATTATTTGGTTTTAAAGAGCAGCAAAACGGTGTCGGTCAGATTGAAAAATATAAAGAAATGACCAAAAAATATGTTAGTGAAGCGCATTTGGTTTTATATGTGATGAATTCGGCGAATCCTATCAAAGAGAGCCATCAGGAGGATTTGCAATGGCTGTTCCGTGATTTAAATTTATTGCCGCGGACAGTATTTGTACTCAGTCGGTTTGATGAGGTTGCAGATGTTGAGGATGACTGGGATTACCGTGAAAATTTGAAAACTAAGACGGAAAATGTTTTAAGCCGTCTGAAAAGCATGATCGGATTGACAGAAAAAGAAGCCGAACAAATTAAAATTGTTGGTGTCTCTGCAAATCCATTTGGGGAAGGTACTGATTATTGGCTGGATAATTTGGATGAGTTTAAAAAATTATCTCGTATCAGTACACTTCAAGATGCAACACGCCATACCATTGAAAAGAATGGAGGTGTAATGCCGATTGTATTTGAGGCACAAAAAAGTATGATTCAAGATGTTTTGGGTAAGCAATTACCAATTTTAAAGAAAACACAAGAAACACTTGATGTAGAGCTGGAACATTTGGCTAATATTACCCAGCATTTGAGCACAGAATTGGAGCCTATGGCCGCCCGTATTAATAATGTGCGGGCAAGTTTAAAAGGATTTGTATTAGATTACCTCAGTGGATTAATCAGACAGGTAAAAGGAACTGATTTAAATACATTTTCTGATTTTTATGAGAGTGAATTAGGCAATGATGGCATAGTTTTGAATACACGAATTGAGCAGGAATTCGACCGACAATGCCAAGTTATCAGCACTTCACTGCAGAGGATCAGTTTAGATTTCAACAATGAAATGGTCCGATTTGAAACATCACTCGGTTCAACATTGATGAGTAAAGGACTAGGTTTCCTTAGCAAACAAAAATTGACCAGTACACATATATTAGCTGCTCGTGATGGGATTGTATCAATGGGCAAAATAGTCGGAGCGGATTTAGCCAAATATTTGAAATTTAAACCTTGGGGAGCGACAAATCTTGCAGCCCGAGTAAATGTGTTCTTTGCTACCGTAGGCATTGGCTTAGAATTATTAGATTCTTATAAAAAAGCAAAGGCTGAAGAAGATTTTGCAATAATGGTTAAAGAGATTGTTACCATGTTGGAAGAGCAAAGAGAGGGGTTATTGAATTCTTTGAATGATGACAATTTTGTCAGTCAACTTTTTCCACGATTTGTTGAGCTAAAAGAACAATTCCAAGCCATTCAAACTACTAATTCGCAGACAGCTGATCGACGACAAGCATTTAACGAATGGCAGAAGGAAGGTGCAATTATTGAAGGGGAGTATCGAATTTTAGAGCAATAACTGCTGTGGAATCTTTAGTCGTAAAAGAGCTGCTTCTCTAAAAACTAAGCGTTCCCCACTTAGAATAGAAGAATTAAAGCCGATCTAAATAGAAATTAAACAATTATTTTTTATTTTAAAATTCAAGGAGTTATTATGATAACCTCCCAAACCCTAAAAACCTATTTCCGTGAACATCGGGATATTGATGGATATTCTGAAGATTTTCGCTTACGGATTCACCGTGCAATTAGTTGGTTAGAAAAATCTGAAAATGCGGAAGCATCCGATGATTTTGATACACAATTTATTGCATTATGGATCTCATTTAATTCGGCCTATGCCAGAGAAATTAATGTTAATATAGGCGATCGTAGTACATTTAATCTATTTTTAAATTTAATTTGTCACTGTGATAAAGAAAAACGTATTTATGATTTAGTGTGGAATAAATTTTCCCAATCCATCCGCTTACTCATCAAAAATCAATTTGTTTATCAACCATTTTGGGATTATCACAATGGCAAAATTTCAGAAAAAGAATTTCAGCTTGCCTTTGAAAGAAGTAAAGAAAAAGCCTATTCCGCATTAGAGAAAGGAAAAACCCAATATATTTTAGAGGTGATTTTTTCTTGTTTATATACCTTGCGTAATCAAATTTTGCACGGTGGGGCTACCTACAATAGCAGTGCAAACCGCGCGCAATTAAAAGACGGTTGCCGTGTGTTGTCTTTGCTTATCTCTGAAATGTTGCAAATTATGATGGAAAATCATCAGGAAATAAACTGGGGAAAACCCTATTATCCCGTTGTCGCCAATTAAAATTCAGGAGGTAAAAATGCCGGTGCCATTTCAAAAACCAATGCAATGGGCTTGCAAAAAATGTGAATGGAGAGATTCGTTCCTGCAAAAAAGTGATGTGCTTTTGCCTTCCCCCGAATGTTGTCCTAAATGCGCTGGTGAAATCGTACTGAAAGAGAGCCAAACAAATTCTTTTTGGGAAAAATTAAGATCGCTGTTTTAGGCAAAAACATCACATTTCTAATGTCTAAAGTGCGGTTAGAAAACACCCGATTTTTTAACCGCATTTCCTTTTTTATTTCTTTTCACAAAACTTGACCTACATCACAAAATAGGAAAGTCTCTGTTGAGATTTTTTCTTATTTAAGGATAATACAACCTCAAATAAGAATAGATTGCATTTGGAGATTTCAATGCTGCGTATCCTACGTTGTAGTGTACTATTACTCACATTTCTCTTTTCCCAAATCACTTTTGCACAAGATAATTATCAACAATGGGTAAGCGATATTACTGAACGGTTAGATAAAACCGCCACACTTCTTCAACAAAATAATCCTGATGATGCCCGCACGGAAGTGCAAATGGCGTATTTTGAAGTTTTTGAGAATTTAGAAGGCCCTATCCGCATTAATTTTTCGGCACAAAAAAGCTATCAAATGGAAGCCACTTTTGGTGAAATCCGTAAGATGATTGGCGAAGGAAAATCCCTTGATGAAATTCAAACCAAAATTAATGGGCTAAAACAAGCCTTACAAGAGGTCTTACCTGCACTGGCTGAAGGTCATCAACTCAATGCAGACGGGCAACACAATGTCTATCAAAATGATCAAATTTTGCTTTATTGGCAACAAAGCTTTAAAACCATCGATGATCTCGTGGCACAAGCCATTGAGGCTTATGAGAAAGGCAATTTTGCCAAAGCCAAACAATCTTTCCAACAAGCGCAATATGACGGCTATAAAAACTCAGAAATGGAAATGGCAGTGCGAACTCACCGCTCTTCCGAACAATCCGCCGCTATCAACCAACAATTTTACAATTTAATTCGTCTAAGCGAGCAAACGGATCAAATGACGGAAATTGCTTATCAAAGCACCAATCTTTTGCAAGATCTTGAAGCCTTATTACCGGCGCTACCGGCAACTCGTGAAGAACAAAATCAATCGGATAACTCAACACAATCTGTGGAAAATGCGCAACAAGATTGGCAGAAAATTGCCGAACAGGTGAACCAAGGAATTCAACAAGCCATTTCCCTTTATGAAAAAGGCGAACAGAAAAAAGCCATTCTTTCGGTACAAGACACCTATTTTGATGTATTTGAGAACAGTGGAATGGAAAATAGAATCGGCTCCCGTGATAGCAATTTCAAAGCAGAGATTGAAGGCTATTTCACCCGAATGGTCAGCCTAATGAAAGCCAATCAAGGGGACAAATTAACGGCTCAAGCTGAAGGGCTCGCCCAAAACTTATCCAAAGCTGTCGGTATGTTACAGGGCACAGAACAAAGCGATTGGTCCTTATTCTTATACAGCCTATTAATTATTCTACGCGAAGGCTTGGAAGCCTTACTTATTGTCGCCGCGATTGTGGCCTATCTCGTCAAAAATGGTCATCAAGACAAATTATCGATAATCCGCCAGTCGGTTTATGTTGCGTTGGGGGCAAGTGTCATCACCGCATTTATTTTCCAATTGATTTTTGAAAACGCCGGTCAACATCGGGAATTATTGGAAGGCTTCACCATGATGATTGCCGTCGTCATGCTTTTTATGATGAGTTACTGGCTCCTTTCAAAAGTGGAAGCGCAAAATTGGAAACGCTATTTAGAAGGTAAGCTCTCCACCGCGTTAACAGCAGGCTCTTTAGCCAGCCTATGGTTCACCAGCTTTCTAGCGGTTTATCGTGAGGGGGCGGAAACCGTTTTATTCTATTATGCCTTAGCAAGCGATGCCAAAAGTGCGGTCGGTTTAGTTTATCTTTTTGCGGGTTTTGTGGTGGGCGTTATCCTACTGGCTATTTGTTACTTCATTATGCGATATAGCGTGGTAAGACTTCCGCTTAAACCGTTTTTTATGTTCACCGGCACCTTTATGTATATGATGGCCTTTGTTTTTGCCGGAAAATCCGTCTTGGAATTGATCGAAGGAAAATTATTTGAGCCAACCCTAATTAACGGCATACCGGAAATTGCTTGGTTGGGCGTTTACCCTTATGTTGAAACACTCGTTCCACAAGGCATTTTAATCATCGCTGCACTTTTTGCCTTTGCGGTTATGAAATACCAAAGCAAAAAAGCAGCTTTACGTTAAATCTTAGGAGATCTTAATATGAAAAAAGCACTCATTGCGACAACCCTCGCAGCAGGTTTATTCGCCGCAAGCGCACAAGCCTTTACCGAATACCCAATCGGCGAAGCCGTAACAATGAATGATATGGAAATTGCTGCCGTTTATCTCAAACCTATTGATATGGAACCCCGTGGTATGGGCTTACCGGCAGCCAAATCGGACATTCACTTAGAAGCGGATATTCACGCCGTAAAAGGCAATAAAAATGGCTTTGGCGATGGCGAATGGATGCCTTATCTCACCATTAATTACACCTTAGTGAATACCGATACCGGCGAAAAACAAGAAGGCACCTTTATGCCAATGGTAGCAGGTGACGGCCCACATTACGGGGCAAACGTCAAAATGATGGGTGTAGGTAACTATAAATTAACCTATCATATCGATCCGCCATCAAAAGCAGGTTTACACCGTCATACTGATGGCGAAACCGGCGTAGGCCGTTGGTGGAAACCTTTTGATGTGAGCTATGAATTCAAATTCACGGGTATTAAATAACTGTTTTACAATGTGCGTGAATAGCGGATATTCACGCACAAATTGATACATCTATGTCACAAAACAATCTATTGTGCCAACCGATTTTGTCACCATGATATTTTTTAACTTATGACTTACTTTTTCGTTTTTCTGCTTCAATCACTCTTGCCTCTTTCCATTTTACTCGGTGCCTCTTGGGCAATAAAACCGACAGCACCGGCGGCAAAAACGATCATTTGGCTAAGTCTTTTGGGGTTAATAAGTGGTGTGGCACTGCGTTTTGGCTTGCCTAATAGTCAAATCGTCAATCTGAGCCTGACGCTTTTTTTTCTCACTGCATTCTTATGCTTTGCCCTCAGTCAGCGGGTAAACTTTCCTAAATTGCGCTTAGCTTGGCAATTTATCTTTATGTTGATTGCAGGTATAACTTGGGCGAAAGATCCCAATATCACCGCCCTCACCAATACAGATATTATTAATACAGACTTTATTTTAAATCTCAGTGCCGTCATTTTCGGGGTCATTTTATGTTTTGCCGTTGCAATGTGGATTTACTTTTTAGTGAAGCAACAACAAAAAACAACGGGAAAATCCACCGCACTTTTTGCGCTGACATTTCTACTTTGGTTTGCCTTAGTGATACCGCTTGTAGGCGAACTTTTCCTTATTTTGATGAAATTACAAATCATCGATCTCACCAAGCTTCGGTTAAGCTTTGTGGCAAAATCAGGAGCGATCACCGGTTGGCTTAATCCCCTCTGTCTTGCGGTGATATTCGTCAATTTAGGCATTTTTATCTTTCAAACACATCTTAAACGTAAGTTACACGCCCAAATTGAGCAAGATCCTATTGAAAAACGAAAAAAATTGGCCTTGGTGCAAACCTCAAAACGCCTTATTCATTGGGGGATCGTGGTAATGTTGCTTATCGCAACTGCGCAGATTTATTGGCAGCAAGTTGCCTCCCGTCCTCCGCAGCTGTCTGAAGCCACACCGGTAACCTTGGATCAAGCCCAGCAAGTACATATTCCGATTGAGCAAGTGAAAGACGGTAAACTCCACCGCTTTGTTTGGATTGCCGATGATGGCAAAGCCGTACGCTTTTTTATTATTAATCGTCAGCCGGCTAAACTCAGTCTTGCCGCCGTTTTTGATGCCTGCTTATTATGTGGCGATCAAGGTTATGTGATGCAAGGCAATCAAGTGGTCTGTGTCGGCTGTGGGGTGCATATGTTTATTCCGTCCATTGGCAAACCGGGGGGATGCAATCCCGTGCCGATTGAAAATTGGCAACAAACCAACAATGCGCTCATTATTCCCCGCACCTCATTAGAAGACGGACTTAATTTATTCAGTACCATTGTAGAAATTGAAGTGCAGGATCCCATTAGTGGTAAAACATTAAAGAACACCCAAACGGAGTATAAATACAGCGTTGAGAACCGTACTTATTTCTTTGAAAATGAAGAAAATCTCGAACAGTTCCGCAATCAGCCTGAAAAATATTTAAACCGTGGAAATGAACAAGAGGAATAATAATGTTAGCAAGAATGTTATTTCAATCTTGGCGTTTTGGCCTCAAACGGAAATTACTTGCCATTGTCACCCTTTTTTTAGCCGCAGGGTTGGTTTCTGCCTTGCTTGCCGTTTCCATTGATATCGGCGATAAAATGGCGAAAGAACTGAAATCTTATGGTGCAAACATTTTGATTGAGCCGGCAAGCAACGCCGCATTACCCGATGAACTCAATGCCAATATTTCCCTTTCCGGTCAAGATTTTATTGATGAAAAAGAACTCCCAAATATCAAAGATATTTTCTGGCGGAATAATATTGTCGGCTTTGCCCCTCAATTAACGGCGAAAGTCAATGCTTCCAAAACAGCGGAAAAAAACACCGCACTTTCCCTCTCTGTCAGCATTTTAGGGACATTTTTCGATCATCAAATAGCGATTCCCGATGAAGAGGATTATCACACCGGGCAACGTATTATCAGCCCCTATTGGCAAGTGCAAGGTAATTGGGTGAATGATGAAAATGACGATTTCGGTGAGACCATTCCCGTCCTTGTAGGCCGGCAACTTGCCAAGGTGAACCACTGGGAAATAGGTGATATCCTTTATTTAAACTATCAAGAAAAGGATTTTTCCGCTCAAAGTGCGGTCAAAATTCAAGGTATTTTAACCACCGGTGGCATGGAAGATAATCAAATTGTGATGCCGTTAAGTGCAGCCCAAGCCTTATTAGGCGTAGAAGGCAAAGTGCAATCAGTGAAAGTGTCTGCACTGACCGTGCCGGAAAATGCCCTTTCCCGTAAGGCTCGAGCCAATACCGATGCCCTTGATGCAGAAGAATATGATCGCTGGTATTGCACAGCCTATGTGTCTTCCATCTCTCATCAACTGGAAGAAGCCGTTTCCGGTGCCATTGTACGCCCAATTTGGCAAGTCGCCGCCTCGGAAGGGGTGGTGATCAGCAAAATCCAATTATTACTTTCGGTGGTCACTTTGGCAGCGGTCATTGCAGCGGCCATGGGTATTGCTTCACTGATGAGTTCAAGCATCATTGAACGCAGCAAAGAAATCGGTTTAATGAAAGCCTTGGGGGCTTACCCGTGGCAAATCATGCTATTGTTTTATTGCGAAGCCTTATTAAGTGCATTGATTGGCGGTATATTAGGCTGTTTAGCCGGTTGGGGACTCGCCAAATTTATTGGCACAACCCTTTTCGGTGCACCGCTGAGTTTTGCTTGGATCGTCATTCCTTGCGTGCTTATGCTTTCAATCCTCATTGCCCTCATAGGCACTTGGTTCCCGGCTCATCGCATTGCCAAACTTTATCCTGTTGAGGTGCTTTATGGCAGACAATAAAAATATGTTTTGGCGATTAATTTTCCGTGCACTGCGCCTGCGTTTACAACGGGTGATGATTATTTTCTCCGCATTAACTGTGGGCGCAAGCATTGTTACCGCGATGGCGGCGGTATATTTCGACATTAACACCAAAATGAGCCAAGAACTCCGTACCTTTGGTGCTAATTTCTATATCGGCTCTACAAAAGGCGAAATGATTTCGGTAAGCCAAATTGATGATATTTTACAACAAGCCCCACAAGGCTTAATCACCGCTGCCAGCCCCTATCTTTATGGTGTCACACGCAGCGAATTGGAAAAAATTGTCATTATGGGCGTTCGTTTTGCCGATATGCGGGTTTTAGCGCCCTATTGGCAAATTAGCGGCTCGGCAATTAATGTGGATTTTGATGATCGCAATGCCATGATCGGCAAGACCCTTGCAGAACGGCTTAATTTAAAAATCGGCGATAAACTCCAACTTTCTAAAAATGCCGTAGAAAAACATCAATTTACCATTAAAGCTATCGTAGAAGCCGGTGATGCCACAGACAATATGCTCATCGTCAATCTTGATTTTGCACAAAATTGGTTAGAAAAAGAAGGGCTTGCCAACAATGCCCTACTTAATGTCAAAAATGAACTGGGGCAAGTAGATCAATTTGCGGAAAAAATCATGCAGCAATATCCCGAGCTTACCGCCCGTCCTATTCGTAAAGTTTCCGCTTCTGAGGGGCAAATTTTAGACAAAATAAAAGGATTAATGGGGCTGATTTCTTTGGTGATTTTAGTGTTAGCTACCCTTTGTGTGAATACTACCTTGGTTGCGATTGTGGGTGAACGTGCCAAAGAATTCGCTCTGCAAAAAGCCTTGGGGGCAAAGCAATCGGATATTATCAAACAAATCTGCACAGAAATTCTGATCATCGCCACTTGTGCCATTTTTATGGGATTCATGCTCGGTTATTTGCTGGCGCAGATATTAGGTTTAACGGTTTTTAAATCTTACATTGATATGCGTTTACCGGTTTTCCCGATTACGGTCATGCTCGCCTTACTGGTTGCCTTTATCGCCGTCATTATTCCAACACGCCGTGCATTAAGTATTCAAACAGCCAATGTATTAAAAGGCGAATAAGCCTTGTAAATAGCGAATATCAGCCTAAAAAGAAAAGAGAACAATATGACTCAATTTGTTATCGAAACAAAACATTTATACAAACGCTTTGGTCAGGTTACTGCCCTTGAAGATATCACAATTCAAATTAAGCAAGGGGAATTTGTTGCCATTATGGGTGCCTCCGGCTCGGGAAAAACCACCTTGATGAACATTCTCACCGGGTTAGATACTGCCAGCGAGGGAAAAGTGATCTTAGATGGAATTGATGCGGCACAATTAGATGAAGTGGGCCGTCAACATTTTCGGGCAGAAAAAATCGGCCTTGTCTTCCAACAATTCCATTTAATCCCCTATTTAACCGCCCTTGAAAATGTGATGCTCGCTCAGCATTACCACAGTGTGATTGATGAAGCCGCAGCCAAAGCCGTATTAGAACAAGTGGGATTAGGCCATCGTATCGATCACCGCCCAAGCCAACTTTCCGGGGGGGAACAACAGCGTGTTTGCATTGCTCGTGCCCTTGTCAATCAGCCCCCTGTCATTTTCGCCGATGAACCCACGGGGAATTTAGACGAAAAAAATGAGACATTGATCTTAGATTTATTACAACAATTAAACCGCCAAGGAAGAACCATTGTAATGGTCACCCATAATCCTGAACTCGGCAAACTCACAGATCGCACCATTTATCTTCAACATGGCAAATTTTTACGGGAAGCACAAAATGAACGTTAAAGCTTTACTCAAATCACTCTGTATAAGTGCGGTCATTTTCAACACCCTTTCTTGCAAAGAAGAAAAAGCGACAGTGGGTCATATAGCCCCGGAACTTGCCGCCTATGATCTGCAAGGCAACCCCGTGAGTTTGAAAGATTGGCAAGGCACCCGATTGCTCACCTTTTGGTCGGAAACCTGCGGCCATTGTATGGCAGAGCTAAAAGCCTTTGAGCAGCTTAATGCCGCCTATCCCAATCAAGTTCAACTCATTGCCATTAATGTTGATGGGGAAAAAAGAGATACCAACGCTGTGGTCGCCAAACACCAACTCACCCAGTCGGTAATTAAAGATCAAATGAACATCACGGCTGAACGATATCAACTTATAGGTACGCCCACGTCTTTTATTATTGATGGCAAAGGCTATATTCAAGCAAAATTTGAAGGTAAAATTGGGCAGGAAACATTAGATAAATTATTTAAACCACATTAAGGATCCCCAATGAAAGCATTTCATCTATTTCTTGGCAGCCTATTTTTTCTTTCCTTTTGGGTTCAAGCCGAAACCGCAAATCATCCTGATTTCACTAAAGCAGAAAAGATTTACAAGCGTTCCTGCGCCACCTGCCATGGAAAAAAAGGGGAAAAACCCGCCATGGGCGAATCAAAAATCATTAATCAATTAAAAACAGAAGCCATTTCAACCGCACTTTGGGAGAGACAAAAAGGAAAAGTTATCGGCGCGGGCAATTCTGCAAAACAACGTTTAACCGAAAAGGAAATCAAAATCCTAGCGGAATTTGTGCCGACCCTAAAATAAATTTCTTGAAAAAACGCCAAACTAATCAGAAAATAGGCGGTCTTACAAAAGGCTTGGTAATACCGCCAAGAAATTATTTTTAATTTAACTTAAAGGATTGCTTATGAACAAATTGACAAAAATCAGTGCAACCGCATTACTTGCGTTATTCTTAACAGCTTGTGATAAACCGGCAGACAAAGCAGATACCGCAAAACCAGAAACCAACCAACCGGCGGAAGCACCAGCAATGACTGCTGAAGCACAAGAAAAAGCCGATTATGAAAAATTAGTCGCTTGGAATAAAGATCAAGGTGCGATGCAAACTCAAAGCCAACAAAAATTACAGCAAGAATTACAAGCTGCAATTGCAGAGAAAGATGAAAACAAAGCTAAAGCAGCGGTGGAAGAATTTAATAAATCTGTTCAAGGCAGTATTGCGAGCCTAGATGCCCTTGATGTGAAATCTGATTTAATCGGCAATGCGAAGAACAAAACAAAAGAAGTATTAACCCTTGCAAGTGAATTATTAGTTGCTCAAGCAAACGTGAAAACGGAAGAAGATCAAAAAGCTTACGCTGAGAAAGCAATGCAATTACAAGTTGAAATACAATCTTTAGCGGAACTGGATGCACAAATTAAAGCTAAATTTAACCCAGCTCCGGTTCAACCTGCAACAGAGCAACCTACACAAGCTCCGGCTGCAAAATAATTCATTCATCAGACAGAAAAAGCGGTCAATTTGACTGCTTTTTTATAATCCTATCCTTCCCTTTATTCTGTCGGCAAACATTCCGATACTCACCGCAAAATAATTGGATTTATTCCAATCTAAAAGGGTGCGGAAATTATTGGAGACTAAAAATGCTCTTCCAACCTGTTTATCCGGTTGGACAAGCCAAAGATCCGCATTGGAAAGTGCGGTCAATTTTTCTTGCTCTTGCGCACTGAACCCCAACGGCATCACCCCTTGTGCTTGCCACTCACGCAAAGAACGGGCTTTATGTTTCTCAATACCGGAAAGGGCCAAATCAAGCGGTTGGTTCAAGGTGACTTCAATTCCCCACGGCAATTTATCGTCCCAACCAACGGTATGCAAATAGTTGGCAATAGAGGCAAAGGCATCAAATTGGTTTGTCCAAATATCTTTCACCCCATCGCCATTTCCATCAGCGGCATAATTTAAGAAAGCACTTGGCATAAATTGGGTTTGTCCCATAGCACCGGCCCAAGAGCCCAACATTTTAGTGCGTTGAATATGATCACGATCCAGCATTTTCATCGCATTAACAAATTCTTTGCTAAACAAGGCTTCACGTCTGCCGTCAAAGGCGAGAGTGGCGAGGGCTGATAACACATCATAACGTCCTTGATAATACCCGAAACTGCTTTCCATACCCCATAACGCAAGAATATATTCTTGTTGCACACCATAACGTTGACTTGCCCGTTGCAAAGGCACTTGCACTTCCCAATAACGATCTTCTGCCACATTCACTTTATTATTGGTGAGAACTTTATTGAGGTAATTGGTTGTACCATTTGGGTTTAATACCGGCGGTTGGTTTGGATCACGTTTGACAATTCTGCCCGCCTGAGCCCGGTCTAATGCCACCGCTTTTTCTACATAACGGATATTATTTTGTGCATTCAAAGTGGCAATCGAAACCCCTTCTGCTGCCGCTTTACCTTTTAAAAATTGCACATAGTCATGGAAATTATCCAATGTGCGGGGTTTGGTATAGGCTGAATTCGCGCTAATTGTCGGAATCCTATTCGATGAACTTTGGCTACTGCCTGCACAACCTGCCAGTAAACAAGATAAAAGTGCGGTTGATAATAACGAGATTTTTTTCATTTGTTTTCCTTTTTAATGTTATTTTCTTAAGAATTGATTATAGGCTGCTTTGAGCAATGAAGTCGGCAACAAACGGGAAGCCGAACGCAATATAAAAATCAACATTCCTGCTCCAAAACCTTGTATGCCCAAACGGTATTTGAGTTTGAATAACCGCCATTCCGCTTTCGCCTGATTCAAACCACGACGACGTCCGACCATTCCGTTACCGACCCGAGCATAAACCAAAATATCCGGTAAATTTGCCACTGCTTGACCTTGTGCCACCAGTTTAATCCATAAATAATAATCTTCCTGCAGATCTTCATACCCTCCACAATTTATCACCGCCGCTTTCTGATACGCCACCGTCATATGATTAAAAGGGCAACGTTTTTGGGTAAATTTCACAATATCTGCCGCATCGGTTGGGACATAGCGATAAGCAACAATATCATTCACATTCTCACCAAACTCGGCAATTTGTCCGCCAAAGATAATGGTGTCAGGGTGCTGTTCAATAAATGCCAGCTGTTTGGCAAAACGTTCCGACACGCAAATATCATCCGTATCCATACGGAAAACCCAAGGGTGAGTACAATGTTTCAGCCCCTCATTTAAGGCATTTCCCAAGCCTTGATTTTGCGGTAATTTCACTAATTTTAACGGTAACCGGGTTGCAAACTCTGCCACCACCGCTTTTAATTCTTCGGTAACCGCACCGTCAAATACCAACACAATTTCGTCTGCCGGATGGGTTTGCGCCACGAGGCTTTCAAAACATTCGCGTAAAAATTGTGGATTTTCCTTAATATATAAAGACATTAAAACTGAAAATTTCATGATGCCTCTTTCTATGACATAAAGCGTTTCAAATTCAGTGCCAGCTTCGGTGAAATCAGCACCACCAGCGCTATCACAAGTTGTTTAATACTTTTGGTTTGTTTAAAAATATCAAAATAATAATATGCCGCTTTGCGTGATAAATTCATGATATGCGGATAGGACAAAATATAGCTGGCATTGATATTAAAATTGCGAGCCTGCTGTGCAGTTTCCACATAATGTTCACGAATATAATCAATGGCTTTTTCCGTATTATGGGTATCCGTTGAAACACTGGAACGTTGAGTATGGAAGGTGCAATAAGTCAAAGCTTCCTCTAATTTATAGGGTTTAAAACTCGGATCTTTAACTAATTTTAATAAAAAATCATAGTCTTCTAAGGAACGAAGTGCGGTCGATAATCCGCCTATTTTTAGAAAAAGCTCTTTCTTAATCGCCACCATCGGCATACCGCCAATTTTATTAGCCAGTAAAATGCGTTCCACACTAATTTCTTGCGGTGAAATTGGGTGGGTCACATAGCTGAAACCTTCATTTACCATTTCGCATTTTGCCGGGTGATAAATAAAATTGATATCAGGATATTGGTTAATCACCTCTGCCAATTGCTCGCATTTATTCTCAGCAAAGCGATCATCATCATCTAAAAATAGCAACCATGGTGCTGTTGCCGCACGAGCACCAATATTTCGGCTTTCCGCCGCCCCTTGATTGGTTTCATTACGGATCACCTTAATTTTAAAAGGATAGGTATCATCCACCACCACCGGTTCTTTTGAGTGGTCATCCACAATCACCACTTCAAAATCTTTATAGGTTTGCTGTGCTAAACTTGCCAACAAAGCGGGAATTTCCGATTTTCGATTGTAAGACGGCACAATAATACTAAACATATTTTCCCTCATTCTGTGCGAAGAAAATGCGTTGTTTGCCGTGCGTGCCAAATAATGACAAAAACATCAGCATCACAAACATAATCCCCGGAAACGCAAAGGTATCGGCTTTAATATGACAAACGGTAAGGATCACAAAGGCGGAAAGAACAAATTTCCAGCTGCCATCAAACCAATTTAATGCCACTTTGCGGACAAAATAAAAGGTGACAAAAAAACAAACCAGTATATATTCTATCCCACCATATAGAATTTGGCGTAAGAAGCCGGAGTCTGTATTGCCATAATAACGCCCGGTTTCTAACTGCCCGGTCATATACAGACCATCCCCGCTGATAAACTGTTTTAAGGTTGGGATAAATAAATGATTTTTAACGAGGGTATCCGTAGAGGAACTCACAAAACCGGCACCATGTAATAAATTAATCACCGGTTCTAAGGCATGACCCACATAAGGATTTTTCGGTATAAAATAAGCCAACCCCAACACTAAGAGCAAAAATGCCACCAATGAAGGTACATATCGCCATTTAAAATAGACCGCAATACTCACCACAGAAAGCAATAAAAAAGTTCTGCCGGAAATCAACCCGATGCAAAGCATCAAAAAGACCAAAATACTCGGTATATTGTTATGTTTTGCGTTATAGGCCAATAAAAAGTGGAACAGCATTAAGTAAAATAAGCTCAGTTGGAAAAAGGCAGTCGCAGTGATGTTATACAGGCGATATTCTTGTTCCGAGCCATAAAACCGTGCAGGTAAGATCGCATTGGTTGAAAGTAAAAATTCCACCAAAAAAGAAACACCAAGCAAAGCCAATAGACCGAATACAAACTGCACGCCCACCCCAATTTGCAAATCCCACACAAGCCGTTGTTGCCCGTTGGGTAGCCGATAAAAAGCGTTATAAACCCCAATACCGAAAAGAAATAATATTAGTGATTTCACATACATGATAATCACAGAAAAATCCTTTGTGCCATTTATCAACAAAGGGACTGCACTTAATAAAATAAGCCCTAACAACACGGCTAAACTGTCTATTGGCACCACAATCCCTTGTTTGTTTTGCTTTTTCACTGTGCGATAAATTAACAGGGCAAAGGCAACAATCCCCACTACAACAGACATACGCACAACATGGAAAAACCAGGGATCGTAAAGATAGAAAAGATTAAAAAGTGCGGTCATTTATTTTCCTAAATTTTTCTGAATCGCCATCATTTTTTTCAACGGATATTTCACCAATTTTTTCGCAAGATTATTGGCCTCAGCGCCTCGAATTGCCTCAAGATTACTCACTAATTGAGGATTTTCGATCACCATTAATGGGCGAACCACTTGGTTTGGCAAGCCAAATTGGGTTTCAAACCACCAAAAATCATCAGCAAGCCAAAAAGGTTTTCCTTGTTCAAGTTGTTTTAGAAAAACACGGGCTGCAGATTTTTTAATTAAATACCCCACCGTACCGGCAAAATAGCTTTTATAAGGATAGGCATAAGCCACGCCTCCCGCTTGATGACATAAAAATGAAAGGGTTGTCGGATAATTAATTTCCAACTCAACATCATTAAATTGAGCAATTTTGGATTGCCCAATAAGCACAATCGGCATGGTATGAGGTTGGCTTAAAAGTGCGGTCAAATTCTGCTGAAAATTAGGCGCAAACAAGGCATCATCTTCGCATACCAAGGCATAATCATCCTCAGCTACTGCCATATCTTCCACAATCAAACGATACACCGCAAGATGACTAAGCGTACAACCGATTTCACCTTTGGTGACTTTACGCCCGTAACGCTGCTCAAATTGTACCAAATCAAACTGTTGAGCCAATTCGTCCCATTCCCGTTGCATGGTGTTAATAGCAGAGAAGACAGAAAAATCTGCGGTATCGGGTTGTGCGAAGAAAAGCACACGACGCTGTTCATCTTTATCTAAGGAAATCAAATATTTATTCATTATTTTCTCGATTTAAAATTCTATCGTCTATTTGATCGTTCAAATGGGAAATAGTTGCATAAAAGATTGCTGATTATACTAAAGAAATCTATAATTCCCCACCAATTTTAAGGCGTTCATCAATCACAATGTCAAACAAAACCATTGCTAAAAATACCTTATTTCTCTATATCCGTATGCTCTTCAATATGGGGGCAATGCTATATATTTCACGGGTGGTATTGCAGGTTTTAGGCGTAGAAGATTTTGGTATTTATAACATTGTGATGGGTGTGGTGATTTTGTTTTCCTTTTTTAACGGAACCATGACGGCGACCACACAACGTTTTATTAATGTAGAAAAAGCCGCCAATGATGCAAGCCGCATCAATATGATTTTTAATATCAGCCTGTTAAATCATCTTTTTATTATGTTGGTGGTAACGGTGTTGGCGGAAACCGTGGGGCTCTGGTTTTTAAACCATAAACTGAATATTCCAACAGAAAGAAGAGACGCTGCCAATATCGTCTATCAAATTGCCCTTCTCATTGCCTTAATTGAAATCATTAAAGTGCCTTTTAATGCGATGATTGTCGCCCATGAGCGAATGGCATTTTATGCATGGCTTGGCTTAAGTGAAACCCTATTCAAACTCACCGCTATTTTTATTTTAATGCAGATAGAGCAATACGATAAACTCATCAGTTATAGCCTATTATTATTGGCTGTCAGCCTACTGGTCTTTTTGCTTTATTTTAATTTTACCCGCCGTACTTTTTACCCGGAAACCCGTTTTCATTTCCATAAAGATTTAAGTAAAACAAAGGAAATGGCAAGTTTTTCCGGTTGGATGTTACTTGGACAAACCGCTTATGTCGCCTCTACACAAGGCTTAAATATGGTGATCAACCTGTTTTTTGGTGTTACCGTCAATGCCGCAGTGGGGATCGCCACGCAAGTGGATACCGCCATTTATAGCTTTGTGAATAACTTTCAAGTGGCGTTTAACCCACAACTGGTGCAATCTTATGCGGCAAAAGAGGAAGAACGTAACAAAAGTCTCATTCTCGGTACATCAAAATATTCCTTTTATCTGATTGCGATTTTATCTGCCCCGGTGCTTTATTTCACCCACCCATTACTCACCTTTTGGCTGGGCGAGCAATTGCCCCAATATGTGGAACCCTTGGTGCAGACCACTTTGCTTTGCTCATTGATAAGCGCAATGGCTGGCTCTTTTTGGATGACAGCACTGGCTATCGGCACAAACAAAATTAAACAATATAATATCGTGATTGCGATGATTGATCTTTGCACCGTACCGCTTGCTTACTTTTTATTTACTTTGGGTTATAGCCCGATTTATGCCTTTATTGGGCGGTTTTCTACCGCACTTTCTATGCAAATTTATCGCTTTTACTTTATTAATAAAAAAATTCGGTTTAACCGCAAAGAATTCGTCACTTATTTGTGCCACATCAGCCTTATCTTCAGCCTACTATTAGGGCTGGTTTATTTTTCAAACCCTAAGCAGACCTATACATTCTTTGAATTTATCGGTGAAGCCGTATTATTGGAAATAGTGCTGGTGAGCGTGATTTTGTTATTTGGGCTAAATCGAGCGGAAAAAAACTTCCTCTTTGGCTATATTTTGAAAAAGGTAAAAAAATGAATACAACATTAATTTCTCTAAAGCAACAACTCGCCCCTCTTGCGGATTTAATTAAAGATAAAAACGATGTGTTTTATTTTGATTACCCGCTACATTTGAATGTAGGGGATTTATTGATCTATCACGGAACGGAGCAGTTTTTTAAGGATCACCATATTAATGTGACCTTAAGACGTTGCGAGTTTGATTTGGATATTAATGAGGTCAGACAAAAGATCACTCCGAACACCACCATTTTGCTGCACGGTGGGGGCAACTTTGGCGATCTCTATCCACAACATCAAAAAATTCGTGAAGCGATGGTGCAACATTTTCCCAATAATCGCATTATTGTGTTGCCACAAACCCTGTATTTTAAGGATCAAAAAAATCTCGAAAAATCAGCCGCACTTTTTAATCAACATACCGATTGCCACCTGCTAGCCCGTGATGAACGCACAGCAGAAGCCTTCAAACCATTTTCCCAAAATATCGCCTTATCACCGGATATGGCACACCAACTCTACGGCACCTTGCCGACAAAACAAGGCAACACAGGCGAA
Source organism: Rodentibacter trehalosifermentans (assembly GCF_002000545.1). GTDB lineage: Bacteria > Pseudomonadota > Gammaproteobacteria > Enterobacterales > Pasteurellaceae > Rodentibacter > Rodentibacter trehalosifermentans. Next base: position 128,543 of record NZ_MLHL01000006.1, on the reverse strand, counting down.
CAGCTTTATTTTTTACGCAAAGATATTGAAGCAAGTGAAGTGGAAAAAAATATCCTCGCCACCCTACCGATAAATGCCAATGTGAAAGATTGGGAGGATATTCTCACCCGATTAGACAGTATCGTTTTGGCTCTCAGTTGGCGTGTGAGTAAATTTGCCAACCAACGAAATTGGAGCTGGCTGAAAAATGGTTTCCATCAATTTTGGTTTTCTTATACCAAAGGTATCGTAAAACGGGTGGCTCGCGTGTTTTTACAACATGATCAGGTGATCACCACCAGATTACACGGTCATATTTTCTCCTGCTTACTGGAAATACCAAACCGAGTGTGTGACAACGCTTATGGTAAAAATTCCGGCTATGCCAATTTATGGACGAAAAATATCGACTTTGTGGAAATTGATAAAAAATGATGGAACTCAAAAAGCTCATCACCGCCATGATACTCCCGCCATTTAATAGTTTAATTTTATGGCTCTTGGCATTAGTTTTAGCCCGGTTTAATTTCAAAAAATTAAGCCGAATTTCCACCGCACTTGGGATTGCGATGCTTTATCTATTTAGTATTCCCTTTACCGCTCAAACCTTAAAGGATAGCTTGGTGACAGAAGATCATTTCACACTCAATGACTACAAAAATGCCCAAGCTATTGTGTTATTAGGCGGAGGATTACGAGACAGTAAAGAGCTTTATGCGCCGTTTGCTTCCAGCGCAATTCAACTTGAACGGCTACGTTATGCGGCCTATTTACAAAAAGAAACGGGCTTACCGCTTCTCATCAGTGGAAGAAGCCCGACCGGTGCTATCGAAGCGAAGGTGGCAGCAGAAGAATTACAGCAATTCTTTCATGTGCCGACCACATGGATTGAGCCTCAGGCCTTAACCACTAAAGAAAATGCACGATTTACCAAACAAATCTTAGAAAAAGAAGGGATTAACAACATTATTCTTGTTACCAATGAATGGCATATGCAACGGGCCAAATTGCTTTTCCAACAACAGGGATTTAACGTCTTCCCCGCCGGTGTGGGCGAAGGTATCACACCAAAGGAATACGGCTTAACGCTTATGCATTTCATTCCACAAGGCGGAGCAATGGCGAAAAATATGCAACTGTTGAAAGAATGGATTGGTTATTGGAAAGAGAAATAATCTCATTGGCACAAGCAAAATGCTTGCGCCGGTAGGTTTGGTTGCTGAAAAGAAAAGTACCAAAAAAATTACCGCACTTTTCCCTATTCACTCATCACAAATTGTTCCCGTAATTGGTGAAGTTGATCTCGAATTGCAGCGGCTTTTTCAAATTCCAGATCCTGCGCGAATTTATACATTTGCTGTTCCAGTTTTTTGACTTGTTGCTGATATTCCTTCGCATTTTTCGGGGCATTATAAAGTGCGGTCGGTTCTGCCACAGTTTTGGCTCGTGATTTACCTTTCCCTTTATTTGTCACACCCTGACCAATATCCAACAACTCGCCCACTTTTTTGTTTAACGCTTGCGGAACAATGCCTTTTTGTTCATTGTATTTCATTTGTTTTTCACGGCGGCGATTGGTTTCCGTGATGGCTTTTTCCATGGATTTGGTGATGCTGTCGGCATATAAAATCGCTTTTCCTTTCAAATTACGCGCCGCCCGCCCAATAGTTTGAATCAGCGAACGTTCGGAACGCAGGAAACCTTCTTTATCGGCATCTAAAATAGCCACGAGGGAAACTTCGGGAATATCTAACCCTTCACGCAATAAGTTGATACCAACCAACACATCAAATTCCCCTAAACGTAAATCACGAATGATCTCCACCCGTTCTACGGTGTCAATATCCGAATGGAGATAACGCACCCGAATGCCGTGTTCGTCCAGATAATCGGTGAGGTCTTCTGCCATTTTTTTGGTGAGGGTTGTCACTAAAACACGCTCATTGTTTTCTGCCCTTTGTCGGGCTTCGGAAAGCAAATCATCCACCTGAATCGCAACCGGACGAATTTCAATTTCCGGATCAAGCAAGCCTGTAGGGCGAACCACTTGATCGATAATTTCATCACCGGATTTTTCTAATTCATAAGGCCCCGGTGTGGCAGAAACATAAATAGTTTGTGGCGCAAGGCGTTCAAACTCTTCAAAACGCAACGGACGGTTATCTAACGCGGAAGGCAAACGGAAACCATACTCCACTAAGGTTTCTTTACGAGAGCGGTCGCCACGGTACATTCCCCCAATTTGCGGAACCGTCACATGAGATTCATCAATAATCAAAATGGCATCAGAAGGCATATAGTCAAACAAGGTCGGCGGCGGCTCGCCCTCATTTCTGCCGGAAAGATAGCGTGAGTAATTTTCAATGCCCGAGCAATAGCCCAATTCATTCATCATTTCAATATCAAACATAGTGCGTTGACTGATGCGTTGTTCTTCCAACAATTTATTTTCTTTGATGAAATATTCACGGCGTTGTACGAGCTCGGCTTTAATTTTTTCAATTGCATCTAAAATGCGTTCCCGAGGGGTGACATAGTGGGTTTTCGGATAGACCGTGTAACGAGGTACCGTGCCTAAATGATGCCCGGTCAGCGGATCAAATAAACTCAGTCGTTCAATTTCATCATCAAATAATTCGATACGAATGGCAATATCATCAGATTCCGCCGGAAAAATATCAATAATCTCACCCCGCACACGAAATGTTCCCCGTTGGAAGGCTTGGTCATTACGGGTGTATTGTAATTCTGCCAATTTTGCCAAAATTTGGCGTTGATTAATAATCGCCCCCTGTTGCAAATGCAACATCATTTTTAAATAGCTATCCGGATCACCCAAACCGTAAATGGCAGAAACAGAAGCCACCACAATCGTATCACGACGTTCTAAAAAGGATTTGGTCGCTGAAAGACGCATTTGCTCAATTTGATCGTTAATGGAGGCATCTTTTTCAATAAAAGTATCACTGCTTGGCACATAGGCTTCGGGTTGGTAATAATCATAATAAGAAACGAAATATTCCACGGCATTTTCCGGAAAAAAGGCCTTCATTTCGGCATAAAGCTGGGCGGCAAGGGTTTTATTGGGGGCAAGCAACATCGCCGGACGATTTAATTTTGCAATAACGTTGGCGATGGTGAAAGTTTTCCCTGAACCTGTCACTCCAAGTAGGGTTTGATGGGCAAGCCCATCTTCTAAATTTTCAGCAAGTTTTTCAATCGCTTGGGGCTGATCGCCGGAAGGTTTAAAATCGGAATGAAGAATAAAAGGTTTACTGTTAATTTTTTCTGCCATAAAAGTGCGGTTAAAATTGAATGCGTTTTTATTGGCGGCATTCTAACATATTTCTTACGCCATATAGAGTGAAAAAGGCAAGTTTTACACAGTGTTAGCGATGTCAAGAGAAAAACCTTATAAAATCGAAAATTTTTTTTAAACTTTTTACTGGACTTTATCTAACCAATTGATAAATAAAGAAATGTTATTTTACAATCAATTTTTACCGGATTCGCTATAACCCCAGTATTTATCAGTATTTCAAGATCTTATTTTGTTTTAATCCACAAAGTTATCCACAGCCTTTGTGGATAGAAAAATGCCGCAATTTTTTTTAAATTTTTTTATTTTGACCTGTTGACAAGGGGAAGTGGGATCATTAAAATGCGCGCCGATTCATTGTGATACAGAATTATTCCTCCTTAGTTCAGTCGGTAGAACGGTGGACTGTTAATCCATATGTCGCTGGTTCAAGTCCAGCAGGAGGAGCCAATTCCTCTTTTGGTTTAGTTTTCGTTTGTCTCCTTTTACGAATCCTAAATTAGCAACCAAAAGATTTTGAGCCCGTCGTGTTGATGGGCTTTATTTTTATCTGGTTATTTTCCAAATAACACCGCTCCTCCATTCACTTCAAGGGTTGTAGCATAAAGCAAACTAACCGCAAAAAACAGCATTATACCACCCACAATAATTTTCACTGCTCGACCGCTATATCGGTTTAAGGCTTTCACGTCATACCATCTTCCAATCCGAATTGCTGATTTTTTTGCATAACGCACAAGCATTGCAAAGCAAGCTAACATCAGCCCTGTCCCAAAAGACATCGCAAGGGTCGCAAAAATTCCCCAAAAAAAGAGCTCCATCATATAAGCCAAAAAAAGAACAAAAATCGCGCCCGTACAAGGGCGTAAACCAATGCTCATTATCACTAAAAATTGACTTTTCCAGGTATCGGCTTGCTTTAATTGAAGGACATTCGGTAAATGTTGATGCCCACAGCCACAATCCTCTTTAAAAGTGCGGTTGATTTTGACCGCACTTTGTAACGCTACAGGGCGAGGATTAATGGATTTAATGCGAAAAGCCATCGGCTTGCGAATGCCTTGATAAATCCAATAGCCGCCTAACCCCATCAATAAAATCAATGCGCTGCGTTCCAGCCATACTTGGCTTAATTTGAAATATTGAGAGGAAAGATTGAGAATCACCACAACAAGAGAGGTCGCCGTAATTGCCACGATACCTTGCATAAAAGAAGATAATAGGCTTAGTTTCACACTTTGTTTCAATTTACTTTCGTGCGTAGACAAATAACTTGCAATAATAAATTTTCCATGTCCTGGCCCGACTGCGTGTAATACGCCGTAAAGAAAACTCACACCGATTAATAATATGCCTGCTGAAACGGAATCTTGCTGAATCTCGTGGAGATTGTCAGAAATTAATTGATTAAACAACTGCTGCCAAATCACGACTTTCACAAAAAGCCAAGGGAAAAACCAAAAGATCGCTACAAAAGCTAAAATGAAGGCGACAAGCCATTTAAAGGGAAAAACCGATTTCATCATTTTACTCACACTGAATTTTGATTTTTTGAGCAAACATCACTCCTAAAGAATCATCTTCGTCTTTCTTCGTTTTATCTAAAGAGGCGGCGTAAGATTGTATTTTTTCATCCACATTCGGCGCCGCAATGCTTCCCTGACAATTTGCCGGAAGTGCGGAAAAATCCATCGCACGTTGACCTTCGGGATAATACATAGAAACGTAATAAGTGCGATCATAGGTCATCAATGTCAATTCATTATCTTGCAACGGCTGTGGGTGAGAGAGAAAGAAATCGAAATAATACTGAACACGCATACCTTTCGTTTTCACCCCATAATTTTTCGCCTGCTTTTTATATTTGATTTTATTATTATTTTTATCAAAAAAATAACTGAAATAATGTTCGTTTACCACATTATTCATCACTTCATCAATCAATTTTTGCTGTTCTGCCTCTTCCCTTGCCAGTTTCATATCGTACAAAACGGCTGAAGAACTGGGCTCATCCAACGTCCATTTCATCGAAAATCCGACTAATTGGTTTTGTTCAACCAATACCTTGCTTTCCATCTCAATAAAAGCATGAGGATGCGCCAATACCGTACCGGCATAAAATAAAGGAAATAGGAATAGCTTTTTCACATTGTGCTCCCAATTAAAAATTCTCAGCATTCTAGCATAGACAAAAAGATTCTAAAAAAACGCTTATTTTATAAACAAACCTGAGTAAATCACCTAAATTTATTGATATAAATCAATAAATAATAAGATTGGATTTTATTTAAAGAGGAATTTTCTGTATCATTCGCTCCGTCAAGTGATTGCTTGATATTCATAAAGTTCCTAAATAAAATAATCATAAATATAGCTAAACTACTTTCCTACCACCCGTTTCGGGTGGTTTTTTTTATTTATTTTTTGGAAAAAAAAGGGTTATTGAATATCAAAAAATAACATTCAATAACCCTATCACAAAGAAAAAATATAACTTTGATTTTTTCTTTAAAAACCTTGATTACTTTTTATTTCCAAAAAATTTAGAGGTTAAAGCCACGCCTGCCACCGCAGCCAACCCCAGTAATGCCCCGCCCAAACTGTTACTCGTTGGATTATCCGAACGAGCATTTGAGCCATATTCCTGCTCCCGAACACAAGCAATAATTTTATATTCCGGTCTGAGAGAATTTTTTGTACGAAACTGATTTTTCGCATCACTCATATTTCTTGCTATCAAACGTTCACTACTCACCGAATTATTGTTTCTAGTGTTTTTATAAGTAATTTTGAAATAATATTCTTTAGACATAAAAACTCCTTAATTTAATTTATTAATTAACCATTGTCTGTTATTCATTAAGAATTGTTCTAAGGTATTAACACTGACAAAAAAACGAACAGGCATAGGAAGAAAATTATAAATAAAACCCGCTATCCTAATAATATTTTCATCATTTTGTAATGCCGAAGCTGTGAGTGACAATCCACTATCTTTTAACTTCGCAATAATGCCATCACTATTATTTTGTAAGAAACTAATTAGACTACTCTGAGTATCTTGATTTCCTGCATTAATAGAAATATCACCAGTATTAAACTGATCTTCCTCTATCGGCTCACCAAGATACCTAGGTTCAGGCGATCCATCATCATTAATCCGAGTACCAATATAACGAGATTTCACCAATTGTTGAGAGATTAACCCCGGTTGCACAAAAGTATTGACGCTATTATTCGGCTCAATCTCTATTAAGGCTTGTTGCTGTGCTTTTTGTTTTTGCTCTTCTTCAAATTTACGTTTTTCTTCTTCCAAAATTAATTGTTTACGAATTTCCAAACGTAGCTGTTCTTCATCAAATTGTGCTTGTTCTTTTTGAGTTTGCTCTACAATTTCTTCCTCTACCTTAACGTCCTCTTCAATATTTTCAGCTTGGAGTTGTTCAACAACTTCTGTTAAATATTTTTTTAAAAGTTTAATGTCATTAGCCCTAGCTTGAGTAAAGTTCAAATGCCACCACTCATTTTCTTCTCCTTTATATTTAAAATAAATATCGTGAGAAAGTGTGCCAGGTTCAACGTCAATAGCGTTAATGTCAGATATTGAACCATATCCGGAACCATTATTATCCCAATAAAAGAAACGTTTATTTGTGAATACTAAACCACGTTTTGCAGATCCAAATACCGTATCATCCGTTAATAATAAAATATCATCCGCTTCTACATTCTCATCTGCAACATAGCTTTCTAATGCTCCTCGTAATTTCTGTCTGGGAATATAGGGTTTAAGATAAAGTTTAAGAGCAGAAAATTTAGGGGATGGGGGAAGGTTTTTATTTTTCATTTAAAATAACTCCATTATCCTCTAAGTATGAAATAAAGCTAAGTATTCCATATATAAATCTTTTCATTTCTTGATATACATAGTATTCTGATACACCTTTTAAGAAAATTGGATAGTAAGACACCATTGCTTTTTTATCCTCTCGCCAAGAAATAGAAAAACCAAGTTTAGATTTAGCATTAAAATTATTAATTAACTCTAATTCAATATCAGGTATCTTTATAATTGCACCAAATACTACTGCAGTATTTTCTTGATTTATTGAGACCAAAATCCCACTTTCTTCTATCTGATTTATCTTAAGAAGATAATCACTTTCATCTTTTTCAAATCTAACGTCAAGTTCTTTTTCTACTTTTGATAAAATAGAGGTAATGTCTTTAATATTTATGGTAAATTCAGTATCTTTAATCATAACAACCTCTCAGCATTTTATTTACCCCAACATAAATTATTTAGTAAATTCAATTTCATTTTCAGACTCTTGTAATTTTTCTACAAATTTTTCTTCACATTTAGGATAATATTCTTCTAAAAATTCTATTGAATGAACTAAACACATCTCAAGACTATATTTCAAATAATCTTCTGATACCCCAAAAGAAACCAAAAATCCTTGATACAAATATAACCCCAAGTCATCTTCATCTAGATGTACGGGAAGCAGCAAACCATTAGTGCTATTCCAACCGTTAACAAATTCAAAAAGGGATTTATTATCATTCTTTATCATATTTGAAATAAAATAATCATTCGAACTGTAGACTCGGGTAGTAAAAAACACACAATCAAGTTTACTTATGCCAATACAAAATGAAGCTCCATAACTATATGACCTATAATACTTATCGCATACAAAAGCATTTTCTTCATCAGAAAAACTAAAGCTTAAATCATATCTCTCCCTAAAATATCTTAATATAGGAAAGAGAACTCCCCTATGAATTTTATATTTACCTATTTTATTAGACATGAAATTTTACCTTTTATTTTAAATTAATTGTAAGTTTAAATCTTATGGATAATTTGCATTTGTTGATGTATAAGCAACAAATATTTTATTAACTGGGTCAATTAACGTATATTTATTTCTATTATTCTTAATAAGAAAATTTAGCCTTTCTCTTAGTTCTTGTTCATCCGGAAATTTTTGATAATGAGCTAAATAACTAAGAATATATTGTAAATCCACACCGGAATAGGGTTCTCCCATAGGAATGCAATCCTTTTCCTTATTAAAATTTTCTTCAATACACTGAATAATCAGAGCATTAATTTCCGCCATGTTACTCCTGCTAAAAAACCTAAAATCTTCCGTATTCTAAAAAAAAAAAACGATAGTCAAGCCTTTTTTTGACAAGGTTTTGAAAAAATTTTGATGATTGAACTGCTTGCAGGCAAAGGCTATATTTCCCCCGCAAATTCAAGTAAAATTGACCGCACTTTTCACTTATAAAACAAGAGGCGTTATGTCATCACAATTTGTTTATACCATGCTCCGTGTCGGGAAGGTTGTGCCTCCGAAACGGCATATTTTGAAAAATATTTCTTTGAGTTTTTTCCCGGGGGCGAAAATCGGGGTGCTTGGCTTAAATGGGGCTGGGAAATCTACCCTACTTCGCATTATGGCGGGGATTGATAAAGAGATTGAGGGAGAAGCCCGTCCACAGCCGGGGATTAAAATTGGCTATCTGCCACAAGAGCCTAAACTTGAGCCACAGCAAACGGTGCGTGAAGCGGTGGAAGAAGCGGTGTCTGAAGTGAAAAATGCCCTAACTCGTCTTGATGAGGTTTACGCACTTTATGCCGATCCTGATGCGGATTTTGATAAACTTGCGGCAGAGCAAGCGGAATTGGAAGCGATTATTCAGGCGCAAGACGGACATAATTTAGACAATCAATTAGAACGAGCCGCCGATGCGCTACGCTTGCCTGATTGGGATGCTAAAATTGAGCATTTATCCGGGGGAGAACGCCGCCGTGTGGCACTTTGTCGCCTCTTGTTAGAAAAACCGGATATGTTGTTGTTAGACGAGCCAACCAACCACTTGGATGCAGAATCCGTGGCGTGGTTAGAGCGTTTTCTCCATGATTACGAAGGCACTGTGGTAGCGATTACCCATGACCGTTATTTCTTAGATAACGTTGCCGGTTGGATTTTAGAGCTTGACCGTGGTGAGGGTATCCCTTGGGAAGGGAACTATTCTTCTTGGTTAGAACAAAAAGAAAAACGCCTTGCCCAAGAGCAGGCAGCAGAATCTGCCCGTCAAAAATCCATTGAGAAAGAGTTGGAATGGGTTCGCCAAAATCCGAAAGGCCGCCAAGCGAAAAGCAAAGCACGTATGGCACGTTTTGAAGAACTCAATTCCGGCGAATATCAAAAACGCAATGAAACCAACGAACTCTTTATTCCACCAGGTCCACGCTTAGGTGATAAAGTGATCGAAGTGCAAAACCTCACGAAATCCTATGGTGATCGCACCTTGATTGATAACCTTTCATTCTCTATTCCTAAGGGAGCGATTGTGGGGATTATCGGGGCAAACGGGGCAGGTAAATCCACTCTATTCCGTATGCTTTCAGGGCAAGAAAAACCGGACAGTGGCTCGATCACTATGGGGGAAAGCGTTGTACTGGCTTCGGTGGATCAATTCCGTGATGCGATGGATGATAAGAAAACCGTCTGGGAAGAAGTGTCAAATGGGCAGGATATTCTTACCATTGGTAACTTTGAAATTCCAAGCCGTGCCTATGTGGGACGTTTCAACTTCAAAGGGGTTGATCAACAAAAACGGGTGGGCGAACTTTCCGGTGGTGAACGTGGGCGTTTACATTTAGCCAAACTCTTGCAAGCCGGGGGGAATGTTCTCTTACTGGATGAACCGACCAATGATCTCGATGTAGAAACCTTGCGTGCATTAGAAAATGCAATTTTGGAATTCCCGGGCTGTGCCATGGTGATTTCCCACGACCGTTGGTTCTTAGACCGTATTGCAACTCATATTTTAGACTATGGTGATGAAGGTAAAGTCACCTTCTACGAAGGTAACTTCTCCGACTATGAAGAGTGGAAAAAGAAAACCTTTGGTGCTGAAGCCTTACAGCCGCATCGTATGAAATATAAGCGTATTGCGAAGTAACCTTTATTAACTTGGTGGAAAAAACCACCAAGTTCTTTCATTCATAAAAAGGAAAATATGATGAAACACATTAATAGACCCCAACCTTTTGTTCTTAGTGCAACTAATTTTGGCACACTTATCGTTAATCATCTTGATCGTCAAACCAACCTTGCCGGGCATACATATGGTGTAGGTTATCAATTTTTATCTACCGGGTCTTTCGATCCTAAAGAAATTCGAAATGTATTAGCCTTACTGAATTTACGTCGCAAATATTTTGGAGATAATGTCGTGGCTTTGGATTGCGGTGCCAATATTGGTGCTCATACCATTCCTTGGAGCATAGAAATGACCGGATGGGGAGAAGTTATCGCTATTGAAGCCCAAGAGCGTATTTATTATGCGCTTGCAGGTAACATTGCATTGAATAACTGTTTTAATGCCAAAGCAATTTATTCAGCAATCGGCAATCCCGTTGCCAGCCAGCCAGCCAGCCAGCCAGCCAATGATAGACATACCGATTGTTGACTACAATACTCCCTCTTCCTTTGGTAGCTTAGAGCTACGTCAAAATACAAATAACGAATTTATCGGTCAACCTATCGATTATCAAAAAACGCAAAAAATCCCTCTTATCTCTGTTGATTCTCTCCAGCTTAAACGCTTAGATTTCCTAAAAATTGATGTCGAAGGAATGGAGTTAGAAACATTAACCGGAGGGCTAAGAACCATTAAACAACATTTACCAATACTATCTGTTGAAGTCCTAAAATCCGGACATCAAGGAATTGTTGATCTACTTTCACCTTTAGGCTATCAATTTTTTCCTATGGATATTAATATCTTAGCAATTCACAATGATGACCCGACACTGAAACATATTTCTTCATCATCACAATAAAATTTTAAATATTAAAAAGAAAGTAACTTCTATATAATAGTGCTTTATCTTAAGTAGCATTACGCTACTCATTATTTATTGGAGTGATTATGTTAATTTCCTTACATGTGTTCTGTGCATTTTTAAGTTTAGGGCTTTTGATCGTTCGTGGAGGAATGCAATTAGGTGGGAAAGATTGGCGAGCCATAAAATTATTAAAAATTTTACCGCACTTGACTGATACCCTTTTAATAATAAGTGGTTTAACGATATTTTTCCTCTTGCCTTTTGAATTAGAAACTTGGCTTATCACGAAACTTTGTCTGTTGATTTTATACGTTGTTTTTTCAGCAAAATTCTTCAGCAAAAAAGTAACAAAAGCCAATCCAATGTTTTTATTACTTGCTTTGGCAAGCTTTATTGGGGCAATTCTTGTTGCCTACATTCATTAAATACCGATAAAAAATCCATCCATCGTTCTGTCCCCAAAAAGTTAGACTAATTTAATTCAAGGACTGTGTCCTGTATTCCAAGGCTAGTCCTTTAAGTTTTACCATAAATATATGGGGTCATAAAGGAAGAATATTTTTAGGCTAACGCCAAGTGGCGAAAAATCCCCTTCCTCCCCCGCTGAATTTACGTTCAAAATTGGCGTTTTTTCAGTTAAATTTCAGGTCTGAAATAGTGCTAACTCTTTGAAGTAAAAGGGATCATCTAAGAGACAGAATAGTGATCTTAACTGTAAGAATTACAAGTTTTTACAGTGTTTTACACTTAAAAGAGATCGTAAAATAAAACGAAATTTCAATAACACTATGATTTATAAACAGTTTATTTATTTTCCGTGAGAATTTTTAGAAAAATTAATTTCAGTTAAAAACTAGACTGGCGGTTATCGCCACTTACAAAATATAGGAAATTAGACCATGAAAAACAAACCGCCACTTTACCGCCAGTTTGTATTAGATGGTGGGTCGTGAAGGATTCGAACCTTCGACCAACGGATTAAAAGTCCGCTGCTCTACCGACTGAGCTAACGACCCAAATGTAGGATTTTAAAGGAGTTTTTTACAAAATTAAGATTTTATAAAATGGTGCCCGAAGCCAGACTTGAACTGGCACGCCTCGAAAGGCGAGGGATTTTAAATCCTTTATGCTATTTTCTTAAAAAATACCGCACAGACTCATCATCAAATTTGCACGATGAAAATAAAAAAGATCGATTAGCAGTAAAACAACACTACTAACAGATCCAATTCTACACTTTTTATACTGCTTGTAAAGCCTTTATTCTAGTATACCAAATCTACTGTGTATAACTCCATTACTTACAACATCATCAAAACTTATTTGAGTTTTTGACATTCATAAGGCATTTTCTCATCAAATTAATAGCTGAATGAAACTACATATAATTATAAAACATTCCCTATAATCAAATAATTTTTTATTTAAATCGATATAAATGAACGACTGATAAAACTCTATCTTATTCGTTTATATGAATACATTATTACGCTATTCAAACCTAGTGTTTTGTCTTGACTACTAACTTCCTATTTTTAAACATAGAATCGATTTTCATAATGCGTTTGTAAAAAAAGTGTGAAATAAATCACATTTTTGCAACATTTAAATTGACTATTAGGAAAACTTAGATACCCTATTCTAGGTATTTAAAAAATATCCATTTGCCACTTAATTTGAGGGGGATAACCATGAAAGATGTATCCGAGATCAATAAAACTCTTTTCTCTTTTTCTTCAGAAGAAGAATTAATTAAAGAAAATCAAGATATTATATTTAATATAAATAAAGAAAGTGAATACGATTTTTCAGACAAGGTTTCTTTTCTACCACTTTCTAGATTAAATTCTTTACAAGAAAGAAAGGATTGTTCCGATATTATTTCTCAAGTTATTAATACAGGTAACTTCACTAGTGGACCATTTATTAATGAAATAGAGAAATTTCTTAGAAATTTTTATTATGCTGATTCTTGTATCGCTACAAGCAGTGGCACAGATGCTATTAAGATAGCATTAAAAGCTTTGGGAATAACCCATGGTGATGAGGTTATCCTTCCGCTTAATTCTTTTGCTGCTACAGAAAATGCGGTTATGGCTATAGGTGCAACCCCAGTTTTTGCTAATATTGACTCCTCCTATAATATGATTCCTGATGAAATTAATCGATTAGTTACTTGTAAAACTAAAGCTGTGCTCCCTGTATGCCTATATGGTTCAACCTACCATTTACATGAAATATATAAAGTTTCTAAAGAATCAAGTTTGCCCATTGTTATTGATGCGGCACAATGTTTCGGTATAAAAGACATTATAAATTACGGTGATTTCATAGCTCTTAGTTTCAATCCTTTTAAAAATATAGGTACTTTTGGAAAATCTGGAGCTATTATTACCCGTAATTCTGAGTTATCTAAATTAGCACGTCAATATTCCTATCATGGTTTTCTTGAAGGTAAGAAAAATATTAAAGCTCAAAATTGGGGATTTAATAGCCGAATGGATAACTTACAAGCTGCAACTCTGCAATGTAAATTTAAACATTTTGAAAAAAATGCAATGAAACGCTGTTTACTCGCAGCTAGATACATTTTTTTACTAGAGGAGCTTAAGGATAAAGTACTTCCTCCTAAAGAATTAATAAGCAATACTTGGCACCTTTTCCCTATCTTGCTTAAAGAACAAAATAGAGAATCGTTAATCCAATTTGCTCAATCCAAGAATGTAGAATTGGATATTTATTACCCTGTTCTATCCCATCTTGGAAAGCATCCGTTTTCTGAAAATTACTTTAATAAGGAACAGTTTAGTCTATCTGAGGATATCCATTCAAAACTAGTGCATATCCCTCTCCATAATCATATGTCAATTGAAGAACAAAATATTGTAATTGAGGTGCTATATGACTTTATCCAAAAGTAATTTACCATTAGAGTTTCCACAACCAACTAAAATCAATACGTTAGTTTGTTGCGATTTAGATGAAACATATATTCCATATTCAATAGAAAATAAGAAGAACGGTGGTATAAAAGATTTAGAAAAATTTATGCTTGAAAAAGGGCATAAGAAAGGAATTTTTATTGGCTGGATAACAGGTACAAATCTCAGCTCAGCTTTAAGAAAAGCAAATAATTATATTTCATATAGCCCACACTTTTTATGTTGTAGCCTAGGCACAGAGTTTTATTGGATTAAAAATGGGAAATTAATACCATCAGAGTCTTGGAAAGATAGAATTATTAAATCAGGTTTTTCTCACGAAAATGTTAATATTATTTTAGAAAAAATTTCTAAAAAAGGAGTCTTACTTCAAAAACAACCTGATGATTATCAAGGCCCATACAAAATTAGTTTCTATTATTATATTCAAAAAGGAATGGAAGATGATTTTAATTGGATAAGAGATCTTGCAGAAAAATATCATATTCGAGTTGTTTTTACAAAATGCAATCCCGCAGCAGGAGATCCAGAGGACTGCTACGATGTTGAATTTATTCCTACTTGTTGTGGAAAAGATCAAGCTATTTTGTTTTTAAAAGACGAATTAAGTCTAGCTAAGGAGAATATATTAGCATTTGGTGATAGTGCAAATGATTTCCCTATGTTTGCAAATTCAGGTAAGGGCTATTTGGTTTCTAATGCAGACAAAGTGGCCATTGATACTTATGGCAGCAGTCTTAATCGCCCTTATTGTTATGGTATTCTTGATATTCTTAAGGAGCTTGGCAAATGATTATAGGTATTATTGGATGTGGAGGAATAGCTCATGCCCATGTATTAGCAATTTCTCAAATAAAACAAATTAAGGGGCTAGCCTTTTATGATATAAATAGAAATAATATGCTTAACCTAAAGAAAATAGCGACTTTACCTGTTACATTATGTGAAAATATCGAACAACTAGCTAAGGCTAGTAATGCTTTTGTAATTTGCACTCCCAATAATCTACATTTTTCTCTTGCAAAGGAGGTTTTACATTACAATAGAATTCCACTACTTTGTGAGAAACCTTTATCAACTAACTTTGAGTTAGCCAGTAAATTAGTAGAGATCTCTCCTCCCAAAAGTATTGTTTCTTTTAATTATAGATATAATCGTATTGTTAAAAAAATTTTGTTCTTAAAAGATTCAAAAAAGTTAGGTAAATTAGTATTTTTTTCTGCTGATTTTAATAAAAATTCTGCTTTAACACGCAACTATCTTACTTGGAGAGATTCGGAGCAACAAAATAAAAGTAGTGGGGCTTTAGGAGATCTTTCATGTCATCTCATAGATTTATTTCATATCTTTAGTGAAAGCAAAACTGATATTAATCAGTTGAAAGTAGTCAAAGGAACCAGGGTTAAAACTAAGGAAGGGGGATATGTGGAGGTAGATGATAATGGATATATATTTGGTTCCTCCGTTAATAATGCTTTTTTTCGACTCCATGCAAGTAAATCGGAAACAGTAGACTCTCTAGGTCTGCATCTTAATTTAATTTTTGAAAAAGGCGAGATAAGATATTCTACTCGTAATATAAATACAATCTATCTATTTAAATTTGATAAGAAAGAAGTTGTAGAGATTTTATTAAGTGAAAAAAGAATAATCTCAGATCCTCCAAAAGAACTACCTTTTTGGGCCGATTCATTCATATACCTATACCGTGATTGGTGTCAACTATTAAAGAATTCAGAATGTAGTAAACTAGTTCCTAAAATTACGGAAGGGCTATATATACAAAAAATAATTGAAGAGTTTTGATTATCTATGGATACGACACTATTAGTTGGGCTACTTGCTGCTTTTTTTACAACATTCGCATTTGCTCCACAAAGTATAAAAACCTTGAAAACTCGTAATACCGAGGGTATTTCAATAACTATGTATATAATGTTCTTAACTGGTGTTATATCTTGGGTTGTTTATGGATTTTTAAGGTCAGATATTGCAGTACTTATAGCAAATGTCATAACATTCTTTCTAGCTGCCCCTGTGTTATTAATTACTTTGATAAATTACAAGAGAGGTAAAAAATGAAATTGGCTATTATTGGTGCGGGTCCCGCAGGTATAATTTCAGCTTATAATGCTGCACAAAATAATATTGAGGTAGTTTTATTTGAGAAACTAGCAAATGTAGGAGGGATATGGAATCCTGATAGTGGAGGAGCCTACTATCACACAAAAATGCAAAATTCTAAGTATACTTTTTACTTTTCTGAGATCCCTAGTGAAAGTAAAAATAATTTTTTAAGTGTTAAAGATGTTCATAGCTATTTATCAAATATACCTTTAGGTAAAAATAAAAACATAGCAATTAGGTTAAACACAAGTATAAATAATTTGAAAAAAACTCCAGAGGGCTGGTTATTAACACTTCAATGTGGAACACATATCACAACTGAAATTTTTGATAAAGTTATAGTAACAATAGGAGAACTTTGGAATCCAAGAAAGTTTTCAGTTCCGGGAATAGAAAATTTTTCAGGTAATTTACTTACTTCCCTTGATTATCAATCTCCAATAGATTTCAAAGATCAAAATGTTCTAGTTATTGGAGGTGGTGTCAGTGGGGCAGATATAGCATCCGATTTAGTTCCCTACGCAAATTCAGTAACTTTATCCATAAAAAAACTTGGTTTATTTTTGCCTAGAGAATATCCTAATGGTCCTAATGATTTAATGCATTCTTATCTTGGACGATATTTATTAAATAACCTCTCATTTAATGATTTTCTTAATTATTTGGATAAATTATTACCTGATTATATGCAGATATATCGTCAGTCAGGAGTACTTCCTATCAATGCTAATAATAATGCAGTACATGTTAACGAAAAAATCATTCCTCATATAGCATCAAAGAATATAGGTATTAAACCTGTTATTAACAAAGTTTTAGAAAATGGAAGTATAGAATTTTCAGATTTTTCTTATATGAAATATGATACAATTATATCCTGCATGGGATATGAAATGCCAAATTATTCGTTTATTGAAGGATTTAATAGAGATGAACTATTTGAGCATTTTTTCTGGTTTAAGGATCCATCTTTAGCGATACTAAATCCTCCAGTTGATACAAATGGTTTTGGAGCTGCATTCCCATATTTCGATGTAATTAGTCGGTGGATTATTAATGTATTTTCTGGAAAAACAAAACTACCGCCATCAGAAACAATGAATGAATGGTGTAAAGAAAATATGTCCTCACTCCATGTGAAACGCTTCTACGATAGCTGGCTTGAAACCATCAGGATTGGATTAGAATCAAACGTTATTCCAGATCCTAAAACTGATTTTAAAGCCTATTGGAATATCATAACAAGTGTCATGCGGCCAGAATATTTATTACAACCACCTACAAATATTGATAAAGGTATAATGGATAATTTTTTTAACTTTGAACATGTAAAAATAAGAATACTTGGAGGTTTTAATAAGGATATCCTAGATTTCTTACTTAAGAAAGGTGATATTAATATAAAAGAATATGAATCAGCTTTACACGTAACAACGGAATATGTGATTGATCCCAAATTACTTTACGACCAAAAATATATTTTGGAATAAGTAACAAAATTTACCAGTTACGAATATAGCCTATTACGCATAATAAAGCGTTTTTATATTATAGGTTGTTGATCTTTTGTATATAACTTCCTAGTTTCACCATATAGAAAGGTAAATGCTAGTGAAGTATAACCGTATATCATACCGAGTCGAAATGACTCGGTATTGTTTTAAAAATGAATTTTCAATCAAATATTACAGTGATAAAAATACCAATCCAACCATCGTTTCCTCTTTTGAACCTCTCTTTCCTAGTATAAGAATACAATCTTTTTATAGTTTAAAATTAACTCTCACAAGGTTTAGCAATAGCACCCTCGATCAGAAATAACAATCCGCACATGAAACATGCGATTTTTAGGCTACCCTATAAGAAATGTCTCATACTTCACATCCCCTCAAAGGGCATGTGAATACTGACATGCGCATAGTTTTATATGCCAAACATTGTCTAGCTATAACAATAGTAGCATCGAGCAATTATGAAACTAAAGTCGATAGGATTTTCATAGTATCTACTGCAAAATGGTTTTTGAACGATGATGTCAGCAGTTTTAGGAAGTTTGATACTACAAATTAATGAAGAAGATCCGTCAGAAGTAAAAAACACTACTGACGGATCCAATCCTACACTTTTTATACTGCTTGCAAAGCCTTTATTCTAATACACCGAATCTAATGCAGAACGAAGATCTTCTGGGTCTTCTTCAATATAACTCATCGTCACTTTCAAATCTGAATGCCCTAATATTCGTTTTACATCGTAAATACTCGTTTTATTTTTTATCAGTTTTGTTGCCAAAGTATGTCTAAAACGATGAGGGGATACTTTACAACGAATCTCTTTAGATAATACATAAAAAATATGAGATAGCTGATGATTACTCATCATTTCACCTTGGCGATAATTGGTCGTTGAAAACCGATTTACATTAAAAAATTGAGCATCTTCATCATCCCCTATTCTTCTTAACTCCTCAGCAATCTTCTGAAAGTCATTAAAAAGTATCTGCGGAATAGGAATTTCGTGATATTTGTGATTTTTGTTTATGTGTGATGGGATACAAATCATTTTTCTTGATAAATTGATATCCTTGATTCTCAACTTTACAAGCTGAGCACGTCGAATTCCTGTGTATTTTAATACATTAATCAAACATAGAATAAACCACTTAGGTCTTAAGCGAGAAGGTAGATTTTCTTCACTTTTGAAAAGTAAATCTATCTTCCTAAAGATAGTTTCATCCAAGACTTTTCGAGAAGTATTACCTTCTCTTACCATCATTTTTCTAAATGGGTTATCCTTATTTTTTATAAAATTTTGCTCAATTGCAAAGTTATAAAGGCTTTTCAAATGTCGACAATAATTATTCCATGTAACCGGCTTAATTCTAAACAAAACCTCAGCTCTCCAATGGACTATATCAGCTTTTGTTAGAGCTTGAGGTGATTTATCAGGATAAAACTTTAATAGCTGATTGACGACTTTTTGATAGGCTTTCTCTGTATCGGGCCTTAATTCACGAAATAAAAAAATTGAGTTAATAATTCATCAAAATTTGAAACTGTCATTGAATATTTCCTTTTAGTTTTAACCAGTGATTATTGAATACCGGTTTATTTCCGACAAAGAGTTTTACATCTTCAATAAGATATCCACTCAATAAAGATGTTTTTTTCTGCCCAACCACATCACAAGACCAGATGTTCCAAGAGTCTCCATCAGCATAGAAGCGTTTATGGATACCTAAATCTTGAAATTCTTTTTGTAGGAATTCCCAATCCTCTTGCTTATCACTCCCCAACTTCTCTCGTGTATATAACTGAAATATAGCCGGTGTAACCATAAACAAGTGGTTTTCCACAAAATGCAATTTTGCATCAGGTTTATTAATGTGAATGGACTTAGCTATAATACCCTCTTTTACCCATTTGATAAATTTTTCAGTTGTTAATAAGTCGCCACTGTCTATTACCTTGTTCTTAATTTTTACTTCTGAAATAGGACTTTTTTGACTTTTTGGCTTTTGCTCACTCCCTACGCTACTTATTTCCTCTTTCAACAATGTTATACCCTGCTCTGTTTCAGATAATTGTTCTTCTACTGTTTCAATACTTATATTATCGGATTCATGGGAAGATAACGTCACTGATGAACTATTTTCACCCAGTGTGGGAAATAAGTCTAAGTAAGAGCCAAATGGATCAGATTCTGATTCAGGTTTTATATTGTTATCATTTGTGCCAGTATTTAATGTAATATCTGGTGTGATATTAATATCACTCAACAAAAACTCATTACTGGTTTCATCATGATTTTTACTCAATATTTCAGTTGTCTCATTAATTCCTAATGAAACATCTTGTATTTTATTGTTACCTTCTTTATCCGTTACTGTGACAAGTCCATCAAATAAAGGTGGGCGACTATCAATGCCTTCCCATATAACATTGGGAGATATCTTGAGTAATGTAAATGGAGCAGATGGCTGCCATCCACTGTTAGAGGCAATTTTTCCATACCATATCGCTGTATTTTCAGGCGTTGCTTCAATTAATTTATGTGCCTGTAATTCATCAAATACACGGCTATTTTGAGCCGGAACAGAGATACCTTGTTGCATTAAATAAGCTCTGACTTTATCCGTTGTACTTTTGCTTAACACCCATAGCCCTTCATTGGTTAGCCATCCTTCCCCGCCACCTTTAGGCGCATTAAGTTTCATATTGCTGATAACTTCTTTCAATGCGATATGTAACTGTTTCGCAAAAGAAACCGGTGCTTTTTCTCCAATTTTTTGAATATCTCCACCAAGTGCCATTGTCACGCTAATTTGATCTGCTTTTTGAATAATATCTGCTAAAACACCGGCTTTATCTGAATGTCCACTAATAAAGTACATTAATGTGGAAAAAGCTACCGGAAATTCAGCTAACCAATCCAATGCTTCTTGAGGAATAAATTGCTGTGCAAATACCCCCCCTATGACAGGATGAAGTGAATAATCTCGGGATTTAATATAACGGAAACGATATGGGCTATCTATTTTCCCTTGCCAAGGAAACCAACGTCTTTGATCTTCTAAAATAACTTCGACATCGACCGCTGTTTTCCCTAGGTCATGTAATAATGCTGCATAAATGACAACAGCAGTCCATACATCTCTTTGTTTAGCTTGTTCTTCGGGAGGAGAGTTTGGCGGTAGAACATAATTTTGTCTTAATTTTGCAGCAATAGACAATACTTCCAATCCATGATCAAGCATCCCCCCATTATGGGCATGATGATGACTTTCTGATGCAGGAAGTAATTGAACAATTTCGGCATACCGCTCTATTGGCTTACGATAAAGCGTATCAAACATTTTGGGAGTCATGGATACATTCTGCCAAATATCAGTTAAATACCGTTCTCTTAGAGGTGTATTAAGTAGTTCTGAAGCAGATAATGGCTTGTTCCACCCTTTAGAAATAGATGTATTTTTCTCAGTCTGTGTTTTTTGAGGGGGCGTTATACGCAATGCGGTGATGAGCTTTTTGAGCATTTTTGATGATAGCCTGTTAATATTTTGCCTATTACAACAAGAACGCAATAATGAGGTAAAGCAGAAAGTTAATGCAATTTCATTTTGATTTTTTTATACTAATCTAAAGGCTTTACAAGCAATAATATAGTGTATCCCTATTGGGAAAATTACCTTTAATAAACCAAAATCTAGCTTATAGATAAAGACAGAGGTTAATATGAGCAACCTAAAAGTAAATAAAATTCCTTCAACCTATGAGTTTTGGGGAGTAAAAGGAATTGAACGATTATCTATTAATCTTGACCCAAATAGTAAAATAAATGTTTTTATTGGTAATAATGGGGTTGGTAAAACAAAAGCATTAGAATGCTTATATCAATCCTTATTATTTTCAAATGACCAATACTTTCTTAAAGATAGTGTTCTTTTTCATGAAATAAAACCAAAACTAGTATTTGAAAAAGCAAAAATTGATAATCTTTCCTTTTGGAAAGATGAGCCTCATAAAAAAATTCCTATAATGAATTTGACAAAATCAAGAAGATTGTATCCTTTCCTATTATCTATATTCCAGCACAAGAAAGAGGATATATTAATGATAAAAACATTGAAAGTATAAAACCCTTGGGAAAATATCAAGAAAGAAAAAGAGAGTATTTTGAAAATATATATAAAAACATGAATAATCCTAATAATACTTCTATTACAGAATGGTTTATTCAACGAGCCATGTCTACTAATGAATACCAAACTGGAATTGATAATAGAGAGATTGAGCTACTATCCGTTCTTAATATTTTAAATAAAATTGATGAACGCATTAGTAACGATAAAAGATCTTTTTCCATACCGGGTGGAAACTCTGTTGAATTTACGATAGATGGTCAAAAAAGAAATTTAAAAGAACTCAGCACCGGGTTTACCTCCTTAATTAGAATCGTACAATCCATAGTATCAGGTTATTCATTTTTCACAAATTCAACGGATATTGAAAATGAAATAGGCGTTGTGTTAATTGATGAAATTGAAAGTCATTTACATATTAGTTGGCAAACAAGGATATTGCCTATACTTAATAAAATCTTCCCTAATACCGTCTTTATTGTTGCTACGCATTCGTCATTAGTATTATCTCAGTTATACAACGGTAAAGCATATCAATTAGTTAATGAAAATGGCATTGTTAAAAATAAAGAAATTTCCAACCCAAGTAATGAGGCATTTGTTGATTTACTCTCTACTGCATTTAACGTCAATTTGAATAAAATTAAACTAGATAACATTCAATCCGAACGTTCTGAAAAACAACAAAATAATTTATTTGATACTCTAGGAATAACTAATTAGGTATGGATATGAAGAAAATCTTATTAGATACCAATAAAATCATTAATATTCTAAAAGGTAATCCTAACGATATTGAATGGTTTAAACAACAATATAAATTTGGTGATGTTATTTTCTTTACTACGCCATTAATTCGACATGAAGTTTTACGATTTTATGATTATTCCAAAGAAAGTAAGGCGGAATATGAGAAAGCAGAAAAATTTTTATCCGGACTGGAAATTATTAACATTGATAAGGCGATTACAGATATAGCGACCAATATTTTTAGACATGAGAAAGAAAAACATTCTAAACGCTATCAACCAAAATCTGATGGAACAGAAAAACGTTTAGATAAATATAATTTTGATACCATGTATGTTGCTACGGCGAAATGTTTTAAGTTAGATATATCATCAAATGATGGAGATATACCTAACATTTTATCACTATATGACGAGATGATGTCTAGTGAGGTATAGGAAAAAGGCTCTTTAGCCCTTTTGCCTTTTCGGGTAAGCCCGTTTCCCCTGGAAACGGATTTACCCTTGAAAATTTCCCCTTGGCCCGATAGGGCCTCCCTTGGCTTTTTCCTTTTACAAACCTAAATTTGGCAGTCTGAGCAAATAGTTTTGTGAAATGTCTTGAAAAACTCTGAATTGGAAGATCGAACAGTTAATCTTCCGTATCTTTCCCATCCATTTCATCTACAGAATCATAATCGCTATTATCAACTTCAGTTTCATCATACCCAACTTCATTAGTATCCTCATTTAACTCAGATTCAAGCATTTCTTTATCTATTTCACTCAGAAACTGCCAATAGTTACAAATGAGTTCATTTTCCCCATATTTTTCCCAAATACCAGGGTAAAAATATTCTGCCTCAACGTGACAAATCCCCCCTTCATGCGGATCACGAATATTTGCAACGAGACTAACCGGTATCAATAGAATGCTTAAAAAGAATATATGCAGCTTCATTATCTCTACAATTTAAGAAATTTGCTTCAATTCAATGTTACTCATCGACCCATCCAATTAAATAAAAAACTCTCTACAACTTCGAGATAATTTATCACTGCTATTTTTATACAAACCGCTATGATTCTGATAATAGCAAAATATGGGAGCTGATTATGTTTTGGTTTAAAAATGCAATTATTTATCGTTTAACAAAATCTCTTAATTGGGATTTAACACAATTACAAAATCAACTGAACGATTGTGCTTATGTTCCTTGCGGTGCGCTAGATATGAGTAAATTTGGTTGGGTTTCACCGTTGCGAGATTCAAATTTACTGTATTTTTCCGTAGGAAAGCAGATTTTATTGACGGCAAACAAGGAAGAAAAAATGCTACCGGCAAATGTAGTAAACCAAGAATTGGAGAAACGTATTAAAAGCCTGGAGCAAAAAGAAAACCGCAAACTGAAAAAAACTGAAAAGCAAGCCTTAAAAGATGATGTAGTGATGAATTTATTGCCTCGTGCATTCAGTAGAAACCAACATACTGCATTATGGATTGATACGGAAAATAACCTTATTTATGTAGATGCCACATCAAATAAAAGTGCGGAAGATTCCTTGGCGTTGCTGCGTAAATCGTTAGGTTCACTACCTGTTGTGCCGCTTGCTTTTACTAATGAACCAAGCACTGTTTTAACAAATTGGATTACACAAAATAGCTTACCTGATTGGTTGACTATGTTGGATGAAGCAGAATTGCGTGGCAGTCAAGAAGACAGTGTAATTCGTTGTAAAAAGCAACCGCTTGAAAATGAGGAAATGCTCTCTCATTTCCAGAAGGGAAAAACCGTCACAAAACTCTCTTTAGATTGGGAAGACCACTTGAATTTTGTCATTCATGAAGATTGCACGCTTAAACGCTTAAGATTTGCCGATGTTGTGTTAGAAAAAAATGATGACATTTTGAAAGAGGATTTTGCTCAACGTTTTGATGCAGATTTTGTACTAATGACAGGAATTCTTGCCAAATTAACTCAATATTTATTGAATGAATTTGGCGGTGAAAAAAAGAGAGAACAATAATGAAAAATACAACAATTTTTACTTTAATGACAATAACAATGCTTTTTATAGCATTAATACTAAACTTCATAAAAGAAGGAATTAATGTATATACCTATATAGCATTATCTACTTTAATAATACAGATTATTGTTTTTACTATGACCTTACAGAAGAATAACCAGAGAAAAGAATTAGAAAATAAATTAAAAGAGATAATAGATAAAACCTCACCAAGGTAGATGGCTATCCTACTGAAAAATGAATTCGCCATCAAAAATGTTAATTTATCTAACCTCAACATTCATTAATCCATAAATAACATATTTAAGAAGGATATAGCATGCTCGATATATCATTATTCAATGAAAGATTTGACCCAAAATTAAAATTTGATGAAAGACTTGAAAACTATACAAAAAATAAAATAGAAATTTTCACCAATCGTAACCTCATCATTATTTCAGGAGAAATTGCTGTTGGGAAATCCACATTAATTAGAATGCTAAAAAAGCAATGTGATAATTATAGAATAATTGAGAGTATATCAGACTTTAAAAAATGTTTAGAGAATCTATCAAATAATGATATTTTGTGCATTGAGTCAATTGGTGATGAAGAACTCGAATCTGTTTTATCCGATTTAATGAAGATACAAAATAAAGTTGTTTTTACTACTATTGCTCTCGGATATCTAGAACAGTATAAAACTTGGCCAAAATTTATGGAGATTCAAAGAATTAGAGCAAAAATGAGAACCTCCCCGGTTCACTTGAGATTAACTAGGGAAGACATTCTTGCTGAGAATATTTTTTAACAATCTATAAGTGGAGATTTTATTTCTGATTTAAACTTGGAAAGTAAGGTATCCTTATTGATACAATTATGTAATTTCTGTTGTAAAGGTTTATATCCTTCCCAATAGCTCATAGGATAATTAACATCAATAATATCTTCATTCCATGGGGATTCTCTAGCTTCAAGCATAAATAGAAGAGGATGTTTTTCACAATCTCTAAAAAATGGAGTCGCTAATGTATCCTTAATTGTGTATCCCTTGATATTTACTTTTGAATCAAGTCTATCAAATGCAAGCAGCATTAAAACAAATCGAGCTGTATTATTTAACCCATCTGAGCCATAGTCACCTTTTAGGTAAAAATCAGATGAAAAATAGGTATAGCAAATATTGCTATTTTCAAATTCTTGGATGATATATACATAACCACTACTTTCATTTAGGATTATGTGTAATCGGAAAACTGGATTACCATCCAATGTCGTATTCAAGAATTCTTTGGCAAAAGAAAGAGGAGATTGTCTTCGTATATGGTAAAAATGAACAGAATAAGGCGAACCAATACCATGTTGAAGCCATCGCACATTACAACCAAACAAAGAGGCTAGGTGTGCAAGCTCATCAAATGTAGGAATAACCCTGCCATCAAACCACTTTTGTACAAGTGAAGGTGTAGAGTGTCCCAATTTTTCTGCAATGAGGGAATAACTAAGTGCTCGATGTGGAATCCGGTTGACCATAGCTAATGCTGAATTAAGGCGTTGCAACAATGCTATACCATACTTATTTTCCTCATTTATCGACGTTCTTTCTGGTGTGTTTTCGTTGCACCAATGACGAATCGCAACTCTTGCTTCACCTTCCATAGATCGATCATTTTTTTGAGCAAGGGCCTGAAATTCCTCAATAATACTCGGCTCTAGTCCTCTTACATTGATTGATTTTACAAACATATTAGACTCCAATTTTTAAACGACAACCAATGATACATTTAGATTCATTTTGTTTCAATTTAAATCTATTACTGATGCCTATAAAAATACGCTTACCTAGTGGCAAGCGTATTTTATTAATAAAACATCGGTTCACTTTCCCAATCAATTTCAGGTAATTCTTCTACTGGTTCAGATTCAATTTGTTGAATTTCTGGTTCAGTATCTAAATCTGCGCATGCTAATTTATTGTCCCAGTTCCCCCATAGATGAGCGGTTGTGTATAAATGATGATGAACCTCATTTTTTAGGGTATCCCCAATTATCACTTCGCCCGGTATGTGTAAAAGAGTCATCTGAATATAACACATCATCGCAGCGGTAAAATCCAAATCTCGAGCTTGTACCCACATCTGTTGTTGAGGATTAAATGCTTCCTGGCGTAAATAATTATATGCTTCAATAATCATCACACCGGAGCCACAGGTCGGCTCTTGCAATCGGATAAATCCACGTCGTTGAATTAACTCATGACAATTGGATAGTGTCATTGTGGCCATTGCCTGCGCAACGTAACCGGGGGTGAAATGCTGTGCTTTATATCTATCGCCGAGCTCTAAGCCCATAAACACTGAACCTAAAAAATCATAGGTCTTGTTTTCAAGGGCTTCTACAACAATCACACTCAGCTCAACTAACTTTTGCTTTTCCTCATCTGTGTAGTGACCTACCGCCGTCTGATAACGCTGTTTCAGCGTTTCATCCGCTGACTCACCATACAAAACAAGATAAAACTCAAGTCCCAAAATCGTTATAAAGTCATAGAACACTTCAGAACGCCGGTAATGAGGTGCAATTGATTTAAAAAGTGCGGTAAATTTTTGTTCAAAATCCATCGTGGATTGCTCCTTATCAATTATTGAATAGGGAGCAAATCCCCCATAAGGAACTTGTCCCTATGGGATGAAAAGTGCGGTCAAATTTGACCGCATTTTAGTGGTTATGGTAGGAATTGAGGATTTAATATATCATCCAATGTCCAACTTGGTATTTCAGGAAAGTTATTTTCATCAAGCCCGGTTTCTCTTGCCGCTGACAAAACGGCTAATTCCCAAATATCCTGTAAGAATCCTTCACCATTGAGTTTGGATTTCAGGGAAGGGGAACGTTTCAGACGTCTTTCAATCCGAGTTCGTTGCTCCTTGATAGTCAGTAACCAGCTACGTCCTTGACGGTTAGGCTGATATTGCCACTTTAGTAGGTGCATAATCAGCAATTCTAATCGACTTTCCAACTCAGACAATTCGGAATTCCCCATCGTTTCCAATTCCTCTGTTAAATGTTTTATATCTACTTGGTCAAAGGCACCAAGGCTTAAATAGCGAGCCTGTTCATTTGCCCAACCATATAAATCTGATGCATAAGCAATCGACATAGTTTACCTCCTGTGATACCGGTATTCACTCGACATTGAATATTCTATGAATATTCGGTCATTCAAGTCAAATTATCCCTACAGAATTGTTAATGATCATGCAAAAGTGCGGTCAAATTTGCCCGCACTTTCAGAAAGTAAAAAGGATTAAGCAGCAAGACGCGTTTCTTGATTGAATTTATCAATCAAATATTGCGTTGCTTCCCGTGCCTGTGATGAGGCACGAAAAATCGCTTTTTTATCAGATTTCAATGCTTGAATCCAATGATCGATATACGCCGCATTTTGCGAAATGTTATTGCAAACATTCATATGCGCACAAGTAAATGCGCTGGTCAGTTCAGCAATTAATTCTTCAAAGGCGTAACGTTCAGAACCAAATTTATCAAAATTGACAATCCCCTCTCGATTCAACCGGTCTTTATGCCCGGTTGCGTGGCCACATTCATGTAGTAATGTGGCATAGTAATCATCGGCAGAGTGAAACTTTTCAAAATCCGGCATCACAATGCAATCCCGTTTTGGCATATAACAAGCCCTGTCTTGTGCTTTGTTATATAGCGGAATCCCCATTTTAGCAGGTAACACGTCTAAATCCGGGCGTGGGCTCATCTCTGATGAAGTTTCCGGTGCCGGAAAATCTTCATAGTATTCTTCTAGCCCATCACACTGCTCAATATTGAACACATGATGACCGCGAATGAACACTGAAGATTTCATTTTCGGTTCACCGTTTTCATCGAAGATAACATTGCCGGAATCATCTTTTTCTTCAAACAGATTTTGTTTGTAGAAGATGATGACGGTACTTTTCTCACCGGTTCGGACTTGCCCACCTAGATGGTTTGCCCCCTGGAAGGTTACCCACTTGCGTTGGGTAAAACCTTTCCGGATTGCACTCATCCATAGCAGTAAGACATTAATACCGGAATATTGACGTCCACTTTCACCGTTACATGGAATAGCCATTTGTGGCCAACCGCTATCCCAAGGTTTCTGCCAAGGCATCGTACCTTGTTCTAGGCCTTCCACAATTTGATCAGTGATTTGTTGGTATAAATCTTTAGGTTGAGTTTGTTTTTTCATGGCTGTTCTCCAAAATAAAGGGAACAGCCTCCCGATGGGAACTGTTCCCATCAGGGTAAAAATTCGCCCGAACTTAAAAAGTGCGGTCAAAATTCGTTATGAATAAAGGTTAATCCGATTCTTTTTCTTGAAGGTCATTTAATGCTATATAAAAATTATTGAGCACAGAAATACTCTCCGTATCCAAAAAACTTGCACCATAATTGACCTTATTTAAAAAAGCCTATTTGAGTTCAATACTTGCTTTAAGCAACGTTTCGAGTTGTTCATTTCGAGTCGTCATTGTATTCTCCTACTGCTAGTATGAAAAAAGCCTCTATCCCTCCATATAGCGGGATCAAAGGCTTTAGTAAAAAGTACAAAAATTAAATCAAGTATGATTTAATGCCTACTTATCAGCTTTACCCTCTTACCGTTAAAATATTGCTACCTTGACGATATAGCGAGACTGTAAAAAAGTGAAATTGCTGCCCATACTCATTTGGAATCGAGAAAGCAAAACGTGCAACGTCACTACCTTCATCTCTTGATTCCCAAGCAAGACGAGCCTGTTCAGAAAATTCATTTATAAATGATGAATTACGATGAGGTTGCATCTTTGCACTTTTAAACAAATCCAGGCAAGAATGATGGAGTGAAATTTTCATTTGTATTTCCCCTAAAGGATATGAGGAAATACATTTCCTTGAGGAAATCTATTTCCTCTAAGGAAAAACCGAAAGGTTAATGAATTAACGAATGAAGAACCAATATCCCATCATCGACATACCGATAGCAACCCCTATCAATAACATCATGATTGCAAATTTGATTCTGCTCCGTTTAAGACGTAAACATTCCTGCTCATGCTCAATTTCACGTGAATGATACATTGCTTCAAAGTGTTCACCTTGTTCATGAAGACGTCTTTCAACATCATCCTCAATACTTTGATGAATACTTTGAGATACGCCTGAAATTTTATGACGTGCAGAAACAACAACCTTACCCAGTAACCGCCCTAAAAAATTTGATTTAGGTTTTGGTTCGGAAAATGGATTAAAGGTTTCAATAGATGGTGAATTGTTCATAATGAACTCCTGGTCAAAGAAGTCCAAAGAGAAGACGCGTCCTATTAGGAATCGCGCTCCCTAATGGACGGTTAAAATGAGTATAAAATGCATTCCTGCCAACGGCAGAGTCCTTTTCAGAATGCTGAGGATCATTTTTGAATCCTATTCACCGCAGTGAATACACAACCTTTTAGATTCCGGTTGCCTTCTTTGCTACCAACGATAGCGAAAGTTAATGCTGATTATCAGTATTTTATTTTTTGCTTCAATTTTTAATTAAATTTTTCTCAAGGAGAATTTAATTCTCCTTATTTTGAATAGAGTTTCCCGTTTCTTTTTTTGATTAAAATTCTTAACTTTACCCTACCTAAAACCACATTCAATCGCTTAATCCTATGCGAAAAAATATTCTTTTTCTGCTGACTTTATCTTTTACGATGAGTACATCGGCTTCTTTACCTGCTCATATTGAGGTAAATGCTTATACCACAAGTTATTACCCAATCAAGAATCGTCAATTAGCCACACATGTTTACCATCTCGATCAAGTCGAACTGCTCGAAGAACAGCTCAGTCATCATTTGAGTACAAATCCTCAAATTGCTGAAACTCAAATTCGGCAAAAAATGCAATCTTCAGCATGGAAACAAACAGAACAAGCCCTGGCTGAGGCTTATATCGGTGTGACAGAGGGTTGGAAAAACGGTATCACTAAAGTCCCAGCCATCTTATTTACCCATCCTGAGACCGGACAAAGTGCGGTTATTTATGGCGAAACAGATATCGCCAAAGCACTTCAATTTTACCAACAACATGAAAATAGATAAGCGCAATGAAAAAACGATATTCATCATTAGTTATATATGGATTAGCCTCTACTATCGCCGGTGTAAGCCTTCCGCCAATCTCTTACGCTATAGAAGGCAGCTCAATTGATACGGCAACCATTGCCTCATCCTCCGCTTCGCCAAATTGTGCGGACTATAAGGTTGTGGGAATGTGCTATTGGCTTTTTTGTACTCAGTTCGGCTGTAAAGTACGCACTTCAACAAAAGTACATCATTTTATCCCTGAAATGGTTGTTTCAACCTATAACCATGATAATCAAAGTCCTTGGACTGAAATGAAAATGCTGAATCAAGGTGCAAAAGGCGGCGGCTATCAATCTCTGACACAGGGAAAATATACTCAGCTTACTTTTAAAAATGCGGAAGCAATCGGGCATCCCGGCGGGTTATTTTTAAACATGATTAGCTCTATGGGGTATTCCTGCGAAAGCCAAACAACACCTTATGTTCCATACTTTCTAAGTGCACTCGATTACTTTGCTTGGCGTTATAACATGCCGGAAATGTTTTATCCGGAAGCACTTACGCCCGGTATGAGAGAAGTGAGTAAAAGCGGGGATATGTGGGGAAACCTCTTCCCACGTGGCGGTTATGTTTCACAAGTTCACGACTACAAAGCCTCTGCAGTTGTTGCGCAACGTATCGCAGATATCGTAAGCCGTGATGGACAATTACACGTTTATCTCCCGGCAACAGCAAAACAACGTGATGGTTATTGGCCACCGAAAGAAGTTAAAGAAGGCAATAAAAAGACACATAAATGGCAAATGTTAAGCCCTAAAACACAAAATACTTGTGCCATATTTCCCGACGGTTTTACAACTGATGCTTATGGTGACAAGTTATCTAATCAAGAAAGCTACAGCTGGGCATTATGGCGACCTTATGCTTGCTGTAAACGACGTGGACAAACTTTTTTAGGTAGTGTTGATTGGATGAGTTATTAATTATTAAGGAACTAACCTATGAAAATGAAATTAACCCCTATTGCTTTTAGTTTATTTCTCGGTGTACTCAGCTCAAGCTCAAATGTGGTATACGCAACAGGCTACGCTCAAGGTTCGGTATTATCCGATAAAGTGTTCTATCAAATTGGCGGAGGATCAGCCATCATGCCGCCCCCTTCTAAAAAAAGAATGCATGAATATTCTGTTGGACTTGGATGGAAAACAAACCTGATGTGCGGTAATTTTGATATGAAAACGACCGTAAAAAACCAATTAAACGGTATTACAGAAGGTTTCAAAGATCTTTATAGCAACGTGATTGAATCGGCTACCGGTGCGGTTGCAAGCCTTCCGGCAATGATCATCCAGCGGGCTAACCCTCAACTTTACGATATTCTCTCAAATGGGTTGTATCAAGCAAAAATCGACTTTGATTCATTAAAAACAAGCTGCGAAGAAATGTCGAGTAAGCTTGCCGATCATGTCATGGATAATAAATGGTTGGAGTTCGCAAAACTCGAGAACTACAAAAATATCGTGTCGTCCGAAACGGATGCCAAAAAAGCGAAGAAAAAATCAGAACAGGAACTTGGTAAAAAAGGACAAACTTGGATTGGCGGAGAAAAGAAAGGAGGAGAAGGTCAAGATCGTATTGAAGTCCTAAAAGATGTAGTTAAAGCCGGTTTTAATATCATGCAAGGTCGGAGCGTATTAGATAAAACCAAAGTACCGGAAACACAATGTGATGGTATGCTCTGCACAGAATGGAATTCGCCTGAACAAGCGGCTGAATGGGTGCGTGATGTATTGGGGGATAAATCGCTCTCAACCTGTGAAAGCTGCGGTACCCCACCTACCTCGACAAAAGCCGGTACAGGATTAGCCCCTAAAATTGAAGATGAAACCGTCAATGTAATGACTCATTTCCAAGGTGTATTAAATAGTGACAATATTACCGGTGCACAATTAGCTAATATTAGTTCAACAACGATGCCAATTACACGTAGCCTGGTTGAATCCCTTCGAGAAGATCCGGATGTGGTTGTACTTGCAACCCGACTCTCTCAAGAAGTCGCTATTTCAAGAACCATTGAAAAAGCACTTGTTGCCCGCCGAATGATTCTTGCCGGTATGCGAGAGCCGAATGTGAGTGCAAATACGCTTGCCCAGGAAGAATTAATGGCGAATTTGACCGCACTTGATCGTGAGATTGAACAGGTCAAATTGGAAATGGATATTCAAAAATCTCTTACTAATAACACGGCAATGGCCATCTTAAATAACCGAATCAATGACACACAAAGTGCGGTTGAAAGTAATAGTTCGGACGATTCGGATAGTAAATTCAGAAATCTGACTAAAGAAGACGGCGCAAATAACATCAATAATCGCAATGGCCGCAATTTCAATGCCAAAGATAAAGAAATTGTTCTCCCTATACCTGACCGTACCTCCGGGGGTTTAGGCAACATTAACGGCCGTTATAACGGAACCGGCTCATTAGCCAATACGGGAAATATCTCATCAGGGAGCTATAATCGTGTTCCGGCCATCACCGGAAATGCACTAGAACAAGCGACAGGACTTCTTAAACATTTTGAAGGGTATCGCGATAACGCCTACTGGGATGTGAATGCACACCGAGTCGGCTATGGTTCTGATACTATTACCAAAGCGGATGGTACTGTCGTTCGAGTGACGGAAGGCATGAAAATTGATCGTGCAGATGCAGAGCGTGATTTAGCCCGTCGCACCCAAGAATTTGCCAATACAGCACGACGCAATGTCACCCCTGATGTCTGGAATAAACTCACACCAAATGCACAGGCTGCATTGACTTCTTATGCGTATAATTATGGTCATGTGACACAAGATGTTGCAGAAGCAGCAAGACGTTCGGTACAATCAGGCAACATGAATGATTTAGCCAATGCCGTAAGAAATCGTCAAACAAACAATAATGGTGTCAACGCACGCCGCCGTAATCAAGAAGCCGACTACATTTTAGGATTATAGAAGGAGTAATTATGAAAAAACTACTAGCTATCACTGCTCTCAGTGTATTTACCCTCCCTGCTTTTGCAGCCGACAATACGATTTTCTCTTGCAATACCCAAAATGGTACGCCGGTGAAAATTATTAAAGTCGGTAATGATTACGAATTCACTTATGGAAAAACGACCTTTAAAAACCCAGCGAAACAAGTGCTATCAAGTGAAAATTCTTACATTGCCACCGGTTCCAGTTTTATCACAAGTTCATTAGAGCTAAAAAACAATGGTATGCGCTATGTGGTTGAATTTGTACAGCCACGTGGCTCAAAATCAGTAGAAGAGCCAACGCTTTATGTGTTTAAAGGAGATAAAATGGACACTGTTTCCTGTAAAACAAATGGCTTAGTACATAACTTTGAACAACGTAGTATGACCACTTCTCCTTAACTCTCGAAGTGAATCGCTCCCTGATAAAATAAGCGGTAACTATCCGCTTATTTTTTTAGTTGAAATTATTTCCATAAAATAAATGTATGACAATAGTAAAATTTACAATTCAGATTAACCAAGAGATTCATTCACGACTAAAACAAGCTGCATCTATTGAAGGGTGTAATCTGAGTGACTTTATTATCAATTCTGCATTATCTGTCGCGAAAAAGACGGTTGAGCAGAATGATATACTTCATTTGACCATCAATGATCAAATGCTGTTTGCAACCTCATTAATAGAGCCTCCTGACCTAAATCTAACGATGAAAGAGGCTTTACATCTAAGTGATGAACTTCTAAGAGAATAGTTTTTTTGCTAACAACCAATTATCAAATGATAATTTGATAATAAAATTTAAGCATGATACTATGACCCCATAAAGTTAAGGAGTATTATAAATTATGGTTGCTATTACAACAGTATCATCAAAGAAAAAAGTAAGACTAAATTTTGAAGTCTCTGAATTGCGTAAAAAGCAGATAAAAACCTATACATCACTCAAAGGTATTTCGATTAAAGATTTTTTTGATGAATTTTTAAATAGTAAATTTGGGGTTGAGCAAGAAGCTACGTTAGAAAACAATGGGACTTTAACCGCTATGCAACCTCTTACACCCAAAGAAGAGCAATTCTTTAATAACGAAGAAAAATATTGGGATAATCATCCACAATCTAAGCAAACTATGAGTATGGCAGAATTAGAAAATGTCGCACACCAAGTCATAAAAGGTGGCGAACTCAGTAAGCTGCTTGACATGGAAAATATGATTGAACATGATTAACATTGGTTTCCAAAATAATTTGGTTAAATTTATTTATCATTCTGTTTTAAGTATAGAAAGCAAGCAAAAGCTTGACGAACAGCTCTCAGATCCGATAAATTCAACTTATAGAAAAAATAAAACTATCGTAAAAGTATTCTTAAAACGAAAACCACAGCAAGTATTGGCATACCTAAGATTTGAAAGTGGTAAATTTGTTATTAAAGGATACAAATTTGGAAAAAGTGATTATTTGACGGGAAGGAAAAAATCTCACTTTAAAACAGTAGAAAGTATTTTTCTCATTGACAAAGAAGAGCGAGAAAAACGTTATTAATTGATAATGTGGAGGGGCTATGAAATTTCCTCGAAAAAGACAAATTTGGCGGTACTATCTTCTTGCATACTACACGATTAAATACTTGATTTATCGTTTTAAAAAATGGCAGCATCCTAAACCTCTAAAAGTTGTTTATGGTGTGATAGTTGCTTCTATTGTTCTTATAGCTTTATATTTTTCTTTTATTATTGCTGTATTTGCGTTTATTTTAGGATTAGCATTTCTGGTACTCAAATTCGCAGGTTACAGAAACTTTGAGTCATATTACTTCAATGTGTATTACCACTATAATAAAAATAATTAGCTAAAATAACACTAAATGAAAATAAGCCACTTAAGAACAAGTGGCTTATTTTCTTATTTTCTAATTTCGTTTATTCCTTTATCAACTCCCTTCTGAGTTTGTTGATTTACAGTACTATTACCGCTTTTAGATATTGCGCCGGCCAACTCCCCACCGACTTTTAATCCCGCCCAAGACATCATACCAAACCAAAGTGCGGGTAAAATAAAGAACATTGTTGCAATCACCAATTTCACAATCAAACCGTCTTTTTCATTAAGTATTCCGGAAAAATTCCAGTTCAATGCCGCTTCACGCCAAGTTTCTGAACTTGAATATGTATTGCTGTTATACAATGTATCAATCAGCCAGGTATCTAACCACCGTGCAAGCTCCCACCAGAAAGATAGAAAGAAGAGACCAAATTGAACGAAAGTTAATGTCATCATCACTTTTACACTATATAACCCCATAATCATCACAATAGGCATAGCAATAATGATTGCGAGAGATAGAAGCCCTTGTACCATAGGTAATGCTTCTCGCATTGCATCAAACCCGGGTAATGCCGCCACATCAGCTACCGCAATACCCGCAGCAGAAATTGTGCCGGCAAGTGCATTTTTAACCCATTGCACCGGCGCATATTCCCCACCAGCACCAACAATATTTCCGCCATAACCTTGATAAATAGGTTCACCGCCCGAAACATAGAGATTTGATGGACGAACTACACTCCGAACAATCGTTTCTACCCCACTATTGTAAAGCTCAGAAGAAATTGCTTTTCTAAGTTGTAAAAAGATATCATCATCCACCGTATCAATAATTCGTTGACGTAATCCGACATTAGGATCGGCCCACCAAACTTTGCAGCTCGGATACCCACCGTTGCCGGTATTGGGTAAAGCATCATCTCGAGGCAGTTCATATGCCCAAAATGGTTGAGGTGTTTTGGCTCTATATATGTCATAAAAACCGGGAGTATTCACTAAAAGACTTGAACCAATCCAATCTAAATCTCGAGATTGCGCCTCATCTAAGTCAATTTTTTGGCGTCTAATCTTTGCTCTTGAAGGTAAAAAACAGTCTTCAGCAAATTGTTGAATTTCCTGACGCAACACCGGGCTTTTAATTCGAGTATGCTGAACATCAAAACGTAATTGACGTAAATCCGGTTTACAAGGAATAGTAGCGACAGCCCCATGGGTAAAACCTTTCCCCGCAGTATAAATAAATGCCCACCAAAGCGGTAAAGAGGCACTTTGCCCGGCTAATTCGGATGAAAGTCCTTTCATACCTAAATCTGTTGGCTTACGTACCGTATAACCGCATTCTTTCATTCTCGCCGTATCAAACTGCAGCGTGTTATAAGAGACATTAAAAAGGGGTAAACAGGTAAAGACCATAACGATAAAGCTACCATAAACCGCATTTTCCAACCAAGCGGCAAGTAACTTCCCTTTATTTCCTTCATCGTCACCTTGTTCACGTGCTTTGGCAAATAAACGAATGAGGTGAGCGAGAAAAGGAATTGCGAATGCACCGGTATCAACCATCAAATCCCAAATACCATTACTAATAATCCAACCAAGTAATGTTAAAAAATATTCATAATAGCTATCGACCGTTAAATTGATGAACATATTGATTTACCCACGATATAGATTAAACAGCTCGACTGTTCCAAATAAAATCACCATCGCACGAATAAGACGCTTATAAGCAATCCTATCCTCTTCATTTTTCGCTAGGCGATAAATTCGATAGAGATAATACGCACAAACGGCATAAATCACCCCTCGAATACCTAACCATATAAAGCGATGGCTACGGATATTGGAAAGAAGTGCTAACACACCTTCGCTATGGTTCATAGAAAAGGCGGCAAATCCTATAAAAAGTGCCAGGGTGACGAATAAAATGAATAGCCATTTCACCGCACTTTTTATCCAAGAGGAGGATTTGATTGTTTTTTTATCACTCATGGTATTCCTTATTAGTCCCCGGTTCTTGGTTATTTTTCACAGCATTATCCACAGATTTTGTGGATAGCTCAAATTTCAATAATTCGATAAACCAATAACAATCTGCGGTATCAACCACATACAGATAAATACGAAGCGCATTTTCTGCAATAGCCGGATATTCGGTATAACCTGCGATGACAAAAGTAAATGTCAACTTTCCCTGTTCACCAATCAATGTGACTTTAACGTAATTCGTCTGACTGACTCGATAGGGATGAATGAAAAGATCTTGTAACCCCCCCACTTTTTTTCTGCAATGCGCTAATAAGGCATTAATTTGACTTAAATGAGGCTCAACTAATGTCTCTTTTAATACCTGAATATCCGTTTGATAGGCGGATAATTGAAAAATAGTTTTAGATTTAGCTAGCATAAATACCTCTTGCTTTATCAATGTTTTCGGCGACTTTTAAAGCAGCATCCAATTCTGAAATGCCGTATTCTTTCATGATATCGGCACGTTCTTTTTTCTCTTCAGGTTCGGTCATCGCTAAAGCTAAATACAAACTAGGCGGTACAACCCTAAAAAGGGCTTCCATTTTTGTGGCAAGAACGACCCCTTCAGTGTATTTGCGATTCTCTTTTTTTGTTGAAAGTAATAAAAACTGCTGTTCCGGTGTCAGGTCTTTAAAGCGACTTACCTGCTCTACTTCATCTTTTTCTAAACAAAGCAGCTCC
Organism: Rodentibacter trehalosifermentans; assembly: GCF_002000545.1. Taxonomy (GTDB): domain Bacteria; phylum Pseudomonadota; class Gammaproteobacteria; order Enterobacterales; family Pasteurellaceae; genus Rodentibacter; species Rodentibacter trehalosifermentans. Next base: position 90,246 of record NZ_MLHL01000006.1, on the reverse strand, counting down.
CACCATTCAATCATAGAAAGTAATTTCGCCGCATCATTTGGAAAGTCCTTCATATTTTGCGTGGCGAGCCACAGCCAAATCCCTAATTTACGCCACATTTTCCCCGCTTTAGCTTTATAACGGGCAAGCATAGCATTGACGGTGATGATATGGGCTTCATCTGTTGCATTCACGATTGGGCGACCGGAGAATTGATATTTCTCACCGAGGTTATTGATATGGTTAATTAAGGAAATATAAGCAATAGATAACTGTGCTTCATACCCCTCACGGGCAAGCGTTGCCAAATCGACCAAGGTCACATCTGCTTCGGGCCAAATCTCCCCTTCTCGATTAAATAATTCAGCATCAAAACTCCCCGGTTGACAAAACAACCCGATTGCTTCTCCCATATCGTAAGCACGTTCACGCCGTCTTTCCGGCAAATTCTCATCTTTACTTAATGTATAAAAGGCATCTCGAATATCTTGCGTGAGCGTTGTTCTTCCTTCTGCGACGGTCGTTTCTGCAGCCAAGATAATCGCTTTACGAATCATTGCTTCATCGGCACGTGTCATATTCTCGTCTTCTTTGACTTTTCCTCCGGTAATCATAATGCGCGCAATCATCTCCATTTCGCCCAAAATATCACGTTGTGCATCGCCTTCTTCAGCCTCATCATCGTTTTCCAGATCGCTCTCTTTAAATGCCGGCAAGTCACCTTCAGGGGACAATACTTGTTCAGATAACTCACGTTGTTTTTGTTGGATTTCCGGATCGGCAACTAATTTATTGCAATCGGCAAACAATGGGAGAGAAACCCCTGCACCGGGTTTTAAGGAGACCTTATTTACAGTGATACCATAGCGTTGAAAATATTCACAAATCAGCCCAAAAGAGTTACCGGCTTCGATAATAAATAATCGAGGACGGTAAATGGCCATCAGCTGGGCAAATTTGCCGTTCAAGGTAGCCGACTTCCCCGCCCCCGTCGGGCCAAGGATCAAACAATGGCCACTCTTAGCTCGGTCATCTTTATTTAATGGGTCAAAATCCAGTGGTGCACCACCTCGATTGAAATAGGTAATACCTGGGTGACGCGTGCCAATTGAACGACCTAATACCGGCATTAAATTGGCAAGGTGTTGCACAAAATTAAATTTCGTATAAAGACGTTTAGCATCATCTTCCGGATTAAAACACATTGGGAGCCAGCGTAAATACGTGCTTAATGGTGCGATTTCATTGCCTTCACGTATCGGCACTAAACCGGTACTTTGTAAAATTGAGCGTAACTTACGGCTCCGGCGTTTTAATTCGGTTTTATCATCCGCACGTAAATAAAACGCGAGAGAGGAAAGATATAGCTTATGTTTATCTTTGATATAACGTTTGACTTCTTCACAGTCTAACTTGGTATATTTTGATTCGGTATTATCACCAAGTGCATTGTTACTGATGGCCACCAAATGATTTTCCAGTAAATCTTGAGGGTAAATAACAACGGTCATTGCCATCACCGAATTTTCCGGTAACAAGTCAAATAACGCATTAATGTTATCCCCACGCTTTACTTCACCGGTTAAATGCCCAACCTCCGGTGCTCGGCGTAATGAATCGACAACCACGACTTCATGAGGAATATCATCAAAATACCAGTAGTGTTCTTCCGTACGGGGAGATTTCACTAATAAGGTTTCCGCAAAGTCATTGGCTAAATACAAATCACCCGGGTCATCAGTCTGTTTTTGCGTATAGCCACAAGACCGATAAAATGCTTCTTTATCATCAAATAAGTCCGGTTTTGGATTAAACCAACGTAATAGCCATTGGTGTACTGCGTGACCATCTAAGCGTTTTGCCGTAATTCCGGCACTCAATAATGCGTTGGTTGCATTTTCACAAGTCGCATCTAAATCCTCAATCGCCATATCCAGCTCATAGTTGCTTTCCACATAGCGATAAATAACCATACGTGTGCGACGTTGTTTCCCACGCCACATCGTACCGGTTACTGCCTTGTCTTCAAATAATCCTTCCTCTTTAGAAACATCTTTAAGATGCTTGGTCATAATTTTGAGCCATTGCTCTGAAAACTCACTACCTTGCGCATCAGGACGAATATAACTACGTAAAATATCAACATAATCCATCGAGACTTCATCATCTTGGCAATAAAATTGGACAACCCAAGGATGATGATCAAGTTCGTCAAAACTGTCTTGAATCGCATGACAAACCTTTGTACGCACTTCATCTAAATAGCTTTTAGAACGCCCTTCCGTACCAAGTGCATTTAATTCAAATATTGCCCCCACAGAACGACCATCTTCTAATAACAGGATTTTTCGATCGTCTAAATATTCCACATAAGGTATCTTATCGACAAAAGAGGACATGGGATGATATTGCTTTAAATGTTCGGCCACTGTGTAGTCGCCTTGACGTTTGATAAAGACCGGTACACTTTCTATCACCTCGTCCTGATCTTGCGTGATGGCATCTACCGGTTCAACCAATTCAGTATTGCCTTGAACGACATGGCGCTTCACCGGACGTCGGGAGGATTTTGATGATTTAAAAAGATTGAGCATCTCAATTCCTCCTAATAATCACGCGTTCTTTCGCCGGGTTGTGCGTATTGAATACGTCCGTAAAAAGGGAATACCGTCGTATAGCCAGGCACAGGCAATTGCTCGGCTGAATTCGTTAAATGAGGAAACACATAGAGCGTCATATCCGGATTTGGAAGACGAGGAAAAAGGTTTGTGACCTCATTTTCTGCTATCCGGGTATAACGAATATTCTCATCACCTACAACGTCACGCCCTTCCAAAGAACGTGATGAATCAAGCGTATCACGTGCTTCATTAATGCCACTTTGCGAACTACCTCCGCCATTTTTCCAAATCTCGGCCATCGAGCGATCACCTGCCGGTAATAATTTCTCTTGAGAGGTTGAACATCCTGTCATTAAAAGTGCGGTCAAAAATGGGAGTAAATAACGCATTTTCATGTTGTCTCCTTAATCTAAATGCTTACGAGTGGAAGAGCCGTTATATTTCACTTTACGTGCCGCCTCGTTGTAATCAATCGCTAATTCTTTGGTAATATGAATTCCAACGGTTTTACCCGGTGGAACATAAATCGCATCAAACATTTGGCCAAAACGTTCTTTAACCCAGGTTGCCGTTTCATTTAATCCGCCTGCAAGCCCTTGTCCCAAAATATATTTACCTTGTTGCCCTGTCACTGCACCGACAACAGAACCGCCATCAACGATAGTTGTTGTTTGACCTTGCGCTAAACTCTGTGCTGCTGCACTTGCCCCGGATAATAAAAAATGCGTACTGAGATACTCCGGTGCATTCGTTTTTCGTTCTCCGGGAATACAAGTTACCCCTTGAGGATCGGATAACCAACCTAATCCTTCCTCTGAATTTTCTCTTATCGTGCCATTTTCACGTTGAGAATTAGACAATGAGACAATACGTCCATCTTGGAAAATAAAGGTCATTGAAGTGACTTTTCCCCGAACACAAGAAAGTGTCCAATCCCCGGAAACCGTGCCGGATACCACCGCTTCTTGCACATCTGGCAATTCAATGCCATTTGCTAATAAGTTTTCACGTCCAATGATGGCTTTAAAAGGGAACGGATCCGTGAGCGCACCACCAATAGGCACACGTCCAATCAATGCCGTCATTGCCACCGCATCGACAAGCGTGGCATTAGCCGGAATGGTATAATAAGGCGTCACTTTAGCTTCATTGGTATAAACCCGTTTTTTCCCTGTTAAATCATCCGCCGCTTTCCCCACAAGAGAGCCATCAAGTTTTTTGAAAAGATTAGGAAAGGAAGGAATTGCGCCAGTTGCACTCGCATCAACCGTCTTACCACTTTGATCTTTATATTGCATATCATCCGGATCGACCCAGAGCATCCCATCTGCACCGACTGCGTCATTGTTCATCACCGGTGCAATATTTTTTCCTTCACTTCCTAAACCAATGGGTAAGTCACTATTATTTTGATTCCCTGCGTTCATCGGGTTTGTAGTTTGCGCTGAACCGGACATCATGGATTCAAGTTTCTGTTGCATACTATTAAGTTGAGCTTGGAATGACGCTTCAATCTCATTTTGACGTATTTGCACGGCTTCATTAATTCGTGCATTTATCTCGGCGGAATTACCTTTTAAAGCCGCATTTTCACGACGTGTTTTTTCCATTTCCGATTTTGCTTTTTTCACTTCACTCAGGAGCGTTTTAAGCGTGTCATGAGGGGTATCTCCATCTTTCAGATTTAAATCTCGTCGTTCTTCATCCGTTAAATCAAAAACCACTGAATTGTCCGGTGTTGCAGAGATTTCTTCTTGTTTTGCTTTTTTGGTAATAATGACAGCTACCGCAATAAAGAAGAATATTGCGACAGGTACGCCATATTTAAGTAATTTATTTGATTTGACTTCGGCCATCTTCTACCTCCTATTGCGCGGGCACCGTGACGGTTTTCTTCACAAGTTTTTTCGTACTTGATTTTGTTTTGAGGTTGCTTGGAATGATGGCTTTACTCACATCGCCCTCCGTCACCAAATAAACGGTTGTTGTATCGTTAAGCGAACCATATTCCCCGATCCATCCATGTTGGAAACTGGCCGCATAAAAGTTTCCTTGGAGATAGCGAGGATCCAAATTCACTCGAAATGGCTCTAAGTGTTGTATTTTGACCGCTGTCACAACCATGCCATCTAATCCCCAGCTTTCAAGCGGTGTTGCACGAACTTTTAAATTCGGAAGTAATGTCGGTAATGAGCTTGGTAATTTCATTGCAACACGGCGAACACCGGGGAGTGGCTCAACCGTTCGTAGTGGCGCATAAAGCGACTGTGCGGCATAACGCACCAGTGCGGCGGGAACAGGTAAAGCGCTACGCACTTGACTGACTTCATTGTCAACCGAATCAGAAACACGGGTTTGTTCCACGCCGGGCTGATTAGATTGCACATCCTCATCAAAGACCAATCGAATATGATCAGGTTTACGTTGGCTTTGTACTGCTTTCATATCAAGCAAGATATTTTGTCCCGTCCCAATTTCTCGCAATTGAATTCGATTTAACTCAAAAGGCTCTAGTGCAGTAAAATAAACAGCCCCTCCCACGCTTTGTACGCGCAATTTTCCTTGTAGATTTTGAGGTATGCCGACTTTCACATTTTTGTCTACAAAGATAATCCGTTCTTTATTTGTAGCGAGATCAATCGCCAATGGCGTTCTATCCCACTTCATTAAAATCTCAGCCTGAATGGAAAAGGCAGAAAAAAGTGCGGTCGAAACGGTGAGTGTTTTAAGTAAACGTGTTGATTTTTTCATACAAAACCTACTGTTGTTCTTTGTTTTCACGGTATTCAATGAGTTTTGGAGAGCTACGGTAACAATCAATGGCAAGTCCCCAAGGATTCGCTTCCGGATTCACGTCATAGCGCACAACATGCAAGGGATAACGAACTAAAACGCGTTTTACCGGATTGTCTAAAAAGTATTCATCGGTACTTAAATCAAGGGTGACATCCCAGTCATCGGCGCTATTAACGGTGACCCGATTTTCTGAAAATCCTCGTCCGGGTATCTCATAGACACCCCGAACGCGATCACGAAGTTCGCCCAGTGCATCCCGCTTAGCATAATCTTCCAATAAAAAGTTTTTGCACTGCGGTGTGAAATAGGCACTAAGCACCTCAATATTTTTTTTGTAATCGACCCGACCATCTGTTGGCCAACGATTTAATTGTTGAAAGATGTAGAAAGAAAAAGAATAAACGGAAGCCGGAGGAATTTCCCACCAAGCTTTTGTTGAGCCCGAGCGTAAATCAGGCGGAACATGGATAGTCAAGTTATCCGGTGATTTATGCCAACCATAACCTAATCCTAGACAGGTTATAAAAAGCCCCACAATCACCAAACGTAAGGAATTAACATGGGCGCGCTCATTACTTAACGCGTTTTTAAATCGACTCAATATACTCATTAGAAATGCCCTTTTTTGCGGGAACGATGAATTGACCAGTGGGTTTCTTCTGTAATGAATTTTGATGGAGAGCGTTTAAACTGGATATATCGCTCAAACCACGCATCAGGTTTTCCCCGTTTTAAGCGGGCGATATATCCCCCGCCAAAACGGATGCTCACCCAACCTAAAAGGAGAGCAACCAAAGGTATAATGTATAAGCCAAGACCAAATAAGAGCACCACCAATAAGCCGATTACTGCTCCGACAACGGCCCCCATGCCTACAACAACAAAAAGTTCCATCATGGTCATTCCCCGAAAGACGGTCGGTGAGCGATTGATACGTTCAGGAAGAAAGGTAATAGTTGAGTGAGAATGCTCTTGCATGGAATATCCTTATAACATATCAATCGCTTTGGTAATTAACCAAATGATAATAACAAGAAGTCCTATACCAACAGCACAAATCATACCGAATTCGCCCCATGTTTTTTTACCGGCACGCACTTCTCTGAAGGTTTCAATCGCTGAACCTGCTACGACAAAAAATCCCCAGCAACACACTAATAAACCAATTAATGTAGCAATATCAAAACCATAGTTTTTTATAGTTTCTATAATACCACCGCCTTCACCACGGCTCGGCGCTTCCATTTTAGGAATACCTTTACCGCCGCCGGTAGCTAATGCATTTCCGGTCTGTAACGCCAATAATGGAATGGCAAGTGCAGCTTGTTTACCGTATTGTTTCAATTTCACGAATGTTTTCATTGGATGTTCCTTAATATTGAAAATAAACCTAACGCAATAAAAAATAACCCATAATGCAAAGAAACAAGACGCCACGCACAATCAATCCGCCAAAGGTACTCATCTTCATGTTACCTTCCCGCAAATCTTTAAATGCATTTACCCAGATATACGCCAAGACCAGGAAAACGCTAACAAAAATCAAGCCTATGATGAGGATATGAAGTTCGCCAGGCGTCGCACCCGAACCGGCTTTAAAGGCATTTTGTACTACAGATGGCTTGTCCGACATAGTTAGTTTTTCCGGACTTTATCGTAGTAACCGGAAAGGCTTTTAAGTTTGCGAGGGTCGCGTGGTTGGGCGCGATCACCGTTAATGTAGAAATTAATCCCTTGTTTAACGGTATTAATATCTTGATGCGCTTTTTGATAATCAAAATAGAGGCGACTTTTCAGCCCGGCATTCGCACTTTTCTGGGCGCGAATCAAGGCTTGTTTAGCCGATTCTAGTTGTCTCATGGCTTGTTCTAATTCACTGGTTTCATCGGCATAAGCAACCGTTGAGCACACGAATGAAAAGAGAAAAACGAAGGCAGCGTTACGCATGAATTTCTTGCTCCAAAGGTTAATTTTATTGCAAAGAAATAATGCAAAATTTAGGAAGGGATTGTAATGAGAAATCCTATTGAGGAATTGGAGAGTTTATGACAAAGGTCGATAGTGTGAGATACCGACCTTAAGATAAGATTAATGAGAACAATACCTTGTTTTAAACATAAGTAAAGGAAGTAAAAAAATCTGCTCACTATTTAATAATTCAAATGATTTTTGACGAAGTGCCTCCCTAAGATTATCCTGAATCGGATCAAATAATCTACCGATATCAATTTCTGACAGAACATCGCTATCGTACAGTTCCTTAAGTTCAGTTTGACTGTGAGGATGCCAAACGACGAAGAAATAGCGAGACATAGTGCGGTCTGGTAAATTACAAATCCTGTCACATTCAGGATGATAAATCGTTTTTAATAGTGAATCTGTATCCTGAAATTTTTTAACAATTTCATTTAGAATGATCGCTAAAGGTTCCGCTTCTCTAATTCCTTGCAAAAACAAATATCCATCTTCCTTTGATAATGGAACGCTACGTAATTGCTTTATTACACTTTTTACTTGAGTAAAAACTTTTAGTCCTTTCACTTCTTTTAGAAGCTCTCTCCGCTCTTTACGAGGCAGTTGTTCAATAAGCAATCGGTTTGCCAAGCTATTTATTTTTTGAAACTTAACATCTCGGTCAATGTATTGACGGTGTAGATCTGAAAACTCAATGCAGAAAAATTTTTGTTCATGTAAATAAAAATAATCACAACTTTTTAGTCTAGGATTATTTTTCGTTTCAGGGCAACAATGATCTCGAATACCTTCCGGCTTACCCTTCTTAGCATCAACTCGATATCCCTGCGCATCTAAAGAAATAGAGCATGAATTGATCTCATGCTCTAATATTTCTCTAAAAGAATCCCAATCTCTTACTGTCATTAAGGAAGTCTCGCTTTTAATAATTCAACATAAGGACGTCCCAAATCTTCTTTCGCTCGACGGATATCAGTAATCAATCCTTCTGAAGGTATTGATGTACCTTCTTGAGTTAAACGATTTAAGCTAAAGTGATCTTTTTCTACAAGTTGTTTTTCCTGACTTACAACATTTTCAAAACGATATATCATATCAAGACTATGTGTTGCGATAACAACCATTACTCCACGTTTACTAAGTTCAACCAGCACATCAAGCATGACATGTTGCCATTCGGTATGTAAGTTCACTTCAGGCTCATCAATGAATAAATAACTTCCTCTGGAAAGGATATTTTGCTTAATCAATAACGCAATTAACCCCAAATTAGAAATACCAGAAGAAACCATATTTAATGGAATCTCTATATCTTTTTGATTGTTATCGGTAAATATAATATCTCCATTACTAATACTTAATGAACCATTAATACGCTTTTCGATAAGTTCTAAAATAGGCAAAAGTTCACTATTACTACCTGATATTGTAGCATCAAGCAATTGATCTAAATCATAAAAATATTTAGGAACCTGATTAAGAAAACCTTTTCTTCTAAAAGTTGCATTTGATAATCGAACACTTCTTAGCGCATTTTTTAATTTAAAATAAATAGGCGACTCTAAATAAACTACATTGTAGAGTTGTTGTAATTTAGCAATACCCTCTCTATGCAAGGAAAAACTAACTGTCTGATTTTTTAATTGAATGCGACCTAAGTCAGAAAAATCAAACATATTGTCTTCACTTTGGGAATACAACGATGAAAGTGACTGAACTTGGAAGTTTTTTAAGAATTCTTGTCTTAAGTCATTTGTAAAATGAGACACATATATGTATCTTTCCTCATCAACAAATTTTTTTATATTTCTAATCTTCAATCCCAAAAGAATCATTTCATTCTCTACAGCATTAAGTTTTGAACCCAAGCCAGCATTTAAGCGTTCTCTTATTAGAGAATAAGTAGATTCAATTGAGGGAAAAAGTTCATTAATTACTTTTACGATACGATGGGTATCGAGTATAGTGAGCTCCTCATAAATTTCACTAATCGAAAATTCTAGGTTAGTTAATTTGAAATGTAGTTCTTCAAAAAATGAAATATCTTGTTGTGAAATTCGAGATACTTTATCTTGAATTTCATAAATCAAACCTATTGCATCAGTAATATTGTTAATAAGAAAATCGGTAGCCAAATCCTTATTCATCGAATGAAAGATGCTATATAACGATTTTGTAATAAAACTTTTACCGCTCGAATTAGGTCCAACGATGACAGTAAAAGGGCGAAGGCGAATATCTGCGGATTTCACCTTGCCAAAATTTTGGATATGTAAATCAGTTTTCATCTTTTCTCAATATAAATAATTTAGCTCCCCTATTCTATGCTTGTAAAGTCTTTAAGTAAAGACGGCACACTCTATTACAAATGTTTCTTAAAGTTTGACAGCGTAAAAGAAATCGTCAGTCCAAAGAAAACGGCAGAGGGGATTAAAATCCAGTTAGGGTGAATGGAAAAAGGAATAGATAAATACAATATCCAAGCAACAAGCATGACCGGAAAAATCGCTCTTTTAGCATGATGGTATTTAAATGCGGATTCCCGTCCTACGCCAAAACGACGTAAATCCCGCTGAACCAATCCATCTACAATACCCACTAAAGCCGCAAGTAAAAACAATGGGCTGGTCAGCACAATGATCATTAATCGAATAATGAACGTGATGATGACATAAAGTGCAGATTCAACGTAATCGCGTAGATAATGATAAATCCATGCCCCCCATTCAGAGCTTGAGGGATCATTAAGCCAAGCCTGAATCCCGGTTCGCACAAATAACCAATGATGTGTTTGTAAAATTGCCCACTCCACAAATTCCACGGGCGTACTATAAAGAAGACTTTTTTGAAATTCAGTGGAAAACCAACCGAACTCATTTTTCATCACCAGTTTACTGTGTAGATAACCGGGTGGCTCCCAATATTGAAACGCAATACCCACCCATTCAATGACGATACTGAGTAATAACGAGAAAATGAGTGTGCCAATCACTTTGCAAGGTAAGAATTCCTTTTTCTTCTTTTCCGGTTGGCTTTTATCTTGTTCGTTTCCTGCCATTAATTCACCTTTTGTTGTGATAAACGCTGACACTGCACAAGCACGTCACCGGGATATTGTTGTGTAAAACGCAACCAAAAACTAAAATAACCTTCCGGGAGTACCGTACCGAATTTAATTTCCTCATCATGACTCCATACTTCAATCCCATATTGAGCAAGATAATTATCCAGTTGATGTAATGACCACTGATGTTTTTCCCACTCCGGAAAAATCGTTTCGACAAAAAAGACAAGTCGCTCGTTATCGAATTTACCGGCTGAAGAGGCACCTAAAGGTGCGCCCATATCAATATCTAGGTTCACGTAGCAATCCGGTGTATCGGTAATTCGCATCTCAATCTTTGTTTTTTTCATTGTCATATGATTCCCTTAATGTTTTTTGAGACAACGCCTCAAAGGCTTCTACCGCCTCTTTATTGGGGTGATAATAGTGTACACCTTCCCACCAAGAGTCTGTTGTTCGATAGTTATTTCGCATATAGTCGGCAAGTTGCTGTAAAGATGAGGGCATCATATCGTCTTTATCTTCAACCGGTAATGGCATCCTAATCTTCCACAATTGAGAGCCTTCTATTAGGGCAAAGGCCTGTCCCTTGGGTAAATTCGTAATATCCGCAGCAGAAAGCATCGGTTTTGATTTTACTGTCACCCTATCGCTCGTATTAGAGCCGAAATCCTCATATGAATTAGGGTTCGTATTATCACTTGTGCCGGAAAGCGCCATCACTTCCAATATATTTACTTCATGTAAATTTTTCGTCATGACTTCTGCTGTCGCTTGTTCTTTAACCCTAAGCATCACAAGCGTATTAAAGTTACCAATGATTTGCCCGGCTTTTGCTCTATCTTGCGTCCTTGCTTGAATATCAGAAATGGTTTGCGTGTATGCCGTAACTTGAATACCTGCCCCACCGCCTTTATTGATTAATGGGATAAATTCATCACCAATTAATTCGTTAAATTCGTCACAATGTACATTGATAGCAATCTTACCTTGTTTCGTATTGGCTTGCTGAGGTAATCCTTCATTGACCCCAAATTTATAAATATGCCCAGCCATCGAGACCAAATCAGCAAACATGGAATTGCCCACAGCAGAGGCGACTGTCAAATCAGAGAGTGCATCAAGCCCAATATAAACAATCCCACGCTTACGGATGACTTCTTCCCAATCAAAAATAGGGCGCGTATCTGTAATATCGGAATAATCCGGAGAAAGTAATTCAGCGACTTTACCCGATGTTAATTTTTCCAATAACGGCAAAAGTGAGGCCACAATCTTATCAAAGTAAGTTTTGTCATAACGTACCGCACTACATAATCCATCCAATACGGGATCAAAAATTTGTTCATCACGAATATATTGATCGACGGCAATGACCTCCGGACTACGCCCTCTCATTGCAAGCGAGGATTTATTCGGATCGACTTTGACTGCTGCTTCCAGAATCGTCAACCAGATTTTTTTATCTTTCCGATCGAAATAGAATCTAGCATAATCCAAGAAAAGTGACTCTATACTTCGAACATAGCGTGCAATTTGTTCATAATTAGGGCGACGTCCAAGTTCAACTAATGCCCGGGAAATAATATTCACAAATCGCCAGGCAAACTCTTTAAATGCTGCCGAATTCCCCGCACCGCTTAATTGACCGGAAATTCGAGACGCCACTTCGGTGATTTTATTAAAACGCCCAACGGCATTATAGCGGGCAGAAATATCCGGCCAGCCTAAATGAAAAACATAGAATTCTTTTTCCCGACCGGCCCTCTTCGCTTCAGCATACATTCTTTTGAGAATATCGGCATCCCCTTTAGGATCGATAAATATCACGACTTCACGCTCTTCAAAGCGGCTACCTCGATTGATATCTTGTGTAATTAATGTCTCAGCAAGTCGTGTTTTTCCAACACGGGTTGTCCCCAATACCAACGTATGACCCACACGGCTGCTTAGGGGAACCGTCACATTCACTTCATTTAATTCAATGCCATGAATTGCCGGAATGCCCTCAACCGGGGGTAACGGTCTAAAAGGATTAAAAGGACTGTCTTTTGACGTCAACTTAGCAATAAAGCTATCGCTATGTTTCTTCTCAAATTCACGCACCCAGGTAAAAGACTTGGAAGGAAGTGTGTATTTTTCGGCAGATTGCTGAAAGCAATCATGTAATCGTTGTGTATGTTTTTGTTGCCAACGAAATCCTTTACCCAAAAAAAGATCACGTTTTAATACCGGTATTTGTTTACTGGTTAAGGCATAGTGCGGTAAACGTTTTAAATTCCGGTGATAACGTAAAATCTGCCAACCTTCGTGTGCCCGTTTTGCACCAATTAAACCAAATCCTACTGCCATGCCATACCCTACATGCGGTTTTAACGCTACCGCCCAAGGTGCATAAGCGCAAAGACCGGCGGCCATCGTGCAAATCGCCGTCGTATAAAATTCGACGGGAGGACGCAATAATGCTTCAACAAGATATTTATTACTCATAGTTCACCTAAGTGTTACTGACTAATCAACGAATCTGTCATCAGTAATGGATAATGATAAATACCGAGACGATCAGATAAGGTATCTGCGGCAACCGGCATTAACGATAATTCCGGAGCTAAATGGCGTAATTCAGCCAGTTCTTCCGCCGTATTGACATTAATCACCAATCCGGTTGCTTGTTGCTGAACCAATTCCTGATAATTTGCTTTCAACCATTGTTTTGACGTTTCATCAAAACCAATTAAGAAAATAGGCATTGCGCCGGGTAAATTAATCTGTTTTGACTCAACCTGCCCTACCGTCCACTTATGTGATACCACAGGAAGTAACATATTTTCAGACATCTCCCCCGGTACGGCATTAGGATGCTGAGGCGCATTTTCTGTATGGACAGGCTGAATAGATTCATAAAAACGTACCGCACTTTCCCCCCCTAAATCTGCAATGACCTTTAATTCTGCGAAGGAGTGTGCGGAAAGGAGTAATCCAAGCCATAAAAAATGATTTAATTTCTTCATTATTTTTGCTCCAAAATTTTATCTACAATATCACCCACTCCGCCATATTCCTCCTCGAGATGCCATTCATCACTAAATTTTTCAAAGCGACCAAATGGGAAAGGAAAACCTTGCGGAAAGGTAATGTCTGCTTGCTGGAAAAATGGAATAATCTCGTGACCATACAAAATCTTCTTTTCAATGAGCATGGAAGTGAGCTGCTTATAGACGGATAAATTTAAGCTAAAAAATGCTTGTAATAGCTGCGTTTGTTTCTCTTTTAAGGCATTTAATTTTGCTTCATTGGCATTAAATTCAAACTCAGAGAGCGGCTCAATATAAAAAATACCCTTAAAATGGTTTTTTAAATAAAGGCGGGCAAGCTCAAACCATTCATGATTATCATAGATAGAGCCCAGCGAATTATCCTGTAACAAGATACTTTCGCCCTCACGACCGGCAAGGGAGGCGAGCATTTGCCATTCAATAAATAACCGACTTTGTGTGACCCGTTTAGAAGTAAAAGCGGAAACATAGCCTAAACTTGTTGTACTATCCGTGTGTTCTTTCACTTCAACTTTCATATAAGGGGGCAATTGACCTAATGCACCATAAACAAGAAGATGACCGGCCTCATGGGCACCGACATATCGAATATCTTGCGGTGTCATTTTTCTATGGATAACAGATACCCCGCTGGGTAACCTACCTTGTTCATTGCTTTTTGGAGAGAAAATACCGCAAACGAAGCGCACCACTTTTTCGGCAAGGACAAAAAACACGCCAAAAGATAAACTGAAACTATACAAATCGCTAAAAAACCGTCGATACTCCGGTGTATTAGGTTTTATTTCGATAAGTTGAGCTAATGTTGTATCAAAATCGGTTGGTAAAAGTAGATAGAACCAAAAGATACCATAGATAGCTAATGCCAAAAATAACGCATTTGCCATCATAAAAATAAGTTGTCGTATAAACGAAAAAATAGTACGAATGGGGTTAGAAGATAATGATATTCCAAACATTTTAGTTCCTACATCTTGACGGTGTTATCAATCCAGAGCACATTATTATCGCTAGGCTCAATCCAAATCATTGCGTTTTTTACCGCACTTTGACCTGTTGACAACGACGATTCTGTCTCTGTAGTTGAAGGTCGTTTTTTATGAGTCTGTGGCTTAATCCACACGATTTCAGTTTGCTTTCCTGTCTTCGATACAAAATTTGCTATAGATTTATGGCTGTTATATCGCCCTGTTTGGTAAGCGATAAATTGTTTTACCGACATTCCCCGTTTCATACCATTTAGACGCATATTGCGAATATCTTCAGCCGTTGAACGCCCTAAAATGGCACGATGCAATCCCTCTAAACCAATATTATGAGCTAAATACAAATTCTCATCGGTTGGTTTTATTCCTCTTTCTACAAATTGCTCTATATGCCACCGGGCATAAAGTGCGGTTGCCAAAGTGTTGATGTATTTATTATGACGGGGATCGAATCGCGTATTACGATTTTTTGCCGTTACCGGACGCATTCCTATACGATATCCTTCAACCGTATTGGCCAAAAAATTCCAGGTTCCCATAGTAAATTGTCCGACGCCGATAGGGCCTGTTGGTGAGATTTTTCCATACCAACCATCTTCCATCTTAACCAACCCGCGCAACATTGTTTCACTGACTTGATAACGATTTGCCGATTCTTTGATATACGTATCAATTTCACGCCCAAATCCGTTAAACCGAGCTTGTGTAACCAAAGGTAAGGTAAGTAAGATACAACCCAATTTGATTAATAAGTGAGATTTATCCACTGCCCTTCTCCATCAATGCCAAATGCAGCCGGCATTTTCCCCTTTGCATATTTTGCCCAACTCAAGTTGAGATCGTGGTTTAAGGTAATTTGACGTTTTTTGACTTTCTCCACATTAATATGATTCGCTAATGCCCAATCACGAATCTTGTTATCATCTTTTCGACTATCGACAACATAGATGTTAACTTGTGTGTCTCCGGCATAATTCAATAGTTTCATCATATCGCGACCACATTCTTGACAGTCATTAATACGGGTAAAATAAATAATACGGCGAATATTGCCGGATTGAATTTGGCTATCGCCTACATTAAATGGCAAGATATTCGGGTACAATTCATTAAATGCTTGCGTATAAGCAATTTGAAAGGCGATTTCTTTTTCTGCCCGTTCAAACTCTTTTTTGGCAAGTAATCTCGCATAACGTCGCCGTTCTTCCTCTGTTGTGGCCTCTACACCTAACGCTGTCAATGGGTCAATATTCGGTGTCCAAATACCACGTGCACCGTGTTTCATCACCATTTCATATTGTTGCCAATCACGCTCGGTCAATCCCCACTCAGACCATTTATTTTCAGTCAACGTCTGAGTATGATTCTGCTGTTGGGTAGAGGTGTTGGATTGAGAAAACACCTGCTTAGTTAAATTTTCATTTTGAGAAACGGAAGTAGCGAAAGTAGGGAAACTCAAGACAAGTGGAGTCAATAACGCGAGGGGCTTAAAAAATTTCATAGTCGCTCCAATAAATAAAATCATTGAGGCGACTATGCCAAAAAGACCGGAAAATCGTAATGAAAAATTCTATCGTGATTGGAAATAATTTACTTCATGCCGATATCCACATCTACCCGTTCTTTAGGCTGAGGCGATAGTGGAATGGAGGCACGTTTTTCAAAACAGACTTGACGACGTGTATCATCGACAATCAATTCAAATGCCTCACCAACAAGCATTTGTAACGCATCCCGTAACCGCATTGAGCCAAATTGATAATGAACTTTTGGTAACGGACGTCCAAATAACTGACGCACATCTTCATCAGCCGGCAAACTACATAAATTATAACCGGTATTATTTAAAGTGGTGTGCAACCCTTGACGTACTGTCGCCGTATATTGTTTTTTCTTAACCGGTACATTGACATCGACTAATTGCTCCAACAGATATTTTTGTCCGCCGATTGGTGCACTGGTGACGAGCGTATAACGACCATAACGAATCACTTCGGGATATTCTTCATAGGTGGTATTGATATAAATATCCTCGCTGACCTTGCGGTAGGAATTTACCTCTTTTACACTCCCTATGGTTTGTTCTGTTAGCCGAATCGTCGTATTCGGAATTGTCGTAGATTGTGTCGTGGTGATAGGTTGTTGTGTCGGCATTGGAATACCGGGAGAAAGCGCCGACTCATCGGAAGTGGCATTTTGGGCACACCCGGAGAGTATCAAAGATGTGGTTACAACGGCTAGGGTTAAAACCGCTTTTTTCATAGTCACCTCAAGTTTATAGTAAAAAGATACTGTTACTATGCAAAAAACGATTGTTGTTTTTAAGGAAAAAACAAAAAAAAGATTGAAACAATTTTCAATGATTAGATATTGATAACAAATTTAACTGCTGACAAAATTTTTTGCCTATTTTCATTAGCTTTTGAGAGATATAACCATTACACACCCCGCGATGTTGTTCAATTTCCCAAGTATGATGATGAATATCTCGGTAAATCCCCAAGGTGGAACGAGCAATCTCAATTTGATTTTCATCCCGTTCTATCACCGAAAAAGCAAGGTACTTCCCTTCCGCACAACGATGTGCATAGGAGAAAATACAATGTCGCATTATTTGTCCTTCATCAAATAAGGCTTTTCCATTATTTAAGGCTGTGACTAAAACATTCGCCTCTTCCCAAACCATAATCGGGCTTTCCCATTGCAAGGCCAATTGAGCTTGATGTTCTTCATCTTGAGCCTGTTGTTGTTCAAGAAGGTATTGTCTATGCCAGGCGTTACTACGCTCTACTATCCTTTCCCATGATTGAGGTATTCCCCCTCGATATCCAATAGCCCGCCAGTAATCAGCCATATCAATGACTTGGTTCGCTACGTTTTTAAGACAATGTTGCAATGCACGAAATCCTTGTTCTTGCCAAACATTCAGCATATGCAAAATAAACAATCGAATAATGCGAATTTTTTGCGCACCAAATGTATCAAAACTATCGCTCAACCTTATGACGAAAATTTTGACACAAACCGGAATTTTCTCTTGAATACCACATTCGACTAAACAGGAAAGTTCTTGTCCAGACCATTGCGCGATAAACTTCGGCGATTGCTTTTTTAACCAACGCCATTGCTTTTTGGTCATACCGGGTAAATGTATTTTCGCAATTCGATTAAGCTCACGGATAGCGCATTCATTTGTCCAATAATCAAAACTAAATAAATTGGGGTCATCCCAATGTTTTGCCGGAAAATATTTTAATAATGGAAGAAGATTAGGGTATTCCGTTTCAACACGCTTAACTTTTTCTAGATGATTGTGGATATAAATATAATCTGAAAAATGAAAATAAGTGGTGAATCCTTTTATTTTTATTAAATAGGAAAACACCGATTTATCAATAAAATGCCGCCAAATGAATTTAGTAATATACTTTGAATGTCCAGCTAACTGATTGTTAAGTTGGGCGTACTTTAATATGAGTCGTTGCAAAGCCTTATTCACTGTAGATGTACCCAGGCGATTCATTCTCCAAGCCAGGCGATCATAAGTAGAATAGCGTTTATCATAATCGACAAATTTTTGCAGTTTAGGCAACATCATATCAATCATAGCCATCAACATATTATGATTTTTTAATGGCATTAAATCGGGCAATGATGAAAACCGGGCAAAATGATAAATTGCTTCATTAAGTCTTGCCTTATACCATTTATTTGATTTTAGATTGAAATAATAAGCTGAAATTTTACCGGTCTTTAAATTTCTCTTATAACGATAGAAATTAAAAAAAGTCATTGAAATAAACTGACTATTTTCCTCCAACTGATAAGCTCGATAGAGTTTATATTCAAAAATTTTCTCTCTCATCGTTCTATAATATTGCGTTAATTCTTCGCTACCAAATAAAAGCCTGTTCATTTTGTGTACAACCATAAGGATATCATAGTCGTATCATCTACTAATTACCCTGCACTTTTAACAAAGAAATAAACTTGAACTTAAAATAAAAAAACATATTCAATCTTCCAATCAAATATGCTTTTTAATCACCTTATAGGTTATCCAGTAACATTTTCATCCCAGCTAATAACCAAAGATGAGCGGGATAAAACGCATAGAAAAAGTACATCTGAAATTTTGAGGGTTTTCTCCTACCCATATTAAACCAAGCAGGAATGTTACGTTCTTGAGGCGGGGACAGGATAAAATAGACAGACATAACAATAGCCAATATCATTGGAAAGCCAATCGTGGTGTCATAATATGCCGACATCATTTCCTCATTCGCTAAAAATGCAAATCCCACTAATCCAATAAACCATAATTGACGGCTTATTTTTGTCATTGGCCGATAACGAACAAAAAAATAACACGCCACACAATACGAGAGCCCACCTAAATGATAGTCCGAATAATAAGATAAAATTCCCCCTACTCCACCTAGTACCGCATATTTTATGACAAAAACGATTTGCTCTCGTTGAGATCGGATAGTTTGAAAATGAATTAAGCGGGAAAAAGAAAAAATAACTAAAATAAACCCAATAAATTGCCCATAAATATTTAATCCGGCATCAGGAATAAAAAAAACGTAAGCATATTGAGCCGGTATGCCAAATAGACTCAGTTTTAACAGATAACTGAGTGTGCGACGTGTGTTTAACTCTCGACTTGCCAGATTAAATGCCATTAAAAAACCAAATGTCAGGAAAGAAAATCGACCAATTAATCGAAATAATATAAGTTCGGGGGTATATCCGCCAAATATGGCCCCAACATGATCAAAAACCATCGTACAAAGTGCGAGCCATTTTAATAAATTTCGTTGCGTATTCGTTATGTCTTTCACGGTCATTTATCCTTCCTTTCCCTATTGTATCGCAAAAAAAGTAAAGCCTATCCACAAAAAGTAGATAGGCTTAATAGTTTATAAATTAAAATCAATACTCGTATTCGAGCATAATGGTTGTAGAACTTCGGTCAGCTTCGGTGAGCACATAAACGTATTCATCACCAATATAATGGTGACTTAATACCCGTCCGCCGTTTTCCACAGCCTGATCGTTGTGCGCCCAAGCACTTCGGTAAATGATACCCCAGTCATAGCTCAGTTGCTTTTCAATTAATCTATGGATATGTTGCATACCCAATGATTTCTTGACTTCAGCGGTGCATACCACCCTACCAAGGGTAAAAGGCGTCTTTCTTGACTGATACAACGCCCAATCAAAATAACCCTTTTGCAAGTCATCACTTTCATCAAAGAAGAAAACTTCCGTCCGATAGTTTTTTGATGCTAAATCGGTGCCAATAACGACCGTGTCATTGCCTACTTGGTAGAAACTGACAATGACTTGTGCATTGGGATCACAAGGTGTTTGAACCCATTCACCGCTTCCCAGCATCACATAACCACATTGATGATACGATATGAACCGATTAATTTGCTCTACCGTTAATTCCGCTAAAATACGACGGGAAATAACGGTTTTACCCAGTTCTAAATGGTAATTTTTTTGACACATGATGTTCTCCTCAATTTTTTAATGTAAACGTAAAGGGGATAACATCACCATTGGGGGATGTTATCCCTCAATGGGCTGTACAAACTAATCTATCAGTAAGCTATTTTCTGAAAAACTGTAGTATTCACTACCGGATACAATGATGTGATCAAGTAAATTCACTTCCATTAATCTACAGGCTCTCATCATTCCCTCTGTAAACTTCTGGTCTTGATAACTGGGTACCACATCTCCGGATGGATGATTGTGCCCAATTACAATTGAAACCGCGTTTAGCTGTAATGCCCGCTTAATGATTTCACGAGGTGATATTGATACAGAGGTCACATCACCCTGAAACAATATTTCAGCTTTAACCAAACGATGACTACGATCTAAAAACAACACCGCACACATTTCTCTTTCTTCATAACCTATTAGGGTTTGGAAGTGAAACGCGATCATTTCCGGTGCAGTTAATTGTTTTTCAGAACGATATATTGGAGTATTCTCCATTATTTTCGTCAAAATTGCTTTCGCCTGATTTAAGATAGTTTGTTCATTTGCGTCTAATTTATACATTTGATATTCCTTCTAAAAAGAGGGAATATCCCCATAAGGAAAATATTCCCTTTATGGGGTAAAGTGCGGTCAAATCTGAGCGCACGTTAAAGTAAACCCAACTCATGTAGTTTTTTTCTGCATGCGTTGTTTATGACGTTGTAATTTTTTAAACATTTTTACCGTGTCTTGAAACCTACTTTCATCATTAACGGCAATACCATTAATACAAAAATGCGTGTCAAAACCATTGATAAAAATGAATATGTTTACATCGTCTTCTTCTAGCCCGGTCAGCTCAAAAAAGAGTGATTCCAAACGATTTAAAACGAGACTTTGATAAAGGTTACCAAAGTGCGGTATTACTTCACTGCCTCGTACTAATGCCCAAATTTCCTCATCTTCCACACAGCAATCGTATTGATAAAGCACATTTTCCCAACCGGTTAAGGCGGGACTGATTGCGTTCATGTAAAACGACGGAATAAAATTCAGTGAAAGCATGCCAAATTTGGTGCTATTCATATGGCTATAAGGTAAAGTATTCATCGTGTTCTCCCTAAATGATAAATCAAAGGGAAAACCCTCCATAGAGGCGATTTTCCCCTATGGGTAAAAGTGCAGTCAAAATTGACCGCACTTGAGTGTCAATATTATGCCCAAAGTACTTCCGCTAATTTCACTTTTTTCTCAAGCTCATTCACGGCTTTTTTGGCATAGGTGAGCGAAAAAGGATGCGCACGTTTTTCGGGATTATCTTTCAATTTCTGATGTTTTTCCTTAGCTTTTGCCAATTCAAACTGAAAGAATTCAAGACTTTCCGGCATAGATAAATCAATTTTTCCTGCTCGACTTTCCCAATATGCGATTTTGTCATCGTAACTTTCTGCTTTTCTCATTTCCTCAACGGATTTTTCCATCCGTCGATGATTACGATCAATCAGTGCCCGATGACGCTTTTCGCTGTGGTGACCGATTTTAATCGGCTCCCCCATACTCAAAAATTCCCGTCCTTCCTGGGCTGCCTCAAAATACTGATGGCTACGTTTCATCGCATTATGCGCCGCATCTTGATAGCGTTGCGCTCTTTGCTCAGCACGTTTTTGGCAATCCATCCCATCACAGCGGGTAAAAGAATAAAAGTAGTGATCCGCACTTTGTTTAACCAAATTGTGAATTTCTACTTCAACTTCTTTACCATGTCTGCTGGTAAGAACGATAATATCGCCCTTTTTATGGGGTTCCTGGCATTTTGCAACAAAGACGTTTGGGGCAAACTTAGCATAAGTATTAGTTATCATCGTATTTCTCCTCGATGTAAAAGTAAGGGAAATACGTCACCCAAAGGGAAACCTATTTCCCTTTAGGGGTGTAAAATGTAAAAGAAAATTAATCTAAAACAGCTTTCTAGGTGAATAGCTGATATAGCCTTCGGCTTTTTCAATATCGACAAATAAATATTCATATTTGTCGTAAAGTTTAACCAAAGGATGTGTCCGATTTAATACGCGACGGCAAAGAGAAGGGGCTCTAAAAAAGTACCAAGGTATGGCACAGTAACCCGCATCGTATTTTTCTGCCATATTAAACGCATCAACGGTATCTAAGTAAGCCGCATCTTGATCGGCTTTCTCTGATGCCACGGCAATCTCGGTATTTAACCGATGTAAAATATCCTTCCATCCCGGTGAAGACTGAATCCGTTGATGAAGATAGTCCCTTAGATCTAGCAAATCATAGTGATAGATTCTCAGGAGATAAACGCTCTCCATCACGTCTTCATAAGTCGTTTTACGGGATAAAGTTGGTAAAGGTAAATGCGTTGTCATCATTTTGTTTCTCCTCATAGAAAACAAAGGGGAAACATCCGCGGGGAGATTTCCCCAACGGGTAAATGAGAGGTAAAAGTGCGCTCAAATTTGAGTGCACTTTTCTGTTTAACGTCAAAGAATAAAAAAGACTAGCCCCGCCAGATGGGATCATCAAAGTCGACAAATTTTTTACTATGTCGGCTTTTAATTTGAAGTCCATTTGGTGAGATGCCCGCAATCAATTCTGCATCTGCGGTTGAGCAGTTGGTTAGCACAAAATCGGAGCGGGTTTCTTTTTTTAGTGAAAAGACTGCGGGACAAAAGCCGGTGATTAAATCTAAGGCTAATCGTGCTTGATTGCCTGATGTTTCAAGCCAAGCACCCCACATTTTCTTGTTGAGTTTAATTTCCATTTTGTTTCTCCTCATAGAAAAATAAGGGGAAACGTCCGTGGGGAGGTTTCCCCAACGGGTAAATGAAAGATAAAAGTGCGGTCAAATTTGAACGCACTTTTAAATAGATAAAGAAAAGATGAAATTAATTGAAAAATTTCACTAATGTCATAAGCAGACCAACACCGGCAATAATCAATCCTGCCATTTTATAAATAGAGGTATTAAATTCTGCCGTTAATTCTTGCTTCATTGTTAATATTTCACGCTGAAGTTTTTGTTCAAGAATTAAAATGTCCTGTTTCGTTACAAGAGTAGCTTGACTTTGTTCCAAAGCCCCATCAAGAGCTTCGGCTAATATCTCCGCCTGTTCTTGCGATTGCCCACCTTCTGTCAGTTTTTTAACAAAACGTAGTTTATCAAAGCGAATGGTTGCCATAGCATTCCCCATACAATTTCTCCTAAGATTGATTAATCATAACACAAAGAGAAATTCACCACGAAGGGAAAACTTCCCTTTGTGGGTAATGGAAAAAATCACCATTATTTCGGTAAAACAAAGACCAACAACATTGCTGGTCTTTATTGTTTAAGATCATGCTGACTATTGGTTTTCACCTTGTTCAGCCGATTTTTGAGATTTTTGTTCTCGCTGATATTTAACGTCACCATCAACTTTAATCATATCGATGCGAATTAAACGCCCTTTTAAGGACACGCCAACATCTCCTTTTTTATGGTACTGAGTATCCTTTGTATAAGTAAAGGTATCAGTCCATATATCAGAGATATTAAATGAAATGAGCACTTTTCTCTTTTCATCCACGGCTTGTTCACAACGTTTAATTAAACTCTCGGCTTCTTTACCAACAACGTTGGTATCGAAATAACGATACTCCACATCATTGTTATCACCGACTAAAGCGGCAATACGGCAAGCTAAGAAAGGTGAACCTTTTTTAGGCGTTACCGTGCGAATATCGCTTAAATAGCCGATGCCTGTGGTGTGTAAGTTAAAATAAGTTTTAGCGTTAGTTTGAGTAGACATAATGTTTCTCCTAATTGTAAAAAAGCGGAGAAACATCCTTACCCAATGCACGGGAAAAATGTTTCCCGCCAAGGGTTAAATTGATAAGTAAAATAAGCGTTCCCAATATCATTGGAGCTCTTTTCAGAACGCTGAGAGACATTGAACTCCCCACTCATCAACGACGAGGCATTGCTCTTTCAAGGGATGGCAATGTTTAAGTGCTATCAACGATAGCTGCTTAATATTTAAAGATGGGCTTAATGTAAAATTTTTTGTATAAAATAAATACATTTAATTGAATATTCTGTTTAGACAATAAAATAGCCCCTAGGCAAACACACCAGGGGCTACACAGATAAGAACAAATTTGATAAGTCAGGCTATATAATACAAGTGGTGCTGTATCATCCTCGTCAAAACATAATACAACGACATTCTTCTATTATTCGGTAACAAAGCAGCCTCTTACCGATACAACGCGCATTATTACAATGCAAAGGGCACTCAATGTTTCACCGGTGAGCTCCGGTTTGGATAAATAAGCATTACTGCAAGGACAAAAAAATACCTCAATACTCTTTTGTCCTTACAGTAAATCAATTTGTAAGGTAGCGACAAAAAATCGTATCGCATGGTTTAGTTTGCATTCCTGCCAACAGCAGAGTCCTTTTCAGAATGCTGAGGAACATTTTTCTGTATTGATGACCGACAATACAAAGCGGTTTTGCAAATCAAATTGTAGCAAATCTACAAAACAACATCAAACGAGGATCTGATTTCCCCTTTCTCTCACAACTTTTTTCTTTCTTGTTCGTTTTCCGCCAATACTTTCTAATCCATCACATTTAGGGTATTGGCTGCATCCCCAAAATAAACCGTTTTTTCCCTTCCGCTTGCTCATCGGGGAACCACATTTAGAACACTTTTTAATTTCAATACTTCCTAAAGAGATCCCTTTTGCAAGACACTCTTTCATCAATTGCCGAATAAACTGCTCTTGTCTCTGCATAAAAACATCAAGTGAAAGCGTTTTTTCTGCAATCTGATTCAGGGCTTGCTCCCAAAGCGCGGTTAAACCCGGATCTTTGAGTAATACCGGCAAGTTATCAATCAAAGAAACGGCTTCATTTGTCGCAATCAATGATTTCCCTTTTTTGGCTAAGAAACCTTTATCAATCAACCCCTGAATTGTTCCGGCCCGCGTTGCCTCCGTGCCAAGCCCTTCCGTTTCACGTAACCGTTGTTTTAATCTCTCATCCGTAACAAATCTAGCCGCATTTTTCATTGCACTGAGTAGCGTCCCTTCAGTGAAATGGTTTGGCGGTGTGGTTTGTTGGGTTTTCATTTCCGTATCGATGACCCGGCAAGTTTGTCCTTGCGTTAAGGTCGGGAGCGCTTGTTTAGATTCATCTTCTTCATCAAGCGTTTTGCCAAATAAGATTTTCCAGCCGGGAGCAATCAACACATTCCCCCGTGCAGCCAACACATGTTGGCCGCACTTCAACACAATTTGGGTTTTATCGGTTTCACTCACCGGTAGGAACTGAGCTAAATAACGACGGCGAATCAAATCGTAGATCCTAAACTCATCTTCCGACATTTTACTGATGTCCGCTTTTACCATAGTCGGAATAATGCCATGGTGAGCGGTAATTTTTTTGTCGTTCCATGCTCGGGATTTTTGACTTAGATTTAACTTTGAGGCAATAGGTTGTAATCTGCTGTCAGATTGAATGAGACACTGAATTACCCTCGGTGCTTCCACTAACTGGGATTCAGGCAAGTAACCGCAATCAGTACGTGGATAGGTCGTAGCTTTGTGGGTTTCATAAAGTGATTGAGCAATATCAAGCACTTGTTGTGCCCCAAGTCCATAGAGGCGGTTTGCTTCAGATTGTAAATCGCTCAAGGCAAATAAAAGCGGCGCACTTTGTTTTTCCCGTTTTGTCTCAACCGATTCAACTTTCGCTTGACCGATTTGACGAATTTGCTGATTAGCAGCCTGTATCACTTGAGCGGATAAACAAAGCCCATCTGTATCACAATATTGTTCAGGGATAACATATTGTGTAGCAAAAGGTTGCGTTCCCTCAGAAAGCATAACCTGTAATGTAAAGTGCTGCTTTGGAATGAAATTTTTAATTTCGCGGTCACGATTAACGACAAGACTTAACGTAGGACTTTGTACACGCCCCACACTTAATGGTTTACCTTGATAACCTTTTTGTTGGGCAAGCAGCGTAAAAAGGCGGGAGAAATTCATCCCGATAAGCCAATCAGCTCGGCTACGGGCAAGTCCCGCATAGTAAAGTGGTAAAGTGTCTTCGTTATTCTTTAATGCCCCTAATGCTTTACGAATACTGGCATCATCTAATGCAGACAACCAAAGGCGTTTTATTTGACCTCGAAA
This sequence comes from Rodentibacter trehalosifermentans, assembly GCF_002000545.1. GTDB lineage: Bacteria > Pseudomonadota > Gammaproteobacteria > Enterobacterales > Pasteurellaceae > Rodentibacter > Rodentibacter trehalosifermentans. Next base: position 64,064 of record NZ_MLHL01000006.1, on the reverse strand, counting down.
CTTCGCTAAATCAAGCAGCTCCCGGGCTATCGTTTCCCCTTCTCGGTCAATATCGGTGGCAATCACAACCAATTGTGCTTGCTTAATGAGTTTTATCACAACATTGTACTGTTTCTTCGTTTCTTTTTTAGGTGAAAGCCCCCACTGTGACGGAATAATGGGTAAGGTTTCAAATGCCCATTTTTTAAAAGCGGGATCGTATTGTTCCGGATTAAACTGCTCAACCAAATGCCCAATTCCCCAGGTCACAACCAATTGACCATCCGGTGTTGATAAACAACCCTCACCACGTTTTGTTGCCCCTAATACTTTGGCAATATCATTACCTTGAGAAGGTTTTTCACAAAGAAATAGTTTCATCGTTACCAAATTGACTCATGTTAATTAATTATATTGAAGTTAAATCGGTTTTAAGGTAAAAGTAACGATTAATTGTTATGAATGTTTAGAGAATTTTTTACTGCCATTCTTTATGAAGAACGATTTTAATTCTTTTCGATAAAGATCTGTTGTTTGAATAGCAAGAAGTAGCGGTCGACATGCTTTACAAGAAGAAATAGTCTCTAGTTCTAAGCTAGAATTACTTTGATGGCGACTGACAAAGTCTTCCCAATCATCAGGATATACGCCACCATGAATGGTGATAAAAAAATCCCGAATATCTTCTATTGGCGCAGACATAACCCAGTTCTCTAATTCTTCTTGATAATCTGACATAACTTGTTCAATCGTTCGAGGAAAGATCGATGATGACATGAGAAATCCTTTTTAATTATATTTCCTACAATTAAATCGAATCAATGAAACCTAAACAATCAATAATTCAATTGTAAATAAAGGAGAGTATTTATGGGATGGAAGAAAATTAGAATTGATTTTGCTACAACAGTAAAATGTCAATTTTGTCCTCGACATATTACATCGGGTAAGGCCGTGATTGTCCAACACGATAATGGGATGCTAAGTTATGCTGGGCCAAGCTGTGCGAAAGATCCAAATAAAGTGGATAACCCTAAAGAAAAAATTATAGATGTAACAAAAGGGTGTGTAGAAGAACATATCTCCACTAAAAAGGAGGTAAAAATAGCAATCAATACAGAGCAAGATGAAAACTTGCCTACATCATTAGATTTTGATAACTACTTTGACGAAAATGCTGCTAAGGCTTACTTGTTGTTAAGATTTGAAAAACTTGCTCACATTCAAAAAATTTCAGATTTTAAGTCAAAAAAGTTAAACAGTATTTATCAAAAATATGTAATTGAGAACAAAATATCACTGGATGATGAAAAATACCTTAGTATGGTCATGCATGGTAAGAAATATCCAGAGTTTACCTATAAATCATTACAATCACTCTATGCCACTGATTTCTGGTTAAGGGTCTTCCTAGAAAAGAAACCAGAACATAAATTCATTAAAAGTTTACTTGAACAACTTCATCAGAACTTAAGCTTAAGCAAACCTCAAATGGAAAAACTAAATGAATGTTTTACTGAAGTAAAAGGAATGAAAATCACACTAAAAACAAATTCTTTTGGGCAAAAAAAGCCCCTTTTCATCATGGGGCGAGAGTTTAGATGAGATGAATGGTCAAAGGATTGACCGGTAGGATCTCAAGGAAAGTTATTGTTATAAGATACAAAAATATTATAAAAATTTGTCAATTGAACAAAAAGAGAAAAAAGATAAAAAGAATTTTTCAAAAAAAAGCTCCAACAGATGTTGGAGCAAATAAGGAGAATTCACCATTTATTATTTTATAGTTTTTAAAATATCTTGTTTAATTTCTGTGGCCAATTCAGGCGTACCACGGACTTTCCAGTATACTTTACTATTTCTCCCATCTTTTTCAAGGCTAATATCAAGGTAATATTGATTCTTCTCACCAAGTGCCCTAGCCATACGATAATAAACACCCGGATTGGTTTCATGAATAATGCCATCTTGTTCCATTTGATGTGTTTTCCATTTACGCACATCACCATATGCTCGCCCTAAATATTCATCTTTCGTTGGAAAATTAAATTCTCGTTTTAAACGAACATATAGAGTATCAATATCACGCTTAGAAGTGGCTTCGTCATCAAAAGACTGAATACTCCCAATTCCCAATGTTTTATTGAGTTGGCCTGCAAACTCACCCACTTTATTGTTAATAGCAGTAAGTTCGGCACATCCATTCAAACTTAATGCTATTAATGAAATAAGAAAAACGTTTTTCATCAAGAATATCTCCATTCAATCTGACATATTTTATATTTATGGAATTCAGAACGGAATATCATCATCAAAGTTATCCATTGTAGACTGCTCTGGCTGAGGTTGATGCCCCTGTTGTTGAGAAGGTTGATGTTGACCCGTTGCTGAATTTGAATTTTGCGGACGAGAACCTAACATCTGCATCACATCACCCTGGATTTCGGTTATGTAGCGATCTTGACCATTCTGATCTTGCCACTTACGTGTACGCAAGCGACCTTCAACATAAACTTGCGAACCTTTTTTCAAATATTCACCGCAGATTTCGGCTTGACGACGATAGAAAACAATACGATGCCATTCTGTTAATTCACGGCGTTCACCGGTATTTTTATCCGTCCAACTTTCACTGGTTGCCACACTAATATTCGCAACTGCGTCCCCGTTTGGCATAGTCCGAATTTCGGGATCATTTCCAAGGTGCCCAACAATAATTACTTTATTTACTCCAGCCATAATAACTCCTTATTTTTAAATATTATTCTTCCCAGTTTTCCGCATAGATATGATTTCGAGTTTCAAGCTGATTTAATTGGTTAAGTACATCAATCGCTAATCTTTTCTCATCATCCTCATTAAAGGGAGATTTAATTTTTTCGTACTCTACTGACGAATCAACCACCGACTTTCCATCAATACTGATACTGAAATGAATATTCACTTTTCCCATAACATTGGTCCCATATGTAATTAATGAACTGATAGAGATTGTGCATACATTATGAAGAATACTTAAGAGGAAATTCACTTGATAAATAAGAGAATTTTGAGTCGTTTATTTAGCCACACCGACTCTATGTGGTATATTGATATCTCCATTTTTATCTACCACAACAAAAATAGGAGACTCAATATGTCAGAAAAAACGCGCATCACTTATGGTGAAGCAGTTATCGCAGCATCCAATCTTTTAACGATTGATTTAGGAGATGTAAATCCCAATAATTTAATAGATGAATGGAATAAACTTTCATATAAGCAGGAAGATTTTATTGCTATGAAATTAAACGAGCTAGCAGAATCTATTTATGAAATCTGTAATAGATAGTATTTACGGTTTATCATGATCAGTTCCTACGGTGGACCAAGCTTGTAGCTCGACCCATCTTTCAAAATGGAATTCATTCATCTTATTTATAATTTCTTTCGTCAATTGACGCTCTTGAGAAAAGTAAAAACCTTTTTTAGTGATTTCTTCTTCAACTTGATGACGAATTACCGTCTCCCCATCAACTTCTACCATAAATGTCATTTTTACATTTGCCATTTTTTATCTCCTAAATAGTGATATTAATTGCGACAACCAAGATTTTTGCTTGTTTTTAGATTGTTGTTTAACAGATAATTGAGTGGTGAGCTCAAAAAGTTTTCTCTCTGCTTGCTCAAAATTTAGCTCTTCTTGTAATTCATGATAACTTTCCTTACCATATTCTTTCCAAATTAAATAAGGTTGAAAATAATCAATCATCCAGCCTGCCGTATCTTCTCGTTTTATCTGTTTTGATTCTGGTGTGAGAATAACTGATAAACCAAGTTGGCTAATTTTCTCACTTAACTCACGGTATAGCCGATAAAACGACTCATCAATATCATAATGGTTGATTGTCACACCATGCAGTTGAGTTTCTCCTGTTTCATAAAACATAAATTTAGCAAGACAGGTTCGATGATTCCCATCTGAACCAATATAGTAATCTATTCCATCAAAGGTATTGAAATACATGGTCGGAAGTTTCACTGCTGTATTGCGATAATATTCAGGTTGCTTGTTCTGCAATGAAAGGTTGATATCCATCTTTTTATCCGATGCAAGGAAATCTAACCAAGAACAATTTTGATATCGTTGACAATCTGTTCCTACAACTCGAAACACATTCAAAGAACCTTGAGAAGTCCAATAATGACGGTGAAGAAATATCCTTGCTTGAGAAAGATACTGAGCGTCCCAAGTCTGAATCGTATCAAAAGCCCAAGGCGGCGGATTTTTTATTATTCTCAAGAAAAGAGGCGTTCTCATTCCCTCGTAAATCTTATCATTTGACAACGACTCTATATCAAATTCCATAAACAATATCTCTCTTTTCAATATTCGAATAAAGATACAAACGTTTTCTAATAATATACTCCACAAGACTACGATAAAAATCCTGAACGATCTCCAATTCATCCCGCTTTTCATTCTTTAAAGAATTGTCAATTTGACTGAGAAGAGTAGGTTTAAAAACTACCTTTAAAATTTCATAATCCGAATAATAGTCCAGCGACGGATATAACCAATCTAATACAAGATCAGATTCCAAACTAAAAAATTTATAGGGATTCCAAAGAATTTCTCTCAATAATATACCCATTTCACCAAGAGATAATTTATGTTGAGAGCGAAAAGATTCAAAAAGGTCGATATTGATATAGCATCGGTTAGAAGAAATATGTTTCAAAAATACTTCCAATTGGCTTTCTTGCGCTTTTAACAGAAATTTTTTTAATCTCCAGCGGATATATAGGTAACGTAAACGTTGAGAATATGGCAATTTCATGATTACCTCTACAAATAAATTTGGTAGAGATATTACTTATAAACCGACAAAAACCAACTATTAATCAAATGCTTTAAAAAATTAAAAAATATTTCCTATTTTATTAATAAGAATAAGTCCTTCAGGAATAATTTGAAATATACTGATTGATGTTGTAATGATACCGATAACTACGGTACAACATAACTTAAACTGATTTTTAGTATTTAAGGTTTGAATTTCTTGGGCAATTTGAAATACTAGCTCTGAAGAAGACTCATTCATTTTTACAAGTGCTCTCATCTTATTTCGCAAAGTGACAGGTAAGTCAGATAGAAACCCCATATTTTGATAACGTAGAGAAATTTTCCGTAAATAAGCTAACTTAGCTTCATCATCAAAATCACTATCATCCTCTAACTCAACAAGTAACCCAAATAATGTGGTACAAACTTCATCATATTTAAGCTTAGTTTTAGCAATATAAATATCCAATGAGTCATCGTTAAAAAAATCTCTTAGCAATGCATTCCTAATGATTTTCTTCAACTCCGTCATACGAGCTTGCTGGTGATATTTATAAAATCCCCAAATTATCGCAAAACCAATTAGATCAAACACAATCAGAAATGCGAGATTCATTTTATCAGGCTCAGACATAATTGCTCCTTAAAAGTGATGTACTGCTATGTATTCACACTTGAAAATATCACACTTCACTTAAATTATCATTGCCTTTTCCTCGTCAAAGGTAAGGGGCTTGTTCCCTTACCTTTAAAGGCCTTTTATTTAAACCTTTACAAGCAACCCTTTTCAAGGGATTACAAGCAATGAAAAAAAGGCTATACAGGCAACAAGGATCAGGGATCAAATATGTTCCCCACCTTGAAATAGCTCATCAATTTTTTCCATTTTCTCCGCACACTCCGATAACTGGCGCATAATAGAGGTTAATATAGAAACTTGCATATTCAGCACCAGACGCTCTTTTTCTATCTGCACCAACGATTTTCTGACTTCATCGGAATAGCTCACATCACTGACAATATTTTCCCAAGCTTTTTGTCCGCTTTTATTATTTTCTACATTGCGCCAACGTAAATAAACTGAGCCGGCACTACTGGCTGAATCACGATAAAGTAAAAGAGGAAGCGTCCCCACGAGCGTATCGGTTATATTTCTAACAATCGTGGGATAATTTGCAATCATACCATCACGTGCAATGCGAATCTGGTCCAGTAGTAGATTAATTTCTTCCGGTGAAGATAACTCCCCGAAAAAATTTCGCATAAGCCCGTTGATATTATGTTTAGCGGCAAGATCTCGATACATATTTTCCGGAATTAACGCATAAATTTTCATTGTGATAATTTACTCCCTCTCTAAAGCATCACTATTATCGGATGCACTTGGATGAATATCCGGTGCAAAACGTGCCCGACGCGTTCCTTCTAAAATGTCCTGCGGCAGTTCAAGTTTAAAGCGTTGTCGCACTTCTTGATAACGCGCTGAATTATTGCGCACATCTTGGCGGGTAATTCCGCTATGTCGGTACGTTTCAATAACCCCAAAACAACGACGTAATAAAATTGAACCGGCTTCAAGCCATTCACGGGCTTCGGCTTTTGTCAGCAAGGCGATATAGGCAGCCGTCATCGTTGTTTTTGCCAGTGTATCAAACTCACAAAGTAAATAAATCAATTTATACGCTAAAGGGGAGTCGGCATAGATTTGATAAATAGCGGGTTCAATGTTACTGCAGCGTTGAATATCAATCCCATCAGGGAGCTGCTCTGCATGGATTTCAACTAAATCTGCAATAAGTTTTTTCATTTGTTCTGTATTATTGAGCACCATATTTTCAAATTCGACTAAATAATAATCCGCATAAGGATCGTCATTTGCCGCATCTTTTTGGAGCTGAGAGAGAAGTGATAGACATCCCGGTATGCTTAAAATCCCGGGACGAACAATTTTTTTTCCTTCACGAAGTATAGGGCGACCTTGCCACATTCGTGTTGCATATTGGGAATGCAATGTTAATGTAATCTCGCTACGAAGTGCGCCCATTTGCGGTTGCGTTGATTGTGGTTCATGTAATGTATTTTCTGCGATCATGGTATTACCTCTTTTTATGTAAAGAATTTAATGTCTATTTTTCGTACTAACTGCCACCCTGGGTGGCACTTTGTCTATTTTTTGTACTAACTGTTTCCCGGGGAAACACTTTGTCTATTTTTCGTACTAACTGTTTCCCGGGGAAACACTTTGTCTATTTTTCGTACTAACTGTTTCCCGGGGAAACACTTTGTCTATTTTTTGTACTAACTGTTTCCACTGGAAACACTTTGTCTGTTTTTTGTACTAACTACTAAACTTTAACCTGTACCAGACTATACCCGCATTAAACCGGCAAGTTTCCGAATGTCATCAAAATCAACATAATGCGTTTGGTGTGATAAATCAGTTAAACCGGGTAATATTCGTTTAGAGCCGGGTTTATCCCCTCCTGCTTCATCGACTTGAACGGTCGAAGTTTGACGGTTTTTATTCAACAAATAAGGTTTAAATTCCCCACTGTTGGCTCGCTTAACCAAATTAAACAAGTAGCCGGCGGGCTTGAGTACTTTCCCGTCTTGAATACGTTGTATTGCTTCAAAAATGACGGCTTGTAGGGTCTCTTGATCTAATTTCATCATCTCATTTGCGATAGACTGTTTTTCCAACGCACTCAATTTAAATTGCCCTAATTGTGAATAAATAAATTCGGTACGTTCAGTACTAGTACTGTACTGAGTATTTATAGTACTAGTACTGTACTGTGCTTTTACTGAGTTCCCTAATGGAACTAAGCCTAAAATCAATGACTTATCGTTATTTTGGTGACTCAGTTCCCTATTGGAACTCAGCGAATTTTTACTGAGTTCCATTTTGGAACTTGGTAAATTGTTTGTTTTTTGACTCAGTTCCATTTCTTCTTTACAGAGTTCCCTATTGGAACTCAGTAATTTTTGTTGTGTTTTTTCGATAGCCTGAGCCAAGTTTGATGGTAAGGATGGAGATACTGATTCAGGCGTTTGTTGCTCAACAAATGCTAAATAACGCTCACGGATAATTTCAATATGGGAAACTAAATGCCATACGGTATCCGAACTTTGCACAACCTCATCAACAATAGAAAGCGCGACATCGCGTAATATAGGATCACGATGTTTTGCCATCTTTTCGACAAAACGAAGATAGTCATCATTAATCACTAAACTATCTGCAATACTAAAAGGTTCATCGTTCATGACATAGACATTACCCAATATTTGTCCGTGACTATTTCGTACGGTTTCACATAATGTCAGCCAACGGGTTAAACGCAGTAACATAACCGTTTGGCTGACCACTTTACGTGATATCGGTTTTTGTTGATAGCTTCGATCTGACAACCACAACGCTAAAGTGTCATAAGAAGGAAACATCGCCCCCTTAAATTGCATTGAATGCAGCTTAATAAGCTGCCAAGCCATCTTTGCTCTTGAGGTGAGGTATTTATCCAGCAACAACCTTACCGGTACGGTCTCATGTCGATTCCCGACAAACAATAAACCTTGAAAGTCTTTATTTTCCGGTAACATTTTTTACTCCATACTTTCTATTTAGTTTTTCTATTGCCATGTTGAATAATTTCTATATTATGGAGCACCTAATGCAATGAAATGAGTACTGTCCCTTCTAACCCAAGGTGCTCCGCATTAAACAACAATCCCTAAGCGAGTTCCCCAACTCGCTTTTTATTTGGAAAATTATTTCCCTTCTTTTATCCATTGCGAAACAAGACGCCAGACTTCTGTTAAACTTAACTCCGTTTCCTCGGCGATATACATCAGCAAATCTAATCCTTCTGTAGACTGTTCAATTTCATTTGATGAAACTGAATGCTTATTCTCTTGCCAAAGTTCCCACACTTTTAACTCATCTTGTTCATCTGCGTTTTTCTTGCGACCGATATGTTCTTTAATCCCCAATAATTTTCGACGTGCCGATACTTCTGAAGAGCTCCACCCAAATCGAGAACGTAGCATTTCACCGGAAATCCCCAGGTTCAACGCACGATCAATAATGTTACGCTCTTGTGAATTTACACGGACTGACTCGATAAGATTCCAAAAAACGGAATGATTGATCTGAATAGAGGCAAAAGAACTGCTACTATCACATAGCTCACAAATTTCCTCCGTTTTCAAATTCATAATGGCGGCCAACTCAGATTCATCAAAACCTAACTGATAGCAATAATTAAGTTCGCCACGGCGAATGTGGGCGATGATTTCTGAAATCAACGCTTGATTCAAATTCGTATTAAGCATTTTGACCTCCAATATGTTGTGCGTTGATATAACGGTGTAAACGAATTAAACGGAATAAACGAACGAGCATTAAATCCGACATCGTATTACCGATTAAATAATCTAAATTTAATAAATCAGCTTGTGGTGAGAGTTGTGGCTCTGTCGCCAATGTGGTTAATAGGTGATAGACAAACAAGGTAAATTCTGAATACTCCTCTCCATCGAGCGGACGCATACGGTAGCTATAATCAATCGGATCATGTTGTACATGTTCCACAAACTGCCCTAATCCCACTTCTTCTGCAATATCAAGGACGAGAGAATAGGCTTCCATTTTATGTTTGCGGTTTGGGTAGATTTTCCAAATGTTGGTAACCGGCTGTTTACCACAATTCGCAAATTCCAATCCATTAAGTGCCGCTTCTTCTTGACGTTGTTTTTCCGGATTGACACCCGGGGTAAACCCCAGATCATTAAAATGTTGAATAACCGCAGAGGAAAAATCAGTCTCTGAAATGCCTAAATGAGGTAGCGAATCCCCGTTATCAGAGTCCGGCACAGAAGAAATACCCGATGAAGTCGTTTGATAGGTCATCATTGAAGGAATGATTTCATCATCTTGTTCTTTAACCTGGGGGAGCTCGGACTGTGCCAATTTCTTCTGTTCATGACGTGTTATATTTCGCTGGGATTGCTCAACCTGTTGGGATATTGCCTCTTTAATTCGGCTCTCGCTATCTTGCGTTCGTTGTAAAATTTCCGGTTGCTTTTCAGCTAACTTCTTCAGTTTTTGTTCGGCAAGATCTATTTCAAATTTAAAGGTTTCATAGGGAATTTGATAACTGAATGCTTCGGTGATATGACCAATCAATTGATCTTGAAAATCATTGATAACAAACTCTGTCGGCTCTTCATCAAATCCGGTAAGCGAATGCATCCAAACCACATCAAAGTCCTTATTTGTAGGATGGTCTTCGGAATGTTTTTCCCACGAAAGCTGGGCATTACGGCGAATCGTTAGAAGTTTTTCAATCTGATGTTTTCCCATTCCATTTAACAACACATTTGGAATATGCGGATATAAGTATGTTAAACATTGCTCCATTTTGGCTATTAAGGAATATGAAATCGGATAACCATTCTCACCCAGTTTTTCACTGAGCTTACGATGTGAAAAATATTCGCCATATTTTTGCTCATATAACTTTTTCACCTCACGAATCCCTAGGGCTTTTTCAATAAAAGAAAGCTCACCCCGCACATCATTTTCAGCCAAATGCCCAATCAAAATATTAAGTTGTGAATTGATGTCATCCGCTTCGCCTTGCCAAGGTTTAAAAACGCACTCAATCGACCAAAAACGAAGATCTTTCGTTTCTTTAAAGAGCTCATTAAGTGCCTGTAAACGGGTATTACCGCCATCTAAAATCGTATAAAAACTATCTCCGGGACGTTGGGTAATATTGGGTGAATGATCCAATCCACGGGATTTTATTGATGCCTTAATTTCTTCGTAGGCCGGGTTTTTAGTACGACGGGGATTACCTTCATAAGGACGTAACTGATCTAAGGTAACCGTAATTAAACGATTACCACTTTGCATTTCCGTTTCTGATGAAACAGACTGATAGGGATTGAGAGATTGGCTTTGTACCATTTTTTCATATTCCGGCGAATGATTCATAATTGCCGGTGTGGATAAGGCAGCCAACATTTTTTTTGCACGTTCTTCTTTATCTTTAGAAGGAACAAAAGGATTTTTCACACTCATTTTTATAATCTCGCTAATCGTTCATACTCTTCATCCGGGATATTCTCAAAAAGTGACAATTCCCCTCTAAACTGACTTAATACCGTGCCAATCGGACCATTACGTTGCTTGGCTATAATGATTTCAGCAATACCCGGCATTTCCGAATTGTCGTTATACACTTCATCCCGATAGATAAAGAAAATCATATCGGCATCCTGCTCCAGGGAGCCTGAATCCCGTAAATCCGATGAGATAGGTCGTTTATCCGCACGTTGTTCCAAATTTCGGTTTAACTGGGACAGGGCGATAATTGGGCAGCCTATTTCTTTTGCTAACTGTTTCAGCTGCGTTGAAATACTGCTAATTTCTAAGTTTCGATTTTTACCGTCTTTATAAGTCGGGTCAGACATTAACTGTAAATAATCAATAATAATGACCGAAGGTATGCCATATTTACGAACATTACGACGAACTTTCGTCCGTAGGAGTTGTGGCGTGAGGTAACTGTTATCATCTAATAACAATCGGTCTTTCCACTGATGTGCAATCATGCCAAAAGCGTTACCAATCCTTGCCCACTCTGTTTCATCAATTTGAATGGCTTGACGTATTCTTTGTAAGGGAACTCGGGCAAGGAGTGCCAGGAAACGTTGCATAATTTGCTCTGCCGGCATCTCAAGACTGTAATACTGAACAGTACTTCCTTCTTTCTGTTCAAGCGCTGCTTTGGCAAAGGTTAGTGAAAGTGCGGTTTTACCCATTGAAGGGCGAGCAGCAAGTAAAATCAAATCACCGGGTTGTGAACCGGTTGTATTCACATCAAGACGATCAATACCAAACGATGTACCGGTAACAGGGGAAAGATTTTTTTTGCTTTCATCCATTCTTGTTACAATGAGATTGAGTACTTCAGATAAATTGACATTTGTTTCTTTATCTGAACGATTCAGAGTCAACTCCGTCAATCGCTTTTCTGTATTAGAAATCAGTGCATCAAGTGAATCCTGGGAATTCACTTTTCCGGTTTCCTTTCTTAGAAAATCGCCTAACGCATAAAGTTGGCGGGCTTGACTATCGGTCCGTACAATCTTGGCATAGGCTTCAACATTGGTTGCACTTGGTGTCTTATGTGTAATTTCAGCCAAATACGCAAGCCCACCGCACTCTTCAAGCCAGTTCTGTTGTTTTAACGCATGTTCTACCGTCACCATGTCAGCCGGTTCATTATTCATAAGAAGCTGACTGATAACGGTAAACATCAATCGATGATGACTGAGATAGAAATTATCTGCCGTTATAATAGAACTCAATTCATCCCATTTATTATTATCAAGAAGCAATCCGCCAATCACGGATTGCTCTGCTTCAATATTGCAAATCATTGGAGGCTGTTGACTCATCTTTCACCTCCAATTAACGAGTTTGGAATTTATCCGCCCATTGCGGGAAAAGTGAAATACAGAGCTTGCGGATATTCTCTTTTTCATCCTTGTTATGGCGGTGAACGGGAAGGGCAAGACTGGCTGCTTCACGATAAGCCACACGTGCCGGAATCGCTAATTCAAGCAATTCCATATAGCTATCATTGCTTTCAATGAAGAGTTTACGCAGACTTTCAACCACTGATTTTGCGTCGTTGGTTTTGTCTAAGCAGTTAATGACTGCTTTTAATTGAGGTAATTTGAAACCATGTTTGGTAAAGACTTGAAGTTGCTGATAAAGCCCCATTGTTCCCCGAACAAATTCACGGGCTGATAGCAACTCAGGTTTGAGTGGCGAAATGACCAAATCACTTGCCAATACAGACATATCGACCGTAATCCCTTTTGTTCCTCTTGTATCAACGAGAATTAAATCATAGTTTTCTAAGGAACGGACAAGATCATTGAAACGCAACATCCCATCCGGAGAATTACGTAAATGTGTGGTAATCGCATCCGTAGGATCATTAGATTGGATAATATCGAGATGAGTATACTCGGTTTTTGAAATGACTTGCTCAGGGTTTGTATTACTTTGAATAAGGAATTCAAATAATCCCTGAGGTGCTGTGTAGTTTAAATTGTAGTAGGTAGATAAAGTTGGTTGAACATCGGTGTCTATCATCAAAGTGCGCAAACCACAGTCTGCACAAAACGCACCGATATTGGCAACATTCGTTGATTTCGTTACGCCCCCTTTAGTGGACATAACCGTAACGATAAATGCTGAATTTTGGGATAAATTTTCCATAGTCAAACTCTCTTGTCAAGAGCAAACTAATGAAAAGCCTAGAGGTAAGTGATTAAGATAGCATTGGTGGGTCGTGAAGGATTCGAACCTTCGACCAACGGATTAAAAGTCCGAACCTATATCAATAGGTAATAATTATAAACACTTTATAAATCAAACACCTACACACATAGACATTATAATCACATCCCATCAACCTATCAACTTTTCACACCTTTTAGCACCTGTTACGTCAAATTTACGTCAAACTACCAATTCACTTTTCCCACCCTAAATGATGAAAAAAAGCACGGCAAAACTACCGCACTTTTATCCCATATTTTCGACAAGTTACACCACGATTTGCCCGTTTTCTTTAAGATAAGCATAAATACGCGACAACATAATTTGTGTCGGGGTTTTGCCAATATCTTCTTTGGTAAACGGTGCTTCATTAATCGCTTTCGCCCCTTCTACATCAATCCATTTGTATTCGCTAATAATTGGCGTGAAATCGGTCACGACACCGTCATTGTCTGTGCCGGTGCCAATCACATATTTGGCGTTAATTGAGCCGTCCTCTTGCGTGCTGTAAGCCGCAATTGCTGAGTACATTGGGTTTAAAATTTTGTTGAATGTTGTCATAAAAGACTCCTTGTTGTTAAATAATTGTATAGCCACTCTTTACATTAAACCGATTTTAATGTATCGTATGGCTATACAGTGAGGTTAAAATGATTTTATCTTTCAAACATAAAGGGCTTGAGTTGTTTTTCACAACAGGTTCAACCGCAGGTATTCAGCCCAAACACGCCAATAAATTAACGCTGTTATTAACCGCCTTGAATAGTGCAGAAACACCTCAAGCAATGGCTGTTCCCAGTTGGAATCTACACCCATTGAAAGGTAATCTAGCTAACCATTGGTCGGTTAAAATTAATGGAAATTGGCGTTTGACCTTTAAGTTTGAAAACGGTCACGCAGAAGTGGTTGATTATCAAGATTATCACTAAGGAGAAATAATATGAGAATGTACAATCCAGCGCATCCGGGGTTAATTTTGAAAGAATATATTGAGGGAATGAGTATTACCGATATCGCCAAACGCTTAGGGGTAAGTCGTGTTGCGCTTTCCCGCATCGTGAATGCTCAAGCAGGCATTTCTGCTGAAATGGCTGTGCGATTAAGTAAATTACTTTCCAATACTACGCCAAACTTTTGGCTCAATATGCAAGCGGATTATGATCTCTGGCAAATTGAAAACACGAAAACCTTTTCAATTATGCCGTTATTTGAAGAATCCGCTCACTCGGTAAAACTCGCCTAAATTTAACCGCACTTTTGTGCGGTTTTGTTTTATCCTCCATGCCCTCCTGAACCAATACAGTTTTTACCCGGTTGCATATCTTTAGGGGATAATTGATAGCAGAAAACCGGTTTAGTTGTGTAATCGGCTTTGTATTGAGTTGAACAAGCCATTAACAGATTTGAAATAAGTAATATTAAAAATGTTTTTTTCATCATATTTCCTCTATAAATTAACAAATTGCTACAATAGAAATATCAGGGCAAGATACCCTCCCACTACCCAATACGGAAGATGTGTAGTTTATTCTTACTTCTGTATTTGCATTAACCACAAAGAAACCAGATAAAAACACACTTCCTATTGCATTGCTTCCTTTTACAGTATTTGATCCTCTAATATTCCCTCCATCAGAACTGGTAATTTCCACAGTGGCTGTCACACTAATAGATCCAGCTTGACCACCTGAAGCTGAATTGACATAAATACTACAGAAACAAGCCGGAATAAAAATAGTACGTTTTTTACCAAAAGCAGGTATAACAAGTGTTTTACCATGAACCAGTGTAAATGCCTGAGCTGTATCATCAATAAGGTTTTTAGCGTAGATATTTCCTGAAAATACGCCTGTAACCCCTTCCAATCTCGTACCTTTTATCGTGCCTCCATTAATTGTCGAGCCTGACACCGTTGTACCGCTCACACTACCTCCACGAATAGCATTTCCCTCAATGGTTGTCCCGGTGATGGTTCCGGCTGTTACTCGTCCTAGATTTGCACTAATCGCCGATAAATCTGAAATACTCAATTTATCCGCCGTCAATGACTTAGACACAATATGAGAGGTATTGATACTATTTGCTGCGATATTTCGTGCCGCAATCGTACCGGTTGCGATTTCATTGGTTGTAATGCTGTTGGCAAGCAATCTATCCGCTGTAATTGAGCGTGTAACAATCGATCCGCCGTGAATCGCTGTTACCCCTGCGTTTTGCCAAGGGCTTGGCTCTCGGGTATGTTCGGTGCATTCTTCAAGCATTGGTCTGCGGATTCTTAAAGCTGGGCTATCTTGAGTACCATCTGCCCACATATTGATAATCATACGATAATTGGCATTATCACCCGTCGCTTTGAATATCACATAAATACGTCTGTCGTTCTCAATACCTGTGTCAGTATTGTTATTGCCGTACCCTCCATTTTTACCGCGTCCTACCCACGATTTTTTAATAATTTGCACTGAACCTTCAATATTCAAATCAATAAAAGCTCTATGTGCGCCAACATAGGCAGAAAAACAATAATATTTGTCTTTCCCCAATCTGAGATCTTGATAAAGCCCACCTAACCTAACATTCCCCGTATTGGTATTTTTACGGTTTCTTTGCCACCAAAACTTAAGCTCGGTGGGTAAATATGCGCCTCCGTGATAACTCCCTGTGGCATTATTGAACCCCCAATTAGCATTATCAATATTTGTGGAATCAACATACAGCGTCCAGCCGTTACCATTATTCGCAAAAATCGGGTTATACAAGAGATTCCCACCCAACCCAATCGCTAACTTATCCGCAGTCAGCTCACCTGCCGCCACGTGGTTTGCACGCACTGCACCGGCTTGTAAAGCAGCGGCACTGATAGAATCCGCCGCCATTTTTCGGGCGGTGATGCCGCCATCGGCGATAAGTTCGCCATTGAATACCGTTTTCCCATTTTCTACACGCAACATCGGCTTTGGTGAGCCATCTTGTGCGTTTTTCACCACTTGAAAACGGTCTGCCATCACAATTACCGAGCTTTCTTCCCGATTCGCCCCAAGGGTAATTCCGGCTATTGCCGTTTTTCCGCCTGAAATAGTCTGGGTTTTAATCGTATGGGTGGCACTCAGTTTGCCGTTGACATCCGCAACCGCTTGACTTACCGTGGTAATTTGCGCTTTAGCATTATTTACCGAGGCATTGACCGTATCAATACGGCTGGCGAGGGATTTATCTCCGTTAGTCCGAGCGGTTTGTTCTGCGCTGATATTGCTTTCTGCTCCCGTCATTCGAGTGGTGAGAGCGTTAAGTTGAGTGGCTTGTGCGCTATCGGTTGTGGCTTGAGCTTGACGGTGAGCGACTAACTCCGCCGATACCTTAGCAACCTCGCCCTCCACATCTTCCGGTGCGGGTGTCCAATCTGTCGCCGTCGTGCCTTTTTCTAATTTAAGCCGACGAAATGTGAGCTTATCGCCAACATTTGACTTTTCAATAAGCAAAGACCCGATAATACCTGTCGTTTCTGCGGTAACTTGAATCGTTGCAGAGAGTTTTACCCATTCTTGAGAGGGTAAAACGCCTTTCTCTGTAGAATAATCCACTCTACCATTTACAGATTGAACAAAACGCAATTTAATATTACTGGTGCTTGTACTTTTACACTCTACTGAAAGCGTCCAATATCCTTTTTCTAACAACCCGGTATCGGTTGTTAAATTCATCAATCTGAAATAAGAAACAACCCCGTTAGCACTCGTTGCCGTAAGTTCGCTATTTTCTCCCCAAGTTGATGTCGCACCATAAACATAATTCGGATATTTCAACCCCACAGGAAAAATACTATTCGCTGTCGCTGGATTAGCCGTATTCCTTAAATAGTTCCTCCCCCCAACATGCATCCCATCAATCTTAGCACTAAGATGTTGGCTCACCTCACTTAATGCCGTGGTTTGATTTGCCACACTCCGTTGTAATTGGGTAATGCCGCTTTCCGCTGCCGTGACCCTTGCTGTGAGCGCTGTTCTTTCCGTTGATTCGACATTATCCCCGGCAATGCGGGCGTTGCGCTCTTCCGTTAATCCTGTCAGTGCTTGGTTGGTTTGGGTTGTCAGCGTCGTGATTTGTTGGGCTTGCTGTCTGTCCGTATTTTGCAATTGAGTGATGGCGGTTCCTCGTGCTTTTGCTTCATCTTGCACTTTTTTCGTCAGATTTGCACTTTCTGACCGAATGGACTGTGTCAGACGATGGACTTCTTGAGTGAGACTTCCTTGCAATTGCTGAACGCTGATATTCGCTGCATTAGCGGTATTTTGCGTAGAATCTAATTGCGCCATCAGCTCAGAATCAAGCTGATTGGCGGTAATTTGCCCCTCTAAGTCATTCGTGCTAACTTTGTGGGTGTAAGCCTTGCCATTCCAAGTATAGAGCTTGCCATCTGCCGTGTTGTGCACTTGGTTATAGCCGGTAAAGGTATTCACATCCAGCCCAGCCACCGTCTGAATTAACTCAAGATTGCGTGCCGGCAATGCCGTATCAATCACTTCATTGACGATATTTTGTGACAGTTTTTCATTGAGTAGGGCTAATTCTGCGTCAATATCGACCGCACTTTCCGCCCGCAAGCCGGATTGCTGATAAAATGGTCCGACATTAATGCCACGGGTATGACGCAACCAATAATACCGCACTTGTTTTGCCCCCACTTCGTGGGCGTACATTCTGGCTGTGACTTTGGCAATGCGTTTTGCGGTTTTAATATCGTCCTTTTCCGAAGCAAAAATTTCCGTAGCGGTCGCTTCATTAATCCAATCCCACTCAAGGGTAATGCTGCCTAAACCACCGGTAGCACGAACCCCCGTTGGTGCCGGAGGGCGGTCTATAATGAAAGAGGTCGCCCTTTCATTAAGCAATTGTCCTTTCTCATTTTTAGCACGAATCACCACAATATATTCACCATTGGAGAGCTGACTCAAATCAAGCTCCGGTGATTTAAGTCCCAATCTGGCTTCAAGGAGATTATTTCCCTTGTAGATGAGAATATCGTATATCACTAACCCATTTCCACCACTCACATCCGCATTAATGGAAATACTTCCATCCGGATTAGTGATGATTTGAATATCGTTCACTTTCGGCACGGTAAGAATGCTTGTCGCTTTCGGTTCAAACACTGCCCCGTTATCAACGATCGCTTCTTTCTGCGGTTCGTGCTGCAACGCCACAATGGTGTATTTGCCTTTGGCGTCTTCTTTCACGCTCAATGCACGGAATAATTGTGTATTGATTCGTTGCGTGGTGAGCGACCAAACGCCATATTCCGCCAAGCCCACAGGCTCAGCATCAAGGGTAATTTCAGCCCCCTTCACCGATAGAATTTTAATATCTTGGTGTTTGGCTTGGGCGTTGATGTAGGTAAAGTAGCTATTTGCAGTGATGTCGATTTCACGATCTAATGTCACTTTCCTTCCCGCAATTTTTAACGCACGACCACCGATATTCGTACCAGCATAATCAATATCCGCCACGTTGATAATATCACCGGGAACATGCATTAAACCTTCCGCCCCGACGGTAAAGGTGACAGTTTTGGTTTCCAGTTTTTCCGTTTGCAACAACCACAACCCGGTACGGTGAGCCTGTCCTCGTGAAGTACAACCAAAGGCGGTAATTTTTTTCACGTTCAGCCCATTTCTGCGAATTGATTCATCATCGGAAACATATTCAATTGTTTTTTCGTAAGCATTGTCTTTATCCGCATATTCCACTTGGATCGCATTATGACGGGCTTTTTTCGCTGAAAACGTGTAAGTAAATTCGCCATTTTCTACATTGGCGTTGGTATAAGTCCACACCGGATCGGATGGGCGATCCATTACTACGGTGAGTTCTCGTCCATTCCACACCGGCATTGCACGGAAAATCGAACAAATATCATTGATCACATCATAAGCCGGTCGTTGGTCGGTGAGCCACGCATTACAGGTAAAACGGGGTTCTTTGCCGCCGAAACCGTCAGGAACAAGCTGATCGCAATATTGCGCCGCTTGATACAACGCCCATTTATCCGCCCCAAAATCGCCTAGTCTTTGCCCTAATCCATAGCGTTTGTTGGTTACGATGTCATAAAGCACCCAAGCCGGATTATCCGACCATGCCAATTTAAATGTACCGTCCCACATTCCCTGATATTGTCGGGTTTGAGGATTGTAATTTGATGGCACTTTCACCTTGATCCCTTTCACGTCATAAGTGCGGTTAGGAATGCTTGAGAAATATTCCGAATCAAATTTCACGCCAATTAATGCGGTATTAGGATAAGTAAACTGTGTATCAATAATTTCCGTGTAACTTGCCCACACCGTGTTATTTTGTAAACGCTGTGATTTGCTGTCATCCGTATTGCGCTCCACACGAACAGTAAAGGGCACATCAGGCAAATTAGAAAAGGTGTGCTGTTGTAAATACTGCGAGCTGTATTTACCGTTGATAGTAATTGGATAAGAACTATCCCCAATGTGAACCATTAAATTCACGCTTGTCTCGTTAGTATCGCCATTATCTTCTTGTTTAAACAAAGACTGCACACCCAGCGTTAAACGTAAACGGGAGACTTTACTATCCGTCACTGTTCGGGTAATCGGCGTTGTTTTTCGCACCTGAGTGCCAACATTGATTTCTTTTTCTGAAGTATTGAACCCTGCAATAATAGGCTGAACTTGCGAACCTATCCGCCCTTCAAGTTGAACATTGCTAAAATTGTAAGAATTATCGTGATTTAGAATCGGCGTATTATCCAGATACACGGATTTCATCCCATCCGCTAAACCGACAATTTCCCCTTCCGAAATAATCTCCACAATTTTGACAAGCTGTTTACTACGCCCGCTTTCTTTTGCTTCAACCGGTGTATGTCCACCACCGCCGCCACCTTTACCCATTATTGACCTCTATTATTTCGCAACAATCCCCAGTATGCTGGTTTTCCTTCAACCGTATCCACTTCCGTGCCCATCTCTGCATCCATATCAGCATCCATCGTTTCAACGCCCTGTGAAATAATCAATGAACCCGTTCTAATTCGCCCATAAGCGAGGGGCATCGGACGACCCTGTGCTACTAAATTCCCTAAGTTTGAAAATGCCGTGGATTGTTTTTTCTCTTTATCATCACTTATCCCCGACATTTTCGGCATAGGTGTCAGCATTTGTGCCACACCGCCAAGTAACAATGAAGCCCCCATTAACCCCATCATTTTTGCACCTATTCCCCAAGCTGCAATAGATGCACCACCGGTAAGAAATGCCGCACCAATCAGAGCGGCACCAACTAAGACTTGAAATAAACCGCCTCGCTTTGCCCCTTTCAGTACAGGAGTGAAACACACTGTCATTTTGTCTTTTAATTGGTAAAACATCCCTTTTTCTAAATAACGGCTGTCGAGATAATCTTTGCCGATACGAACTTTAAATAAGCCTTGTTGTAAAAATTGACGTAAATTCGGAATTTGACTGGTTAATGCACGGACAATTTCCGCCGTGTTGTTCACCTCTAAATCAAACTCAGTGCCAAACTGTTTAAGGGCACCGTAAAATCTAACTTTGACCATTCTTTCTGCCTCCAAATACTGTGCGTATGTTTAAGCCAATACCCATCATAAAGATCACGTTTTGATAGGCGTTTCGGGGCGTGGTGTAAGACCATTTGATCGCCAATATAAATGGCAGCGTGATTCGGTACATTTGCGCCCACTTGAATTAAAATCACATCACCAACTTGTAATTCGTGTTGGTCAATAACCCGTTCAAAGCCTTCTTTTTCAATGTTGTCGAGATAAAGATTAAAGCCATCTTCCCACCAATAATCGTCCCGTTCGTAATTCGGCATTTCATAACCGGCAAGGCGGTAAAAATCCCGTAAAAGGGTATAGCAATCCATTTTGCCGTGTTCAAAATCACGTCCGATCAGCATCGGGATTTTGGGGAAAACGTGAATTTGCTCATCGCATACCAACCAAAAATCCAACTGGCTATAAAGTTGAGTTTGTAGATCCGTAGCCGATAGCACGGGCTTGCCGTTAGGGTGAGAATGCACCAATGCCAGAATTTTGCCCATTTCTTCCGCTTTCAAATAATCTTCAGGCGAAATTTCAAAATGGTTTTCTTTGTCTTCCGCGACATTCTCACAAGGCAAAAAGTGCGGTTGATTTTCACCCTGTTTTAAAACAACAAAACCGCAACATTCGTGCGGTTCTGTCAATTTTGCGTAAGCGATAATTTCATTTTTTAATTTTTCATCCATCGTCTCTACCCCAATTTATTGACCGACACAAATCCGCCATAGTTGTGCGTGTTATTTCTCATCTGGCACCCCGGCAATAGCCCACTGCATTTGTCTTTCTTTAGATCTATGGTGGGCTGATCTTTTTCATCTGCCACTGCCCCACCTGTGTAACCGCATTCAACGCCACGATAGACCCAACAACAAGTCGTGGTAATCATTCGTGCACCAATAAGGGCATTATCCGTCTCGCTTGGCAAAGCAAGGGTAAATTGCGCCACATCACGTTTAAGGGAGGATAGCTGCTCAATAACAAAATAGCTTAATGCCTCTTGCGTGGGATCGGCTTGTTTGTTGCCACCCTTAAAATTTACCGCATCAAGATAATGCATATACACCAAACGACGGCGCACAATGCCGCCTAAGCATTGATCGAATCGGTTACAAAGTGCGGTCAAAAATCCATTGATATTGGCAAGGGTCAGTGTGGGGCGATTACTTGGTCCTTGCCCCGACATTTCAAATCCTTCCGCTTTCACACCGAACGGATCGTAAGTTTTTTCTTGCCATACTATCGGCTGCGAGCGTTCATTTTTGCCGGCATAAAAACGATACAACTCACCATTCATACCATCTGAATCTTTCAAGCCTCGTAGATCGACTTCAAATAATTCAATCAACGCATTTTGTTCTAGTTTGGCAAGATCGAGTTTAAATTGATTGCTGATAAGGCTTGGCATTAGGGTTCCTCGTTAAAATCACAACTAAATTCAGTGTAAGTTTGACCGATTTTCATCGGCCACTTTTTACAAATCACTTTCTTACGCTGTTTGGTGAGCGGTTCAACAAAGTAAAACGGCATAATGCCTTTATGATTTTCGAAAAAACGTTGAATTTCGACCGCACTTTTATTCTTCACTTTGATAGAAACCGAATAAGTGTTGAGTAGAGAATTAATGCCGTTTAATCGGCGTTGGGTATAGCCATCACCAAACGTAATTTCGCTAATATCCGGTTCATTATCAATACTGTAATTAGGGCGAATACACCATTTGAATGTTTCCATTTTTACCACCAACGAATTGCATTAATAAATGGAGTAAGAATCGATAGACCTAAGCAAACGATAGCAAAAGCAATCGCAAAGCGGATTAAAGGGGTTGTTTGTGTTTCCATATCCAATCCTTTTAAAAGATGAATTTTTAACTTTGTTTTGATATACTTCATTGTAATTTATTACTCATTCCTACTAATGGGTAAATAAAAAGCCCCAAGTAATTAACGGTTACTCGGGGCTTGTTTTTTTCTTGTGAAATTAGCGAGCAAATATCCCACCGGCACGCATATTTTGTTGAATCACCTCATTTGATTCGACTCGGGCGATTTGTCGCATTAACTCTACGGTGATTTCCATCTGTCCGTTTCTCTGTTTCTGCGTTACGTTCGCTTCCATCGGCTCACCGTTATTAATAACCTTCACCGAGATATTGCCGGAAGAACGACTTGCATCATAATTGATAGAAGGTAAGCGAGGAACACCAACGCCGCCTCCATTTGCGAAGCCACGGCGAACCGCACCATAATTCAACTGATCTAAAAAGCCACGACCTAATCGGGCCGTGGCTTCTTTTGTAATGACGTATTCTCCACGATGTACAATACCGGCTGGTTGATACTTGCCACCGTCACCGGTATAGCCGCCTGAATCAAATGTGCCAAACAGATTAGTCGCTGCACCGGCAACAGGAGCACTTCCAATATCAACGCTGGAAAAACCACCAAAGGCAGAAGAGATTGCACGGAAAAATAACATCCGTACTGTCATCTGAACAATATCTCTGATGATTGATTTTGCCATTGCACTGAAATCAGCTTTACCTGTCATCACAAAATCTGTGAGCGCATCGGACATTGTTCCAAAAGCACTTACCGTGAGGTTGCTAATATTGCCGGCAACATTGGAAACTTGGTCTTCAATAGTTTGCATTCCTTGTTGGAATCCAAGCATTGCATTCCCTTTCACTTCTTCACTCTGCTTTTGAATCTCCGCACGACGTTCTTTTAATTTTGCGATTTCCTCATCAAGTTTTGCAATGTTCTCTTCGGTCATACCGATCTTTAACTTTGCCGCTTCAAGATCGAGTTGATGGTTATATTGCATTAACTCTTGCTCTTGTCGGGTTCTGCCAAGCAAGGTTAATTCAAACTCCATCGCTTCTAATTTTTCGGTGTTATCAAAAGTAAACTGACTAATAGCGACTTGTTGATTTGCAGAGTCAATTTGGGTAGCCATCTCTTTTAGTTTGGCTAACCCCTCTTTGCCAAAGTGGGCGTATTTTTCAGCGTTGGCAGCAATATCTTGTGTGAGCTTATTCACCTCTTGATATTGGCTTGATTGACCGAATAATACAATGTCTTGCGCATTAGCTTTTAATTCTGCCAAACGTTGCTGCATTTGGGTGATTTGCTCGGTGTACTGTTTTACGTAGTCGGTTTTAGATCCACCCGATTTTTTTCCACGTCCACCGGTCTTCCCCATCCCTGCTAACTCAGCCTGAATGAACAAGTCTCTTGCTTCTTTATAGCGAGGATCGCTTTCTAATCCTTTTAATGCCTGATCTGCATTAAAGGCTGCAAGATCTTTCCCCTTTAATTTGCTACGCTGAATTTTAAGCTGTGCATTTCCTATAATATCAAGTACTTTCTGTGATGATTTTGCACCTCCATCTAAACCCGCTCCAGCTACTTGTGCATTCACTCTACCAAGTATCTGCATTAGGTTAGTCAGTTTTTCTGTTTCATCACTCACTTCGCCTAATTTTAATTTGGCTTCATCTGATTTTTTTGCTAATTCTTCTTGGGAAAGACCAGCGTTATAAACGACACCGCCAAACGCATCATAAACAGGATCGTTATGGTGTTTTATTTGGTACTCAAGTTTTTCATACTCTTTGCGCAAACCCGCTATTTTTTGCTCTTGTTCCTCTATCTGTTGTTGAACTTTGATTTTAGCCGCATCTAATTGCGCCTTATTCATCTGTTCCAATTTTTCTTTGGAAAGTTCAACCTCAGCATTAAAGTTTTCTAACGCTTGCTTTGCGCTATCTGTATTTGAGCTAAACATAGACCAAGCTGTGCCAGCCAACATAACAGCCCCCATTAACGCCCCTAATGGACTGGTTAATAAAGCGGTTTTTAGCATAGTAAGCTCTGCTCGGACTGCTTTGGATATAGCTGCAAATGTTTGACTTGCAGCTGTAACCTTTACCGTGCTTGCTGCATAAGCACTCTGTGCTATCGCATTTTCCGCATAAGCAACTTTCATACTGGATTTAACCGCAATAAGTTGTTGCTCTGCTTGGGTTTGTAATTTGGTCATCGCAATTTCTTGCTGACGTAAAGCGAGAATTTGCGCAGTAATAGCTGCCCTCTCTGAGTTACTTGTTGCAGATTGCATTTTAGCAACAAGTAATTCTCGTTCTGCGACGATCTGCTGCCGAGCATAGCCGATATTGGCTATTTCAGCTTTGGCTAGTTCATACTCAGATTTTATTTTTGCAAAATTTGCTTGAGTGGTTTGTGAAATGGCAAGAGCTTGTTGCTGTTCACTACGTTTACGCTCCTCAGCCGCTCTTAATTGATTACGGTAGTCGACATAATTATTTAATTGTGGGCGCAAGTATTTGGCATAAATTCCCAGTACCGCCAACCCTCCGGCAGCTTTTGCCAAATAATCAAAATTATTGGCAAGAGCATTGATACCTTGGGCTAAACTTTGGGTGCTTCGAATACCTTTATTCGTTTCCCCGATCCACTTTTCTGCTTGTGTACGTAAATTAGTTAGTGCATTGCTCACCGTAACATCAGTAGAAGCAAATTGACGATTAATTTCCATATTCATTTTCTGCAAAGCAGAAATAATTTTTTCGGTAGTCAGTTCACCTTTTTCGCCCATTTCCTTAAGTGCCGATGTAGGTACGCCTAGACCATCTGCAATCGCTTTAGCAAGTGCTGGGGTTTGAGTCATCACCGAAGCAAGCTCTTGCCCATTTAAACGTCCTTTATCCAGCGCTTGCCCAAATTGTAATAAACCGGCTTCCGCACTTGCTGCACTCACACCTGAAAGTGCAATACTTTTATTGACAGTTTCCGTTAAAGCTGCCACATCATTGAGATTTAACCCCAATTCCTTTGCACTGCTTGAGAACTTACTATAAACACTCGCAGTCGCCTGACTGGATTGGAATGTTTTCAATGAAATATCATAAACATCGGCAATTGCTTTGGCTTGCTCCGTTGAACTTTCCGTCACCAGTTTAATACGATTTCGTAGTTCGGTATTGGCGTCTGCATATTGAATAAGCGTTGTGATACTACTCTTGGCGACATTAAAATTAAATAAGCGGGAATTAATTTTATTGAGTGAATTTGCCGCTTTTTCAATATTATTTAAATATTCAACGGTTCGATCTGAAAATTTGCGTGCACGATTTTGTGCCTTGGTCAAATTTTCTTGAAAATTGACTTGGTTGAGTGCAAGCTCAATATTTAACCGCCCTAAATTTCCGCTCATAATGACTCCATAAAAAAAGCGCACAGAAGTGCGCCATTTTTTATTTTTTTAACTTTTAACTATTTTTTCGTTTCCAATCCCTGTATAAAATAATCAGAGACGGAATCGGCGTGCAAGCAAAAACAATCCACCAAATAGGATGAGAATCAACCAATTTATCCCAAAAACCTATTACAATAACCGCAATGACAAAAAGAATGAATCCTCCAACGATAATCGTCCAAACCGTATCAAATATTGCCTCAAAAAGTTTATTGAACATGGCTTCTCTCCCATTGGTTTAATTGATTACAACATATCAAATTGACATTTTATTTCAAGGCATTTCTTACCGATTTGCTAAATATTCTGCCGTGCCATCATCTTCATTTTCGACCGCACTTTTATCTCGATAAAACGGCATAAAACCTGACAACTCAGGTGGTTTTGATTTTGGATCACGGTTTATCATGGCTAATAAATGGGATATTTGAGCCGTACGATAATCTTCACGCCATAAACCAAAAGGCTGTTCTTGATAAAAAAGCTCATATTCTGCCAAATGGCGTTCCGGCATTTGCTCAATTTCCTCAAGGGTTTTACCGAGAGAAAGCGAGAGGTTTATTTGGAACTTTCTTCGGTGGGTGAGTTTTTTGGTTCGAGTTCCGTAATACCCTGCGAGAGTTGTTCAAAAACACTTTTATCTAATTGGGAAAGTGCGGCTAAATCTTCTTGATTTTTTACATCAAATAGATTTTGCCCTTTTTCATCGCATAAACGGATGGCTAAAATACGGGCTAATCGGTACGGATCTTGCACCTTATTGAGTTGTTCCGTTAATTTGCTTTCATCGTTAAAATCAAGTTCAATTCCTTGCCGTTCAGCTAATTGAATCAGTTCTTGTTGCTGACCATAGAGAGCTTGATTCATTTCACCTACAGTAAACTCACGAATATAATAATCATCGCCATTAATTTTGATTTTGTTTACTTTAGGTTTATTGGCTAATAATTTTTCACGTAGATCCATTTTCTTTTCCTTTTTTATAAAATTTGACCGCACTTTTAAGGTACGGTCACATAAATTAAGCACTTACCGGCAATAAATAATCCCGTTTCGATTTTTTAATCGTTACACCTGATTCAAATTTGCCTTTTACTTCACCGCTGAAATTGGGTGAGGTTTGAATAAATCCAGTGCCATAAAGTGAACCTTGGTTATTTTTCAAAATCATCATCCACGGGAAGGTTTCTTTTGCGTAGAATTTTTTACGCAAATCTTGTTGCATTGCGGTTCCCGGCGCATAGTGGAAAGTTAATTTAATTGAACCATATTCAATTTCGCCCGCTTCTGTTTCCGTACCTTCAGAACACATCGTGGTAATGTCTTCTTCCGTGAGTGTATCGCCGTCACCTTCAATCTGTTTAATTGCACAGAAATTAGATGACCACTTCACCACAGCCACCTTTGCTTTACTAAAGTCAGTTGGTTTATCTTGCCCTAACCAATCCACTTCATCAGCAAATGTTAATACATCGCTCGCAACGGCTTTCACCGGATAGTAACCATCTAATGAACCTAAGCCTGTAACTTTTACCAAGTCACCGACTTTTGCACCATGACCCGTTGCTGTAATTGTAGCATTTGGCGTAACCGTACAAGCAGTGATCGCTTTTTCAGTCATTAAGCCTGTGCCTAAATAAAATTTTGTCCCCTGAAATGGGGTAGTTTGTGTTGCCATATTGATTATTCTCCATAAGCAATTTGATAAGTAATGACCCGTCTGTGTAACTTGGTTTCAGTCTCGTAATCACTGAAATCACTCTCACGCTCCGCATACTCAAATGCGGTCTCAAGCGCATTAAAAATCGGCTTGCGAAGTGCAAAAATGTCATCAGGATTTCGGCTATAAATATCAATTTGCACCGTAAAATCATCTAAATCCCCATCTTCTAAGGCGGAATTAGGCGAAATAGTCGGAAATTGATATACGATGACCGGATATTCTTTGTTCGTATCAGGAACGAACTCATAAAAACAACGCCCCGAAACCAAAGGTTTCAGGGCGCTAAAAAGTGTTTGTTGGATCATTTATGACCTTCTCGAATAATTTCATCACGTAATGTTATAATGATTTCTTCTGCCGCTTTCGCTTTCGATTGCTCAAAAGCGGGACGTAGAAATGGACGTGCCGGCATTTTACTGGTACCAAACTCAATAAATCGCCAATAAAACGGATCTCGTGGATTGTAAGCGCCCCCCTTGCCCGTTTTATCTTTAAATTTTAGAATTTGCTTGGTTGAAAGCCCTTTTACCCAAACATAAGTGTTGGTTTTGCCATTTCTCCCCACTTTAGTTCGAGAATGAATGGCTTTTTTTAATGTACCTGCTTTTCTGTGCGGTACAGTTTCTTTTAAGACTGGTGCATTTGCCCGTGCTTTATCACGTATAATTGCGCCGCCTTTTCTCATCGCTTTTACCGCTATACGGTTAGATGCTTTCCGCCCAAGCGCATTCATCGCTTTTTGTAGTTCATTCAGCCCATTAATTTTCACCGTTAAATTAGCCATTAAACAGCTCCTTACACATGAGTTGGAGCGATGTACCAAGCCCATTATGGTTGAGCACGGCTAAAATTTCGTAGTGTTTATCGTTATGAACCACCCTCATTGTAGGTTCAATGCCCTTTTGGTACCGAATCCAAATTTGAGTAGTGACTTCCGACTGCACTTGTTGGGCTGAGAAATATTCTCGACCTGAAAGAGGTTTCACTTCCGCCCACACGGTTGCAATATTGCGCCATTTGGTGACGACTGCCCCATAATCAGTTTGAGAATTAACCTGCTTTTGGATTGTCACACGATGACGTAATTTGCCGATTTGCATTTACACCCCCATAATTCGATAAGGCTGAATGAGCCGCCAAACACCCTCTTCAATTTCTTTTGAGACTACGCCAACCACAACACTTTCCCGATGTTCATACCAATGAGCAATCGTCATTAACATTGCTTGCTTAATTGCCGCATTGATCACTAAACCGTTTGATTCATCTTCCGGTACTTTTTCCGCATATAAAGTGCGGTCAATTTGACGCTGAACATATTCATGTGCTGCGCTTTCGTACTGTTCGAGTAATTTATCTTCGTCATCGTGATCGATACGACAATGCAATTTGATTAAATCGAGTGTAATTAACATAGTTTTTCCCAAAAGAAAGCCCCTATTGAGGGGCTATTGAAGGTTATTTCGTTTTAGCTGCCAATGTTCCTTTAACAAAGGCTTCCGGACGATATACTGCTAAAGCTAAGCGTTCTTCCGCAAGGATTGTCACCAAGTTACGAACAAAGTCGTCTTCATTTTCAGTCGCTACCGCTATCGCAGATGCTTGACGATCAAAAACTTGTGCGCCAAGGCTAAATGCACCGGCTAAGAAAGTACCGGCTGCCATTGCTTGCGTTTGTACCACCGGCAATCCCCATAAAGTAGGCTGTGCCGTACCTTGTGGATTACCAATAATATTGCGCCCCATTCCATCTTTTTCCAATTCGATTTTTGTCCAGTCGATTGGGTTTAATACATAACCTGTTGCAGGATATTCTGCAATTAAAGTCTGTAATTGCACCAAACGAAGTTGATCAATGACAGTATAGGTGGCAAGTTTTGCCGGATCAGCAAATGCTGTCGCCTGTGGTAAAATACCATGCAATGCACCGCTTGAACCATCCCCATTTAATAATTGGCGATCTTCAAATAGTTTTAAGCCATAAATTAACCGTCCGTTAATATAGCTCTGTAACATTTGAGCATCATCTAAAATTTGACGAGAGGCTTTCATATAGTGTGCGATAGTTTTCACACCGAGTGTCACTTCGTCAAATTTAATATCGGATTGTGCTTTTTTATCCCCTTCATTGATTTGATAGGCGGCATTGTTCGTAAAGCCTGTTTCACGAATATAGGTAATTGAATTGCTTTGCGTTGTCCCTTTCGCTAATAAATCACGCAAGGTTAATTTTTGCGTTGGCGGCGTTAAAATACCCGGTAATTTATGTTCAGGAATGAGTACACCGGCTGAACCGGCAGCATCGGTCGTTGCACTCGTGATCGTCGCTTTAATAGATAAGTGAGCAGAATTACCTTTGCGAGGATCTTGAACGAATTTTTGGAAACTCTCCGATTCAGAAAGTTGTTCCACCCAAGATTTCTCTGCAATTTCAGCACCATTACCACGGCGGGTAGCCTTCTGTTCCAAATCATCTAAACGGTTTTTGGCATCATTCATGAGCGTTAAGGCTTCATCAACTTGTTCTTTCAAACCGTCTAAGCCTTTCTCATTGTTTTCCATTTTGCCTTTTAGCTCTTCACCCAAGCCTTTCACTTGATCTGTCGCTTTTTTTAACTCGGTGGCGAGTTTTTCAATATTTTCTTGTGACATAATTAGTCCTCATTGATAGATTTTAAGATTGTTAGTGCATTGCCTAATTGATCTTCAGGCTCACCCTGAAGCAGTTTTCGCAAGCCATGACCGGCAACGATTGTCGCTTGCGCTTTTGAGAACCCTAAATCTCTCAGGGCTTTTTCAAATTCCGATAAAGTCGGCAAACTTCCTTTCGCTAAAGCGGATTTCACTACTTCAACCCGACTTTCTTCATTAGCCGGAAATGTAACGATTGAAATTTCCTTTAAGTCTATTTCAAGTAATTCGAGAACCTTGTCTTTTTCGTTATACATCCACTTATTTAGACGATAACCAATTGACAGTCCATCAATCGCCCCAGCAAGTAAAAGAGCGTGAATTTCTTTTGCCCGTACCACATCATTAATGAGCAATCGTCCTTCACCATATAAACCGTGTTCATCTTCTTTCAATAAAGTCCAAACACCGATTGGCTGACTGCGATCATGATTCCACAACACCGGCGGCATTTTATTTTGAGCATTCCAACCTTTGAGAGAATCGGCAAACGCCCCCTTACGTACAACTTCATCGTAACCATCCGGTATATCAAATACGTTGCAATAGCCAGAAAAAAAGCCGTCTTCTTTGACGGCTTCTGCTTTAAAATAAAGATCTTTAACTTTGATTGTCATCGCTTTTTTCCTTTCCGATTTTGTCGATTGACGTGAGATTGATTTGCACCGTAAGCTGATCTGCGCCCGCAATCGGTGGTAAATTTTCAAGTTCTCGCACCTCATTTCGAGTCATTACACCATTTTGCAACATGGCGGTATAAAAACTTGCTCGTCCCGCACTATCAGCACGCAATAATCCTTCAACACTAAAACGGGGATAAAATTTTGACCGCTCTTCAGGTTTTAATAACTTACGTGCGATAGTTTGTTCAATACGTCGTAAAACAGGTGTAAGGGAATAGGTGAGAAAATTGAGATCAATTTGTTCTGCACTAGATGCCCAAGATGATGATTTATCCGTGCTATAGATAAGTTGTGGCGGTACGCCAAACGCACGGCAAATCTCTTCAATACCAAAATAACGACTTTCTAATAGTTGTGCATCTTGTGGGTTGATCCATGCACCCGACATATTTGCCGGTTCCATTCCCGCCTCAAGCACCATCCATTTACCTGCATTCTCAGGTTTACCGAACTCACTCAGCCCCTCTCGTACACGCTTACGTTGCTCTTCATTTAAAACCCGTTCACCTGTTTTTAAGAATCCACCTGCTTTAAGGTTATTCTTAAATGCTTTTGAGGCGGCATTATTGGCATCCATTTGCAATCCCATCACTTGAGCTTGATAGCCAATAGGTGACAACCCTATCAATCCATCAAGCGTAAAACCACGAAAATGCAAAACATCTTTTTCCGAGTATTCTCCGCCATCTACATTGTTTTTGGTGTATTTATAAATAATTTCACCACTATCACTACGCCCAACACTCATATATTGAGGATCGAACAAATCAAGCGATACCACCCGATCACCAATACGATTAATTCGGCAATATGCATTTCCCCATAAATCTAGGTTAGAGATAATCGCTTCCCAAAACTCACTTGCACACATATCTGCATTAGGGGCATCGTGTATGATTTTGTAGAGTGGATGTCCACCTGCAATTTTCCGATGACTATCTTTTAAGTGTAGCGGTAACGATGAAATCGCTTGACTACGTAGCCGTACGCAAGCCCAAACCGCACTGAGCTTTAAGGCTTTATCTGCGGTCACTTGACTTCCTGAACCGCTTGATTCAGAGATGAAAGGCTCTGCCGTATCTCCTTTATCCAATCGTTTACCACCGCTAAATAAGCGGTCATAGAAACGAGACCACCAGCCTTTATCATTTAAAGTATTCATGCGATAACTATATCCTGTAAAAATGCCTCTATATCTTGTGGCGCTTCTGCCATTTCCGAAATACCGCGTGCCATTGCCAACGCCACCATGCCATCAATACGCCCCGTAGCCTTATGTTTTTCAAATTTACGATTACCGGCAGGGTCTTTTGTCAATACCGCATTAGCCGCACACATCGTCAAAACCGGATGCATTCCATGACGTAGCTGACCATTAAGTAAATCACTTTCTAATGTATCAATTGCCGGCGACATATCTTTAAATCCCTGACCAAATGGCACGAGAGGTAGATTAATCCCTTGTGCTTCCATTTCTTTTTTGAAAAGATCAATTCTCCAACGGTCAAAAGCGATAGCCGCAATATCAAAATCACTGAGAATTTCAGCAATATCACGCACAACATAGGCATAATCGACAGTTGCACCCGGTGTTGTACGAATAAACCCTTGTTTAACCCACACATCATACGGTGATCTGTCTCGCTTAGAACGTTCTTCAAGCCCAATCTCAGGTGTCCAAAAGAATGCATACACATTTGTTTTGCTATCATAATCTTTTGCACTCAATACAAGTGCGGTTAAGTCGGTACGGGCGGATAAATCCAATCCACCGTACGCCGTTAAACCACTTGGGCTTTGCGGTTCTTCCCCGCTCTCTTTCCAAACATCAATACTGACGAAAGTCGAAACTGTACTTACCCGCTGATTCAAATTCAGATTGCGGAATGTATTTTCAAAACTTGGCATACGATTTGCCTTATCAGCAAGTTTGCGGATGTCGTCTTCACTACGAAATACGCCTAGAGCCGGATTAGCTTGTTTCCACGCTTGCGGATCAGTAATTTTTAAATCTTTATCTGCACTGTAAACGTGGCAAACTGTATGAGGATCGTTACTGTTTTTTGCATCGTCAATCCAAATTGATAGTAAATCGCCATCATTTGCCGCCTGAGTACTGATTGTGAGTAAAAGCGGATTCTTGTGTGCACCTTGTGCGGTTGTAATTGCATCAACAAATGCAGACTGTGGACCTTGTACTTGCCCTACTTCATCAAGAATGGCTAAGACGGGTGATAAACCTTGCGCTGTTTTACCATCAGCGGCTAACGCCTTATATTCAACATTCATCGGCAAACCAATCAGGCGTTTTCCACTTGGTTTAATAGAAATTATCTGATTCAACTTCGGATTTAACTGAATCATTTTTACTGCTAGGTTGAATACTAATGCGGCTTGTTCCCGGCTTAAAGCACCGCTTACAATTTGGCTGTTTTGAATAGCGACAGGCCCAACTAAATGAGCTAATAAAAGACAAGCGATCAACGCTGTTTTACCATTCTTACGCCCAATAGATAAAATGCCATGGCTTGTACCATGTTGATTATCGTAAACATCAAAAATATAGTTCTTTTGAAATTCTTCGAGTTTGATTGGCTGACCGACAAGCGCCCCTTCCGGTACAAAGCAATAACGTTCGATGAATGCAATGACTTTTTCAGCCGTTGTCATCAGTTAATTACCCTCGCTATTAGACCGTCATCGTCATTGATGGCATTTCGTGCGTCTTGATAGAGTTGATTTGTTTTAACCTGATCACGACTTTCACCATTTGTTGCCCTACTATGAATTTGTAAACTACGGCACATTTGGGTTTCACGTTTATACAAATCCTCAATGACATAATGCAACGGATGCATTTTCATTGTGCCAGAGTCAGTTTTTACCCAACGGCGGGCAGAAGTCGCTAATTCATTTTCGTAATCATCAAGTTCTACATATAATTTTGCGAGTTTTGCCGCCCGCTCCAAATCAATAGGAGTCCAGCTATCCAAAGCCCGACTTGTAGTAATGCTTTCCCAGTACCGCATTTCTGCCTTTGTGAGCTTTTGCGGAGGCTCCAGCTTAGTTTGTGCGGCTTTGGAGGCTAAAACTTTCTTTTCTGTGCTGTCGCTTCTTATTTTGCGTACGCCCATAAAACTACCTCATAAACCATAAAAAAAGGCTATAAAAACTGTAATAGCGATAAAACGGAGTTCCCAGTGCGGTATTTGAGACTTTTCCCCTGAACTTTTTACCCGCCCCTCCCCCTATTAAAAGGATGTTCAGGATCAATCGGTAATCCGTTTTCATCACAACCAATATCATTAATTTGTTTTATTTCTGCTTTTTGCTTTGCACTGTCATGATGTAGCTTACAAAGTGATTGCAGATTATCAGCATCAAAGAACAAATCTAAGTTGCCTTTGTGAGGTGTTATATGATCTACCACCGTTGCCGGTGTCAGTTTCCCTTCTTTCTTGCAAAACACACACAGCGGTTCTTTAGCTAAATGATCTAAGCGTAATTGCTTCCAAGCCTTACGCCCATAAAGATAATGCCAAGATTCACGACTCATATATCACCTAAAATAAAAAAGGTGAGCATTGCCCACCTTAGTGTCCCTAATAACTTTGATGTATCACGTACAATCAAAAGCTAATATCAACCGCAGTTATCACCACCAATCATACTGATACCTACTTATTTAAATCTTCTGTTTGCCACTCTCTGATTTTATCTATCCTATTTAGACACATATCACGCTCACGTTTGAGAATGACGGCATACTGCGTGACATCACCGTAGGTGTGGCCGTTAAATGGCGTTCTGTCCAAATGAGAGATAAAAGCCGCAGGGAGCGTAGGGCAAGCCGTTGTGATTGGCTCATTCTTGGCGCAAGAAGTCGATAACACTGCGAGGAGCGTTGCTATTATAAGCCTCGCTCTCTTTAATTTGTTTTGGGATAGTTCTAATGACTTCATCTGATTTACTCCTTGCCTCTGACTCTGCTTTACTTAATTCAAGCGTGAGCCTTTGGTTTTCTTCCGCTGTCGATTTAAGTTGAGAAATGACCGCACTTTGTTGTGTAATAGTTTGGGCTTGCGTTTGGTTCTCGGCTTTTAATTCATCAATTACATTCGATTGATGCCAAGCCCAACCACTTAATCCAAATATTGCCGTAAGTGCAATGAATGCAATCAACACAAATAATTTCGTTATAGCGCCTGTAAAGATGTTTAACATTTCGACTCCTAGAATGTGAGTAGTCCTAAAAAGAGAAACCAACCCCAACCGCTAATGCCGTGAAAAGCAAGGAAACCTGCCGCAATAAATAAACAGGTACTTGGTAAATATCTCATTTCAACTCCGTTAGGCATAGCTGCCGCTCTTTCTCTCGTCTAACTTCCAACCCATGCAATCTTTTACCACCAGCATAAACCCATTTCGGAAACTCATTACAAGCTCCGACATAGTCACTGGCATTGGCTTTGCGGAACATCGTTGATTTTCGCATCGCACCACAGCCCACATTAAAGACAATGGAAGTCATCGCATCAAAGGCACCTTGTGGCAAGATTCTCCCCTTGGCATATTGATTCACACAACGCTCGGCAATTCGCAAGTCATTCGCCCAGCGGTCTGCAATCTCTTTGTCCGTGTAACGTTTATTAGGATTGATGGCTCCACCGCTTACTTCTGTTGAACCAATCCCAACGGTCAAAACATCTGCCGGGCATTGATACGGATCACGGCGGCAACCTTCCGCATTACCGATAATTTCCATTCCCTTTTCACTAATGCGTAAATCGGAGTGATCCGTCTGCACGATACCAATAATGGCAGCGACACTACATACCACCACACCACTAACAGTACCGGCAATTTTTAATCTACTCATCTCTTAATCCTCGCTTGAGTTGCTGCACTTTAAGTGCGTGGATTTCTTCTTCTCGTTCCTCCGCTCGCTCTCTTGCTCGACCTTCAGAACATTTTGAATAAAGATTAACTAATGCCGTCACAATACCGATGGCAAGACTGATCAACATTAGATTTTGCTGGTCGCTTAACCAAGCAAGTAAACCGGAAAAGCTAGACCAGAAATAACTTTGGTTTCCCGGGTCTTTAAACATTTTCATACTCCGCCTCCTTTATTGAGGC
The DNA here is from genome assembly GCF_002000545.1 of Rodentibacter trehalosifermentans. Lineage (GTDB taxonomy): Bacteria > Pseudomonadota > Gammaproteobacteria > Enterobacterales > Pasteurellaceae > Rodentibacter > Rodentibacter trehalosifermentans. The sequence continues at coordinate 27,791 of NZ_MLHL01000006.1, read as the reverse complement.
AATAAAAAAGCCCAGTCCATTAAGACTGAGCTTGTAAATTATCTTGTAAGTTTGGAATAAAAAAGCCCCGACTGGAAACCAATCAGGGCTACTAAAATTCATTCGGTGAAAATCAGTTACACAACGACCACCATATACTGGAATAGTATATCAAGTTATCAAGGTAGTCAATAAGTAATTTTGATATTTTTTGCATTTTCTCGACCAGTTCGCAGCACTACAAAGCCAGTTACAAGCAATTCGTGAATTATTGATTTTGCAAACATCAATTCTTTTTCAATTTTTCTGCGCATAGTAAGTACACTAGGCACTCGAATAGTTGGTTTACCTGCGCAGGGCTGCATTTGAATTTCTCCACAATTTTCACGTAGCTTATTGGAAATAAAATTTACAGTACGTTTATTTACGTAGTAAGCAAATAAAATAAAATGCAAAGTGCGGTCATTTTTTACAAAGAACTGTTCCACGACCTGACTAATCATAAACCCTTCATCATCATTACAAATCGGTTCACTTGGTTCGGCTGGAATTACAGATTGCATTAATCTAGCGATAATATTCACTTGAGCCTTATCAAGCCTACCGGAACGTACCCAAGCTCCCCATTTATACATCCATTCATCAACAAATCGTTCTTGTTCACTCGTTAAAGTTAAATCGCTAAATTTACGCATCAGTCATCCCTTTAGTCTTTTCTTTGTAATACTTGATAATTTCTTTGCAATCTTCAATCGTGTATTTTTTCGGATCGTGGTCTTGGCGTTCCAGCCACTCGACTTTATCCACACCGATTTTTTTCACGAGATTAATCCGATATTCAATAGCATTGCCGCTTTTGTGGTTATTACAAGGTTGGCATTGCTTATGAACATTCAACTCACAAAATCTTAATTCAGGTGCGGCACCGACACTGCGGTAATGCCCGGCGTGCCATTGCCCTTGATGATAGCGACCGCAACTGATACAGGGTTCGTCTTTATCCCTCAAACGAATGAATTTATTAAATACCGATTGCGCCTCTTTCAGCCATTCTGAACGGCTTTTTAATTTCGCCTTACGTTCCTTTAGTTTTTGTTTTTCGGCTTTATGTCGTGCTTTCTGTGCGTTATTTCTGACTAACTCAATAGCACATTTAGGTGAACAAGCCTTTTGTAGTGAGTTAAACGGGGTAAACGATTTGCCACAGGATTTACACTTCTTTGGTTTGAGTGATTTAGTTCTCATCTTCCCCAAAATCCCCATCTGTCGTTAAATTTCACACCGTTTTGCACGCCCCAAGCGGTCGTATATTCGATAAGGCTTGCCATACGCTTAACACTCATTTTAGATGTTTGCTCTCGTACATTAACCAACTCCCCCTCAATACCAACAACCAATTTATAAGGAAGTTTAGTCGCTATCGTATGCCCGCTCACTAAAAGGTTTTTCCAGCCGTATAAATCGTACTTATCACCCTGCCATAACGCCTGTTTTGATATATCACCCAACATGGCATGAAACTTATCGTTTTGTTCCATTGAACGGGTTTTAACTTTAATTTCCACTACAAGCGGATCTGAGTCGTTAATCGGTAACTGGCGGATAGTCTCAATCACTCTATTTCTTACCGATTCATTGACTAAATACATTGGAGGATAATTATGCTCCATACCCACCGACCTTTTTCACAAAACCCAACTCCACTTGACGGGTAACAAAACCCTGCATAAACGGATCGAACACCGCCATCATAGAACCTTTGTTGTTGCCTTTAACTTCTTGGCCCGTGACCGGGTGTAGGAAATTAATCCGCCCGCCGATGATGTCGATCACTTCTGTGGCGTTTTCTTGAATCACTTTGTACCACTTGGTGCTTTTGTCTGCCGGTAATAACATCACCACTAAATGCCCTTGGGCCATTAATTCGGCTGCACGTTTTACAAAAGGCATTGGGTCGCTATAAGGGGGATTGACGAAAATTCGGCTGTTTACCGTGTAGCAATTAAACTCAAGAAAATCCATTGCCTCAGTAACAAAATATGAACACAATGCATTGCGACTATTGGCGCAACCGTCCACGTTGAAACGGAATCGTAAATTAAGCCAATTGAACACATATCTTGCTGTGCGATAGTGGTCTTTGTTAAATTCGGTCATCTTTAAAATTCTCCGTTACCTTTAGCGTATTTTCTTGATTCTTGTTTTGTTTCTTTTCGTCCTATTTGCGCTCTACGTTCAGCATCTAGTTGATCACATTCAAACATTGCGCCAAATTTCTGATCGACATAAACCTTCCCTGTTCCACCATGGCGATTGAGTCGCACTAAAATTTCAGTTAAATTAGGATCTGCACTTTCGTTGTAAACGGATTCTTTATATAAACCGAACCAATAATCACATTCTTGCTCAATTTGTCCTGTATCACGGCTGTCACTTGGTAAAGGTCGTTTATCTGCTCGGCTTTCTAAACCTCGATTTAGCTGAGTCAGTAACAACACGATACAATCCATTTCTCGGGCAAGTTGTTTCAACTCTTTCGTAATCTGTCCGTAAGCTAAATCATTACGCTCCGCCTTTTCTGTTTTCATCAATGTGAGATAATCCACACCGATTAACCCAATACTTCCACATTCACGCTTAATACGTCTGCACTCATTGCGAATATGTGCCATTGATACGCCGGGGGTGTCATCAATGTAAAGCAAATCCCCATCCACTAAGTCAGATACAGCGTCTGTTACACGATGATTAAAGGTTTCAGGGTGCATATGGTATTTATGCTCAAATGCATCGTGATTTTGTTGTGATTCATAAAACGCATTGCTATTCACATTCGCTCGTTTACTAATCATGCGTTCAAAAATAGCTTTACCGGACATTTCAAGGCTAAATAGCAAAACTGGTTTCTTTTCATTCAAAATACAGTTTTCCGCCATCAACGAATAAAATGCTGTTTTACCGCATTTAGGGCGAGCACCAACAGCTACAAGAGATTGTTTAACCAACCCTTTAGAACCAAGCAGAGAATCAAGCTCTGCAATCCCCGTACTTAAACCTCTCACGCCCTCAGGATTATTCAATCGAGCTTGATAATCTGAAAACCAATCTAACCCCACATCACGAGCTCTGCGTAATCCGACAGACTTCCCAACACGAGAATAATCAGCAATCTCCGACATTAAACGGCTAATTGCATCCAAACGCTCTTCAACAGGCGCACCGTTTTGTTCAAAAATTAACGCCTCGCAATCTTGCAATTTCGCCAAGGTAAAACGCTTTACCGCTTCCGAGCGAACAATCTCCGCATAGGCTTTCACATTGCCCGCACTTGCCGTGTTATTGGAGAGTTCCGCAAGGTAGACAAACCCACCCACTTCCTCACTCATCCCTTTCGCTTTCAGTGCATGTTCAACTGTCAGCAAATCAATGGGTTTATTGGCTTGAGCCAAAGATTTAATTTCCCCAAAAATACGCTGATGGGCTGAGGTGTAAAAACTTTCCGGTTTAAGCATGGTAAGAACCGTTTCCGTTCTCGCATTCACGCCGTTAAGCATTAACGCACCTAAAACCATTTGTTCTGCCATAGTATCGTGCGGAATGATTTTTAAAGTTTCGGTAGTCATTACAACGCTCCTTCACGAACTTTTTGTAAGGTTTCCGGCTTCATCACAAAACTAAATCCGAACTTATCGTAATATTCGCTTACTGTTTCGTTGTAGAAATTGAAATAATTCTCGAATCCATCAATGGATTTATTTTTCAAGTGTGGAAGTAAATTCAGAATGTTTCGCTTCGTGATAATATTTAATTCCACCGGTTCATATCGGTGTTTAAAAATGCGATTAAACGCCTCAATGACATCTTCAAAATTCAAATCGCCTTGCGTTTCAACCCAATTCACCGCATCAGATAAATACCCATCAAAACGTGTTACACGGCAAATATTTTGTGGTTTTGGTGTACTGTGTGTTCGCCAAGTGGCAAATACCCACCGAATAACCAATTTAATTTCATCAAGCGTCCAACCCTTACGGGATTTCTGCGGTTCAAGGATTTTTAAAAACGGGGAATTATCCTGACAGTGGGATTTTGAAATTTCGTTGTAATACGCCAAAGCATTTTCGGCTTGTTCGACATACGAATTTTTTTCACTAAGGGATGATTGCGCTACATCAAAAATATTTTTTCCAGCCGATTCACCATTTTCCCCTTGGGGGGTATGGGGGGTATTTATTTTTTCTTTTGTAATAGTTTCTTTTGTGTTCCCTACTTTTTCGGGATACCCATTCCCTACTTTTTCGGGAACTAAATCCCTATTATTTCGGGAACTCCCTACTTTTTCGGGAACTAAATCCCTATTATTTCGGGAACTCCCTACTTTTTCGGGATTAATCATTTCCCACTTAAAAACATCTAGATTTACACCGGTTTTCTTGCCGGACTCAAATAAAACCCGTTCTTTAATCAATTCTTTTCTTGCTGCCGAAAGTTGATTGATATGATATTTTGTCGGTTCAATATTCATCATTTCGCAAACTTGTGAATGCGTAAACCAATCGCTTTCTTTGTGCCAAGAAAGTGTTTTAAGAATAGTGGCTAATAAGTAAGAACCTTTCCACCCCAACACTTTTGAGCGTAAGATAGCTTTTAAAAGCTCATTCGGAATTGCCGTGAACCCATCATCAACACTCACTTTCTTCGCACCTTGCCGTTCTGTTTTTTCTTTTTCTACTTGTTGTAAACGTAGCTCTTCAATTCTCACAACGTTACTCATCATTCAACTCCTTAAAAAGCCTTTTGGATTGTTTATCAAGTTCATCAATTGAAAACCCTTGCTCAATTAACTGCTTTAATCGTTTTCGATATTCCAATGTTTGCCAAAAAGGAGAATGATGGGTATAATTACGCTCTGATTGGGGTTTACTCCTACACACAGTAATCTCCTTATGCTAACCACGGTTGACGCCGTGGTTTTTTATTGCCAAATAAACCAAACCATCATAAAAACAATGGCAATAATAAAAATCTGACGAAATGCCTGATCTTCTCGCAAGATTTGTGCGAGAATACTTAAGTGTTTTTTCACTTTACTTATCATTGCTTATGTCCTTTTTTAATTTGAGAGAGTTGTTTGTCGCTTTATGCTTTTTCACTTTTTTAGCCCTTCCTCGATTTTTCTCACTATCTGAAATACCTTATTGGCTAACAGGTGTATTGATAAATGGCATACCTTTGTTTCTACTTTTTATTCACAAAGTGGGCACTCGAAAATTTCAGCGAGATTTTGATAATTCTGCTTATATTTCTGCCATTATGTGTATTACTGTATTCGCTACTTTTGGATCATTTAGCAAAGAAGAACTCATTGACTTTGGTTTTCGTTTTTTACTCACTGAACCAATGTGGGCTTACTTTTCACTAAAATTATCTTTCTTCTTCTGGAGCCTTACTTTGCTTCCTGTCGTAATAGATAAACTTTCCAAAAAAGATTAAATTTATTTATCCAGATACTTCTCGCGTAGTCGCTTATCAAAGCCTTGCGATGCGAGAAGTAACATTTCAAATTCACTTTTCTCAACCGCAATATGCGTTTCTTTATCAAATAGCCCGAAATCAAGTGCGGTCAAAAAATTCAAGGTTTTCACCATCTCATTGTTCGCCACAAATCTACTTAATGTGGACGGATCGCAATCCATTCGTCCTGCCACCTCAATTTGTTTCTGACGGTAGTATTTCTCCATAACAGGATCGGAAAGTTCTCTTGCCGATCCCAATAACTTATTGCGTGCCATTGCGAATACCTTTGGGTAAATTAGGTTCTAAGGTGATTAGGTAAGCCATCATTTGGATTTGGATACAAATGCGGGCTTAATTCGTGGGGTGTAACAGCATATTCAGTTACAGCAGCCCAATTTAATGTCGTGATAGCACTTAATTTGTATCGTCCGGTAAGGTAATGACTAATGAATCCCTGAGTTTTATTTACCAATTTGGCAAACTCGCACTGAGTAAGATTGTTTTGCACCAAATACTGGTTTAATTGCATAAATCCTCCAAAATAATATTTATATTAGCAAAACTATTTTTATTTATCAATATTTTTACTATTTTGAGTTTTATTAGTACAACTCATATAATTTAAAATAAGCCATAGGAGAAGCAGGATGACTGAGAACAAGACTTTTGAGATCAAAACAAGACTAAAAATGATTTACGAATCTAAGAAGAAAGAGCTAGGTTTGACGCAAAATAAGATTGCCGAAGCTTTAGGATTTTTGACACAAGGTGCTGTGAGCCATTACATGAACCCCAATAGTTCACAAGCGATTAGCAAAGAAACTATTCTAAAATTTGCCACTCTTTTAAAAGTAGAGCCTACCGAGATAGATCCCGACATATCTACTGAATTTACGACTATCGTCTCAAAAATCAATGAAAGTTCTCAATCTACTGGAGACTCGATAAAATTAACATTACTTGATAACAGACTTGCTGCCGGAGATGGCTATATTAATCTCGACTATCCAGATACCGTCAGATCTATTGAGTTTTCGCCGGATAAATTTATGGAAATTTTCCAACGTAAAACAGCGAACAATCTTTCAATGGCAATCATTGATGGGAATAGTATGTATGACCCAAACAATGAAGAAATGAGCTTAAAACACGGCGATATTGTGTTTATTGACACTTCAATACAAGAGTTTAAAAACGATGGAATTTACGCATTTGTCTTTGAAGGGAAAGCGAGAATTAAACGTTTGCAATACTTGAGCGGCTATCGCTTAAAAGTCATTTCAGATAACCCTACCTACGAAACGGAAATTTTAGAGAAAGATCAAGTTGAACAAATTCATTTTATTGGACAACTGATTAAAAAAATGCCAATGGAAATGTTTGACTTATAAACACAAATGAAAGCACACCAAAGCCAGAAGTTGAATTTTGTGGGGTAACTAAGGGAAAGAAAATGGCTAATGCAGCAATATTAACTAAGTTTAACGTCATTTCATCGGAAATCGTAAAGTTTCGTAATGATACTTTAAATACCAATTATGTGGATAAGGTAAAAACGATTTCTTTTATTGATGAACTAAAGCCACTCACTAAAACTAAAGATAAAGCACAGGCATTCTCACTACTTGGTACTCTTTATGCTTTACTTGGTGATATAGACAATATGGATTTTAACTACCGCACGGCATTGAGATTTAATTCAAGTGATGTCCGAATTAGATTTAATTACGCTATTGATTTATACTACACGCATCGCCCCGTAGCTGCCCGTGATCAAGTGTGCGAAATGTTAGGGTATGAAATAAGAGATATTGTGATGTTGCATGCAACTTATCTATTATTAGACAATTTAATTAAAATTAGTGAGTGTGAAAAAGTGATGGGTATGATAGAAAAGTTACCGTCAAAACAGCGTGATCATTATGCGGTCTGGATTAAGGATAAAAAATCTCTATTAAAAGCCTATCGAGACCTTAATATTAATTTGCCTCTGCTATCAAAGCTGATTGATGGTGTTCACTCAGATCTCTCACCGAATCACCCAAAAAGTTTGTATATAGAACACTTTTATAACGAGGATGATAAAACTATCGTTTATTCATTTATTGACGAAAAATCAGATGTCAGCACCGCTCTTAAATTTGATGAACAACTTTCTGATTATCTTATTGATTTCGAAACGAGAAATAATGTCCATTTTAATAATTTCGTAATGATGTATGAGGCAAGATAATGATTAGTGCTGATGATATTTATACACGAGCCAAACAACTTGCCACCTCTACTTGTGAAGTAGAACAAAGAGAATGCATTAAGACATTGTATTATGCTGTTCTGCACAGAATCCAAGAAGTTTGTGATACAAAATCACTCCCCAAAACTCGTTCAGGAAATATGGGGACGCATGAAAGTATGATAGAACGAATTAATGTCAATAATTTACCAACAGAAAAGCAAATTGTAACTTATGCTAAAAAAATGAAGAAAAAAAGAGTAGATGCCGATTATTCGTTATCACTTAATATAAATAGCAAGGATGTTCAATACCAAATTTCATTTGCAGAAAAATGTTGGTATTTATTAGACAAGTAAATTTTTATTAAGCCAACCGCCCCGTGGCGGTTTTCTTTATCCCCTACTCCATCGCCCCATCACTTTCATCTCATAGTCATACTTTTTCTTAAATTCGGGCATAATCAAGTTTTCAACTAAAATCATCATCTGCTCTTCACTGAGCTTTAACATATCATAAATAGGATTTTCAGCCAAAAAGCGGTTGATGAACATCTTGACGGCAATATCAAATTCTTCTTTTGTATTAAGTTTTTGCTTTTCCATACTACCTCCAGTCGGGTTTGATCGATTCTACACCTTTTTACCGGAAAAAAATTACCCCAAGAGGGAAAAATATTGCCCTTTTTACGAAAATTTGTCGTTACGTCTTACTTTTTTGGTTAAAAACCAAGCAATCAAACAAACTTTTTAAACTCTTTATATTAGTAAAATCAATTATTTATTAGTTTCAAATAGTAAAAATATTAAAATTTATTAGTTAAACTATTTACATTAAATATTAGTTAAGCTATTATACCCACATCAAAACAAAACACCCACCTAGCAAGCCAAACGGCTGAGAGTTAGCAGAGACGGTGGGAACCCGAAAGGGATTGTTCTTTAACAGATTGAATAACACTCTTTAACCCTAACGGGTACGCAAGCTAGGCGTGAGTGGCTGAGGTAACAAGCACAATGTTTTTCATTGTTTACCGCATTTTCTTTTAATTTGGCTGAAACTGATTCGACCATTACAACGTAATGCAATTTGACGGATTAAGTGGATTATCACATTAAGTGTGGTAAACAATGGAAAAGAGAGAAAAGGGGTCAGAAATGGCAGCAATCATCGTTAGACGTAACGCAAAAAAATACAGCAACAACCCTGAAATCCGTAATGACGGAAAAGCAGGACGGCTCGAAAGAATGTTTGAAAAGTCCCGAAAAATGACCGCACTTTGGGAAAAGGCGGTCGTAAAACCAAGCAAGGTTGATAGTGCAATCAGCCTTGCCGGCAGAGAAAAGAAACCCGTTGATATTGCCAACTACCACTGCGTAAAAGGCAAAGCAACAACAAACACCGTCCGAGCCAAAGAACGCCGACAAATGGGTTGCCGGGAGTTGGTGAGAATTTAGGGCTTACGATTGAGCCACAAAATAAAGAATCAATCGCTATGGACTTTCGCAGGATGTGAAAGTTAGCTCAATGAGTTAGTCACAGCGAGCATAGTCAATGATGACTGTCTGACTTGGGATGACGACCCGACTTCAATTCGTATTTCTTCTTGAGCCTTGCAAGCATAAAGAAAGGCAACCACCTTTAACCTTGCTTCTCTACAGCGGGTATCATTGCAGGAAGCGTAAAGGTATATTGCAAAAACAACTGAGTAAACAAGCGTAACTGCTCAAGTTCCACTAAGGAAATCTCATTATGTGTTGCGTCGTTACCTAATGAACGAATAGAATGCGCAAAATCCCCCATTGATTTAACCAACACTTGAGTTTTTACAAGGTGATTGATACGCCAATTTAAGTTCTTATCAGTATTATCATCAAGGTGTTTTAAAGCAAGTTCTAACGCTGACCGATACGCAGTGCCGGCAAATTCAACCAAACTTTCATCATGCTTAGTTTGAAAATAAATTTTTTCTCCTGCTGCGAATTTCCGCTCAACATTAACAGGCAAATATTGTGGAATATCGGGTTTTGGTGCTTTAGGAAACCAATCCAATTCCCTACCAAAGATTTCATCAAAGAAATGAGGAACCGTATCCGTTACTGCGCTAATTAACCCATTAGCAAGCGGCGCACCATTCACATAAACATCGCTATCGGCAACATAATGCAACGCAGAAATGCCGTTCAAACAATGATTACAGGTAGCGAAAACTGTATGAAAACTCACGCCTTGATAGCGTGCTTTTTCCTTAATGTGGCTTGTAATATGTTTAACAGTAAATGCCACATCTCTCTTTGCACAATAGGGACAATCATAACCAAAGGTAATCATAATGGAATTCCAAAAACACACAAAACTTATTGACGATTTTATCAACGATGAACACGCAATGTCATTACTTTTTGATACATATCAAGCAATGGAAAACAGCAAAGAAGATCAGGAAAAATTTGTTCTCGCATTGATAGGACACGCCGTAACAAGTCATAAATTATTGCGGCTTAAAATGAAATGATATTTGACACCCACCGCCCTTTCGGATTAAGATTTTTTCATCGGGGAGAGATAGGTGTAATACAATACCGTAAAGGAAATAAGCCCATACTGTAAACAGCAAATAGAAAGAGCTAACCGCGTCTTTCATCGGGGCTGTTGAGTGGTAAGTTGATCCCCGATATTGACAACCCCAAAACTTTATACTACTATCAGCCCCAAGGTGTCGAAACCTAATACTCTAAGGCGGATAGTTCACTAATCGCCACAAGGCGATTTTTTTTGTATCCGTAATCCTGACTATGTCGGGAGGGCGACTAATACAATACCGCAAGGAAATACGTCCAGCCCTTACCTTAGAGTGGGTTTTCGAACCTCCCGACGCCATTGTCGAAAATGGCTTGTTTTAACAAATAGACTCTAAGGATTACGACTATGTCAAATCAAGTTCAATTCTCAGCATTCAATTTTAATTCAAATTCAGTTCGTGTAATCACAGACTCAAATCAAGAACCTTGGTTTTGTGCGACTGATGTTTGCGATATTTTAGGTTACCAAAACGCACCTTTAACCGTTCAAAAACATTGCAAACAAGGGGGTATATCGAAACGATATACCCCTACCCAAAGCGGAGATCAAGAAATGATCTTCATCAACGAACCCAATTTATACCGCTTGATTATTAAAAGCAGAAAACCCGAAGCCGAACCTTTTGAAGCGTGGGTATTTGAAGAAGTGCTACCGCAAATCCGCAAGACTGGGAAATACCAGTTAGAACCCAAACAACTCGCCCTACCCGAGCCACCAAAAATGTATCAGCGTGAACTCACCGAAAAGGAAATGCAAGATTTCTGCTGGGCGTGGTACGCATTGCGTAACTACATTGAGCTTACTGACAAATTGCAAAAACAATTCGGGGGCTTTGGTGGTGATTATGCCCGAGCCATTCGCCAATTAAACGAACGCTACGCCAATCTTCCACAAGAGATGTTGCCAACGTTGCAGCGGATAACAACCGAATTTAATCAAGATATTACACACGGCAACGGCTGGAACCGTATTATCTACAATGTGCGACACCCGAACGCCATCATCCGAAGTGGCGGATTAGTCCACTTATTCTAAAACTTAATTAAAACCGACCGCACTTTTCCCTGTTGAAAATCGTGTGGCGGTTTCTTGCACCCTAAATTCAGTAAATGGATTAAAAAGGAAACAACATGAACAAACGACAAAAACGCCGTAAACGGCAACAACGAAACCAAACTGCTATAAGAGCAAAAACCGTATTGATTAACGAACCACCGCAAAAGGAAAACACGATGCACAAATCCACTCTTGAATTTTTAGCCTTTCTTGGCAAAACCTTTTTGATTGCACTCACGCTTGTCTTAATTGCCATTTTTGGCTTATGGCAATGCCGTCCTGCTTACGCTCACCCTACTGATTGGCACAACAACGAAGTCAGCGAGAAAATCAGTAATGAAACCCGTTGCGAGCTAAAAGGCGGTGTGTATGAAAATGGGCTTTGCCTACCGCCTAATTTAACCCCACAAGCGGAACAGGAGCTACTCCACTACACCGCACAAAAACAAGTGGAAATTGACCGCACTTTGAGGGGGAAACATTAATGCGTTACTACGATATTCAATCTCACCCGCAAGGACTTGGTTACATCGCCATTGAATATAAAGACTCTGCACGCACAAAGAAAACAGGTTGGAAAAGCCAAAACCATTGCAGCCAAGAGCTTTGTGAAACAGAGGTTAATTTACGCAAAGCCTTCATACGAAAAAAAGAGGAGCAATCAAAATGAACCCTTTTCTCGCTGCAGCTCATCAAAAGCACCTAGACGACCTCGCCGGCTATGAAATTGCCCTTGAAGAGGAAATAGAAGCCGTTAAAGCCGATGCGGAGGATGAAGATGCCGACGTTATCTATGCGATTAATCAATACCATCTTGATAATAGTGAAGAGCTTGAATTGCACGATTTAGCCTACGGTTCCGGTGCATTTGACAAGCTAATTGAACAACGAGATCGAGCCATTGCTTATGTAGCAAAACAACGGCTCGAAAAACGAATGAATGATTATGACCCTGATTAAGTGAGGTGAAAAATGACAGCCACAGTTCTTGAAAATATGTCAAATGCTGAGTATCACGATCATTCAGCAATCAGTAAATCAGGTCTAGATTTAATAGATAAAAGTCCGGCTCATTATTTCTATCGTGAGAAAAAAAGCACACCGGCAATGATATTTGGATCAGCTTTTCACGATTTAGTTTTGCTGCCTGATAAATTCACACAGCTTTATTGTGTGATGCCGGAAGAGCTAAACTTGAGAACAAAAGAAGGAAAAGCATTCAAAGAGAAAGTAGAAAGCGAAAATTTGACCGCACTTTCTTACACTGACTATCAGCATATTGAGAAAATGAAAGAAAGCCTACTTAATCACCCAATGGCTGACAAACTATTAGCGCAAGGGAGACCTGAAATCTCTATTTTTTGGCGTGATAGTATCGGCGTTGAATGCCGCTGTCGTCCAGATTTCTTAAACAATAGCGGTATTATTGTTGATTTAAAAACGACAACTGATGCAAGTCCGACCGGATTTGCTAAATCTATCGCTAATTTTCGTTATCACGTTCAGGATGCTTATTACTCAAATGGTTATTTTCACGCTTTTGGTGAGCTGCCGAAAGGTTTTGTGTTTATCGCTATTGAAAAAGAACCACCCTATGCCGTTGGTGTTTATACCCTTGATGATATGGCAAAAATAGAGGGGGAAAACCGCTTTAAAGCCAATCTCGAAACTTATAAGAATGCGTTAGAAACCAATCAATGGCACGCCTTTAGTCCACAAATTGAAACCCTAAGCCTACCTCACTGGGCTTACCAATCTTAGGAGAATAAAAATGACAAATGCAGTAAATATCTTCGCCCCAAACCAAGATAAAACCACACCACAAAATGCTCTTATCGCTACACAATCTGCCCGCGAAAGTCAAGAGGTCCAAGCGATGATGGTCATTGCGAAAAGGTTTCCTCGTGACCCGGTAGAGGCGATGGATCGTATTTTGAGATCTTGCACACGCCAAACGTTAGCTGAAACAGCCGTTTATTCTTATCCAAGAGGCGGACAAAACGTTGAAGGTCCATCAATTCGATTAGCAGAAACACTCGCCCAAGAATGGGGAAATATTCAATATGGTATTAGGGAGCTTAGTCAAGAGAATGGTGAAAGTACCGTTGAAGCCTTTGCGTGGGATTTACAAACTAACACAAGACAAGTCAAAGTCTTTCAAGTGCCGCATATCCGCTACAGTAAAAAAGGGAAAACGGTACTCACCGATCCGAGAGATATTTATGAACTTGTTGCCAACAATGGTGCAAGAAGATTACGGGCTTGTATCCTTGGCGTGATACCAGGCGATGTGGCAGAAGCAGCTGTTCACCAATGCTCTCTCACCTTACAAGCTAATGCAGATACTAGCCCAGAAGCACTAAAGAAAATGCTAGAAAAATTTAGTGAATTTGGTGTCACTCAAAAAATGATTGAAACACGTTGCCAATGTCGATTTGATTCAATTCGTCCAGCCCAAATTATCCAACTCAGAAAAGTTTATACGAGTCTAAAAGACGGAATGAGCAGCGCTGCTGATTGGTTCGATATGAATGCCGGTAGTCAAGCAGAGAAATTAAATGAATTGGTGAATGCCAAAGAGCAAAACGAATCACAAGCCACATCATAGTGGCTTTTTTATTACCTGAAAAAGTCCAAGCACGCGTGAATGCGACAAAAGCATATTATCAAGCGTGTATTCCCAGTATGCCAAAAATGACTTTAGGAGAAAGAAAACGTGAACGAAATACACATCAGCCTACCCTATTCATTTTTCGCTGAATTGTTTGGAAAGTACATCCACGACAATTTTAATCACAGAAAACCGAATAGACTGCAAGCCATTGAGCAAGTCAGAAAATACTGGCTACTCTTAGATAGCGAACAACGAGAGTTCATCACCAAACAAGCGACAAAACAAGCCCGTTACTATGATGAATTTAAAGAATTGTTGGACTGGATAGAAGTACGCCGTAATCAATATCAACCAACATCACAACCGCTTAATGCTTTTGTTGAGTTGCCGGTTGTTGATACAAAACAAAATAAGGAGAATTAATCATGTTTTGGTTCAAAAACGCCATTATTTATCGTTTAACCAAGTCACTTGATTGGGATTTAACACAATTACAGAATCAACTTAGTGATTGTGCTTATGTTCCTTGCAGTGCACAGGATATGAGTAAATTTGGTTGGGTATCACCATTACGATGTTCTGATTTATTGCATTTTTCGGTGGGCAATCAAATTCTATTAGTCGCTCAAAAAGAAGAGAAAATCTTGCCGGCGCAAGTAGTTGATACCGAGTTAAACAAGCGCATAACCGCATTAGAAGAAAAAGAACAACGCAAGCTGAAGAAAACGGAAAAACAAATCTTAAAAGATGATGTTGTGATGAATTTATTGCCTCGTGCATTCAGTAAAAATCAACATACCGCTTTATGGATTGATACGGAACAAGGCTTAATTTATGTAGATTCTGCCTCTCATAAACGAGCAGAAGATGTGTTGGCATTATTGCGAAAATCCCTTAGTTCTTTGCCTGTCGTACCGTTAGCTTTTGCCAATGAGCCTAGCACGGTGATGACAAATTGGATTTCTCAAGATAGCTTGCCGGATTGGTTAATCGCACTAGAAGAAGCGGAGTTACGTGGCACTCAAGAAGACAGTGTGATTCGTTGCAAAAAGCAACCTCTTGAAAACGAAGAAATCCTTGAATTGCTACAATGCGACAGAAAGGCAGTGAGTAAGTTAGCCTTAGAATGGGAAGACACCCTCACCTTTGTCTTTCATGAAGATTGCACGCTCAAACGCTTAAAATTTGCCGATGTTGTACGAGAGAAAAATGACGATATTTTGAAAGAAGATTTCGCTCAACGTTTTGATGCAGATTTTGTTTTAATGACCGGGATTCTTAGCAAACTCACTGAAAATTTATTAGCCGAATTTGGCGGCGAAAAGCGCAGAGAATAATTAACCAAACCGCTCTTATGGGCGGTTTTATTTTGGAGAAAGAAAATGAAAGAGCTAATCAAAAACATTGAGCAATGGGCAGAAGATCGAAATTTAATTAACGGCTCTACGCCACAAAAGCAAATGCTAAAACTGATGGAAGAATTTGGCGAATTATGTGGCGGTATAGCGAAAAATAAACCAGAAGTAATTAAAGACAGTATTGGTGATTGTTTTGTGGTGCTGGTCATATTAAATACTCAATACCGTAGAAGAGCCGCCAATCCAGAGAATGATTTTCACCCAAATATGCTAATACCGAATTGGCTTTACAATTCTAAGCATATTGATGATGCAATGATGATTGCGCTTAGTCATTTTTCAGCGTGTTATAAAGGAGGCTGGCTACCTATGGATTGGGATATTCACAATTCTGTTGAGGCATTACAAAACATAGCCAATCTTAATGGTATGGATATTCAAGAATGCGTCTGGCACGCCTACGACCAAATCAAAGACCGCAAGGGAAAAATGATTGATGGGGTGTTTGTGAAAGAGGGGGATTTAGAAAATGACTAAAGAAAACAACGGTTGGATTAGTGTTATAGACAGATTGCCCGAAGAAGGTGTTGATGTCATCGTATATAGCGACTATGCAAAGGCTGTTTTTGTTGCTTGGCTTAGTTGTGAAGATAATACGTGCTTTACTGATGAAAATGGTGATTATGGGTTAATAGATGAAATTACCCACTGGCAACCACTTCCCGAACCGCCTAAAGAGGATTAAACCAATGCTAACTGATTTAGGAATGGAAACAGCTGATGCGGTAATAGCAATAGTCGCAATCATTGCTTACGTTGTGTTAATTATTAAAAGCTAACCCACTCAATGCAGTGGGTTTTGTTTTGGAAAAATTTGACACCCACCGCCCTTTCGGATTAAAAAAGGGCATTACGCCCCTTTTTGAGATTTGAATAATTCAACCGCCTGAATAATCAGTTGGTTTTGAGGGATATTTAATTGATGGCTCAATTGCTCAATTTCCGCAATTACCGTAATCGGGAGCTTAAACCCTTTGAGTTTAATCCCACGTTTTTCTTCAGAGCGTTTTTGAATTTCAGTAAGGGTTAAATCAGATTTTGGGCGACCACGAGCCATAACATACTCCTTGATTTTTATTTTTACTTATCATATAGTTTAGGGACTGCCTAGCGGGGGCAACCGCTAGGACTTACGTTATCCTTAGTAAGCGTTAGAGCTTACCAACAGCAGGATAATTAGGATAATGAATAGTCGGATATTCATATCTTTTTCCCTAGTAGATTGAGCGGTGAAAGCCGCTCTTCTTATTTCCGCCCTATTGCGAAAACAAGATTATTATAGGTTAACCTAATAAATAATACAAGTAATTTCTTAAGTAATCCTATTTATTTTTTATTTGACACCGCCCCCAATTCAGACTAGACTATCCCCACTTTCAACAGAAAGTCGGGAATTGGCGTTCCTGAATATGAACAAGTGGCGGAAATAATAGTCGCCATACGGCGATTTTTTTATAGCCGAAAACTAGCAAATCAAACCTTTCAAAGGTAGTGGCAAATTGCCACCCCCTTTTAAAAGTAGTCAATGATGGGCTAGATGAGGGGTCGAAAGACCACCGTAAGTTTAACCGCTTGTTCAAACGGGACGCCAACCTTGTCTAGTTCATCACCAGTAATTGGCGTTACTCGTGATGAGTTTTGAAAATTCAAAAT
Source organism: Rodentibacter trehalosifermentans (assembly GCF_002000545.1). Classification (GTDB taxonomy): domain Bacteria; phylum Pseudomonadota; class Gammaproteobacteria; order Enterobacterales; family Pasteurellaceae; genus Rodentibacter; species Rodentibacter trehalosifermentans. The sequence goes on along the minus strand of NZ_MLHL01000006.1, from coordinate 10,738 downwards.
GAGAACAAGCGTATGACTACATTAACTTTTCAAACAACAACTCTTTCGGTTATCAACCATAATTCTCAAACTTATTTTACAGCTCGTGAGATTGGAGCCGCTTTAGGCTATCGTAATCCATTAGGCGACGTATCAAAACTTTACGACCGCCACCAAGACGAATTTACCCCAAATATGACCGCACTTATCGATATGCGGACAAACGGCGGTGTTCAAAAAGTACGGATTTTCAGCCTGCGTGGTTGCCACCTAATCGGAATGTTAAGCCACACCAAAGTCGCCAAAGACTTTAGAAAATGGGTACTGGATATTCTCGATAAAGAAACCGCACAACCGAAACAACTTGCCCTACCCGAGCCTGATTACCGTATTGATAACATTTCCCAAAGCGAAGAAGCATTAGCCCTTTTCATCAGAATGTATAGCTTTTGTTTCCAAGCTCACGAAATGCAAGAAAAACTACGTGGCACCAATATTCCAAAACAAATGGAAAATGAAATTGGCGGGCAGTATCTCTACAATTTCAAATATCCACTTGAACAAACAATGGCAAAAGCCAAACAGTTTATTCAATCCAACACCGAACGATTGGCATTAGTCAAAGCCTTTCACCAGTTACTAGACTAAAACTTAATTAAAACCGACCGCACTTTTCCCCTTGAAAATTGTGTGGCGGTTTCTTGCACCCTAAATTCAGAAAAAGGAACAAAATATGAGCATCAAGAGAATAAAAATCGCCCTGCTCGCCTTCGTGTTTATCGGGTTGGCTTGGCATTTAGAACTCAGTCACGACTATGACGGTAAAATTATTCAACCACAAACCACACAGCCTAGCGAAAGCTAGGTTTTTTATTTCTCAAATATAGGAGGAAATATGGAACAAACTCTTACAATAAAAGAGGTCGCGAAAGAACTCAACATCGGCGAAACCACGATACGTAAAAATCTCCTCAACTGGGGATTTTTTAGAATGGCAGGATCGAAAATTTGGCGGGTTTACCCATCGGATCTTGAAAAAAATCGCAGAGAAGAAAATAATATGCGCCGTCTATGTGTGAAGGTCGGCGATTCGGAGAAAAGAAAATGTCGATCAGAAAAAATAAATTCGGCGTATGGCAGATCGATTTCACCACGCCAAGCGGCGAGCGAATTCGATGCAGTAGTCAAACGACTGAAAAAAAATTAGCGCAACAGCTCCACGACAAACTCAAGCACGAGGCTTGGCAGGTTGAAAGGCTTAATAAGAAACCTGAAAGAACCGTGGAAGATGCCTTAATTTTAATGCTGAGGGAAGCGGAACATAGAAAAGATGTCGCCACCAAAATTCGCCACGCCCAATACTGGCGAGAAACCCTTGGTCATAAATTAATTCGTTCTTTAACAAGTGATGATATTCAAGCGTATTTACCAACACACGTAAATCGCACAGGGAAAGAATTATCACCGGCGACACAAAATCGCTATCGTTCATCTATTATGCGGGCGTTAAATCTTGCCAAGCAAGCGGGATGGATTGATAACATTCCTTATATTTCCAAAAATACCGAGGCGAAAAAACGGATTCGATGGCTCACAAAATCGGAAGTTAAACGATTATTGGAAAATCTAAACTTAGACTGGATGCGTGATATATGCCGATTTGCCTTACTCACCGGCGCACGAATGAGCGAAATTCTCACACTCACGTGGAACAAAGTTGATTTTGAGCGGCAAATTGCCATCGTTACCGGCGATATTGCCAAATCAGGGCGAGCAAGATCGCTCCCATTAAGCCAAGAAGCAATGGATTTCTTGAGGCAACGGCAATCCAAACGTTGTTCAGATTATGTCTTTCATAGCGGAAAAGGCTTAAAGCTCAAGGATATTTCACGAAAGGATTTTAGCCGGGCTTTAGAAAGATCTAATATTAAAGATTTTCGGTTTCACGACTTACGGCATACTTGGGCAAGTTGGCACGTACAAAACGGCACACCGCTTATGGTTCTGAAAGAATTGGGCGGATGGGAAACCATTGAAATGGTGCAAAAATATGCTCACCTTGATGCTGGGCATTTATTGGACTACGTGAACCACGTCAAACTTACGTCAAACTCGTTTTTAATCCGCCCAAACTGCGAGGCGAAAAATGACGAACAGGAGGATATTTCAGGCAAGAAAAAAGCCGTAAGCTATTGAATTTGAAGGGATAACTTACAGCTCTTAGAAATTCGATATTTGGTGGGTCGTGAAGGATTCGAACCTTCGACCAACGGATTAAAAGTCCGCTGCTCTACCGACTGAGCTAACGACCCAAATGTAGGATTTTAAAGGAGTTTTTTACAAAATTAAGATTTTATAAAATGGTGCCCGAAGCCAGACTTGAACTGGCACGCCTCGAAAGGCGAGGGATTTTAAATCCCTTGTGTCTACCGATTCCACCACTCGGGCAAAACACTAACTGACAACGTATTATGGAGGCGTGTCCCGGAGTCGAACCGAGCTACATGGATTTGCAATCCAGTGCATAACCGCTTTGCTAACACGCCGTTTTGGAGCGGGAAACGAGGCTCGAACTCGCGACCCCGACCTTGGCAAGGTCGTGCTCTACCAACTGAGCTATTCCCGCATTTGCTGTTAGTGGCGTGCATTTTACGTAAATTTGAAAATCTGTCAATTACAGATTAAAAAAAAATTCTCAACCGTTTAAAAAAAATGCACTTCGTTTAAATTATTATCAATAAATGATGAAAAATCGAATTTCCCCGTTATTTTTGAATTTCTCCTTTTATCACTTTAGGCTTTATGCCAAAATGTTTGCCGTTTTCAACGAAAAAGTGCGGTCACTTTTTAGGTTATTTTTTTAGAGGATATTATGACAACACAACCATACGCAATTGATACTCTACTCGCTCAAGCCGGCAATCGCAGTGATGAACGTACCGGTGCGGTTTCCACGCCGATTTTTCTGTCCACCGCCTATGGTCACCACGGTATTGGTGAAAGCACCGGTTTTGATTATACCCGTACTAAAAACCCAACCAGAACGGTATTAGAAAACACGATTGCACAATTAGAAAATGGTGATCAGGGGTTTGCATTTTCATCCGGTATGGCGGCAATTCAAGTGCTAATGAGCCTTTTTACCGCCCCCGATGAATGGATTGTTTCCAGTGATGTCTATGGTGGAACCTACCGTCTTTTAGATTTTTCTTATAAAAATAATCATGCGGTCAAACCGATTTATGTTAATACAGCATCCGTGAATGAGATCGAAACAGCGATAACACCAAACACCAAAGCCATTTTTATCGAAACGCCTTCCAATCCACTCATGGAAGAATGCGATGTGGTTGAAATCGCCAAACTCGCTAAAAAACATCAATTAATGTTGATTGTGGATAACACCTTTTTAACGCCGGTGCTTTCCCGCCCATTAGATCTCGGGGCTGATATTGTGATCCACAGCGGAACAAAATATATCGCCGGTCATAATGATGCATTAGTGGGATTAATCGTGGCAAAAGGGCAAGCTCTTTGTGAACGCATCGCCTATATTCAAAACGGTGCCGGTGCGGTGCTTTCCCCATTCGATTCGTGGTTGACGATTCGTGGTATGAAAACCCTCTCGTTACGAATGAAGCGTCACCAAGAAAACGCTAAAGCCATCGCCGAGTTCTTGCAATCCCAATCACAGGTAGATTCCGTGCTTTATCCAAATAAAGGGGGAATGCTGTCTTTCCGATTAAAAAATGAAACTTGGATCAATACATTTTTGAAATCCATCAAACTCATTACCTTTGCGGAAAGTCTTGGCGGTACAGAAAGTTTTATCACCTATCCGGCAACACAAACCCATATGGATATTCCGGAGACAGAGCGTGTTGCTCGAGGCATCACCAATACCCTCCTTCGTTTTTCCGTGGGGATTGAAGATGTGGAAGATATCAAAGCTGACTTGCTCCAAGCCTTTGCCAATTTGAAATAAATCTCGGAGAAAATATGAAAATTGCAGTTTACAGCACAAAAAATTACGACCGTAAATACTTTGAATTAATCAATGCAAAATACTGTTTTGATCTTGAGTTTTTTGATTTTATGTTGAATGAAAGTACAGCGCGTTTAGCCGAACATTGTGAAGCTGTTTGTATTTTCGTGAACGATGACGGTAGTCGAAAAGTATTGGAAAAATTAGCCGCACTTGGTGTGAAAATTGTCGCCCTCCGTTGTGCCGGTTTTAATAATGTAGATTTAAAAGCCGCACAAGATCTCGGCATTCAAGTCGTCCGCGTGCCGGCTTATTCACCGGAAGCGGTGGCTGAACATACGGTTGGCTTGATGATGACATTAAACCGCCGCATTCACCGAGCTTACCAACGCACCCGTGAAGCCAATTTCTCCCTTGAAGGATTAATCGGCTTTAATATGCACGGACGCACCGTTGGCGTGATCGGTACGGGTAAAATCGGCATTGCTGTGATGCGAATTTTAAAAGGATTCGGAATGAATATTCTTGCCTATGATCCTTTTAAAAATCCTGTGGCGGAAGAACTTGGGGCAAAATATGTGGAACTTGACGAGCTTTATGCCAAATCTCACGTTATCACCCTACACTGTCCGGCGACACCGGAAAACTATCATTTACTCAACCGAGAAGCCTTTGCAAAAATGAAGGATGGTGTGATGATCATCAATACAAGCCGTGGTTCGCTGATTGATACCCCCGCGGCAATTGATGCGTTAAAACAGCGTAAAATCGGTGCATTGGGTATGGATGTCTATGAAAATGAACGGGATTTATTCTTTGAAGATAAATCAAATGAGGTCATTTTGGACGATGTATTCCGTCGCCTTTCTTCGTGCCATAACGTATTGCTTACCGGCCACCAAGCTTTCTTAACGGAGGATGCGTTAACCAATATTGCGGATGTCACGCTTTCTAATGTATATAAATTAAAATCCGGAAAACCTTGCGAAAATTTGGTTTTCTCCTCTTAGTTTTTGGTAATTAAATCAATAACTGTACTTTAAAAAAAATCGTGCTATTCTGACCGCACTTGTAATTCAATAAAATGCCCTTACATAAGGGCATTATTCACAAACAAAGGAAATAAAAATGAGCCAAGTATTACATACAACAGATGCAACATTTGAAGCAGATGTGCTACGTTCAGAAGTCCCTGTATTAGTTGATTTTTGGGCTCCATGGTGCGGACCTTGTAAAATGATTGCACCGGTATTGGACGAACTTGCGCCGGAATTTGCCGGCAAAGCCAAAATCGTTAAAATCAATGTTGATGAAAATCAGCTTGTGGCCGGTCAATTTGGTGTACGCAGTATCCCAACCTTACTTTTAGTAAAAAACGGTGAAGTGGCAGCAACACAGGTCGGTGCATTACCAAAAGGTCAACTTGCAGCATTTATCAATCAACATCTTTAATTTATTTCTAAAATCCTCTTATTTTTCCCCAAATAAGAGGATTTTTTCTCTTTATTCTCCCTTTCATCAACAAATTTTCTAAGCTAATCCACATTTTTTCTGTGATATTACTCACAAATTCAAAAAAATCCCGTTTACTTTTTACACAAATAGACTTAACTTCATTAACAATCTTGTAACACATTAAACACAAGGGGTTTTCAGATGTCTATTTCTCTTTCCAAAACTTACTGCCCTGAACGTAAAATCATTACTAAAAATTATCGTTTAGATGAAAAAACGGCTGTAGATCGTTTAATGGCAACGCTTGATTTCACCGAAACACAAGAAAAACACATTACGGATAATGCCACCAAATTGATTAACAAATTGCGCCTCTTAAAACAAAAGCAGTATGGTGCCGATGCGTTAATGGAAGAATTTTCATTAAGCTCTGAAGAAGGGGTCGCCTTAATGTGTTTGGCTGAAGCATTACTACGTATCCCTGATGCCAAAACCCGTGATGAGCTTATCTACGAAAAATTGAAAGATGGCAATTGGCAATCACATCTTGGCAATTCAAAATCTATCTTTATCAACGCAGCCAGCTATGGCTTGGTGTTCGGTAAAAAAATCAGTGAAAATCTTACCGAAGAACAACTTACCAATAGCATCAAAAATATGTTTTCTCGCCTTGCCGCACCTGTTATGCGTCAAGCAATGGTGAAATCAATGCGTATTATGGGGAGACAATTCGTCGCCGGCGTAACAATGGAGGAGGCACTCAAACATATTCAACCGCGCTACAACAAAGGCTTTACCTTCTCATTTGATATGCTGGGCGAAGCGGCGATGACAGCCGCTGATGCTGATCGCTATTTCAACGACTATCTGCACGCCATTGAAGAGGTAGGGAAAAACGCTAAAGACCGCACTATTTACAACGGCAATAGCGTTTCCGTCAAACTTTCTGCCATTCACCCTAAATATAGCCGTGCGAAATATGACCGCACAATGAATGAGCTTTACCCTCGTGTAAAACAGCTCTTTTTACTGGCTCAAAAATATAACATCAGCGTCAACATTGATGCTGAAGAGGCGAACCGCCTTGAGCTTTCTTTGGATTTAATCGAAAAATTACTTGATGAACCAGAACTCAAAGGCTACAAAGGCATTGGCTTTGTGGTACAAGCCTATTCCAAACGCTGTCCTTATGTGTTGGATTATTTAATCAACCTTGCCCGTGAAAAACAGGGCTATTTGATGATTCGTTTGGTAAAAGGTGCATACTGGGATAGTGAAATCAAATGGGCGCAAACCGATGGCTTAGACGATTTCCCACTCTACACGCGCAAAAATCACACCGACATTGCCTATGTTGCTTGTGCGAAAAAATTATTTGCAGCCCAAGATGTGATTTATCCACAATTTGCCACCCACAATGTTCTCACAATGTGTACCATTCACGAACTTGGGCAAGGCAAACAATTTGAATTTCAATGCTTACACGGAATGGGGGAAAGCCTTTACGACAATATTGTCGGCAAAGAAAATTTCGATCGACAAGTACGTGTTTATGCCCCCGTTGGCACTCATGAAACCCTGCTTGCCTACCTCGTGCGTCGTTTACTCGAAAACGGCGCTAACTCTTCTTTCGTTCACCAATTAGTTGATGAAAATATCCCCGTGTCTCAATTGGTAACATTACCTTGGAAAGGCTATTCAAAATCAAAGGGTGAGCCGAATAAACTCGTGCGTAAACCGCTAGAAATCTTCCACGATCGCCGCAATTCCGCAGGTTTTGACTTAACCAATGAATTGGTTTTAGCGAAACTTGAACAGGCATTAAATGAAGCCAAAATAGAAAATGCCACCTCCCTTACCTTATCGACCAATTCCACTCAACAGGCAGTGTATTTTGTGAAAAATCCTGCAAAATTAACAGAAATAATTGGCGAAGTGCGTTTCTTAGGCATAGATGAAGCAGGGGCGGTATTTGCTTTTGCCAATAACCAAACGTGGAATGCCAAAAGTGCGGTCGAAAAAGCCAATGTTTTACGAAAAGCAGCTGATCTTTATGAAGAAAATCATGGTTTGCTAATGAAACTAGCAATACTCGAAGCGGGTAAAACCTTACCAAACGCCATTGCCGAACTGCGTGAAGCAGTCGATTTCCTCCGCTATTATGCAAATCAGCTTGAACATTTGGCGAATAACAACCAACTTGGTGAAGCCCGTGGCAAAGTGCTTTGTATCTCTCCTTGGAACTTCCCATTGGCGATCTTCACAGGGCAAATTGCCGCTTCCCTTGCCGCAAGTAATGCCGTGATCGCCAAACCTGCGGAACAAACCTCACTTATCGCTTATGCGGCAGTAAAACTCCTGCACCAAGCAGGTGTGCCGAGAGAAACTTTACAGCTTGTATTAGGCGCAGGCGATCTGGGGGCGGCACTTGTCCAACAGCCTTTTGATGGCGTAGTCTTTACCGGTTCGACAGAAGTGGCAAAATTGATTGAAAAACGCTTAGCCCTTGCAGATAACGATCCAGTTTTGATTGCAGAAACCGGCGGGCAAAATGTGCTAGTGGTAGATACCTCTGCCCTACCGGAACAAGTAGCGGCAGACGTGCTAAGTTCCGCCTTTGACTCCGCAGGTCAACGTTGTTCGGCACTTCGCATTTTGTTGTTACAAGAAGAAATTGCCGACCAATACTATCGAATGATCAGTGAAGCGATGAAAGAATTAAGCCTTGGCGATCCACGCTTGCTGGCAACGGATATTGGTCCTGTAATTGATGAAGAGGCAAAACAAAACTTACTTAGCCACCAAGCCAAGATGCGTAAAGTGGCCCGAGCCTACACCGAATTACCTGTGCCTGAAGGCGGTCATTTTGTTGCCCCTTCCATTTACTTGCTTGATAACCTCAACCAAGTGCAACGTGAAGTGTTCGGCCCAATTCTTCACATCATTCGCTATTGTAAAGATGATTTAGTGAACCTGTTGGAAAGCGTCAACGAAAAAGGTTATGCGCTCACCGGGGGTTGCCATAGCCGTATCCGTAAACAAATGGATTTGGTCGAAAAACACCTTAATTGTGGCAATTTCTATATTAATCGCAACATTGTCGGTGCCGTAGTTGGAGTTCAGCCCTTTGGCGGACATGGGTTATCCGGTACAGGCCCGAAAGCCGGTGGTGAATTCTATCTCCAACGTTTAACCCGCACACCTCGCTATTACAGCCAATTCGGTGATGAAAATAGCCTTAGCAGCGCTAAACCGGTGCTTGAAAGCATTACAGGTGAACACAATAGTCTCGCTTATTTACCGTGTGAAGTAGCAATTCTTAACGGCGATTTAGCCTCCGCTCAAACAGCTGCAGATAAATTGTTAAGAGCAGGATTTACTATTTTGGTTGAACCAAGTCACCCACTGGCGAAAGTGACCAAAACAGGTATTCGAGTCGATACCCTATTGGGAAGTTGCCAAAAAGGCGTGTATTTGGCTACACTTGAGCCTGAACGCCGCCAATGGTTGGCTGAAAACAGTAAAGCGATTTTCAAATGTTTTGACTGGTGTACCACTCAAGATGTATTGCCACTTTACGATGAATTCTCTCGTAGCTACAACACCACCGCCGCAGGTGGCAATACCTCGTTGATGGCCTCGGAAGAGCACTAATCTATGCATTAATAGGTAGGATATGTAAACAACGTTCACGCATGCAAGCGGTCAATTTTCTAAGCCTTTTGCAAAGCATGAACGCATTTTTCAAATTCATACCCTCGAACGTAAAAACAGGAGTAAACCTATGCAGATTTACATTACATTTGGCTTATATTTATTGATTATTTTGGGTATTGGGCTATATGCCTATCGTTCTACCCAAAATTTTGACGACTATATTCTTGGTGGTCGTAAAATGGGAAGCTTTGTCACCGCCATGTCAGCGGGGGCTTCCGATATGTCGGGCTGGCTTTTAATGGGCTTGCCCGGTGCCATTTTCCTTTCCGGTCTTTCTGAGGCTTGGATAGCGGTGGGGCTGACTGTCGGCGCATTTCTGAACTATAAAATCGTGGCAGGCCGTTTACGTATCTTCACGGAAAAATACAGCAATGCACTCACCTTGCCGGAGTTTTTCGCCCAGCGTTTTCCCCGCCAGAAAAAAGCACTAAAAATTATCTCTTCCTCAATTATTTTATTCTTTTTCACTATTTACTGTGCTTCCGGCGTTGTGGCAGGTGCAAAACTTTTCCAAAGTTTATTAGGATTAGATTATGGGACAGCTCTTTGGCTGGGTGCCTTAGCCACCATCGCCTACACTTTCATTGGCGGCTATTTGGCGGTGTCTTGGAGCGATACCATTCAAGCCACGTTGATGATTTTCGCCCTCCTCCTCGCACCGGTCATGGTACTCATTAATATCAGTTGGGAAGAGATCAATATGGCATTAGCTATAAAATCGGAAGCCACCCATATCCCTTATAGCAACTGGCTACATAATGTTTCAGGCATTGGGGTGATTTCAGCCCTCGCTTGGGGATTAGGCTATTTCGGACAACCCCATATTCTTGCCCGCTTCATGGCGGCAGATTCCGTTCAAGCGCTCAATAAAGCCCGTCGTATTGGGATTGCTTGGATGCTCCTTTGTTTAGGCGGCGCCGTCGCTGTAGGCTATTTCGGTTTAGCCTATTTCACCCACCAAGCGATGCCACTCGACAATGCAGAAGCGGTCTTCATTGAGCTTTCAAAAGTGATATTCAATCCATGGATTGTCGGCATTGTGTTATCGGCAATTTTAGCGGCGGTGATGAGTACCCTTTCCGCCCAATTATTAATGTGTTCTGCGGCAATCACCGAAGATTTCTATAAAGGCTTTTTCCGTAAAAATGCCTCCAGTAAAGAGCTTGTCTGGATTGGTCGTTTAATGGTCTTGGTGATTTCTGTTGTCGCCATTGTGATCGCTCAAGATCCTAACTCTAAAGTGATGGGGTTAGTCTCCTATGCTTGGGCAGGTTTTGGTGCGGCATTTGGGCCGGTTGTGATTCTTTCACTCTTTAACCGCAATATCAGTTCTAAAGCAGCCCTATGGGGAATGTTATCCGGTGCAATCACGGTGGTCATCTGGAGTCCATTAATGACCTTCTTAGGCTGGGAGGATTTATCCAAACTTTATGAAATTATCCCCGGCTTCTTAGTCTGTTCATTTATCACACTCACCTCTTCCGTGTTCGCCCCTGTTCATCCAATTGTAGCCGAACAATTTGACGAAGCACTGGCAGAATTTGAAGCAAGAAAATAGCGAAGAAAAAAGTGCGGTGAATTTTGTGATCTGACCCCAAAAAG
>NZ_MLHL01000059.1 GCF_002000545.1 Rodentibacter trehalosifermentans | reverse complement strand
CTTTTGGGGTGCAGATCATTAACCGCACTTTTTATTATCTTTTTGACTTCACAAGTTTTTCTGTTAATTCGTAGGCTCGAAGTTTTGCTAACTCTTTGGAGAGTTTTGCCACCAGCACTTCGTGATCCACATCCGCAACATGCGCCACAATATTTTCTTCGGCTTTGCGTTTTGCTTCACGAATACGATCTGCATCTAACTCGCTACCACGAATCGCTACATCAGCAAGCACAGTCACTACTTTCGGCTGGACTTCTAAAAAGCCGCCTGAAACATAGATGACTTCTTCTTTATCATCTTCAAGGGTAAATTTCACAATTCCCGGTTTAATTGCCGTTAGCAAGGGGGTGTGGTTGGGTAAAATACCCAATTCACCATCTACCCCTGTTGCTTGGATTTGCTTTACCGCACCTTCAAAGATTTTTTGCTCTGCGCTAACTATTGTTAGGTTAAATGTCGCCATTTTTGTTCTCCTTCAAATAATTTGAAGTGATTACATATTTTTGGCTTTTTCGAGCACTTCTTCAATTGAACCCACCATATAGAACGCTTGTTCAGAGATATGGTCGTATTCACCCTCTAAGATACCTTTGAAACCACGAATCGTGTCTTTTAATGACACATATTTACCCGGCGAACCGGTAAAGACTTCTGCAACGAAGAACGGTTGTGATAGGAAACGCTCGATTTTACGGGCACGCGCTACCACAAGTTTATCATCTTCAGAAAGTTCATCCATACCAAGAATCGCAATAATATCTTTCAATTCTTTATAGCGTTGTAAGATACCTTGCACACCACGCGCTACATCGTAATGTTCTTGACCCACAACGAGAGGGTCTAATTGACGTGATGTAGAATCTAACGGGTCAACCGCCGGATAAATCCCTAAAGAGGCAATTTGACGGCTTAATACCACCGTTGAGTCTAAGTGTGCGAAGGTTGTTGCTGGAGAAGGGTCCGTTAAGTCATCCGCAGGTACATAAACAGCCTGTACAGAGGTGATAGAACCTGTTTTAGTTGAGGTAATACGTTCTTGTAATACCCCCATTTCTTCTGCAAGGGTCGGTTGGTAACCTACCGCTGACGGCATACGGCCTAAAAGCGCTGATACTTCCGTACCGGCAAGGGTATAACGATAAATATTATCTACGAAGAATAAGACATCACGACCTTCATCACGGAATTTTTCCGCCATGGTTAAACCGGTTAATGCAACACGCAGACGGTTACCCGGTGGTTCATTCATTTGACCATAAACCAACGATACTTTATCCAACACGTTAGACTCTGTCATTTCGTGGTAGAAATCATTACCTTCACGGGTACGTTCACCTACACCGGCGAATACAGAATAACCGGAGTGCTCAATGGCAATATTACGGATCAATTCCATCATATTAACGGTTTTACCCACACCTGCACCACCGAAAAGACCCACTTTCCCCCCTTTTGCGAAAGGACAAATTAAGTCAATAACTTTAATACCGGTTTCAAGCAACTCCGTACTGTTTGATTGTTCTTCATAACTTGGCGCTGCACGATGAATAGACCAATTTTCTTCTGCACCGATTTCGCCACGCTCATCAATAGGTTCACCCAATACATTCATGATACGACCGAGGGTTTTTGTCCCCACCGGTACCTGGATTGGGTTTCCGGTATTTTCTACTTTCAAACCCCGTTTTAAGCCGTCAGATGTACCTAATGCGATACAGCGAACCACACCGCCACCTAATTGTTGTTGAACTTCAAGGGTTAAACCGGATTCAACTTTTAATGCATCGTAAACTTTTGGTACTGCATTTTGTGGGAATTCAACGTCAATCACCGCACCGATGATTTGTACAATTTTTCCTGCTGACATTACCTTTCCTCTTTCCTTAAATCGCAGCCGCACCGGCAACGATTTCATTTAATTCATTTGTAATACTTGCTTGACGGGCTTTGTTATAAACTAATTGCAAGTCATTGATTAAATTTCCTGCATTATCAGTTGCCGCTTTCATTGCCACCATTCGGGCAGCCTGCTCGGAAGCAAGGTTATCCACCACAGATTGATATACTTGTGACTCCAAGTAACGAGTGAGCAAACTGTCTAATAACACTTTTGGCTCCGGTTCGTAAAGATAATCCCAAGTATTTTGCTTTTGTTCTAAATTATCGGTTTCTAATGCCGGTAATGGAACCAATTGTTGATAAACGGGTTGTTGTGCCATGGTATTGATGAATTTATTGTAAGCAATATAAATCGCATCAACTTCACCATTTTTGTACACATCAAACATACCGTTTGCCACACCAATTAGCTCCTCCATTACCGGATTATCACCCAAACCGGAAAGTTGTCCACGCACAGATAAGCCTAATGAACGGAAAAAGTTAATGCCTTTTGAGCCGATTAATCCCAGCTCTACGGTAACCCCTTTATCCTTCCATTGCTTAATTTCTGTCATCACGGTTTTAAATAAATTAATATTTAAACCGCCACACATCCCACGGTCTGTCGAGACAACTAAAATCCCAACCTTTTTCACTTCTCGTTGAACTAAAAACGGGTGTTTATAACCGATATTGGCTTTAGAGACGTGGCTGATAACATTTCGTATTGTTTCAGAATACGGACGAGAAGCCGCCATACGATCTTGCGTTTTACGCATTTTCGAGGTAGCCACCATTTCCATTGCCTTAGTAATTTTTTGTGTACTTTGTACACTGGCAATTTTGGTTTTTATCTCTTTTGCACCTGCCATCTTCTTTCTCCGTTATCTTACCAAGCACTATTGGCTTTAAAATTATCCAAAATCGTTTTCAATGTGTCTTTAATCTCATCATTGTAATTACCGGTTTTGGTTAATTCTGCCATAAATTCGCCATGGTTACGGTGAGCATAGTCTAAAAGTGCGGTCTCAAAACTGGCAATTTTTTGCAATTCGACGTCTTCTAAATAGCCAAATTCAACAGCGAAAAGCAACACTGATTGCTCTGCAACACTTAGTGGGGCATATTGTTTTTGTTTCAATAACTCAGTCACTTTTTCACCGTGAGAAAGCTGTTTACGGGTTGCATCATCAAGATCAGAAGCAAATTGCGCAAACGCCGCTAATTCACGATATTGTGCTAATGCAGTACGAATCCCACCGGCTAATTTTTTCACCACTTTAGTTTGAGCAGCGCCCCCCACACGAGATACGGAAATCCCCGGGTTTACAGCAGGACGGATACCTGAGTTAAATAAGTTAGATTCTAAGAAAATCTGACCATCGGTAATGGAAATCACGTTGGTTGGTACGAAAGCAGAAACGTCACCTGCTTGGGTTTCAATGATAGGAAGGGCGGTTAAAGAACCGGTTTTTCCTTTCACTTCACCATTGGTGAATTTTTCTACATATTCTTCGTTAACTCTTGCTGCACGCTCAAGTAAGCGTGAGTGTAAATAGAATACATCTCCCGGATAAGCTTCACGACCCGGTGGACGACGTAATAATAATGAAATTTGACGATAAGCGACCGCTTGTTTTGATAAATCATCATAAACAATTAAGGCATCTTCACCACGATCACGGAAATATTCACCCATTGCACAGCCGGCATAAGGGGCAAGATATTGTAATGCGGCAGATTCAGATGCTGATGCGGCAACCACAATAGTATTTGCCAAAGCACCGTGTTCTTCTAATTTACGCACAACATTGGCAATGGTTGATGCTTTTTGACCAATCGCTACATAGATACATTTAATCCCTGAATCACGTTGGTTAATGATCGCATCAATTGCTAATGCGGTTTTACCGGTTTGACGGTCTCCAATGATTAATTCACGCTGACCTCGACCAATTGGCACCATTGAGTCCACGGCTTTATAACCGGTTTGTACCGGTTGATCTACCGATTTACGTTCGATAACACCCGGTGCTATCACTTCAACCGGTGAAAACCCATCATTTTCGATTTCACCTTTACCGTCAATCGGTTGGCCAAGGGTATTAACCACACGACCTAATAAACCACGACCTACAGGCACTTCTAAAATACGACCGGTACATTGAACTTCCATGCCTTCTGCTAAATCTGCATAAGGTCCCATAACTACCGCACCTACCGAGTCACGCTCAAGGTTAAGTGCCATAGCATAGCGATTTCCTGGTAATGCAATCATTTCCCCTTGCATTACATCGCTCAAACCGTGAATACGAATAATACCGTCACTTACGGAAACAATTGTCCCAGTGTTGCGCGCTTCACTCACCACATCAAACTGAGCAATCCGTTTTTTAATCAATTCACTAATTTCAGTTGAATTTAGTTGCATCTTTTATTCCTCTTATCATTGCAACTCATTTGCAAGACGGTTAAGCTGCCCACGGCTACTTCCATCAATCACAAAATCGTCTGTACGGATAATGACACCCGCAATGAGTGAATCATCCACGTTGCAATTTACTTTCACTTTGCGAGCTAATCTTTTTTCCATTGCCGCAGCAATTTTTTCAATTTGAGTTGTACTCAATGGTTGTGCAGAAGTCACTTGCACTTCTGCAATGGCTTGATGTTCTTCCACATAACGGGTAAATTCGGAAAATACCGCAGGAATCGCACTCAAACGCTTATTTTCAGCCATTAACCGAATAAGATTTTGCCCATATTGATCGAGCTGTTCACCACAAATTGAAATAACCGTATCCGCCACTTTTTGTGAAGAAAGCGAACTAACCAGCAATGCTTCCATTTGTTCGTTTTCTACAAGTGCGGTCAAAAATTTCAACATTTCTGTCCATTTTTCTACTGCACTTTTATCGTTGACAGATTGCTCTACGGCAAAATCAAATGCTGCTTTGGCATAAGGGCGAGCTATCGTAGTTAATTCTGACATAAGCTAAAGCCTCTTATAGTTCTGCAACTAATTTATCAATAATGTCATTGTTTGCCGCTTCATCAATTGTGCGATCCACAATTTTCTCGGCACCAGCAATTGCTAATGAAGCCACTTTAAGACGTAATTCCTCTTGAACACGTTTACGTTCAGCTTCAACTTCTGCATAACCTTGTTTAATAATTTTTGCTTTAAGCTCTTCCGCTTCAGTTTTGACTTCGTCAAGCACTTCATTACGTCGCTTATTTGCAGCATCGATAATTTCTTGAGCTTGAATTCTCGCTTTTGAAATTTCTTCTTCTGCAAGTAATTTAGTATCTGCTTGTTCTTTTTTGGCAGCTTCTGCAGATGCTAAGGCATTGGCAATTTGGCTTTGACGTGTTTCAATTGCTTTAATAATTGGCGGCCACACAAATTTCATACAAAACCACACAAACAGGGCGAATGAAACGAGTTGACCAATTAATGTTGCATTTAAATTCACAACGTCCTCCTTAAAATGCTTGTTTTACGTTGATAAGCAAATAAGGGATTATTGTAATAAACCGATAAATGGATTCGCAAAGATGAATAGTAAGGAAATACCAACCGCAATCATCGCAATCGCATCTAAAAGACCTGCTACGATAAACATTTTCGTTTGTAGGCTTGATGCAAGTTCAGGCTGACGTGCTGAAGATTCTAAAAATTTGCCCCCTAAGATAGCAAAACCAATTGCTGTGCCTAATGCAGCAAATGCAAGAAGAATTGATGCACCGATGATTGTCGCTGTAATTACAGTTTCCATAATTTTCTCCAATAGAAGTTAAGTTTTAGCCCTAGAGCCGGTTAATAAAAAAACGATTAATGATCTGCTTTATTGTAAGCAATACTTAGATAAACGACCGTTAACATCATAAAAATAAATGCTTGTAACGTAATAACCAAAATGTGGAAAATAGCCCAAGCAAGATGTAAAGGGATACCCAATGCCGCAATAGCCATATTGGCTGAATACATCACCGCAATCAGAATAAAGATCAATTCCCCTGCATACATATTACCGAACAAACGGAATGCAAGAGAAATAGGTTTAGCGAGTAGCGTTACTGTTTCTAAAATAAAGTTTACCGGAATAAACGCCCAATGATTAAATGGGTGAAGCGTATATTCTTTCACTAAGCCTTTGAAACCTTTGGATTTAACGGTGTAGAAAAGAATTAAGAAGAAAACACAAATTGACATACCAAGCGTTGCGCTAATATCGGCAGTAGGTACAGCACGAAGATAATGAATACCAAAAAGCCCCGCTAATTGAGGTAAGAAATCAACAGGAATTAAGTCAATGGCATTCATAATAAATACCCAACAGAAAATGGTTAATGCAAGAGGGGCGACCACATTTCGCGGACCATGGAAATTTTCTTTCACAATGCCATTAACCCATTCCACCACAATTTCAACCATACATTGCATTTTTCCCGGCACACCCGCTGTGGCTTTTTTTGCAACACGCGAGAAAATAAAAAGGAAAATGACAGCTGCCAAAATAGAAAAGAACAACGTATCCAGATGAACATGCCAAAAACCATCACCTGTTTTTAGAAAAGCGAGATGGTGACTAATATATTCCGATGTTGTTTGTCCAGACATAACGAACCCTTAGAACTATGGTAAAAATCAAACTCGACGAAGCAAAAATGGAATTAAATTATTCAACATTAATGCTATAAAGAAACCACCAAAGAAAATCACAAAGTTTGTAACCGAAAATAATTTAAACGATGCAATAATCAAGAGAATAGTTAATATAAACTTAACGGCCTCGCCTCTATAAAGTGCGGTCAATTTTGCAGACAAATTTTGTTTTCGATAAAACACGATATAGACAAAAACACTGAAAGGAAGCAACGCCGAAAGAAATCCTAGTAAAAAATCAAGTGCATTTTTCAGTTGCCAAAAAGCAAAAAAACAAGCAAATAGTAACATGATGACTATTTCAATCCGAATAGCTTTCCGATACTGAATTTTCGCTTGTTGTACAATTCTCGACATTATTTTCAATAACCCTAAACCTTGGCAATTATACTCTTGAAAAAATCAGATTCAACTTAAAAACTACCAAAAAAACGTTAACTAAATCACAGTTTTGAAAAAATTTTACAAAAATGTAACGATTTACTGCAAAATAATTAAATGTCGTTCCCCCACTAATTCCGGCACTTGTAACGATATTATTTGTTGCACTGTATATTTATTATCCAATTCCTGTACTTCTTCCATGTGATAAACACCCTTTAATGCATAAAAATAACCGCTTTCTTTTGGAAGATGGGCACACCAATTCGTCATGTCTTTAAGTGAAGCAAATGCCCGACTCAATACCCCATCAAATTTTTCATTAGGTTGATATTCTTCCACACGGCTTAATATCGGCATCACATTTGTTATCCCCAATTCACGCACGGCATTACGAATAAAACTGATACGTTTACCCAAACTATCCAACAATACAAAGTGTTTATTTGGATTGGCAATCGCTAAAGGCAAACCGGGCAAACCGGGACCTGTGCCTACATCAATAAAAACCTCGCCTTGTAAATAAGGACTCACCACAAGACTATCCAAAATATGTTTCACCAACATTTCTTGCGGATCACGTATTGAGGTTAAATTATAGGCTTTGTTCCATTTGTTTAATAAATTGACGAGGTCTATCAACTGCTGTTTTTGCGGATCGCTTAGTTGAATATTTGCCTGTGCGAGCAAGCGATTTAATTTTGCTTTCATTGATAATATTGCTTTGTAATAGTGCCGTTCATTCTACTTGAAAGTGCGGTCGTTATTCTATGCCTTTTTCGATTTTTGCTGCAAAATCCTACCTAAATTGGTTTCTAACCAATCGACCAGCTCAAACATTTTATTTGATGCCTGCATACCAAATTCAGTTAACGTGTAGTCCACGTGCGGCGGCACCGTATGATAAGATTTTCGGATTAACATCCCGTCTTCCTCCAATTCTTGTAACGTTTTAGTCAACATACGCTCGCTTATCCCATCAATCATTCTCCGTAACTCACTAAAACGTTTTGTCCCCGAATGCAAACTCACCAGCACTAATACACCCCATCGACTGGTTAAATGTTGCAAAATTTGGCGAGAAGGACATGCTGATGCCAAAACATTTCCACGTTCAAAAAAATTTTTCATTTTTATTTCCTTTAAAATCATTAGGTTAGTATTTTTTCTAAAAATTTTCCTAAACTTACTTTTATGTAAGTACTTATCAAAAATAAGTTTTGAGATTAGTATAGCCTCCGTCGACCGATAGGGTCAAACATTTAAACTAAATAAGCTAAAAGAGAGGAAAATAACATGACAAACAAAACTATTGCTATCACAGGTGCAACAGGTCAATTCGGTGCCATCGCATTAGATTTATTAAAAACAAAAAATGCCAATGTAATCGCCCTTGTGCGTTCCCTGGAAAAAATTTCAGGCGTGGAAGCCCGAAAATTTGATTATTCAAAAACAGAAGGTCAAACAGAGGCATTAAGCGGCGTAGATACCCTAATTTTAGTGTCAAGCAATGAAATCGGGCAACGTTTAGTACAACACAAAAATGCGATTGAATCAGCCAAAAAAGCGGGCGTAAAACACATTATTTATACCAGCTTGCTTGGTGCAACAAATGATAATACGGTGAAATCCCTTGCCAGCGAACACGTTGAAACCGAAGCGGCATTAAAATCCTCGGGTATCACTTACACCATTTTGCGCAATGGTTGGTACACTGAAAATTACACTGGTTCAATCTCGGCGGCACTTGCCAACAACGCATTCTATGGTTCGGCAAAAAATGGAAAAATTTCATCCGCACTTCGTGCCGAATTAGCGGAAGCAGCGGTAAATGTGGCATTAGGTGAAGGGCATGATAATCAAACCTATGAGCTTGTCGGCTCAACCAGCTGGACATTGGCGGATCTTGCCGCAGAAATTAGCAAACAAAGCGGCAAAGAGATTCCTTATGTGGACGTGCCGGCTGCCGATTACGCGGCGGCGTTGGTTCAAGCAGGCTTAGATGCCGGCTTCGCCGGTTTAATCGCCGAATGGGATGTGGATGCCTCCAACGGCGCGCTATTTTCCGAAGACAAAACCCTCGAAAAATTACTGGGTCGCCCAACCGCAGGTTTAGATGTTGCGGTAAAACAAGCCTTATAATTTTTCATTCAATCATACTTCACCGAGGGTACAGGCTACCCTCGGCGATTAAGGGAATTGTATGTTGTGGATTATTTTTATCGCGCTATCCCTTATTTTCTACGTTGTTCTACACTATCGCCCGCATATCATTCAAATTGGTCATTTCAACCACGCAAAATTTGTCAACGTCGAGAATAAAACCTTCTACATTGAAGAAGTTGAATTTCGCGACAGCCAAGCCGCTATTCACGGCTATTTTAATATCACGCCGGCATTACAAAACAGGGCGGAAGTGTTGGAAACCCCAATACGATTTTTTTGATTTTTATACGGTCGTGCTGCGCTTTGAAGATTGCACAATAAAATTGGTGCGCCAACTCAACAAAGTACGGTTAATTAAAAGCGAATTTCCCGTTGGTATTATGGAATTTGAGCAACTTATCGTCCCCATCGCCTACAACAAGGATAAAAAATGACTTTTGAAACCCGTTTACAAGCGGTCAAATCCGCCCTTGAAAATGCAAAATTTATTTTAATCGGTGCAGGTGCCGGATTTTCTGCGGCGGCAGGGCTAACTTACCGTGGCAAACGCTTTGAAGATAATTTCCAACCTTTCATCAAAAAATACGGTATGACAGATATGTATTCCGTCGGTTTTTATCCCTTCGGTAAAGCTGAGCAAAAATGGGCGTATTGGGCAAAACATGTTTGGCATAACCGCTGGTAGCCCGAAGCTCTACCGCTGTATCACGATTTATTTGAGCTCGTTAAAGATAAAAACTATTTTGTATTAACCACCAATGTGGACACACAATTTGAAAAAGCGGGATTTGCCTCCGAACGCCTATTTGCTATGCAAGGCGATTACGGCAAATTGCAATGTAAAAACCACTGTCACGATACCCTTTATAGTAATAAAGAATTCGTGCAACAATGGCTTGTCAATATTGATGAAAAAAACTTGGAAATTCCGACCGCACTTGTCCCGCATTGCCCTAAATGCCACGGTGAAATGGCAATGCATTTGCGTATTGATGGCAATTTTGTGGAAAACGAAGATTGGCACCAAGCCCAAGCCCAAGCCCGTTACATTAAATTTGCCGAACAAGCTTTGCAAGGGGAAACGGTCTATCTGGAATTGGGGGTGGGCTTTAACACACCGAGCATTATTCGCTATCCTTTTGAACAAATGATTTATCACAACCCTAAAGGGTTGCTAGTACGCCTTAATCGTGATGACCCCGAAGGATTTGCTGAAACAGTAACACGCACGGTTGCCTTTACGGAAGATCCCAAAGCAGTGATTGATTTTCTAAAAACCGAATAATAGGAGATAAAGATGAATAAAATCCCTTTTCTTATTCATTGCCTTCGCCCCGATTTGGCTATCCCAAAGGGTTTGCAAGAACAACGTCAATTATTGCGGGCTGTGATGAATATTCACAACCCACAAAATCCTATTCCTCAAGCATTTTGGGCGGAACAAGACACATTGTTGCAAGCAGAAACCGCACAAAAAGGCATGATAAATTTGACCGCACTTTCCCCTATTGCACCACAAATTTATCTTTGGCAAGGCGACATTACCCGATTAGCCGTAGATGCCATTGTTAATGCTGCGAACAGCCAATTACTCGGCTGCTTTCACCCATTGCACGCCTGCATTGACAACGCCATTCATTCCGCAGCAGGCTTGCAATTACGCCAGGCCTGTTTTGAATTAATGGAAAAACAGGGCAAAGAAGAAGCCACCGGCAAAGCGAAAATCACACCGGCATTTAATTTACCCGCCCGATTTGTGTTGCATACGGTAGGTCCTATTATTAATAAAAATGTCAGCGCAACCGATCGTACTTTACTGGCAAATTGCTACCTTTCTTGCTTACAATTAGCCAAAGAAAATGGGCTAAAATCCATTGCTTTTTGCTGTATCAGCACAGGTGAGTTTCGTTTTCCCAATCAAACGGCAGCAGAAATTGCTGTGCAAACCGTACTGGAATTTTTAAGGGAAAATAAGGAAATGCACGTTATCTTTAACGTGTTTAAAGAAGTGGATTTAAAAATTTATCAAGAATTACTTGGGTAGTAATGCGGTATTATGTAGCAAATGCACAATTTTCATTTTTCACGCCATACGAGCCGTATGGCGTTAATTGATCTGAGCCACTTTGTGGCTCTCCACAGCCCTAAAAGGGCTGGGATTAATTAGCCTTGCACGGCTAGTGTAAGGTGAAAATTTGTTTGTGCAACTGCTACATAATGTCGTAGTAATGAAAAAGTGCGGTCAAATTTAACCGCACTTTTCGCATCTAAATAAAAATTTTATTCTCCCCGTTTCAACATACCTTGCTTTTTCAAATTAACCAAAATGATTGAAATGGCAGCAGGTGTGATACCGGAAATACGGCTTGCTTGCCCGATAGAAACAGGACGATGTTGTTCTAACTTCATACGGACTTCATTGGATAATCCCGACACTTTAGCATAATCAAACTGTGGTGGAATAGCCGTATTTTCATGGCGTTTTTGTCTCTCTATTTCTTCTTCTTGATGTTCAATGTAGCCTTGATATTTAATGGCGATTTCCACTTGCTCTACCGCCTCTTTATCTTCCATTGCCGGCTGATAAGGGGTAAGCGAAGTTAAAATCTCATAATTCATCTCCGGACGGCGCAATAAATCTTCACCATTGGCTTCACGCACCAATGGGCTACCAAGAACACTGTTGGCTTCTTCTAAATATTTCGAACGAGGGTGTAACCAAATACTGCGTAAACGCTGACGTTCACGTTCAATATTTTCCATTTTTTGATTAAAACGGGCCCAACGGTCTTCATCAATAAGACCAAACTGATGAGCAATCGGGGTTAAGCGAATATCAGCATTATCTTCTCGTAACAACAAGCGATATTCCGCACGGGAAGTAAACACACGGTAAGGCTCTTTTGTTCCAAGTGTGCAAAGATCATCAACCAATACGCCCATATAGGCTTGATCCCTGCGTGGATACCATGCATCTTTTTCTTGTACATAAAGTCCTGCGTTGATGCCGGCAAGTAACCCTTGTGCGGCAGCTTCTTCATATCCTGTTGTACCATTAATTTGGCCTGCAAAGAATAATCCCGAAATCACTTTGGTTTCCAAACTTGGTTTGAGATCACGCGGATCAAAATAATCATACTCAATGGCATAGCCCGGTTTAATAATTCGGGCATTTTCTAACCCTTTCATTGAATTAACAATCTTCACTTGTACATCAAAAGGAAGACTGGTTGAGATCCCATTTGGATAAACTTCATTGCTGGTTAATCCTTCCGGTTCGAGATAAATTTGATGGGAATTGCGATCAGCAAAACGCATTACCTTATCTTCAATGGAAGGACAATAACGAGGCCCAATTCCTTCAATAATGCCGGTGTACATCGGGCTGCGATCCAAATTATTGCGAATCACCTCATGGGTTTGATCGTTGGTATGCGTAATATAACAAGGGATCTGTTGAGGGTGATCCGATTGAGATCCCATAAAAGAAAATACCGGTAATACAGCATCACCGTGCTGTTTTACCAAAATATCGAAATTTATCGTGCGTGCATCAATACGGGGCGGCGTGCCTGTTTTAAGACGATCTACGCGTAAATTCAGATCACGCAAACGTTCTGCCAATGTGGTTGATGCAGGGTCGCCTGCACGTCCCCCTTCATAGTTTTCTAAACCAATATGGATCTTGCCGGCTAAGAATGTTCCTGCTGTTAAAATGACCGATTTTGCATGGAATGTTAAACCCATTTTAGTCATAACACCGGTTACACGATCCTGCTCAATTAAAATATCGGTCGCTTCTTGTTGGAAAATATCAAGGTTGGGTTGATTTTCAAGGGCAATACGCACCGCTTGACGATATAACACCCGATCCGCTTGTGCACGGGTTGCCCGTACAGCAGGGCCTTTACTGCTATTTAAAGTACGAAATTGAATTCCTGCTTTATCGGCAGCATGGGCCATTAATCCTCCCATGGCATCCACTTCTTTGACTAAATGCCCTTTACCGATTCCCCCAATAGCCGGATTACAAGACATTTGTCCTAAAGTATCCACATTATGCGTTAATAAAAGGGTTTTTAATCCCATACGGGCAGGGGCTAATGCGGCTTCTGTTCCTGCATGACCACCACCTATGACGATCACATCGTAAGTTTCAGTATAAAACATCGTTTTCTCTAAATTTATCCGGATCTAAAAATGTGCGTTATTCTACAAAAATTCGATTTTGCTTGAAAGTGAGAATTCGATCCTGAATAGGAGAGATCTAAGGATCGAAAATTTTTTGGTAATAAATATAAGATCTCTTTTTATAGATAAAGATCTTATTATTGTTACTATTAAGATCCTGTATTGCTGTGAATAAGATCTTTTTTCCTTTGTAAATGAAGAAGTTAGATCCAATCAAAAGATGTCGATCAATCGCAAAAACAAGTAATATTTATTGTGGATAATTCGTTGGGTTATCCACAAGATATCAAAAATTAAATGTTATCCAGTGATAAAATACAGTTTTTTGACAGTTTTATATTAAGTTATCCACAGACAATAAAAAACGATGATCGTTAAAATCATCGTTGTTATGAGAAAAAATTATGCGATTGATCGGATAAATTGAGGGAGCCATTGTTCGCTATAATTTTCGGGATCATCAATATTTAACACATCAATTTCTAATGTTTCACAAAGTTTGACCGCACTTTTTTGTTGGAGAATTTCTTCAATATGCTTTGTTGCGTAACAAAAGGTATCGTAATCCGAATTGCCTAAACCAACAATAGCAAAATGCAAATGGGAAAGATCCTGATTGGATTTTGCTACTTGCTCAAAGAGCGGTCGTAAATTATCGGGAATTTCACCGGCACCGTGGGTAGATGTGACGATCAACCATAACCTTTCGCCAATCACATCATCATATTGTGCACCGTGAAAAAGAGCGGTTGAAAATCCCTGTGTTTTTAAAATATCTTCTAGGTGTTCGGCGACATATTCCGCTGTGCCTAAAGTGCTACCTGAAAGAATACAAATTTTCATATAAATTTCACCTAAAGAAAAAGGCTTAGAAAACTAAGCCTTTAATGAGATTATACATTGTCAAACTTGCCAAGTAATGAACGAATATGCTCTTGCCAGTTGCGATGTTCATTTTTTAATTGCTCATTTTCATTTTGCAATGCTTCAACGGTTTGTTGGGATTGACTGTTTTGTTCTTTTAATTCTTCTACTTCAAGTTGAAGTAATTGAATGGTTTCCACTGCTTGTTTAATTTTATCTTCAAGCTGGTTTAAAATTTCTAATGACATAGTGATTTCCTTTTAAAAAAACGTCCGAAACGGCTTTATTGTACCCACTTCATTTTTCTTTTTAAAGACTTCGGTAAAAATTTATTATGCAAACGTTTGCAGAGTGTTAGAATAGTGCGATTTTTTGCTTGGAACAACGGAGATTAAAATGAATCGTGCATTGGCTATTGAATTTTCTCGTGTGACGGAAGCCGCTGCATTGGCGGCTTATACATGGCTTGGACGGGGTGATAAAAATGCAGCAGATGAGGCGGCAGTGAAAGCCATGCGTTATATGCTAAATCTCATTCATATGGATGGTGAAATTGTCATTGGGGAAGGAGAAATAGATAAAGCGCCAATGCTCTATATTGGTGAAAAAGTCGGTTCAGGCAATGGGGAACTTGTCTCTATTGCTGTTGATCCCATTGATGGAACCCGTATGACGGCAATGGGACAATCCAATGCCATTTCTGTATTGGCTGCCGGTGGAAAGAGAACATTTTTGAAAGCACCGGATATGTATATGGAAAAAATAGTAGTGGGGCCGGAAGTCAAAGGAATGATTGATTTAAACTTACCGCTTGAACAAAATCTCCGCCGCACCGCTTCCCGTTTAGGTAAATCCTTGTCTGATTTGACAGTGATGGTATTGGCAAAACCTCGTCATGAAGCGGTAATCAAACAAATGCACGATTTGGGCATTCGAGTGATGGCTATTCCTGATGGCGATGTGGCTGCCTCCGTTTTATGCTGCCTGCCTGATGCCGAAGTAGATATGGTTTATGGCATTGGCGGTGCCCCTGAAGGTGTGGCCGCTGCGGCTGCGGTTCGGGCATTAGGCGGCGATATGCAAGCCCGTTTAGTTCCACGCAATGAAGTAAAAGGTGACAGTAAAGAAAACCGAAAAATTGCTGAAGAGGAAATTCGCCGTTGTGAAGTATTGGGTGTGAAAGTTAATGAGGTGCTGAAACTGGAAGATTTGGTGCGAGATGATAATCTTGTTTTTGCTGCCACAGGCATTACTCACGGTGAATTATTAAAAGGCATTTCACGCAAAGGTAATCTTGCCAGCACGGAAACCATTTTAATCCGTGGAAAATCGCGCACAATTCGTAAAATTCAATCTCTCCACTATTTAGATCGTAAAGATTCGGAAATCTATAAAATATTAAATCATTAATTTTATAGTTAGTCAGTATGAAACCTCAAAATTTAATTGCCTAATTTTGAGGTTTTTTCATTCTTAATGGGAGAATTTTTATCCACCACCTCCATCTCGGTTTAGACGGTTTCAACCATTTTTTTATGGTTTGATAAGTTTAGTGGGATTGAAAATATTGATGAATTTAACCGCACTTTTTATATTTCAATATTGCCTGACATCATCAATTCTTCTGTAAGAAATACAAAAATAGATCCACCAATTCGCGTTCAAATTGTTCATCTTGGAGGTAAGCGGATTCTTCTAACACAGCAGTGCGGATAACACCCATTAAACTGTTTGTCATCACATAGAGTTTTAAAGGGGAGAGTTGAAATAATTTGCCTGAATATTCGGCGCGCTTCGCTAAAATTTCCTGCATAACCTTTTCTGTTGGCTGTTGTAATTCGCTGAGTAATCCGTGGGTTATCAATGCTTTTAGGAGAATTTTCCGCATTTTTTGCCGACCACCAAAAGCTTTTAGTAATTGTTTGATCAGTAATTTGGCAAAATTTTCTTCATTTTCAAACGCTTGTGTTGAAATCATTTTTATGATTTGTTCACATACTATGGCAAGTTCCCGTTTTGCCATCGACAATAAAATGGCATTTTTATTTGGAAAATATTGGTATAACGTGCCGACACTCACGCCTGCTACTTCAGCAATGGCATTCGTGGTGAAATTTGCTTTCCGCTCCTGTTGTAAAATCTGAGCTGTTGCTTCAAAAATTAAGTCAATACGATATTCCGAACGGAATTGTTTTGGTTTTTTACGATATAAATCAATAGGTTGAGATTTGTTTTCCATTCTAATTATGGTTGTGCCAAATGCGAGTAGGGGAAATTAGAACGCAATTTTATAATACCCACATCAACAAAACGCAATATTTAAGGAGTATTTTTTATGAAAATTGCATTTTTAGGATTGGGTAAAATGGGAAGCGCAATGGCAAGCTGTTTAGCGAAAAGTCATCAGTTTGAAATGGTGGTGTGGAATCGTTCCAGAGATAAAATGCTACCCTTTATTGAATGGGGATGCCAATTGGCAGATAAACCGGAAGAGGCGGTTGTTGGGGCTGATGTGGTGATAACCAGTTTGTTGGACGATCACTCCGTAGAAGCCTTATTTTACCCTAATAGCCCGGTGCTTAACGCAATGAAGAAAAAGGCAATTCATTTATGTGTCACTACCATTTCACCTAATTTTGCTAACCGACTACAGGATTTGCATCAACATCATGATACTCGTTATCTTTCCGGACCTGTAATTGGGCGTCCTGATGTAGCTGAGGCGGGAGAATTAGTTCAATTTTTAGCCAGTAATAATGATGCCTTTGCAGAAGTGTTACCCATAGTGCATCACTTTACTGCGCAAGTAAAACCACTAGAAGTGGTTGCCGCCGGGGTAGCAAATAGTCAAAAGCTATGTCTTAATTTCTTTGCAGCAGCGATGATAGAAGTGTTAGGTGAATGTTTCACTCTTGGCGAAAAATTGGGTGTTTCACGAGAAAATTTGGCTTTTTTCTTTGATAAAGCATTACCCGCTCCGGCATTAAATGTATATGTGGAAAAATTGTTCAAACGTCAAATCGAAAGTGATGAAGGTTTTACGATGATAGGTGGTCGCAAGGATTTAAGTCTTATGCTACAGGCTGCTAAAACGGTCAATTGCCCATTGGATATAGCACAACTTATTGCTAATAAAATGGATTCTGCACTGGCTCAGGGTATGGCAGAATTGGACTGGAGCGCTACTCAAGAAATAACCCGACAACGAGCAGGATTATAACCTTTTGTATAAACAGCAAAAATCATAGAAATCAGTTCATTGGTGATTAAGCCTGTTAAATAGAAAACTTGTTAATATGGGAAATAGGTATAAAATCGACCGCACTTTTTTTGCAACAAAAATAAGGAAAAAGAGATGAATCCAAAATTTATACCTTTATTTCAACCTTTTACATTAAATAATGGTGTTGAAATTAAAAACCGGTTAGTGGTGGCACCGATGACCCATTTTGGCTCCAATGAAGATGGAACACTAGGGGAACAAGAGCGTCGTTTTATCGGCAATCGTGCCGGTGATGTGGGAATGTTTATTACTGCGGCAACCCTTGTACAAGATGGCGGTAAGGCATTTCATGGTCAGCCGGAAGCGATTCATTCATCGCAATTGGCTTCTTTAAAAGAAACTGCCGATATTATCAAAGAACAGGGGGCGAAAGCCATTTTGCAACTTCACCATGGCGGTAAACAGGCGATTACCGAATTACTTAACGGTAAAAATAAAATTTCTGCAAGTTGCGATGAACCAACAGGAACAGCTGAAGCCACTGAGGAGGAAGTATGTTCACTCATTACTGCCTTTGGTAATGCGGCAGATTTAGCTATTCAGGCGGGGTTTGACGGCGTCGAAATTCATGGAGCAAATAATTATGTTATCCAACAATTCTATTCTGCCCATTCCAACCGTCGTACTGATAAATGGGGTGGTTCACGGGAAAACAGGATGCGTTTTCCACTTGCTGTGATTGAGTCTGTCGTTGCGGCAAAAATGAAACATAATGCGAAGGACTTTATTGTTGGTTATCGTTTTTCTCCCGAAGAGCCGGAAGAGATGGGTATCACGATGGAAGATACATTGGCATTAATTGATGTGTTGAAAAATCAACCTTTGCAATATTTGCATATTTCTCTTTGGGATTTTTACAAAAAAATCCGCCGTGGTGGAGACACGAATCTTTGCCGTATTCAAACAATTCACGAGCGAATTAATGGAAAATTACCGCTAATCGGTGTAGGTAATCTTTATACACCAGCAGAAATTTTAGCGGCATTTAATACGGGCTGGGCGGAATTTATCGCATTGGGTAAAACCGTGATGGTGAATCCAAATATTGCCGGCAAAATTCTTCGTGGCGATGAAGCAGAAATTCAACGTGCGGTCGATCCTCATCAAGAAGATCACTATGGTTTCCCTGACAGGTTATGGCATTTCACCATGACCGGTACACAAGCTTGGTTGCCGCCGTTAAAAGGACAGGCACCGAATATTTTAGATCTCTAATTTTATCTATAAAGTGCGGTTGAAAAATCAACCGCTTCTTTTTTATCCTTCCCATTAAATACTGCTCCCGCCCTAACTTCAAAATTTAGGAAAGAGAGTTATTAAAAATTTTTAATAAGGAAATAATCTACTATAGTCACAAATCTTAATTTTGTAACATATTTAATGCAAAAGAACTTAAGGGATAAATGAGTTAATCCAATGAAATATTTCTTTTGTACATTATTCATAATACTGTGACTTATCCATCTTTATTAAATTTCAATTTATCTTAATAAAAAGGCATATTTAAAAATATGCCTAAATACAAAATAATTTATAACTTAACATCTAACTGCATATAAGCCCGTTTTGCTTTTTCCAACGCTTTTTCTACGGAAGTATCTCGAGCTAATAATACACCCAAACGGCGGTGACCATTTACTTCGCCTTTGCCGAATAATCGGATATTGGTGTGCGGTTCAACGAGGGCTTTATCCACGCCGGAAAATTGGATATTGTTGGATTTCCCTTCCACTACAATGGCTTTGGATGCAGCCGGGCTAATGAGCGTGATTTCAGGAATTGGCAAACCTAAAATAGCTCGGGCGTGGAGGGCAAATTCGGATAACTCCTGTGAAATTAATGTAACCATACCGGTATCGTGTGGGCGAGGGGAGACTTCATTGAAAATCACCTCATCACCACAAACAAACATTTCCACACCGAAAATACCCCGTCCGCCTAGTGCGCCGGTAATTTTTTCTGCGATAGCTTGGGCTTTTTGTAACGCACTGTCCGACATTGCCTGAGGTTGCCAAGATTCACGATAATCACCCTCTTCTTGACGGTGCCCTATAGGGGCAAGGAAACTTGTGCCGTTAATGTGACTAACGGTTAATAAGGTTATTTCATAATCAAATTTGACAAAACCCTCCACAATAACACGCCCCGCACCGGCCCTACCTCCCTCTTGAGCATAATCCCAGGCTTTTTGTAGATCCGCTTTTGATTTCAAAATACTTTGTCCGTGACCGGAGGAAGACATGATCGGTTTTATTACGCAAGGGATACCGATTTTTTCTACCGCACGTTGAAAATCTTCAAAGTTATCCACAAATTGGTAAGCAGAGGTTGGTAAACCCAATTCTTCTGATGCCAAGCGGCGAATACCTTCACGATTCATTGTGAGCTGTGTGGCTTTTGCAGTGGGGACGACATTAAAACCGGCTTGTTCCAATTCCACCAGGGTCGCCGTGGAAATCGCCTCCACTTCCGGCACAATGTAATCAGGCTTTTCTTTTTCCACCAAGGCTTTCAGTGCCTCACCATCTAACATTGAAATAGTGTAAGCTCGGTGTGCTACTTGCTGTGCTGGAGCATTTTCGTAGCGATCTACGGCGATCACTTCTACGCCCAAACGTTGTAATTCAATTACGACTTCTTTGCCTAATTCGCCGGAACCCAACATCATCACTTTAGTTGCATTCGGGCTTAATGCCGTGCCGAGGGTTGTCATATTTTCTCCTTATTTTAAGAGGGATTCGTCAAGGGAAAGATCATCATTTTTGTTCACACCCACACCACGTGCAATGACATTTTTTGCAATTTCGTGTGCTTCCTCAAGGGAGTGCTCTGTGTAAGTACCGCATTGGTAAATATTTAATTCCGGGATTGCAGACTGATCTTTCACATTCAGAATATCCTTCATTGAAGCCAGCCATGCCTGTGCCACCTGTTGTTCGTTTGGTGTGCCGATTAATGACATATAAAAACCGGTACGACAGCCCATCGGCGAAATATCAATAATTTCCACATTATCGCTATTTAAGTGATCACGCATAAAACCGGCAAATAAATGTTCAAGGGTGTGAATCCCTTTTGGTGGGAGAATTTCTTTATTGGGAATGCAGAAACGTAAGTCAAAAATCGTAATATCATCGCCTTTTGGTGTACGCATAGTTTTCGCAACACGCACCGCAGGGGCGATCATTTTAGTGTGATCAACTTTAAAACTATCAAGTAATGGCATAAACTTTTCCTTATAAATCAGTTGGTTGTAAATAATTTAAGAAATTTTCAAATTTCTTACGAACTTTCCGGCAAGGCTTCGGTCTTATAAGACGAGCAACTTGCAGTTGTTTTAATAAAATTGGTTCCTTAGGTTATTCGCCCTTCACTTGTTGAAGGGCTTTTTTTATGGCATTTTATAATAGGAATGGGGCACTAAGAAACAGTAAAACCACATAACGAACCAGTTTGCCCATAAAAATAAACAGGCAACTTGCCGCAACGTTTAAACGCAGCCAACCCGCTATCGCACAAAATACATCACCGATAACCGGTAACCAGCTCAGCAACAATGCCGTAGCACCATAACGATGAAGCTTGCCTATCACCCATAAAGTGCGGTCGTTTTTAGGTTCAAATTTTGGAAACCAACGCCCAATCCCATAGGTGGTTAAACTGCCTAAACCATTCCCCAACGTGGCGATAAAAACCAGCCCTAAAACATCCGCACTTAACACCGGATTGAGCGTTAATTTTGGTATAGCAAGGGTTACAAAGACGATTTCCGAATTTCCGGGCAGCACCGTTGCACTTAAAAAAGCACTGGCAAACATTAACCATAATGAATGATTCTGCCAAATATCTACCCAAAAATCGAAGGAAAACCAAGCCATATTAACGTTCAGGCTGATAAGTTTGTAGATAATGTTCGCGGTCTTGTGCCGTGATTTCCCGCACGATGCGACAAGGGTTACCAAACGCCAAAACATTACTTGGCAGATCTTTGTTCACTACGCTGCCTGCCCCCACCACCACGTTATCGCCAATGGTTACGCCGGGCAAAATCACCACATTGCCGCCAATCCACACGTTATTCCCAATAGTGATAGGTTTTGCCTGTTCCCAGCCTTCATTGCGTAATTCCACGTCTAAAGGATGCCCCACGGTATAAAGGCTCACGTTCGGGGCGAACAACACTTCATCACCAATGATCACGCCGCCGCTGTCCAGCATCGTGCAATTGAAATTGGCATAGAAATTTTTGCCTACTTTAATATTGATACCGTAGTCACAATAAAACGGACCGGTAATAGAAGTGGTTTCATCCGCTTGTCCAAACAAACGTTGAATCAACGCATTTCTCCCCACTTCATCATTCGGTGAAGTGCGGTTAAATTCAAACAAGATTTCGCGCGCCTCTTTACGCATATTTTTAAGTTCGGGACTCATTGCCAAATGCGCCAATCCTGCCATCATTTTTTCATATTCTGTCATTTTTTATGCCTTAATAATTTGTTGCGTACGCACATCAAAAACATCCATTCCTGCATTTAATCCTGCCTGAACACCTAAATCCGCATCTTCAAATACAATGCAATTTGTCGGGGTTACACCCGTTAATTCTGCACAGCGCAAAAAGGTTTCAGGATGTGGTTTGTGTTCTTTCACATCGTCCGCACTCACAATCGCATTGAAATAAGGCGCGATAGCCAGTTTATCCATCAGCATATTAATCAAATGACGATGGGAGCCTGAACCCAATGAAATCGGTTTTTTCTGATGATAATGTCGGACAATCTCAAAGGCGGGCAGTAATTTCGATTCGGTTGGAATTAATTGATAAGAAAGTTCTCGTTTTGCTGTAATGACCTCATCAAGGTGATGTTGCGGCATACCGGCTTTTTCCATAATCGCCGAGGCAATGGTGCGTACCGTCGCACCGCCCAGTTGATACATAATTTGGCTGTCAAAATCATAGCCGAACCGTTCGCCCACCATTCCCCAAGCACGGGCGTGTACCGGCATGGTATCAATCAGCGTGCCGTCCATATCAAAAATCAGCCCTTCGTAACGGCTGAAAAGTGCATTGTCTATCATCTTTGTTTCTTAATTCCTTATGAATTCTATAATTTGTTACAAATTTGTGATCTCTGCACTGTTTTCTTTTAATAAAGTGCGGTAGATTACAGAAATAATTTTAGAGGAATAGAAACCAAAATGCGATTACTTAATCAACTTGAACGCTGGAAATTGCGCAAACAGATCGATCAGTCGATTATTGATGTCGTCTTCCAATTACGTGATCGCCTTGAACATTATTGGAAAGCCGATGTTAATTCTAAATTGGTCGATGTGTTATTGTTCCATATTGCCTGTAGCTTAGGGCGAATTGAACGTGGTGGTTGTGCTTCTCCCCTCTATCAAGCAATGTTTGAAGAAATGCAAAGTGCGGTTATTTTTCCGCAAGTTTTGGCTATTCATGAGGATCTTCTTACCTTCTTACCCGTTGAAATTCCTCACGCCGAACAGACTTATTTTCTTGCGAACGTCTATTCGCTTTTGTTGGAACAGCCGAAGATGTTAAATTAACCGCCATCTACGGCATATCCGATTAATTAAACATCAAACCCAATTCCAACTCTTTCAAGCCGTTACTTTCTTGGCGAAGCTCATTCCTAATTAATGGATTGCGATCTAAATAACCCGATTCAAATTCCAATATCCAATCTGTAGAAGTGCGGTTGATTTTGAAGACAATTTTCTGTGTTTTTTCTGTGGCTTGGCGAGATTTATTCAAAATGACCGCAAGGCGCAATAAACGCACCAAGGCAAGCACATCTTGTTCATCATAGCGGGCAAAATTAATTAAATCCGATGCTTTCAATGTACCGATATGAAGACGAACAAGCAAGGTAAGCAAACGCTGCTGCTCCCGATCAAAGCCCGGAAGTTCCATATTTTGTAGAATATAGGCAGAATGTTTTTGCATACCTTTATGATTAATCACGATCCCCACTTCATGCAAACGCGCTGCCCAAAGCAGCAAACTTTGCATTTCTTCCGCAAGCATCGGTTTTACCCATTCGGTGTATTGGTGTGCCAATAAATTTGCACTACCTGCCGTGCGGTGTGCCTGATCCGTATCAATATCAAATTGCTCCGTCAATCCCCAAGCGGTGCGTGCACGAATGTCTGCTACTTGGAAATTCTTTTCGAGGCTGTAAATCAACCCTTCACGCAATGCTCCATCGGAATAACGCATTTGCTCAATATGAAACACATCAAATACGGCACTTAAAATCGCCAATCCCGGCACAAAAACATCCACCCGTTCCGGATTCAATCCAATAATATTTAAGGGGCTGAAGT
>NZ_MLHL01000058.1 GCF_002000545.1 Rodentibacter trehalosifermentans | reverse complement strand
TTATCAGGTTGTACCATCACTTTTCCTTTCTTCAAAAAGGGGAAATTACACCTCTAGCAAAATCAAAATTGCCGCTTCACCACCCCATTCTCTTGGTGCTTGATGCAAGGCACGCACTTTAGGATGCTGAACAAGCCAGCGGGGAATTTGTTTTTTCAAGGTGAAGGTGCCATAGCCTGTCATAATGCTGGCACAATCTACTCGCTCATTCTCACAAGCAAGCAATAAAGCAGCAAGTTCCATTTTTGCCTGTTCACGGGTTAAGCCGTGCAAATCTAAAAAGAGCTCGGGTGAAAAATCGCCTCGGCGTAATTGTTTCAGTAAATGGGAATCCTCACCTTCACGAAGGTATTTCACAACACCGTCATTTTCATTAAGCAAGGGTTCATATTCATCGGAAAAATAGAACAACGTATCTTCTTTTTCACGAATATCCCGTAAATGGGATTTTTTCTGACCTTGCTTTTGACGTGGTGCGATAAAGGTATCTTGTTTGATAGGCTTAATGCCCTTCGTTTCAGCACGAAACAGCTCAAATTCCTCTTGCATTTTCTCTCACTCATTTTAAATTTTGCGTATCATATCATAGTTATCGATCGCCTTATGTGATATAACTACGCAAATTTTTTCATAAGGAAAAGAGAATGGAAAGCACACACAATCAAGCGTTGGTCGCAACAATTTTAGAAGATAATGTCGCCCATGAACTTTATACCATTCAAGATTTTCTCCGTTGGACATACAGCGTCTTTAACCGTTCGGAGATTTATTATGGGCAGGGCTATGACAATGCATGGGATGAAAGCCTTCAATTGGTGCTTGCCGGGTTACAACTTCCCCTTGATCTCCCAACGGAGCTATTCCATAGCCGCTTAACGCCTTCAGAGAAAGAAAGCCTTATTCAATTGGTATTAACCCGTATCGAACAACGTGTCCCTGTGGCTTATCTCACAAACAGTGCATGGTTTTGCGGCCACGAATTTTATGTGGATGAACGCACCATTATCCCTCGTTCCCCTATAAGTGCGCTGATTCAGGAGGGCTTTGAAGGCGTGGTGAAACAAACACCACGACATATTCTCGACCTTTGCACCGGCAGTGGTTGTATCGCGATTGCCTGTGCTTATGCCTTCCCTGAGGCTGAAGTCGATGCTGTGGATTTATCTGTTGAGGCTTTAAATGTGGCGGAGATCAATATTGCCCGTCATCAAATGGAACATCGGGTCTTCCCTATTCAATCCAATTTATTTGAACATATTGGGGGACAAAAATATGAGCTTATTGTGACTAATCCCCCTTATGTGGATGAAGAGGATCTAGCCGATATGCCTGAAGAGTTTCATTTTGAACCTGAACTTGCATTGGGTTCCGGTGTAGATGGTTTGGATATAACCAAACAAATTCTAAAACAAGCACCTGATTATTTAACAGAACAGGGAGTATTGGTTTGCGAGGTGGGAAACAGTATGGTCAGCCTCATTGAGCAATATCCTGATGTTCCCTTTAACTGGCTTGAACTCAAAAATGGTGGGCTTGGGGTATTTTCCCTCACTCGGGAAGCATTGCTGAAATACCATCATTTGTTTTAATCTGGAGTGATAATCACCACGTTTTTTTCATAGTTTGGATATTGTATTTAATATAGTTTCGACGTGATTCTTTCAGATATAAAAAATACCTGTTTTTGACTATTATCTCAAAAACAGGTATTTACAAGTTATCCTGTAGATTTTAAGGAAGGACTATTATCACTCAAAATCTTGTGGTTTTTCAACCGCACTTTCCGATTTGTTTTCAGAAGTAACATTTGAATAAGCGGCTTGTGAAGTTTTCGGTTCTTCCCAGCCGGAAGGCGGTGTAACCGGCTCACGGTTCATTAACTGCTTAATTTGTACTTCTTCAATAGTTTCATATTTCACAAGCGCATCTTTCATCGCATGTAAAATATCCATATTATCGATAAGAATTTGTCTTGCTCGCTCGTAATTACGGTTGACGATGGCACGTACTTCCTCATCAATAACATGAGCTGTTTCATCGGACATATGTTTTGCTTTCGCCATTGAACGTCCTAAGAACACTTCCCCTTCATCTTCAGAATAAAGAATCGGCCCAAGCTTATCGGAAAAGCCCCATTGAGTAACCATATTACGGGCAATATTGGTCGCCACTTTAATATCATTTGATGCACCGGTTGAAATATTTTCTTCACCGTAAATCAAATCTTCCGCCAAACGCCCTGCATAAAGGGTAGAAAGTTTACTTTCTAATTGTTTTTGGCTAATGCTTACCTGATCCCCTTCCGGTAAGAAGAAGGTGACCCCTAAGGCACGGCCACGAGGAATAATCGTCACCTTGTGAACCGGATCATGTTCAGGCACTAAATAACCCACAATCGCATGACCTGCCTCATGATAAGCGGTGGATTCTTTTTGTTTCTCCGTCATAATCATGGTACGGCGTTCCGGCCCCATATTGATTTTGTCTTTTGCTTTTTCAAATTCAAGCATAGACACCGTACGTTTATTACTGCGTGCCGCAAATAATGCTGCCTCATTCACAAGGTTGGCTAAATCCGCCCCGGAATAACCCGGTGTACCACGGGCTAGGGTCATGGCATCCACATCATCAGCTAACGGCACTTTACGCATATGCACTTGTAAAATTTGCTCACGGCCTTTGACATCCGGCAACCCTACCACCACTTGACGGTCGAAACGTCCCGGACGGGTTAACGCAGGATCTAACACATCAGGGCGGTTTGTCGCCGCAATCACAATCACGCCGTCATTGCCACCAAATCCGTCCATTTCAACTAACATTTGGTTTAGGGTTTGCTCACGTTCATCATGACCACCGCCTAAACCCGCCCCACGTTGGCGACCAACGGCATCAATTTCATCAATAAAAATTAAACAAGGCGCATTTTTCTTCGCTTGTTCAAACATATCACGAACACGAGAAGCCCCCACGCCCACAAACATTTCAACGAAGTCAGAACCGGAAATGGTAAAAAACGGCACTTTAGCTTCACCCGCAATGGCTTTTGCTAATAAGGTTTTACCGGTACCCGGAGGCCCAACCATCAAAATCCCTTTTGGAATTTTACCGCCTAGATTTTGGAACTTAGCCGGATCACGCAAGAAATCAACAATTTCGCCAACTTCCTCTTTCGCTTCATCACAGCCTGCCACATCAGCAAAGGTGACTTTGATTTGATCCTGACTAAGCATTTTCGCCCGACTTTTACCAAAGCTCATGGCTTTACCGCCACCGCCTTGCATTTGGCGCATAAAATAAATCCATATCCCGATTAAGAACAACATTGGGAATGAGGAAATTAAAAGTTGCGAAAGAATACTGCGTTTTTCAAATGGCGTACCTTCCACTTTCACTTTTTTACTCAATAAATCATCAAGTAATTTCTTATCTTCCAACGGTGGCATAACGGTAATATATTTTGAACCGTCATTTTTTGTTACGGTAATCTCATTGGTATCAAAACGTGCCTCTTTTACCTGACCATTGCTTACATCGTAAACAAAGGTCGTATAATCGGTCGCATTGTCCGCCGAAGAAGAATTAAAACTCTGGTAAGCCGTCATCATAACTACTGCTACCACAATCCAGAGTACCAAATTTTTGACCATATCGTTCAAAGTCTAACCTGCCTTTCCTAAGTTAATAAATTCGACACAAGATACTATATATCACAAACGATGAAAAGCGATTAAAGCAATTCGCCTTTATAGCCCGTTGCAACAATATAAACTTCACGGGAACGCCCTCGTGATGCCTCCGGTTTACGGACTTTCACCCCACTAAAAAGAGCACGAATCTCCTTTAAATAGTCGTCAAATCCTTCCCCTTGGAATACCTTCACTACAAAACTGCCTTTCATTGCCAACACTTGTTTGCACATATCTAATGCCAGTTCTACCAAATACATCGCACGGGGAATATCCACCGAGGGCATACCGCTGAAATTGGGCGCCATATCCGACATCACCACATCCACTTTTGCTTCTCCAACACGTTCAAGCAACGCATTAAGCACCTGCTCTTCTCGGAAATCACCTTGTAAGAAATCCACCCCCACAATCGGATCCATTTCCAAAATATCACAGGCAATCACTCGGCCTTTATCACCAATTTGGCTCACGACATATTGCGACCAGCCGCCCGGGGCAGCACCGAGGTCCACCACGGTCATACCCGGTTTGAATAATTTATCCGTTTGCTGAATTTCATCAATTTTGAAATAAGCACGAGAGCGTAATTTTTGCTTATGCGCTTTCTGTACAAATGGATCTTTAAAATGTTCGTTTAACCAACGAGAAGAACTCGCCGAACGTTTTTTCTTTCCCATAATCTCTGTCTTTTGTACGATTTTTTGTAGTAGTTTCGCCTATATTTGGGTACAATCTGCCGAATTCAAGACTTGGTGAGCTTAAAAAACGCAGAAAATCCTCGTTTTTCTAGCCGCTCTTTTTATTATTTCTATTTATTTGTAGGATTTCTTATGACGACCTTATCAACCAAACAAAAACAATTCTTAAAAGCCCTTGCCCACCATCTCAATCCGGTTGTGATGCTTGGTGGCAACGGTTTAACTGAAGGCGTACTTGCCGAAATCGAAAATGCCCTTGATCACCATGAACTCATTAAAGTAAAAATTGCAGGGGCGGATCGTGAAACCAAGCAATTAATTATTAATGCGATTGTCCGTGAAACCAAGGCCGCAAATGTGCAAACTATCGGTCATATTTTAGTGCTTTATCGTCCGAGTGAAGAAACCAAAATACAGCTTCCCCGCAAATAAGGTTTCGACACAATCAATATCCGATATTTATCGCAAATGCGTAAAATCGGAGGTTTTAACAAAACGTAGGGACACACTGCGTGTGTCCGTTGTAAAAATCAAACGATTTCAATAGGTTAAAATTCGGACACACGCAGTGTGTCCCTACACCCCAACAAAAATAACGTTATGCAACTGCCCTATAATATCGTCAATACCACAAAGTGCGGTCATTTCCACCGCACTTTTTTATTTGAGGTTAAACGTAATTCACTTCAATAATTTCAAACTCAACATTACCGCCCGGGGTGATAATATTGACCATATCATCCAGTTCTTTACCAATTAACCCTCGTGCAATAGGTGAGTTCACGGAAATCAAACCGGATTTAATATCCGCTTCATCATCCCCCACAATTTGATAAGTCACCTCTTCATCAGTATCCACATTCACCAGCACCACTGTTGCACCGAAAATGATCTTTCCTTTATTCGGCATTTTCGTCACATCGATAATTTGTGAATTGGCTAATTTCCCCTCAATTTCTTGAATGCGACCTTCACAAAACCCCTGTTGCTCACGTGCTGCGTGATATTCTGCATTTTCTTTTAAATCGCCATGCTCACGGGCTTCCGCTATCGCTTTAATAATTTCCGGGCGGCGTATATTCTTTAAAAAATCTAATTCTTCTCTTAACAGTTCTGCACCACGAACCGTCATCGGGATTTGTTTCATAGACTGCATCCTTAAAATTAAGTAAAAAGAAAACCACGACAAAATCAAAAAATTTTGTCGCAGTCAGATAAAATTAATAAAGGAAAGAGAAAATCAGGTTTACTCTCATTCATTCGATGGCTATTATTGTTCGTCTAAAAAAAAATAGCAACCATAACAAGCCAAATATGACAAAATTACCTTCAATTTCAACCGCACTTCGCACAGCTTTTCTCGGAATCACCCTTGCTTTTCCTGCGATGGCAGAAGTGGATGTCGCATCTATAACAAACACGCTACCGGAAGGCGCAAGTGCGGGTATTATTGCCCAAAATCTCAATCAAAACAGCATTATTGCCGATTACAACGGATCAACGTTTATGCTGCCCGCAAGCACCCAAAAGATCTTTACTGCCGTTGCAGCGAAATTAGTGCTGGGTGATGATTTCAAATTTGAGACCGCTCTTTTAACCAACGGCAGTGTTCAAAACGGGCTTTTAGAGGGCAATTTAATTGCACGTTTCACTGGCGATCCCGACCTTACCAGTGGGCAACTTTATAGCCTCCTTGCTGAATTAAAAAAACAAGGGATCAATAAAATCAATGGCGATTTGATCTTAGATACCTCCGTCTTCTCTAGCCATGATCGGGGTTTAGGGTGGATTTGGAACGATTTAACCATGTGCTTCAATTCCCCCCCTTCCGCTGCCAATATCGATAATAACTGTTTCTATGCGGAACTTGATGCCAATCAAGCCCCGGGTGAAACCGTCAAAATCAGCGTACCGGCACAATTTCCCATTCAAGTGTTCGGACAAGTTTATGTGGCAGACAGCCGCGAAGCCCCCTATTGCCAATTAGATGTGGTGGTACACGATAACAATCGCTATCAAGTGAAAGGTTGCCTTGCCCGTCAATCCAAACCCTTCGGTTTAAGTTTTGCGGTACAAGATCCCGATGCTTACGCCGCAGTGATTATTCAACGTCAACTCAAACGCTTAGGTATCGACTTTAGCGGAAGAGTATTACAACCGCAAAAACCACAGCAAGGACAATTATTAGCGCAACATTTCTCCAAACCCTTACCGGATTTATTGAAAAAAATGATGAAAAAATCCGATAACCAAATTGCCGACTCCTTATTTCGTGCCATTGCCTACCATTACTATA
This sequence comes from Rodentibacter trehalosifermentans, assembly GCF_002000545.1. Taxonomy (GTDB): domain Bacteria; phylum Pseudomonadota; class Gammaproteobacteria; order Enterobacterales; family Pasteurellaceae; genus Rodentibacter; species Rodentibacter trehalosifermentans. The sequence goes on along the minus strand of NZ_MLHL01000058.1, from coordinate 14,444 downwards.
AACGCCCGGCCTCCTTCCAACTGGGAACATTGGCGGTGAAATCCGCTTTACAAAAACAAGGCATTAAATTTGGCAATAGTATCTTAGCAGACGGTTCCGGGCTTTCACGTCATAACCTCGTTGCCCCTAAAACGATGCTTTCTGTATTAGAATATATAGCAAAAAACGAAGATAAGCTGCGCTTAATGGAGACCTTTCCTATCGCTGGGGTAGATGGCACAATCAGTGGACGTGGCGGATTAATTAATCCCCCGTTAGTCAAAAATGTGATCGCCAAAACCGGCTCACTAAAAGGCGTTTACAATCTTGCAGGATTTATGACAAATGCACGTGGTGAAAAAATAGCTTTTGTCCAGTTTATCAACGGTTATTCCACCGGTGATTTAGAAAGCAAAACAAAACGAGCCCCTTTAGTACAATTTGAAAGCACGCTTTATAATGCGTTTTATAAAGATTAATCAAAAAAACAACCGCACTTTAATCCATTCATTACGAATAAACTAAAGTGCGGTCATTTTATCGAAAATATTGAGTTGGTCGATAAGCCGAGTTCTGTCGTGGACAATCATTCCTCTAGGCGACGAATTACTCCGCCGCTCAAGCGACCTACCCGAATCCTGAGCGGGCCACCCATTAGATTCCTATTTGGTCTTGCTACGAGTGGAGTTTACCCTGCTGCCAACCGTTACCGGCGGCACGGTGCGCTCTTACCGCACCCTTTCACCCTTACCGTTTGCACGGCGGTCTGCTCTCTGTTGCACTGGTCATAGGCTCACGCCCCCCGGACGTTATCCGGCACTCTGCCCTGTGTAGCTCGGACTTTCCTCTCGTTTACTTGTCCCACTAGGTCGTGCGAACACGGTTAAGGGCTTCAATAAACCAGCGATTGTCTAACCAACTCGGCGCGTAGTATAGAGATTAATAAAAGTGCGGTCAACAAAATCCCTTGGATTTTGAACGTTGGTTTTGACTACGGCAGTGAAAGCATAAATACGCATAAATTTTCATTCGTATTTTTAGCGTATTCAGCTAAAATACCCGCAATTTTAACCGCACTTTAGGACGGATTATGAACTATCTACAAATTGCACGGGATACCCTTTCCGTAGAAAGCCTTGCGCTTACCCAGTTAAGTCAACGTTTAGACAACAATTTCAACCAAATTGTTGAGCTGATTTTGGCTTGCCAAGGGCGTCTTGTTATTGGGGGGATCGGTAAATCGGGATTAATTGGAAAAAAAATGGTGGCAACCTTTGCCTCCACCGGTACACCAAGTTTTTTTCTTCACCCAACTGAGGCGTTTCACGGTGATTTGGGGATGCTCAAACCCGTGGATATTGTGATGCTGATTTCTTACAGCGGTGAAACCGATGATGTGAACAAACTCATTCCAAGCCTGAAAAGTTTTGGCAATAAAATTATTGCGCTCACCAGCAATAAAAATTCCACCCTCGCCCGCCATGCGGATTATGTGTTGGATATTACCGTTGAGCGTGAAGTTTGCCCGAATAATCTTGCGCCTACCACTTCCGCGCTTGTCACATTGGCAGTCGGCGATGCCCTTGCGGTTTCCCTTATCACCGCTAGAAATTTCCAACCGGCAGATTTTGCCAAATTCCACCCGGGCGGCAGTTTGGGTCGCCGCCTGCTCTGTCGGGTGAGAGATCAAATGCAAACCCGCTTGCCGATTATTTCCCCTATGACAAATTTCACCGATTGCTTAACCGTGATGAATGAAGGGCGAATGGGGGTTGCACTGGTGATGGAAAACGATCAATTAAAAGGCATTATTACCGATGGTGATATTCGCCGTGCACTGACTGCCAATGGCGAACAAACCTTGAAGAAAACCGCAGAAGATTTTATGACCCGTTCACCAAAAACCATCAACCAAAACGAATTTTTAGCGAAAGCGGAAGATTTTATGAAAGAGAAAAAAATCCATTCCCTTGTGGTGGTTGATGATGAGAACAAGGTCGTGGGCTTAATCGAATTTTCAAGTTAAGGAAATCCAATGCAGCAAAAACTAAAAAAAATTAAATTGGTGATAACCGATGTGGACGGCGTACTGACTGATGGACAACTCCATTATGACGCCAATGGCGAGGCGATTAAAAGTTTCCATGTGCGTGATGGTTTAGGCATGAAAATGTTGATGGAAGCAGGGATTCAAGTTGCCGTGCTTTCCGGCAGAGACTCTGCGATTTTACGCCGCCGTATTGCCGATCTTGGCATCACCCTATTCTTTTTAGGAAAATTAGAAAAAGAAAGTGCCTGCTTTGAATTAATGCGCCAAGCCGGCGTAAGCGCTGAAGAAACCGCTTATATTGGTGATGATAGCGTAGATTTGCCTGCCTTTGCCGTCAGCGGACTTTCTTTTGCCGTGGCAGATGCCCCAATTTATGTGAAAAATGCGGCAGATTATGTGCTTTCTCTTGCGGGCGGAAAAGGGGCATTTCGTGAAATGTCCGATATGATTTTAACCGCTCAAGGGAAATCTGCCGTCTTTGAAAGTGCAGAAGGTTTTTTAAAATCCGTTAAAAATATGGCGCAATAACGTCTTTTTATAAAAAAATCCCTCAACACTGAGGGATTTTTCTTACCAACAAAACCGTTCATTAACATAATTTTCTAATCGTTCTTTTTGCCATTTTTCTTTATTTTGTGGATCAGCAAAAAATTTATCCTGTTCTTTTAATCGATCCTTTAATTTTGTTTCCGCTTCTTTTAACGCAATGGAGCGATCTTGAAACTTAGAGGGCAAAGCTTTCATTAAAACAATCTCATAGGGATGTGCCATCACCCAATTTATCGCCTCCTCAGCCAATTGACGCTGTTTGTTAAGATCACAAAAGGCATAAGGATTAATAAATTGCCCCACCACCTGACCAAAGCCTGTATGTTCCGCAATGCTCGCCTTAGGCAAATCCAAAACATACAGTGCGGTAATTAAACGATTTTGTCCCCGATAAAACCATTTTACCGCTTCATCACGCAAGCCAAAATCATAGGCTCGGGCTGATAAGGTAAACATCGTAATCGGAGAAATGCGGGCTGAATTTTCTTCCACAAATTTGACCGCACTTTGATACCCTTTTAAGCTATTTTCCCGCAAAAGCGGATCAAGTTGCTTATGCACAAAAACATTCTGGGCTTTGCCTTTTTCTGCGGAATAATAGGGTTTCACATAAATATCAATGGATTTCACCGGTTCTCGGCTTATGGTACTGCAAGCGCTAAGACCAAGTGCGGTTAAAATAACGGTTATTTTTACGGCTAATCTCACCCTATCTCCTTAAAAATGCGTTCTCTATTACAAAAGTGCGGTGGATTTTAACAGAGTTTTCTCTTTTTCCTATATAATTAGGCAACATACTGACAACGAAACAGAACATGAAAATCCATTTAATTCACAGCCAAACCACCCTTGAGTTCAATAATGAAACAAGCCTGCTTGACCACCTCGAACGTCACAATATTCACCATGAATACCAATGCCGTAGCGGTTATTGTGGTTCTTGCCGGGTGAAGATCAAAAAAGGCAAGGTGTCCTATCCGGAAGCGCCCCTTGCCTTTGTTCAGCCTAATGAAATTTTATTATGTTGTTGCCGTGTAGAAACGGATCTTGAGTTGGAATTATAGATTATTCAAATCCAACACATCGGTCATATCAAATAAGCCATTAGGCTGATTTTCCAACCATTTTCCTGCCCGCACAGCGCCGTTTGCAAAGGTCATTCGGCTGGAGGCTTTGTGGGAAATTTCTACCCGTTCGCCAATATCTGCAAACCAGACAGTATGCTCGCCCACCACATCGGAGGCTCGGATCGTGGAAAAACCGATTTCATCCGCTTTACGCTCACCGGTGATGCCCTCACGAGAGAAGACACCATGGGTTTTCAAATCACGTCCCAAAGTTTTCGCAATATGTTCCCCCATAGAAAGCGCTGTGCCTGACGGTGCATCCACTTTATGGCGATGATGGGCTTCAATGATTTCAATATCGCAATAATCCCCCATCACTTTGGCGGCCTTTTCCAAAAGTTTGAAAACCAAATTCACCCCAACACTGAAATTAGAGGCAAATACAATGGCAATTTTTTCAGCGGCAGATCGAATGGCGACTTTGCCTGCTTCATCAAATCCTGTGGTTCCAATCACCATTTTTTTATTATTCGCCACACAAAATGCCATATGCTCAAGCGTGCCTTCCGGACGGGTGAAATCGATCAATAAATCAAAGGCATCTTTTTTCGCCTCGAGATCATCAGATACCGCCACACCAAGCTGCCCAATACCCGCCAGTTCTCCCGCATCCACGCCCACCAATGATGAGCCTTTGCGTTCAAAAGCTGCGCCTAATTCCACGCCTTCTGCGGAATGAACCGCTTGAATGAGCTGACGCCCCATTCTTCCGCCGGCACCGGCGATTGCAATTTTCAATGTCATCGTTACGTCCTCTTTTAGTGAATCATCTCTGTGATGCCGCTGTAAATTAACACGCCACCAAAGAACAAAAATACTATGCCGGCCGTGTTATCAATATAACGGCTATATTGGCTATAAAACTGTTTCGCAATACTACGCGAAAAAATAAAAGAAATCAGGTAAAAATAAAAAAACGTCACCAAGACAATTAACCCGAATGCCGCCCCCATTTCCCAGATTTCCGTCATTTTAGCCAACACGAAAGACATCACACTGGAAAAATAGACTACGGCTTTCGCATTGGATAAATTCACCAACAAGCCTTTTAAAATTTCTTTTTTCGCATTGCTTTGTTGGTTTAGCTCTTCAGCAGAAAGCGGTTTAAACTCGGCATTTTGTTTACTACGCATCAATAAAAAACCGAGATAAGCCAAATAGCCTCCGCCCAACATCATTATCACACCGTGCAATGCGGGCATTGTGGCAAATAATACCGTAAGCCCCAGCATAGAAACCGCCGCCCAAAACGCCACACCTAAAGTAATGCCCAAAATGCCATAGACCGTATTTCGATGCGAATTACTGGCAGCCATTCGGCTTACATAAAAGAAATCCGGCCCCGGTGTCATTAAACCAAATAAATGTACGATGAGTAAATTTAACACGTTATCTCCACATTTGAATTAAGAAAATCACAGCAACGCCATAGATTGCCGCCAATACATCATCGATCATAATACCAAAACCGCTTTCTAATTTTTTATCAAAAAATCGAATAGGGAAAGGCTTGAGAATATCAAAAAAACGAAAGAGGCCAAATGCGGTTAATATCCACGGCAAGGACAAGGTTGGAATGGCAGCAAGCACAATAAACACACCGACAAATTCATCCCATACAATGGAGCCGTGATCATGTACCCCCATATCATCGGCAGTTTTTTGACATAAATAACAGCCTAAAACAAAGCAAAGTGCGGTGAAAATTAAGAAAATTTTTGTCCCCAACAATGCCAGTAAAATCACGCCTAATAGCGTGCCAAGGGCGCTGCCCCAAGTTCCCGGGGCGGGGTGAAGTAAACCAGATCCCAACCCCACAGCGAGAAAATGAATGGGATTTTTCATGGAAATTCGGTTTAAAGGATTGTTTTCTGTCATCGCTATTCCTTGAAATGATCAAAACCAAGCTTTGCTGAATAATCGATCGGCTCACCGTTACGCAAAAAACGAATGGAAAACTGACCGCACTTTTCTTTCTCCCATTTTCCCTCAAAGGCAGGCACAATACGTCCAATACAAGTGCATGACACATCAAGATTTTTCAGGCGGGCTTCGAGTAAGGGCTGATTTTCAGGTGGAAGGGTAAAACACAGTTCATAGTCTTCCCCACCGCTTAGTGCAAATTGCTCGGCTTGTGTGCGATCGTGAAGGGTTAATAATGAGGCGGACAATGGCAAAGCAGAAAGGTCAATTTCTGCCGCACATCGGCTACGTTGGAGAATATGCCCAAGATCGGAAATTAAGCCATCGGAAAGATCAATAGCGGCATTAGCAATGCCGATTAAGCCTTGTCCAAGGGCAAGGCGTGGTGTGGGGCGAAGATGACGCTGTTGTAAAAATTTTTCCTCAAAACTGAGCGCTTTTTTACCCGCTAAAATCTGCTGTAAACCAGCAGCACTATCACCCAAGGTGCAGGAAACATAAATCAGATCCCCTACTTTGGCTTGATGGCGGCATAAGGCATTTCCTTTTTCCAACAGCCCTTGTGCCGTAATAGTAACGGATAACCCGCCTTTTGTGGTATCTCCGCCAATTAATGTGACGTTGTAATCTTTTAAGGTTTGTAACAAACTTTGACTGAATGCGGCAAGCCAGTTTTCATCAATGTTCGGTAAAGTTAATGCAAGGGAAATCCATTTAGGTTTAGCGCCCATGGCAGCTAAATCACTTAAATTGGTGGCAAGGGCTTTATAAGCTAAATCTTGCGGGGAAATAGAAGGTAGGAAATGGGTGTTTTCCACCATTGTGTCGGTGGTGATGGCAAGCCAACCATTTTCAGGTACAGAAACTAAGGCGCAATCATCGCCAATGGATAGCTGCACAAAATCATCGTCAGTTTGCGGTTGTTCAAAATAATTTTTGATTAAATCAAATTCGCCCATTGCCTTTCCCCGTCACTTTGCCGAATTGCTACTGCCAATTAGATACCCATGAAAGCTGAGCTAAGCGTGCCTTAATTTTTTCAACATTTTCTGCGGTAAAAAATTTATCAATATTTTTCCAAATGGAATGATACCCGTATGGCGCTTGCTGCATTTCCCGCTTGGCCTCACTTAAATCCCAATTTTGGTAAACCACACGATACATCGCCACAATTAGCCCTGTGCGATCCGCACCGTGATAACAATGCACCAACACCGCACCATTTTTTTGATTTTGACGTATTTTCCACAAAATATCGGCAACTTCTTCCGGCGTGATTGCCCAAGTTAAAAGTGGCGTATTAATCAAATGAAGATTTTTATGGTCGAATGCCTGTTTATCATCATTACGATCAAAAAAGCGTAAATTAACGATGGTTTTGATATTTAGTTTATCCAGCAAAGGCTCGGCTTGACGATCCAATTGTTCGCTGCGATAAAAATTGTCATCTACCTGATACAGATTTTCTTGCCGGCTTATTTCCTTTGCCCAATGCGCCGTATTTGTCGACGGCTCACTAGGCATTGGCGTTGCACAAGAAATTAAGGTCAGCATCGCTAAGGCGATAACACTTTGTTTAACCGTGATTTTTAAGGGGAAAATAGGGATATTTTTTGGCATAAAAATCTCAATAAAAGGAAAACATCGTTAGCATAACAAATATGCAAAGATAAAGTGCGGTTGATTTTCAGTGAGTTTTCTCACAATAAAAAAGCGTGAGTTCATTATTTCACTTTAATTTAAGGATAATATGAGAAACTCACGCTATCTTATGGAATTATTTCCGTCTCAATTATTTACGACCCAGTGCCGGTGCGATTTTATCTAATACACCATTAATATACTTATGGCTGTCATCCGAACCGAACACTTTTGCCACTTCAATGGCTTCATTAATCACCACTTTGTAGGGGACATCAAGTTCAAAACGCAGCTCATATACCGCTAAACGCAAAATGGCTTTTTCGATAGGGTCAAGTTCATCAAAAGTGCGGTCGATATAAGGGGTAATGGAAAAGTCCACGGTTTCTATATTTTCCACCGTTTTGTGGAATAATTTACGAAAATAAGGTTTATCCACACCACTCAAATCTTGATCCAGCATAAAGGCAAGCTCGACTTCTTCCGCCGTATTGCCGGACACCGCCCAAGAATATAAGGCTTGCACGGCACACTCTCTCGCCCGACGTCGAGCCGATGGCTTTTTCATTTGTTTTTGCTCTTCCATCATTTATGCCGCATCAATTTGTTGAAGAAGGTTGATCATTTCGAGGGCAACCAATGCCGCTTCTGCGCCTTTATTACCCGCTTTTGTGCCGGCACGCTCAATCGCTTGTTCAATATTTTCAGTGGTCAGTACGCCGAATGCCACTGGAATTTCTGCTTCCATCGCCACTTTGCCTAAACCACTGCTTGCCTCACCCGCCACATATTCAAAATGAGCTGTGCCACCACGAATAACCGTTCCTAATGCCACAATCGCATCAAATTTTTTGCTTTCCGCTAAACGACGAGCAACCAGCGGAAGCTCATAAGCCCCCGGCGCACGCACAAGGGTAATATTTTCATCTTTCACTTGACCGATACGTTTTAACGCATCTACAGCACCTTCTAATAAACTTTCATTGATAAAACTGTTAAAACGGGCAATCACCACTGCCACTTTTGCGTTAGGTGCCGCAACAACGCCTTCTAAAACTTTCATATTTTTTCCTATGTTATTCGTGCTAATAAATTGGGGGCGAATTCTAGCATAAAAATTACCGCCTATCAGCATTTATCACGCAAGTGCGGTCATTTTTTGATGGGGTTTATTCCTCATCAATGACAAATTCAAACCAATCAATCACCTCATTTTCATGCACCCCATTGGCAATGAAAACGCCTGCATTTTTCACCGATTGTTCATCACCTGAAATCAACGGATGCCAGTCAGGCAAAGCTTTTCCTTCATAAAGCAGTCTATAAGCACAAGTCTTCGGCAGCCAATGAAAATCGGGTAAATTTTTCTTAGTGAGTTTTGTACAATCTTTTTCAAGACGAAAACGTTGCGAATAATGGGTGCATTTTCCGGTTTCTAAATTGAGTAAATTACAGGCGATACGGGTATAATAGAGTTTCTGTCGCTTCCCTCGCCCTTGGATATATTTGCGATAACAGCATTTTCCACACCCATCACACAACGCCTCCCATTCGGAATCCGTCATTTCAAGGAGGGATTTAGTTTGCCAGAAATTAGGGGATAAATTCATCATTTTGATTTTTAACGATAAAAACAATCTCGGCTAAAAAATTGAACGTCACCGAGAAACCTCATTTTAAAGTTCGCCATTCTAACACTATCTCTTCCCTCAAAAAACGACATACTATGACATTATTTATACAAATAAGATAAAAAATATTGATACTACTCACACTTTTAAAAAATTTAGAAAGCTTGATATTGACGGGAGAAAAAAACAAGAGTAGAAACTTTTAACAAAAAAGCAACAGAGGAGAAACATATGCTTATGATTAATTATACTAGCGAACATTCCTTAATTTGCTCACTTCCTCCGCCGGCTGAATTATCCAAACAACAGGCACTTTGGAAATTATCCGAACTGACACAACCTATTCCTGATATCCTTGAGACTGTGGTTGGAATGAATAATCTCACTGTTTTTTATCATTTTCATACGGATTCCCAACACTTGATCCATAAACTTCACCAACTTTGGGAAAGTGTCCAAACACAAAAAACGCATTTTCAAGGAAAATTAGTTGAAATTCCCGTTCATTACGGTGGGGAATTTGGCGAGGATTTATATGATGTGGCGCAATTTCATCACACAACGGTAAAAGAAATTATCAACCGCCACACCACCCCGACTTACACGGTTTTTATGATGGGATTTCAACCCGGATTTCCTTATTTAGGCGGGTTACCCGAATCCTTGCACACTCCACGTCGTGATGTACCAAGAACAAAAGTCCCCGCAGGGTCCGTAGGTATTGGCGGTAGCCAAACAGGAATTTACCCTTTCACCTCCCCCGGAGGCTGGCAATTATTAGGAAAAACCGATATTCAACTTTTTGATGCAAATCAAAGTCCACCTGTTTTACTAAAAGCAGGCGATCAAGTCCGTTTTGTCGTGGAGGACATCACCCTATGATTTATCTTCAACATCTTCAAGGTTTCGCTCATTTACAAGATTTAGGTCGTTTTGGATCACGAGACGTAGGGATTGGACATTCCGGTGCGATGGACAGTTTAGCTCTGCAAGCAGGAAATTTACTATTAAAAAATGCCAATAATTTACCCGCACTTGAGATTGCATTGGGAAGCCTAACACTCACTTTTGATTGCAATACACCATTTTGCCTAACCGGTGCATTGTGTGAAGCCGAACTTGATGGCAGCCCCGTTTTTCCCTACTGGCGTTATACGGCAAAAGCACGTCAAACTTTAAAAATCAAGAGAATCAGCCAAGGAAATTACGTCTATCTTTGCGTTGCAGGAGGATTTAATGTACCGAAAGTGTTAGGTTCTTATAGCACTAATTTACAAGCGGGCTTTGGTGGTTTCCAAGGGCGTTTGCTTAAATCTGGTGATCATCTTGCCACAGGATTAAGGGATAGTGAACTGCCTTCTTTGGGCATTGAGCCAATTCCTTTTACCCGAAAAATTTATGCCACGGCATCATCAGAATATGAAGCATTTACCGCTGAATCCCAACAATTATTTTGGCAACAGGGTTGGGAACTACAACAAAAAAGCAATCGCATAGGCTATCGTTTTTCTGCTTCTGAAAGATTAAGCCTCAGTTCGCCCCTTGAAATGTTTTCCCATGCTACGCCTATCGGCACAGTGCAAGTTCCACCTGATGGTCAACCAATTGTGCTTATGGCGGATGCACAAACCACGGGCGGTTACCCTAAAATTGCCTGCGTTATCCAAGCGGATATTGGCAGATTGGCACAAATACCTTTTGGAGAAACTGTTTATTTTGAACAGGTTAGTCATCAACAGGCGAGAGAACGATACCTACAAGATCAAGATTATTTGGCATACGTAAGGAGAAAAGCAAATGAAATGCGTTGATTTAAATGTTGATTTGGCAGAAGGCTGTGCGAATGATGAAGCATTATTGCAATTAGTCAGCTCTGCCAATATTGCCTGCGGCTTGCACGCCGGAGATTACAACGAAATGCATAAAGCCATTTTATGGGCAAAAGAAAATAATGTCATCGTTGGAGCCCACCCCGGCTATCCCGACCGAGAGAATTTTGGTCGCCTAACGATGGATTTAACCAATGAAGAACTCAAAGCCAGTTTACTTTATCAGCTTGGCGCAATTAAAGCCCTATGCGAAGCAGAAGGTGTCACGCTAAGTTATGTCAAACCTCATGGTGCATTGTATAACCAAGCGGCAAAAGATCCTGATCTCGCCTGTTTCATCGCTAAAACTATTAAAACATTTGATCCTCACTTAGCACTAATGGGTTTATCGGGAAGTGCGATGCTTCTCGCTGCTCAAGAAGAGGGGCTTAAAATCATTTCTGAAGTGTTTGCAGATCGGCATTATCTCACCGATGGTTCATTAGTGCCACGCAATCGTGCTGATGCATTAGTCAAAGATGATCAGGAAGCCGTTGCACAGGTGCTACAGATGGTGCTAGAAGGCTCTGTTCTTTCTGTTGAGGGAATCAACGTTCCCATTCAAGCAGACAGTATTTGTTTACACGGTGATGGTCTCCACGCCATTGAATTTGCGAAAAAAATTCGAGCCGCATTGCAAGCGGAAAAAATCACCATTTCGGCAAAATATAAATAGTTCGGCTCGCTCATCAATCCACTTATAAACAATTGGAGATCAATATGGCAAATAACAACCGCAATGCCCTACTTGGGGCGGCATTTTTAATGGCTACCTCTGCCATTGGACCCGGCTTTTTAACCCAAACCGCCACCTTTACCCAATCTTTACTGGCGAGTTTTGGGTTTGTTATTTTACTCTCTATCTTGCTTGATATTGGGGCACAATTAAATATTTGGCGAATTATTGCCGTTTCAGAAAAGAAAGCACAAGATATTGCCAATACCATCTTACCCGGTACGGGATATTTTCTTTCATTGCTTATTGTGATGGGTGGGCTTGCTTTTAATATCGGGAATGTCGGCGGTGCAGGCTTAGGGCTGAATATTCTCACCGGTATTTCTCCTGAAATGGGCGCAGTGATAAGTGGCGCAATTGCTATCTGTATCTTCCTTGTTAAAGAAGCGGGTAAAGCAATGGATCGTTTTGCACAGATTATGGGATTTGTCATGATAGCGTTAACCCTTTATGTCGCCTCACAAACCAATCCACCAATTGGCGAAGCCGTATCCAAAACCTTCATTCCTGAAAAATTAGATGTCATTGCTATCGTCACGCTCGTGGGGGGAACCGTGGGCGGTTACATTACCTTTGCCGGTGCTCATCGCTTATTAGATGCGGGAATCAAAGGCAAAGCAGCATTGAAAGAAGTCAGCAAAAGCTCGGTATCGGCTATTTTAATTTCTTCAATTATGCGGGTTGTATTGTTTTTAGCTGTGTTAGGCGTGGTTTCCCAAGGTGTAGCCTTAGATCCGAAAAATCCTGCCGCAACGCCATTTTCACACGTAGCAGGCAACATCGGGCTAATGATTTTTGGTGTGGTTATCTGGGCGGCTTCCATTACTTCGGTTATCGGTGCCGCTTATACTTCAGTTTCTTTCATCACCAGCTTTTCCCTAAAAATTGAAAAATACAAAAATTGTTGGATAGTGGCGTTTATTATCATCTCAACTACTGTGCTTGCCACCATTGGTCGGCCTGCTCAAGTGTTGGTGTTTGTAGGAACATTAAACGGCTTAATTTTACCGATTTCTCTCGGTTTAATTTTGCTCGCCGCCTATAACCGTAAAATTATCGGTGATTATAAACACCCTATGTGGATGACGATTTCAGGCGCTATCGTTGTGGTGTCTATGGCTATATTAAGTATGATGACGTTGGTGAAATATATAGGTAATTTACTGGCTTAAACGCTAATCAAACATCTATTAAGGAAATGAAAAAGTGCGGTCAAAAACAACGATATTATGTAGCAGTTGCACAAAGCCGTTTTAAAACAAGGCGACCTTTCCGTCGCCTTTATTTTTGTGACTAATTCTACCATTTAATCAGTGACGATTATTCCATTTTTGGTAGTAAATCTCAACGCTATCTAAGCAGTAAACTAATATTCTGTCAGCAATCACCTTGTTTTCCCACTGTATTAAACCTTCGATTTCATTTAGCCTTTTCTGTGCTTGGTATTGGGCGTAGGCTTTTGAGTAGCGAGGTTCGACCGGCTCTATTTTTGCAGGGACTTTGGTTTCCAATAAATAGAAAAATTTGTTGATATTACGCCGTTCACTCCATCTTACCGTATGGCGTTTTATATCATCCAAAATGGAATGTTCGCCCCATATCCATACATCAACATCCTAGCTGGATTCAAAATAGATCCGCATATCATAATGTAGCTTCATTTTTGCTCCTTACTAGGTTGTTTGTAATGAATGGATGCCAAATCGGGCTTCGGGCATTTTATTGCCTTGCCAATAGCCGGTAAAATGGCGTGAGGGTAAAGTGTTGAACGTGCAGCGTAGCAAATGTTCAAATTTCTCTTTGACGCTTTTTCGACGATTATCTTCCCGCCACGCTGTCTCGTTAGCGTAGAACATTAGGTACTTGTTTTTCATTTTGTGGTAAATCCCAGTAATGGCACGCCGCAGTCGTGCAAAAAAGGATTCGGCAAGGTTGTTGGTGATGCCCTCGATGGAACGATATTCTTGGGAATTGATTTACCCGCCATAAATCATAATGGAATGTCAGGCTATCGTAGGCAGGGTTTTCGTCAGCGTGAATCGTGCTGTTGGGTTTCACAAGGCGTTGGGTTAAATCCAGTATGTCTTGGGTGTTTTCTTCTTTGATGAGGGCGATAATGCTTCGCTCTGCGCCTTTCATTATATTTTGATTTTTTGCCCGTTGCCGGAATACCAATACACAAGCCTTATCCTTGCGTTGATGGCGTTTCTTACGTCTATCAATGCGTTTGTGGCGGAAGTTTTTCGGGCGGATGTAGTAATTTACATAAGCACCGTCAATATGGATTTCACCATGTAATGGCGTTAAATCTTTCGTCTTTTCTAGGCTTTCACGGAATTTGTGTAGTAGTACCCATGCGGTTTTATATTGCACGTTGAGCTTGTGAGAAAGGGAAATGGCGGATAAGCCTTTGCTTTCCGTGACAAAGAGAAGAAGTGCAATAAGGATTTGCCGCAGGGTGAGTTTGTGAAATTGAAATATTGTGCCTGTGGTAATCGAAAAGCGATATTGGCAGTGTTTGCATTGAAATTGTTGGCGTGTGTGGATGAAATAGGCTTGATGACAAACTCCGCAACGCGGACAAACTTGTTCCGTGTCACTGTGCCAACGGGCATTTTTGAGTAAGGCAAAAATTTCGGCATCAGAAAGCCCCGCCACTTGCGCAATCGGCAAGCGGCGTGCTTTGGCTGATAACAGAAAATGCTGTGCCATAAAAACAATAATCCCTTTATTACAACGCTTAAATTTCCAAGCCTTTTTAGGCTTTAAAAAGTCAAAAGTCGTAATAAAGGGACTATTATTTTTCTGTGCGGAAAAATGTATTGTTATATAGGGTGCTTGTCAAGGAAAATTTTCAAGCGCTTTAAGCCTACCTTTTGAAAAATCTGTCAAGTGTTTTTTTGAATTAATTTTGAAAATTAAAGAAGGGGCTGACGTAGA
>NZ_MLHL01000057.1 GCF_002000545.1 Rodentibacter trehalosifermentans | reverse complement strand
CGGCTTGAACAAAAGAGGTAAGAAGAAAAACGGTACTTAAACTTAAATAAGAAAATGAGAATTTCATAGAAAATATTGTTTCTTTTATATTAGAATAGGTATTTTTTAATGATTGCTAGAGTATTCTATAAAGAAGAAAATTCAAGGAGATACAAAAAATTTCATAAAATTAAAGTGATATCGAAATACGGTTGAAATTGATTCTATTTTTATGTTGTTTATTCGTTCAAAAAATTTTCTTAGGAATCTATACTTTCCTGTACTAGCGTAGTAGTATAAAAACCGTTTTGGTATTTCAATGAGGAAATTAATATGTCTAGAATTGCATTAATCACCGGCGCAACTGCCGGATTTGGTACAGCGATTTGCCGAACCTTAATTGACGCAGGTTATCGTGTCATTGGTACCGGTCGCCGAACCGAAAGGTTAACGCTTCTCCACGCAGAACTTGGCGAACAATTTCTTCCTCTTGCTTTTGATATTTCTGATCGCGAAAAAACGCAACAAGCCCTCCAATCCTTACCACCTGAATGGCAACATATTGATTTACTTGTGAATAATGCCGGTCTTGCGCTGGGTTTGGAAACTGCGGATCAAGCCAATTTGGATGATTGGGAAACCATGATCGACACCAACATCAAAGGGCTAGTCAATATCACCCATTTTGTTTTACCGCAAATGGTGGAGCGCAACAAAGGGCATATCATTAATTTGGGCTCCATTGCCGGCAATTATCCTTACCCGGGTGGTAACGTGTATGGCGGCACAAAAGCATTCGTCAAACAATTCAGCTTAAATTTACGTGCTGATCTCGCCGGTAAAAATATCCGTGTAACCAATGTAGAACCGGGGCTTTGTGGCGGTACGGAATTTTCTAACGTTCGTTTTAAAGGTGATGATAAACGGGCTGAAAAACTCTATGAAAACGTTCAATATGTGACACCACAAGATATTGCCAATATCGTGTTATGGCTCAACCAACAACCTGAATATGTCAATATTAACCGCATTGAAGTGATGCCAACCGCCCAAACCTTTGCCCCCTTGAATGTCACAAAAAATTCAAATTAATAAAAAAGGAAACACAATGTCAGAGACCTTATTAAATCCCTACTTCGGTGAATTTGGCGGTATGTATGTACCGGAAATTCTCGTACCGGTGCTTCAACAATTGGAAAAAGCTTTTGTTGAAGCCAAAGATGACCCTAAATTTCAGCAGGAATTCCAAGATTTACTTAAAAATTATGCGGGCAGACCCACTGCATTAACGCTTTGTCGTAATTTGACAAAAGGCACAAAAGCCAAAATTTATCTTAAACGTGAAGATCTTTTACATGGCGGTGCACATAAAACCAACCAAGTCCTCGGTCAAATTTTACTTGCAAAACGTATGGGGAAAACCCGTATCATTGCCGAAACCGGTGCCGGTCAGCACGGTGTAGCAACTGCTCTCGCCTGTGCAATGCTCGATATGCCCTGCCGTGTTTATATGGGTGCAAAAGATGTAGAACGCCAATCACCGAATGTATTTCGTATGCGTTTAATGGGTGCAGAAGTGATTCCTGTACAAAAAGGCTCTTGCTCTTTAAAAGATGCTTGTTGCGAAGCCATGCGTGATTGGTCTGCAAACTATGAGACCACCCACTACTTACTTGGCACGGCTGCCGGCCCTCACCCTTTCCCTACTATTGTCCGTGAATTCCAAAAAATGATTGGCGAAGAAACGAAACGCCAAATTATGGAAAAAGAAGGTCGCCTACCGGATGCGGTGATTGCCGCTGTTGGAGGTGGTTCTAATGCAATAGGAATGTTTACCGATTTTATTGATGAACCGAATGTGCGTTTGATCGGTGTAGAACCGGCAGGAAAAGGCATTGAAACAGGTGAACACGGTGCACCGTTAGGACATGCCAGAGTCGGTATTTATTTCGGTATGAAATCTCCTTTAATGCAAACGGAAGATGGTCAAGTAGAAGAATCTTACTCTATTTCCGCAGGGTTAGACTTCCCTTCTGTCGGCCCGCAACACGCTTATTTGCAAAGTATCGGGCGGGCGGAATACCCCTCCATTACCGATGACGAAGCTTTAAATGCCTTCCAAGAGCTCGCCAAGCATGAGGGTATCATTCCGGCGTTAGAAAGCTCACACGCCCTTGCGCAAGCACTCAAAATGATTCATCAAGAGCCTGATAAGGCACAGATTCTTGTGGTGAATTTATCCGGTCGTGGTGATAAAGATATTTTCACCGTGGACAAAATTTTAACTGAAAAAGGAATGAAATAATGAACCGTTTTAATCACCAATTTGCTGTACTCAACGCTAAAAATGAGGGGGCATTTGTTCCTTTTGTCACCCTATGTGATCCAACATTTGACCGCTCTTTTGAGATTATTTGCACGCTTGTTGAGAATGGTGCCGATGCCCTTGAGTTAGGTTTTCCTTTCTCTGATCCGCTTTTAGACGGCCCCGTCATTCAAGCGGCAAATAATCGAGCATTAACCGCAGGTCATAGCACGGAAGATAGCTTTAAATTGCTGGAAAAAGTGCGGTCAAAATACCCTGAGATTCCTATCAGTTTACTGCTTTGCGCCAATCTTATTTTTGCCAAAGGTCTGGATGAATTTTATCAACGCTGTGCTGAAGTAGGTGTCGATGCCGTATTGGTAGCGGATATTCCATTACTGGCGAAAGATGATTATATCGATGCAGCGAAAAAATACGGTATTCAACCTGTTTTCATCTGCCCACCAAATGCCGATGCCAAAACCATCCAAGGTGTGGCAGAAAACAGCGAAGGTTATACTTATTTGGTTTCTCGTGCCGGGGTCACCAGTGCAGAGAACCAAGCACATGCCAAAAATCTGGATTCTTTAGTAGAACAATTAAAAGCCCACAATGCCCCCCCTATTTTGCAAGGCTTCGGTATCGCTCAACCAAGCCAAGTGAAAGAAGCATTACAACTGGGGGCTGCCGGTGCAATTTCCGGATCTGCTACTGTGAAAATTATCGCCTCAAATTTAGATAATCACGCAAAATGCCTCGCAGAATTAGCTGAATTTGTAAAGACAATGAAAGCTGCTACAAGGTCAAGTGATTAGGTTCGATTTTTATAAAAAAGTGCGGTTAAATTTAACCGCATTTTTTTCTTTAAATCCGCCGAACCTGCCAGAAGGTTTTTGTCCAGTATGGGGTATTCATGGAAGTGTAAATCACGCCGCCTTTTGTAGAGGCATGGAGAAATTTATCGTCCTTCACATAAATTCCCACGTGATACCCGTTTGGGCCACGTCCCGTTTTAAAAAAGATCAAATCGCCGGTTTGAATTTCTTCTTTACGAACAAGTTTTCCGTATTTGGCTTGCTCTTTTGTCGTTCTAGGCAAAGAAATATTAAAGCGATCAAAAAAGGTCTTTTGTACAAAACCAGAACAATCAATTCCTTGACGGGATTGTCCGCCTAAAATATAAGGTGTACCGCCCCATTCATATTGCTGTTCACTTAACAAGGTAATCGCCATGATAGGATCATTAATTTTCCCTTTATAATTAATAGCATAATCTTCCCGCCCCGGATTTCCCGATGAACAAGCAAACAGCGATATTGTGGTAACGGCAAGGAATAATTTATTAATAGATTTCATTCTACATCTCTAACGAACAAAAAGTGCGCTTAAAAATAACCGCACTTTTTATTTATTATTTTGTCAATTTCGCTTTCTCTACTCTTGCACGTAATTTTTGTCCCGGCTTAAAAGCAACAACACGACGGGCTGAAACGGGGATGCTTTCTCCCGTTTTGGGATTACGTCCGGGGCGAGACGCCTTATCACGCAATTCAAAATTCCCGAATCCGGATAATTTGACATCATTACCGGATTCAAGAGAGAGGCGGATTTCTTCAAAGAAATTATCCACCAAACTCTTAGCCTCTTGTTTTTGCAAATGATATTTTGCAATTAAAAATTCGGTAATATCAATTTTCGTCAGTGTCATAACTTTATTCCCTTAATTCAGCGTTAAAACGTTGTTTAACCTCATCTAATATTGCAGAGATAACTTTATTGACTTCATCATCTTCTAAGGTTTTCTCATTGTCTTGAATAATTAGGCTGATAGCAAGGCTTTTTGCACCGCTTGGCACACCAATACCTTTATATACATCAAACAAATTCACTTGAATGAGTTTATCCCCCCCCGCTTGTTTGCAGGCCTCAATAATCTCTCCAGCGGCAATATCATCGGAAACCACCAAGGCTAAATCACGACGATTAGCCGGGAATTTTGAAATTTCTTTTGCTTGTACAACCGTGCGATTTGCTACGGCATTCCATAAAATTTCAAAAACCACAACATTGCCATTTAAGCCTAATTTTTGAGCAATAGAAGGGTGAAGCGTACCAATAAAACCAATTTCTTTTCCTTCTAATTCAATAGCTGCAGATTGTCCCGGGTGTAAGGCATCAAAGGTTTTTGCCACAAAACGTACCTTACTTGCGATGCCGGTTAGAGAAAGAAGACTCTCTAAATCACCTTTTAAATCAAAGAAATCAACGGTTTCTGCTTTTGTATTCCAACTTTCATTTTTCGCCGAACCTGTTATCACTGCACTGAGTACAAATTCTTGACGCACAGCAAATTCAGCATGGCTATCAGGAATAAAACGTAATCCCGTTTCAAACAAACGAACCCGATTTTGCTGACGGTTTTGATTATATAAGACTGCACTTAATAATCCGCTTAATAATGAGACCCGCATTGCCGACATTTCAGTTGAAATCGGGTTTGGTAAGACTAAGGCTTCTTGATGGGGATGGAGCAAGCCTTGAATTTTAGGATCAACAAAACTATAAGTGATCGCCTCTTGATAATCGGCATCCACAAGTGCGGTTTTAATTCGTGCTAAATCTAAATCCGCTTCCTTGTGTTCACGCATACGCAAATAGGCTAATGGCGCATGATTTGGAATACTGTTATAACCGTAGATACGCGCCACTTCTTCGATTAAATCTTCTTCAATTTCAATATCAAAACGCCAGCTTGTAGAGGTTACGGTCCATACATCATTAGCATATTGTACCGAAAAACCAAGACGACTAAAAATATCGGTTACCGTTTCGGTTTCAATAGGGTGTCCAAGTAAGCTATCTAGTTTCTCGCGACGAAGTTGAATGGTTTTTAATTTCGGCAAATATTCCTCATTCACCGCTTCACAGATTTCCCCGGCTTGCCCCCCACAAATTTCAAGTAACAATGCCGTTGCCCGCTCCATCGCATGACGGGCTAATTCAAAATCAACGCCCCGCTCAAAACGGTGTGAAGCATCGGTATGTAAGCCATATTGTCTTGCCCGACCGGCAATGGCGAGTGGGGCAAAAAAGGCGGCTTCTAAAATGACGTCTTTCGTTTCAGTGGTCACACCACTTGCTTGTCCGCCAAAGATGCCTGCCATCGCAAGTGGACCATTTTGGTCTGCAATCAGTAAGGTATTAGGCTGTAATTTTGCCGTTGTTCCATCCAACAATACCAATTCTTCCCCTTCTTTGGCAAAACGAACCTGTACCGGCTGTTTTACTTTCTCGGCATCAAAGGCATGCATTGGCTGACCCATCTCAAGCAAAATATAATTCGTAATATCCACAATCGGATCAATAGATCGAATACCGCAACGGCGTAATTTTTCTTGTAACCAAATTGGTGAGGTCACATTGATATCGACATTTTTTATCACGCGTAATAAATAACGAGGACAGGCTTCTTGTGCCACCACATCAATCTCAATTCTATCCGAAATCGTCGCAGGGACAGCCTCAAAGTGCGGTTGATTTACCGGAAGTTTGTTTACCACGCCGATTTCACGGGCAATACCTGCAATACTTAAACAATCTGCACGATTGGGCGTGAGACTAATTTCAATGCTTTGGTCATCTAAATTTAAATAATCCCGTAAATTTTTGCCAATAGGCGCATCAAGCGGTAATTCAATAATCCCTTCTGCTTCAACCGCTATGCCTAATTCAGAAAATGAACAAAGCATGCCTTCAGAGGGCTGTCCACGGAGTTTGGTTTTCTTAATTTTAAAATTACCCGGTAACACAGCCCCTTCCGTTGCACAAGCCACTTTTAATCCTTGGCGACAATTTGGTGCACCACAGACGATATCTAATAATCGCTCACCGCCCACATTGACTTTCGTCACCCGTAATTTATCGGCATCAGGGTGCTGGGCGCATTCCACCACTTCCCCAACCACAACACCAGTAAAATCACCGGCCACATTTTCGATGCTATCGACTTCTAACCCAAGCATTGTGATTTGCTCACTCAATTGTGCTGTTGAAATGCTTGGATTAACCCATTCTCTTACCCACTGTTCACTAAATTTCATTATGCTTTATCCTTTAAAATTCGTTGTTTTATCGCTATTGGAAAATCATTATTTAAATTGTTTTAAAAAACGTAAATCGTTTTCAAAGAAAGAACGCAAATCTGTGACGTTGTAGCGTAACATGGTTAAACGTTCTACCCCCATGCCCACCGCAAAGCCGGAATATTCATTAGGATCAATTCCTACATTGCGTAACACATTCGGATGAACCATTCCACAGCCTAACACTTCAAGCCATTTCCCATTTTTTCCCATCACATCCACTTCAGCCGAAGGCTCGGTAAAAGGGAAATAAGAAGGACGAAAACGCACTTGTAAATCTTCTTCAAAAAAGGCGCGTAAAAAATCATGCAATAAGCCTTTTAATTCCGTAAAGTTGGCTTTTTTATCCACATAGAGTAATTCAATTTGATGGAACATTGGAGTGTGGGTTTGATCATAATCATTACGATAAACACGCCCCGGTGCCATAATGCGAATCGGTGGCTGCATTTTTTCCATTGTCCGAATCTGCACTCCGGAAGTTTGTGTACGAAGTAATAATTCAGGATTAAACCAAAATGTATCATGATCTGCTCTGGCTGGATGGTGCTTTGGAATATTTAAGGCATCAAAATTGTAATAATCACTTTCAATTTCCGGTCCGTTTTCTACAGAAAAACCCAATTCAGAGAAGAACTGAGTGACACGATTAATAGTGATCGTAACAGGGTGTAATCCCCCTTTTTCGACTTTTCTTCCCGGTAAAGTTACATCCACCCGCTCTTTTTCTAATTTAGCATTAAGCTCGGCTTGTTCCCATTCTGATTTTTTGGCATTTAAAAAATCAAGTGCAGCTTGTTTTGCCTCATTAATTTTTGCCCCAATTGCCGGACGCTCTTCTGCCGCAACATTTCGAAGTTCTTGCATTAATTGAGTAAAATGACCTTTTTTACCAAAATATTCGACACGGATTTCATCTAATGCTGATAAACTTTTATTTTCGATTGTATCGATCGCCAATTTTGCTTTCTCTACAAGATCTTTCAGATGTTGCATAACTTTCCTCTGATTAATTTCTATGAGTTGAAAATGGGCTTAATGATAATACCAACGCACTAAAAAATCATCTTTTTATTTACATTTATCATAGGAATAAAATCTCTAAAAACTTGAGATATATCACAGTAATCTTAGAAAAATCTTTTAGAATAACAATAAACTTGTTGTCTCTAGGAGGTGATTATGTGGAAATCCGTTTCCCAAGTGTTGGCAGATCAATTTGGCGCTTATTATTCCATTAAGCAAAAAGAATGTGTCCACCGTGGAGAAATGCACGAAGCTTGGGTTATTAATGATGGAATTCAACCTGTTTTTGTCAAAGCCAATGAAAAATCCTACCGTTCAATGTTTCGGGCTGAAGCGGATCAACTTGAAATGTTACGAAAAACCACCGCACTTAACCTCCCTATGGTTTATGGGGTTGGCTGTTCACAAAACCAGAGCTTTTTACTTTTAGAATCACTCAATATCACACAACAATCTTCACTGACCGAGGAATTTGGTAATCAATTGGCTCGTTTGCATCAAATTTCCGGAACAAAATATTACGGATTGGATTTTGATACGTGGCTCGGACCAGTACATCAGCCGAATAAATGGCACGCCAATTGGGCAACATTCTTTAGCGAGCAACGCATAGGTTGGCAATTACAGTTATGTAAAGACAAAGGATTAGATTTTGGTGATATTAATCAGATTGTTCAAATTATTTCACAAAAACTGGCAAAACATAATCCAAAGCCTTCTCTTCTACATGGCAACCTGTGGATTGAAAATGTTTGTCTTGCGAATGATCAAACCTTTACTTATGATCCCGCCAGTTATTGGGGTGATAGAGAATGTGATCTTGCATTTACCGAGCTTTTTGAGCCCTTTCCCCAAAAATTCTATGAGAATTATGACCGCACTTTTGCATTAGATTGGGAAAAATATGAGGAAAGAAAACCGATCTATCAACTTTATTATCTATTAAATTTCAGCCATCGTTTCTTGGGTAATTATATTCATCTTACGCAAAAAATATTGTCCCAAATTATAGAAAACTAACTTAATGATAAAAAAATAGCATAACTATTCGTTATGCTATTTTTCATTTTATTCAACCAAAAAACTATTTTTGATAAAGCGGTGTTGGACCTTGCGTGCCGCCGTTTGTTTGACCTGCTTCTTGATGTAATTTTAATACTGAACCGGAAGCAGTGATCTCAACACGACGATTAGGACGTAAACAATCTTTCTCTTCTTTACTTGCATGACGGAAACCTTCACAAGCTTTCACTTGAGGGTTTTTACCGTAACCAATTGCTGTAATTTGAGCCACTACGCCATCTTCAATTAAACGGGCTTTAACACGGTTTGCACGACGTTGAGAAAGGTTCATATTATACGCATCTGAACCTAAACGGTCAGTATAACCTGCGACTTTAACCTCTTTCGCACCGGATGATTTTAACTGAGCAGCCACATTATCGACGACTTCTTTACCACGAGGTGTGAGAACATCTTTATCGAAATCAAATAAGAAATCACCACTTAATGTGTAAGCAAAGTTGCCATTACATCCGTTTGGATACCAAAAGAAGCTTTGTGCATTGTGGTTTTTATCGAATAAAATTTTGTATTGGCAAATTTTATGTACGCCGTTTTCACGATAGTTAAATGCGTAATCCCACTCTTCTACACCAAATAAGCCTTCAGAGAAATGTGGACGACCAATCAAATTATATAATTGATCTTTATTCATACCACGTTCGATCATACGAACGTTATCCCAATTTGGCCATGAACCAAATTGACTACCATCGTGGTTAAAACTGGAACGATCAATTTTAGGCCATACCAGTTGTGGAACTTGAACACCATCAACATCTTTATATTCAGGCATACCTTCCGGTGTAACTTTACTTAAATTACCACAGGCGGCAACCGTAGCAACAGCAACTGTTGATAATAAAATACGAGATAATTTCATGTTTTTTACCTTTTAACTGTTAAAATTCCCCTTACTTATCGGGAAAACACATAACTAAACTCTACAAATCTTACATTGGAAAACTACTAAAGTTTCAGGCGCTAATACTAATCTCAAAAGGTGCTTTTGTAAATATCAAACACTTCTAACGTCCTCAATTTTCAATATTTTTTTGTAAAGAAATGTAAATAAAAAATTTAGTGAATAAAATCTTGAGCATTTTTATGTATATAACGCTGAATCAGACTATCCATTCGTTCTTCCGCTTGTTGCCCTAACTTCTGCAATAATGGTTTTTTCACTTTATAGGTGATACCCACCACCGATTTTTCTTTCATCGCTTCAAGTAAAAGATCATCGCTGGTAGAAATTGCATCAACCAGTTGTAATTCCAATGCCTGCGAACCAAACCAATGCTCCCCGGTCGCCACCTTATCTACATCTAAGTGCGGTCGATTTTGCTGGACAAATTGCTTAAATAATTGATGGGTTTCTTCTAATTCTTGCTGAAATTTTTGCTTTCCTTTTTCCGTATTTTCACCTAAAACGGTCATCGTTCGCTTAAATTCTCCCGCAGTCATCACATCCACATCAACATCGTGTTTTTTCAATAATCGGTGAATATTTGGTATTTGAGCTACTACACCAATCGATCCCACAATAGCAAAAGGGGCTGCCACAATTTTATCCGCTACACACGCCATCATATAACCACCGCTTGCCGCCATTTTATCAACCGCCACAGTGAGCTTAATCCCTTTTTGTGTTAAACGGCTCAATTGAGAGGCTGCCAAACCATAGCCATGAACTACGCCACCCGGGCTTTCTAAACGTAATAACACCTCATCTTCAGGTTTCGCCACATTAAGAATGGCTGAAATTTCCTCACGAAGTGCGGTCGTTTGTGAGGCAGAAATATCTCCCTTAAAATCCAACACATAAATACAAGGTTTTGCTGTTTCCGCAACCTCACCTTTTTTTAATTTTGCCTTCACAGCCTTTGTTTTTTGCTTCTCTGCTTTCTTTTCTGCTTTTTCCAATTGTTTTAACTCTTCTTCCGACAAATGGAAATTACGCAAATGCTTTACAGTGTTTTCAAAATTTTCCGATAGATCCGTAATTACTAACTCTCCTTGCACACCGGCACGTTGCTGACGTGCAGAAATAATAAAAGCCGCGATCGCCGCAATGACCAGTAAAATGGTTAAAATCTCCAAAATAAAAATGCTGTAACCAACCAAAATATCCGACCACATAAATCATCTCCTCTCATTTAAAGTGGCACATTGTACTTTAACTCTCACATCAAGCCCTAACTTTTTATGGAAAATTTCATAAATCCCGTTTTTTAAGGGGGCTGACTATTTTTCATTCTGAAATAATCGTGTTTTTACTATATGTAAAAAATTCTAAAAGAAGCGAAAAACATATCAATTTATTCCCCTTTTTAAAAAAGGAAAAGCCCGCTAAAACAGCGGGCTTACTGCATAGTAATTCAATTTTCATATTATTGTTTCTATTACACTTTATATGTATAGACACTAATATAAACTTAGAAAAACCGACTTACAATGTCACATAATATTGAATTATGCTCTTTTGAAATCAATGTGAACCAATTTTGGTTTGAATGGGTGACGTTGCATTGCTTGCACTTTTACCGCCACTTCTTTGCCATCAATAACCAAAGTGATCACATCAGTGTAGAAAGAATCGTGAACTTGTGCGTTGTTTAATTCATCGTGGTTTAAGATAATTGAAACCGGTGCTTCGTTACCACCATAAACAATCGCAGGAATTTGACCGTTATGACGCAGACGGCGGCTCGCACCCGTACCTTGCGCTGTACGAACTTCAGCTTTAAATTTAAATGCCATTTTAGTGTTCTCTTTAAAATAAGATTAAAAAAACAAAAAATTGCAGGCGACCCAGCAATTTTCCTCATAACGCCTCTCTGAGAGACGTGCGAATTATAGAAGATTCGTTTCATCAAAGCAAACTTTTTCTAGGATATTCAAGCGGAAAAGATTAGAATACCCGCCATTTTCCCATTGAGAAAATTAAAATAGCAGGCGCAAATGGAATTTCTTATTAGTTTTTTTACCGATTACGGTTATTGGGCGGTACTTTTCGTTTTAATTATCTGTGGTTTTGGCGTGCCAATTCCTGAAGATATAACCCTTGTTTCAGGCGGAGTCATTGCCGGACTTTATCCCGAAAGCATTAATTCCCATGTGATGCTATTGGTCAGTATGTTTGGCGTACTTGCCGGTGATTCCTGTATGTATT
This sequence comes from Rodentibacter trehalosifermentans, assembly GCF_002000545.1. GTDB lineage: Bacteria > Pseudomonadota > Gammaproteobacteria > Enterobacterales > Pasteurellaceae > Rodentibacter > Rodentibacter trehalosifermentans. Next base: position 25,709 of record NZ_MLHL01000057.1, on the reverse strand, counting down.
GGCTCGGTCGCATTTATGGCACAAAAATTTTACGTTTTCGCCCAATGCGAAAAATCGTTACCTTAAAACGCCTGAAAATGGTGCGTGAAAAATTCACCCAATATGGTAATCGGGTGTTATTTATTGCCCGTTTTCTCCCCGGTTTACGTGCACCGATTTATATGGTTTCCGGAATTACGCGCCGTGTGACCTACGCCCGTTTTGTGTTCATTGATTTCTGTGCAGCAATTATTTCCGTGCCGATTTGGGTGTATCTTGGCGAATTTGGAGCGAAAAATTTAGATTGGTTGCACGAGCAAATTCAGAAAGGTCAAATGGTTATTTATGTCTTGGTTGCCGCCGTTGCCCTATTTGTGATTTGGAAATGGAAAAAATCGAAAAAACAAAATAATTAATCCATCAAAAAGTGCGGTCAAAAAATTGAATGAATTTTTGACCGCACTTTGTTTTAGCTACAGGTATACAAATAGCGTTCCACCTCCCCCCTCTTTAATAGATGCCTGCTCAAGAAGTATTTTGTAAAAAGATTAAAAATAATACTGTAAATTATGAATATCAAAGAATTACAAGAAAAATATAAAAATGCCCATTATCATATTTTAAATAAGAAATATAATGAAGCACTTGAAATTATTAATGAAGTATTAGAAGTTAAACCTAACGATCTTTCATTTTTGCTTTTTCAAGGATATGTATTTATTAATCTTGGTCAAATTGAATTGGCAGAGAAGTCTTTAAAAAAAGCAATCAAATTATATCCAAATAGTGCTGATGCACATTACCAACTGGGACGACTATATTTAGAAAAAAGGCAAGCGGATATAAGTCTTATTCATTATGAAAAAGCCTTTTTACTGGAAAAAACAATAGATCGTCATCTTACTTTTATTAACGTAAAACGTCTTGCCTCTAAAACAAGAGAAGAATGTGAAGCAACATTACAGTTGTTTAATGAGTTTATTTCTCAGTATTCAGAAATATGGCAGGCTTATTTTTATCGTAGCTTACTGCTGGAAAGAATGGGATTATATGATCTTGCTTTAACGGATTTTAATGAAGTTTTAAGTCATTATCCTAATAATGCTAATATTTTATTCTTAAAAGCGACATCCTTGCTCAGAAAAGGGAAATTTAAAGAGGGATTTGCTCTTTACGAAGAAAGAAAAAAATTAAACCTTAGTGCGGTAAAAACAAGTCTCCAATTACCAATATGGCGTGGAGAAAATATTCAAAAAAGTAAATTATTAGTCCTTGCCGAGCAAGGATTAGGCGATAATATACAGTTTGTACGCTACGCTGTAATGGCAAAAGAATTAGGTTTTGATGTTATTGTTGGAAATTTTCTACCATTAGAGGATTTATTAAGTTATAACTTGAAAAGATTCGGTATTGATATTGTTAAAAATAATAGCACAATAGATCTTGATGCAAAATATCAAGTTTCAATGATGAGCTTACCCTATTATTTAAATGCAACATTAGATAATATCCCTCTAAAAAAGGCTTATTTACAAGCGGAACCTGAATTTATAGAAAAATGGAAAAATAAATTCCCGATTAACAATAAATTAAAAATAGGTTTGGCTTGGCAAGGTTCTTTGACGAATGGAAGGGATCTAGAAAGAAGTATTCCGCTTGAAAAATTGACTTCCTTATTTAATTTAGATGCTGAATTTCATTGTTTACAAAAAGTGGTATCACAAAAAGATTTAGACTTTATTCAAAAACAACATAATTTAACGGCTTGGCATGATGATATTGTTGATTTTTCTGATACTGCCGCTTTAGTTGAAGAAATGGACTTAGTGATTAGTGTTGATACTTCAGTCGCCCATTTATCTGCCGCAATGGGAAAATTAACGTGGATAATGATTACCTATAATCCAGATTTCCGCTGGTTATTGGATAGAGAAAATAGTGTTTGGTATGAAAAAGTAAGATTGTTCCGACAAAATGAAGATTTGGAATGGGATTCTGTTATAAAGCGTGTTTATTTAGAATTATGTGATTTTTTTATTAAATAAATAAAAATGCTCTTATCGTTTTTTACTTCAAAAAGGTGAGTATACTATTTAGAAACACCACCTTTTTCTCATTAAGCAAATAATCTTTATCGCATATCTTATCTGTATGGAATCCTACCTGATAAACAACACCAAGTTTGTGCAATTTACCAAGATTTTTAACCGCACTTTTCAGTTAAGAACGAGCCGCTAAATAACGTTCTACCGTATCCACAATAGCTTGGGTTTGCGAATCGATTTCAATATTTACCACATCACCTATTTTGCGTTGTCCCATCAAGGTTCTTTGCAACGTTTCCGGAATTAAATTCACACAAAACTGATTGCCTTTCACTTCACCAATCGTCAGACTAATGCCGTCTACTGCCACGAAACCTTTAGTGAGAATATACTTCATCACCTCCGCATTCGGCAGCTCAAACCAAATTTGACGATTATTTTCTGTGGAAATAATGTCGGAAATGTGGGCTGTGCAATAAACGTGTCCCGATAAAATATGACCGCCAATTTCCGCTCCCATTTGCATGGCACGTTCAATATTAACGAAATCACCGGCTTTTAATGTACCTAAATTTGTAATCCGTAAGGTTTCCTGCATTAAATCAAAACTGACTAAATCATCATTAATCTCAGTCACCGTTAAACATACACCATTATTAGATACCGAGGCGCCAATTTCTAAATCTTTTCTCATTTCAGGTGGTAATTTTACGACCTGTGTTCTAAAATGCGCCTTTTCTGTAATTGAATGAATCGGGGCAATGCCCTGTACTATTCCTGTAAACATAAGTTTTCCTCAATAAAAATTTTACGTAGTATATCAAATTTATGAATTTTCGTCTTTTATCTCAATATCATATTAATATTAAGAAATTAATTAAAATTGCCACACCCATTTTGTTCGCTCAAATTGCACAAAACTCAATGGGGCTTGTGGATACCATTATGGCAGGGCGGGTGAGCTCCACGGATATGGCGGCCATTTCTGTCGGCGCTTCCATTTGGTTACCATTGGTTCTCTTCGGGCATGGTTTATTACTTGCCTTACCTCCAACTATTTCCTATTTAAACGGTTCCGGACAACGCCATCGCATCGCACATCAAGTTCGTCAGGGTATTTGGATCGCACTAGCAAGCAGTATTCCTCTTGGCTTATTGATTTATTACAGCGATTTTGTTTTGCAATTTATGCAAATGGAATCCCACATGGCGCAAATTTCTCGGGATTATTTACACGCCATGCTTTGGGGATTACCGGCTTATTTATTACTCGTTAATTTCCGTTGCTTAAATGACGGCATTGCCAAAACCAAACCGGCAATGGTAATCACTTTTATCGGGCTAATGCTTAACATTCCTCTCAACTATATTTTTATTTACGGTAAACTCGGCATACCGGCACTTGGTGCGGTGGGATGTGGTGTGGCAACCGCTATCGTAAACTGGTCGATGTGTTTAATGATGATAGGTTATTCCTACTTTAATCGCCAAGAACGTCAATTAAAAGTGTTCAGCCAACTGATTGAAAAGCCTAATCTCACAACATTAAAGAAACTCTTACAACTTGGCTTACCCATTGCTATCGCGCTTTGTTGTGAAGTGGCACTTTTTGCCCTTACCGCACTATTGCTTTCCCCACTTGGGGCAACCATTGTGGCGAGCCATCAAATTGCCTTAAACACCAGTTCCTTTATTTTTATGTTTCCAATGTCCATCGGTATGGCAACCACGATCCTCGTGGGGCAAGCCCTAGGCTCAGGTTCTCCTGAAAAAGCTAAAAATATCGCCTATGCTGCCTTAATTCTTGGTTTAACTATCACGCTTATTACCGCATTTATCACGATCTTCTTCCGCTATGAAATTGCCGCTATTTTTGTGACAGATGAAATCGTCATTAGTATGGCGACAGGCTTGCTCTTACTTGCTGCCATTTACCAATTTTCCGATACCATTCAAGTGGTGGTAAGCGGTGTGCTACGGGGTTATAAAGATACCCAAGTCATTCTCTATATCACCCTTTTTGCTTATTGGATCATTGGCGTACCATTAGGCTATACGCTTGCACGAACCAATTTGCTTATCCCAAATATTGGCGCTCAAGGTTTTTGGATCGCTTTTGTGGTATCCCTGACCTTTGCTGCGGTTTTACTATTCTATCGAATGAGAAAAATACAAAGTTTGAATCATGATGTGTTAATGGCTCGATTAGAAAAACTGAAATAGGTAATGGCTTTGCCTTCCGTTTATAGTTAAACATAGAGAGGATTAAACAAAAAGGGCGGTCATTTTTCATTGAGTTTTTACAACCGCCCTTCAATTCACGTCCTAAATGAAGGGAATAAAATTTTAGGTATTTTCTCCTAAGCTTGCCACCCTCAACGCTTTGGTCATCGTTTCAACATTTTCAGCCTGACAGATCGCAGAAATCAACGCCACACCATCCGCCCCCAATTCTCGTAAAGTGCGAACGTGTTCCCACTTCACCCCACCAATCGCCACAAAGGGCTTGGTGATACCGGCATTTCGTAATTCTTGCACAAACGCCATACCACGAGCTGGTTTCGCATTTTCTTTGGATTTGGTAGGGAAAATCGGTCCAATGCCAAAATAGTCAATCTCAGTCATCGCTTCGCCTATTTTGCCCTCTTCCAACGTTGTTACCGACCACCCCACGATCATCTCTTTCTTCGCTTTTGCTCGAATAACCTCCACCGCCATATCCGTCTGCCCAACGTGAACGCCGTCCGCCTCAAGCTCAAAGGCTAAATCCACATTATCATTCACGATAAAGGGGACGCCATATTCACGGCACATATCCCGACAAGCAATCGCTAAGGCTTTTTGCTCCTCTGGTGAATGCTCAAGGGAAAATTTGCCTTTATCCCGAAATTGGAAACAAGTAATGCCTCCCTCCAATGCTTGTTTCAACACAGAGAGTAAATTTTGTGCCTTATTCTCGCCCAAATGACGACAATCTTGCGTGCCAGCCACAAAATAGAGCGGTAGGATTTCTTGAATTTTTTGCATATTTTTTCCTTAATGTTCGTATTAGGTGGTGAACCAAAGGCTCACACACCTTACTTAAATTGACTATACGCCCAATGGTTGGTCGGCCCGTGTCCATGCCCGATATTGAGTGGGTGGCTAATCGCCGCCGTAATAAAATCTTTGGCAGTTTTAACCGCACTTTGCAACGTCTCCCCTTTCCCTAATTCCGCCGTTAAACAGGCAGAAAAGGTGCAACCTGTGCCGTGCGTATGCGGTGTGTGAAAGCGTGGGCTTTCCAGCACAAAATGGCTACCATCAGCGAGGAAAACCCAATCTTGGCACTGCTCACTTTCGGAATTATGCGAATGTCCACCTTTAATAATCACATTCTTCGCCCCTTGTTTTTGCAAAGCGTGGGCGGCTTGCTGAATAGTGGCTTCATTATGAATGTGAATGCTGGTTAAGGCTTCCGCTTCGGGTAAATTTGGGGTAATCACGTCCGCCAAAGGTAAGAGATAATTTGTTAAGGCAAAAATCGCTTGCTGTTGTAACAAAGGTGCACCACCTTTAGCAATCATTACAGGGTCAAGTATTAGCGTACCGAAAGGGCGAGTTTTCAAAAAATCCGCTACACATTCGATAATATCCGCCGTACCAAGCATACCGATTTTGGCACTGGCAATCTGGAAATCATTTTTGACCGCTTGTAGCTGTGCCTGAATGGTGGTAAGCGGAATGGTATGAATATCAAATACGCCTAGCGTATTTTGGGCGGTTACCGCAGTAAGCACCGATGTGCCAAACACGCCTCGCATTTGAAAGGTTTTCAAATCCGCTTGAATACCAGCCCCACCGCCACTGTCCGATCCTGCAATGGTAAGCACTTGAGCAACATTATTCATTGATACGCCCCTTCTGTGCGATTTTTTCAACATTTAAGGCAGAAAGTTCGTCCAATAGACGGATTTGGAATTGCCCCACTTGGGTGGTTAAGCCCTCAGCAGCAATTTCACCTGCAACGGTATAAGCCACGCACGCTTCAAGGGTAGCAGCAAAATGATCGCCAGAATCCACCGCTAAAAACGCACCACATATTGCACTAAATAAGCAACCCGATGCCGTCACTTTAGGAAAGAGTGGCGATCCATTATGCACCGTAGCCGTTTGTGTGCCATCGCTGATAACATCAACTTCTCCGCTAATCAGCACCACACAGCCATACTCTTTTGCTACACGTTGTGCAACGGATTTTAAATCCACATTCCCTTTGCCTGCATCAACCCCTTTCGCTTCCCAAACTTCACCTGCAATGGTTGCTATCTCACCTGCATTACCACGAATTAAGGTAAATTTAATTTCTGATAAGAGCTGACGAATTGTTTCTCGGCGATAGCTTGTCGCCCCCACGCCCACAGGATCAAGCACCACAGGAATGCCTTTTTCATTTGCCGTTTTTCCTGCCAACAACATTGATTTTTGCTCTTTGCCGTTTAATGTACCAATATTGATGACAAAGGCTTGGCTTAAATTTGGCATCTCTACCATTTCCTCCAAGCTATCCGACATTATAGGAGAAGCCCCCAAAGCCAATAGCCCATTAGCACTGAAATTCGCTGCAACAATGTTGGTAATATTGTGAATAAGTGGGTTTTGCTCACGAATTTTTGAAAGATAGATTGATTTCATAATGATCTCCTTGTTTGGTTAAGATGTTTGGTTAAGCTAAATCTAGCCCCATTTGCCAGAAATTAATTTCCATTCTGGTGGCTGTAGTGAAAATCTGCTGTAACTGAGTGAGTTGCGTTGGCGTACATTCTTGGCAAAATGCCGTCAGCACATGTGCCGTTTCTTTTGCCGCTTGTTGAAACTCTTCGCTCGCATAGGTATCAATCCACGATTGATACGGGTTGTCTGACAAGCGGGGATAATGGATGGTAATGTAACGTGCCGCCTCCACATAGCCCACTATACAAGGTGTAATCGCTGCGTAAAGTTCAGACAAGCCGCCTGTTATACCGCAATCCAAAACATAGCGAGTATAAGCAACGCACGCCGCACTTTCCTGCGTATTAAAAAGCTCCGCTTCGCTAATTCCCCACTGTTTACAATATGCCAGATGCAGTTGAATTTCGTGGTGTAATACCTCTAATGTTTTGCGAGGATAGTCCATTTCGGCAAAGTTTTTAGCCTTGAAAATCCCCAATGCAAAAGCTCGGCTGTAATGGAAAAGATAGAGATAATCTTGTTTCAAATAGTGTTGAAAACAGTGTTTCGGCAATGTGCCTTGTGCCAGTTGTTGCACAAATGGATGCTCGACATAGTGTTTCCAATAAGGTTGTGCCTTTTCAATAAATTGAATAATCATATTGCCTCCTATTTCAATTCCACCGCATAATCTTTCAAATCTGGTAAGGTTTTTACCAGCCCTTTTTGCTGTAAAAATTGTGCCATTTTCTGATAGCGATGAGGGTCTAATGCTCTCGGACGCAAGGCCAAACGAGGCAAGGTATCCTTCCACGCTAACTGATTAAGTGCCGTATTTAACTCATTCGGTTTATAGCTCACAAAGGCTTGCCACGCCTCATCTTGATGGTTTATTAAATAGACGGTGGCTTGCTCAAGAGCGGTCAAAAATGCAGAATATTTTGCAGAATTGGCTTTTTCTTTGTTGGCGAGCAAAATCAGCTCATCATAGGCTGGCACGCCAAACTCTTCAGGGTAAAATGCCAAGCCCTCTTGCTTTTTTAAATGTATTTGATTGAGTTCAAAATTGCGAAACGCCCCAATCACCGCATCAACTTGCCCCGTTAAAAGAGAAGGGGTTAGCGACCAATTCACATTCACCAGCTCTACATCGTTTTTGCTTAATTGTACGGAATTGAGCATTGTGTCTAGTAACACATCTTCAAAACCACTGATGGAATAGCCCACTTTTTTGCCTTTCAAATCTGCCAGCGTGTTAATGCCACTTTTCTTTAGCACTACCACACTATTTAATGGCGTTGAAACCAACGTGCCTACTCTCACAAGCGGTAATTTTTCTTCCACTTGTTGATAAAGTTGAGGCTGATAGCCAATGGCTAAATCCACTTGCCCTGCGGCGACCAATTTGGGCGGAAGAGAGGGGTCGGCAGGCTCAATAATGTCGACCTCCAAACCATTTTTCTCAAAAAAGCCCTTTTGCTGTGCCACAATAATGGCGGCGTGATCGGGGTTCACATACCAATCTAACAACAAACTGACCTTCTCTTTTGCAAGGGCGGAAAAGCTCCCCATTAGCCCAATAATCACAGCAAAATAATGAACGATTTTTTTCATTTTTGTCTCCTTTTATGATGAATAAACCCTGTTCCCCCAAGGGATAAATCGGCGTAATAGCCAATCCATTCCAAAATAAAGGCAAAGGGAAATGGCGATTAAAATCAGCAATGCGGCGAACATTAAATCCACCTGCATTCGGGCGTTAGCGTGGATCATCAAATAGCCCAAACCTTCTGACGATCCAACCCATTCTCCCACCACCGCCCCAATAGGGGCAACGGATATAGCGATACGAAGCCCTGAGGCAAAAGCAGGTAATGCCGCAGGCAAGCGGACTTTCAGTAATAAACGAAACGGTGAAATTTTGAAAGTATTTGCCAAATCAAGCCACGCTTGGGGGGTATTACGCAAGCCATCAAAGCAAGCGGCAGTAACGGGGAAGTAGATAATTAAAATCGACATCACAATTTTCGATGCCATTCCATAGCCAAACCAGAGCACCAATAACGGTGCGATAGCAAATACGGGAATGGCTTGGGAAATGACCAAAATGGGCAATAGCAATGCCGAAATTTTTTTCGAAAATGAGAGTAACAGAGCAGAAAATAAACCGAACAAGAAACCGAAAAACAGCCCTAATCCAATTTCCAACAAGGTGATACGGCTATGTTGCCAAAGCAAATCAGGGTGAGAAATAAGCTGTTTCCATACCGCTTGTGGAGTGGGCAAAATGTAGTGTGGAAAACTGCCAACCAGAATAATCAATTGCCACAGTAGCAACATCACAAGGCATATCAGCACGGGTTTGAACAATCGGATCATAACCTCCCCTCCGCAGATAATGCTTGCACTAATTGCTGTTGCAACGCCCACAAATCGGCATAATCGGTATGGTTAAACTCACGAGGGGCATTGCCTGTAGGGATAATTGGGGCAGAAAGTGTGGCAGGCTGCGATGGTTCAGCACGCATCACAAAAATGCGCTGGCTTAATCGCAAGGCTTCTTGCGGATCGTGGGTAACGAGTAGTACCGATTTTTCCTTTAATAATTCATACGCCAAATTTTGCAACTCATAACGGCTAATGGCATCAAGGGCGGAAAAAGGTTCATCAAGCAAAATAAGATCTGCATTTTGCATTAACGTACGAGCCAAAGCGACACGCTGGCGTTGCCCGCCTGAAAGTTGCGAACAGTTTTTGTGTAAATGCTCTGCCATTCCCACTTTTTCAAGCAACATTTTCGCCTGTTCGGTCGTTTTTGCAGATTTCTGCCCCAATAAGACCGCTTGCAATTGCACGTTATCCACCAATGAAAGCCACGGATAGAGCGTATCTTTTTGTGGCAACCACGCAAGGCGGATATTCGGCTCAAAAGTGATGCTTCCCTGTATTACGCCTTGTGTTTCAATACCTGCAATGAGCCGTAATAGGGTTGATTTCCCCACTCCCGATGTGCCAAGCATGCTAACCCAATCTTTTCGAGAAAGTGATAAATTAATCTCTTCAAAAAGTGTCTGATCACCGAACTTAAGGCTTAAATTCCGGACATAGACCATCATTAACCTCTCCGTTATTAACAAGAGGCTTTAATAGGTAAAAATGAAAAATAAAAAATGAAATGAGAAATGAAAGGGAATATGGTCATATTAGTTTCCTACGTCAGTGCTAACTGTTTCAGGTTCACGGGTATCATCTCAGCCACATATGGCACCCCGACTAAATTTGATGAGAGTCTATACTGCTCTCGAAGAAAAAACAAGCAAAAGTGCGGTTATTTTTCGCCAAATTTTATTTAATAGCAAATACAAATTATTCCTATTGAGCCAAACAATTATTTTCGGTTATACTCTGCCACCTCTTTTTTTTAAGACATTAATAACCTTAAGGAAAGCAACGATAAATTTTAAATATAGCATTATTTACACCGCACTTTTTACTGGTGTTTCTGCCTTAGCAGAAACACAGCAGCAGTCTGATGCTGAAATCGTATTAGATCAAATTACTGTCCAAGATACCGGAATTAAACAAAACGGTTATCAAACAACCGGTACCTCAGTCGTATCAAAAGCGGAAGTCCCTGTTTTTGATACCCCAAATACCGTCAATATTTTATCCACACAACTCTTAGAAGATAGCAAACCGGATTCCCTTATTGATGCCCTCTATAATGTCAGCGGTGTCAGCCAAGCCAACACCCTCGGTGGTATGTTTGATGCCATCCAAAAACGGGGCTTCGGGGGAAACCGTGATAATTCCATTATGCGTAATGGCTTGCAAGCAGGCCCTGCGAAAAACTTTAGTGCGACCACCGAAACCGTTGAAGTATTAAAAGGGCCGGCATCGGTGCTTTATGGCATTCAAGATCCCGGCGGCGTTGTGAATATCATTACTAAAAAACCGCAACAAACGCCTCAATATATTATTGGTGGCACCCTTGGAACCCATAATACTTGGGGAACCCAATTAGACTTTACCGGTGGTTTAGGCAATGGCTTTGCCTATCGCTTTATCTACGATAAACAAGAAAAAGATTATTGGCGTAATTTCGGCAAAATCAAAAATACCACTTATGCCCCATCACTTTCTTGGGAAAATGACACAACCAAAGTGCTCCTCTCTTATGAACATAAAGATATTCTTGAACCCTTTGATCGTGGCACAAATTTATTAACCGCCACCAATTCAGCCCCTGATATTCCTGTTACCCGTCGTTTAGATGAACCGAATAACGAAACCACCGCAAAAACCGATAATATTGATGTAAAAATTGAACATAAATTAAACGATCAGTGGAAATTAAATACCGCTTATAGCTATGCGCGCTATAAATATTTCTACAACCAAGCACGGATTACCAATATAAATGACACTGACACAGCGATTCCTGAAGAAAGAAATAAGCGTGGTGTTGTCACATCTCCTAGACTAGATGCGCATCATGCCCGCCGAGAAATTGAACAGCAACAAGGCGATCAACGGGTTCACAGCGGTACGGTAAATTTAGTCGGCGAATTTGGCATTGGAGATATCGCCAACCGCCTTGTGGTGGGCGTTGACGCCATGAGAAATATCCGTGAACTGGGTCCGATTTATAATAAAGGCATCACAGCATCAGATCTCAATATTGATCATCCGATTTACACGAATCCAATCGCATTACATAAAAATGGTAACGGCAATGCCTACCAATATAATTATCTGAAAACAATCGGGGTATATGTTCAGGATACGGCTTATTTCACCGATAATTTTATTGTGACCGGCGGTATGCGTTATGAGTATTTTGATCAATTTGCCGGCCGTCATTGTTTAGATGCGGCAAACTGTAGAGCGGGGCAAAACCTCACGAAAACAGGCAATACGGATCAACATGATGGAAAATTGCTCTACCAATTAGGCGCAGTTTATAAATTCACCCCAAACTTTGCCACCTTTGCCAACTATTCGGAATCCTTCCGTCCACAAACCAGCGTGGCAACCCCTATCAATGGCGATCTCAAACCGGAACAAGGAAAATCATTTGAGGTGGGCGCAAAATATGAAAACACCGATTTCAATGCAACACTTTCCCTCTTTGATATTAACAAACGCAATGTGGCAGAAGCCGTCGGGACTGGCGCTAATGCGGAATTAAATATTGTGGGAAAACAACGTTCCCGTGGTGTGGAGTTTGATTTAAACGGGCAGCTGACCGATAACCTCAGCATTGCCGCAAACTACACTTACACCAAAGTGAAATCCTTAGAAAATGAACACTATCCTAATGCAGTAGGCAAACAATTATCCAGTGTACCAAAACATCAAACCTCCCTTTTCCTCGCTTATAATGTAGGCGAATTTGATTTCGGTAATATCCGTGTTGGCGGCGGCGCGCGTTATTTAGGCTCTTGGTATGCTTATAACAATGCATATGAGAAGGCTTATAAATTACCTCATGCCGTTGTCTATGATGCGTTCATTGCTTATGATACGAAAATTTCCGGTAAAAAAGTGTCATTCCAACTCAATGGTAAAAACTTATCTGACAAAGTTTACTACCCTTCCACTTCGGGTAATGCAAGCAAGGCGCTCATTCCTGTTGCATTGGGCTATGGCCGTGAAGTGGTGCTTAATGCCAAAGTGGAATTTTAATCAGCGCATTAACCTCAGGGCGAAAGCATTTCGCCCTTTTTTCGTTTATGGAAATTTATGAACTGGCAAACCGAACTCAATAATAGTTTAAATTGGATTTTGACCGCACTTTTCTGGGTAGTGATCGGTTTTATTCTCTCTATTGCAGCGCTCAAACAAACCGCTTTCGGCAAGAAATTTTGGCGAATTACCGCGCCCTCTGTTACAAAGAAAAATCGCCTTCAACTTCTTACCATGTTATTGCTGCTTTTCCTAATGATTTTGCTTGAAGTGCGTTTTAGTGTCCTTAATTCCTTTTTTTACAATGGCTTATACAGCTCAATGCAAGAACTGAATGCCGATAAATTTTGGTTCTTTGCAAAACTCAATGCCCTTTTAGTGCTTATTCAAGTATTACACGCCATTATTGATTATTTTCTACGCCAAGTTTTTGAAATCCGTTGGTTAGAAAGCCTTAATGGCATTTTGATAAAAGGTTGGCTGAAAAATAAAAACTATTATCGCCTCAAATATGAACGGGATCTTCCTGATAATATCGATCAGCGTATTGAACAAGATGCACGAGAATTTATCACCAGCACCGTACAAATTGTGCGTGGAATGATTAATTCTGTGCTCACCACCATTGAATTTACCCTTATTCTTTGGTTGCTTTCCGGTGTGCTGAATCTCTTTGGTTTGAATATTGAAAAAGGTGTGGTGTTCTTTATTTATGCCTTTATCATTTTCGCTACCCTGATGTCTGTTTGGATTGGCTACCCATTGATAAAACTTAACTTTAATAAAGAAAAACTCAACGGTGATTATCGCTATTCCTTAATCCGTGTGCGTGATAATGCAGAAAGCATTGCCTTTTATCATGGCGAATCCAAAGAACAAATTTTGCTCAAAAATAAATTTGCTCAAATTATTCAAAACCGCTGGGCCATTGTATTAAAAATGTTGGGGTTAGACGGCTTTAATAACGGAGTGACCCGTTTTGCCAAACTTTTCCCTTTAATGTTGCAAGCCCCCCGTTTTTTTACCGGACAAATTAAACTGGGCGATATGCACCAAACCGTTCAAGCTTTTAATCGGCTAATGACTGCCCTGTCCTTCTTCCGTCTGTTTTTACGCTCTATCAAGCCCGCCTTAATCGTTTGTACGGTTTTATCACGAAACTGGATGAATTGGATCACAGCGAAATCAGCCAACCCTATAAATGCTCAAGTTATGTGGCACTGAAAGATTTTGGGGTGAAAGACGAACAAGGGCGAATTTTACTCAATAATATTAATATCACCCTCAAAAATGGCGATGCCTTACTGATTCAAGGCGCCTCGGGCACAGGGAAAACCACATTACTTAAAGCCATTGCGGGCATCTATCCTTTTGAAACCATTGGTATTGCAGAACACCCTTGTATGGGCAGTTTATTCCTACCACAGCGACCTTATATGCCGCAAGGCACACTGCGTGAAGCCATTTGCTATCCGGATATTAATCCGCATCATGCGGATCTGATTTCAACCATGCGTGATTGCTGCCTAGAAAAATACATCAATGCTTTGGATATCGAAAACGATTGGCAAGCAATTTTATCTCCGGGTGAATTACAACGGGTAGCGTTCATTCGTATTTTACTCACCAAACCGGATGTCGTGTTTTTAGATGAAACCACTTCGGCACTTGATGAAGAAACCGAATATCAGCTCTATAAAATCATTAAAGAGCAGCTACCGAATATGATTATCCTCAGCATCGGACATCGTAATACCCTTCAACAATTCCACAGTCAACAATTGAAATTGGAGGTGTGTATTGTGTAGAGAGAAGTGCGGTTAAAAAATAACGAGAATTTCAGATACTATATCAAATATACAAAAACAGTCATTTCGTTGAAATGACTGTTTTTATAAATTGGGTAAACTACTACTCCTTAACCTCAGTGAAAATCTTTCTTTTCAAACGTTTTTCACTATCAAAATCGTGAGCAAATTGGGTAATGGTTGGTTTACGCTTGCAAAATTCCCGTATTTTAGCCGTGGATGCTTTGTGTTTTTCACCGTCAATGCACACGCCATCAATGTCGCCGTTCAGCATATATTCTTCGCTATATGAAGCATCGCCACCGATGAGAACATAATGGTCGTCCATATCCACCACCACGGATTGATGTCCAAGTGTATGCCCCGGGGTTGGCGGTTGGCACAAGACGGATTTTGCCGTCTGCCGTTAATGTAGTGCTTTGGGCAAAGTTTTCAAAAACACCGTCTTCGTATTTGACAGTGCGGATGTTGAGGAAGAAGAAGTCAGGATAGTGCATCTTTAAATAACCGTTAAACACCGCATCTTTCGCTTGTACGGCATCAAATTCCGCTTCGCTCAACACAAATTCGCTATTAGGAAAATTCGGGATACCGCCTGCATGGTCACCGTGCATATGGGTCATTACCACCGATTTCACCGCCAACGGGTCGAACCCTTTTGCCTTGAGCAATGCACCCACTTCCTCTTCAGGTTTCACACTACGGCGTTCACAGAATTGCATAAACACCTTTCAGCAAACCTTTAGCGATAAAAGCGAGATATTTCGGCACTTCGCCCGTAGCAATAAAGGCTTCTCGTGACACAAGTGTTTTCACCTGCAAACCTTCCGCCAGCCGGGCGAGCTGTGGTTCAGTGAGTTCAGGGCAATGTTGGCGGATAAGATTAAGATAGGTATTCAATAACATAGGATTCCGTATTGAGATTATACCGGCAAAAGAGCAGTCAAATTTCCCCAAGATTTTCGACATTTTCTACATAATACCAAGAATTTTGACCGCACTTTGTATAAAACAGTGATTATTCTGTCGCTTCAACAATTTGATCTCTAATCGCCAAATAAATCCCCACTCCTAACAAACCACAAACCAAAATCACCCCTGATGTGGCATAAAAAATATCGCCAATGCCTACGAGGGGGGAGACTACGCCACCTAAAAAGAAAGGGGCGAAACCTAATAAGGCTGAGGCACTGCCGGCATATTGGCGTTCGCTTTCCATGGCTAATGAAGAGATGGCAGGGAATGTGGTTCCCATTAAAAGCAACATAAAAAAGAAACCGATCTCTACAAATAGCCAATAGGGCTGAAGCAATAAAGTGGCGATAGTATAAGCCGCAGCAATGAGAAAACCCCAAACACCCACAGAAAGTGCGGTTCGATTTGGTAATTTTCCGCCGATATTCGCGCCGATGACTAATGCCGCCCCATTTGCCCCAAAACACAGGCTAAACACAAAGGCACTTAATCCGTAAAAACTTTGCAAAATAAAAGGCGAAGCGGCGATATAAGCAAACATCGCACCCAGCAAGAAACTTTCAATTCCCACATAGCTCATAAACAATCGGTTTTTTACAATCACACCGAATGTAGAAAAAGTGGAAAGCAACGGGCCTTGCAGACGATTTTCAGGCTTTAAACTTTCTTTTAATCGGAAACAAAAAGCAAAAACCAATATGCCGATGAAAGCAAGAAAAACAAAAACCCCTTTCCAACTCACATAGTCCAATAAAAGACTGCCTAAAATCGGGGAAATAATCGGTGCCATTCCATTAATCGTCATCAATAAACCGAAAAAGCGGGTCATTTCACGGCCTCGATAAAGATCCGTCGCCACTGCACGGGAAATCACCACACTACCGGCAGAAGAGAGCCCCTGTATTACACGCAATATAATCATACTTTCAATATTTGGAGAAAATATAATCAAAACAGTACTGATAATATAAATAATTAATGACATCATCAGCGGCTTTTTACGCCCAAATTTATCACTGATAGGCCCTAGAAGTAATTGCCCCAAAGCAAGCCCTATCATCGCTGTCGTCAATGTAAGCTGTGTCATAGAGGGGGAGGTATCAAAAAAATGAGCCAGTTGAGGGAGTGAAGGAAGATAAAGATCCACCACAAAAGGGCCGAATGCTGAAAGCACACCGAGTAAAATCACTAAAAAGGCTTTTGAATTGGCTTTTGTCATACAGGTTTCCGAAAAATAAAAAATGCTGATTATACAAATCCCGCTTTTCCTTTCAATCCATTTTTACCCTTTATTATTTCATAATAAGAAAAAGTCTATTTCCAAATAACAGGCTAGTCTTAAGCGATAATTTCATTATAATCCCTTTCCTTTTCCTCAAATACAAAGGATCTTTTATGAAAAAAACACTTTTAGCCACCGCCCTTTTGGCTTTCTCAACCGGATTATTAGCTTCAACACCGGAACAAAATAAAGCCGCAGCGCTTGATTTTTATGAAATGGTATTCAACCAACATAAATTACAAGAAGCCAGTGATAAATATATCGGCAAGGAATATTTACAACACAATCCAACGGTGGCAGACGGTAAACAAGCTTTTATTGATGCTTTTGCGCCTTTTTTAAAAGAACACCCAAAATAAAAAGCAACGGTAAAACGTGTATTGGCTGACGGCGATTTGGTGGCGTTGCATGTTCACAGTCAATTAAATGATGAAGATCGTGGCGAGACTGTGGTGGATATTTTCCGTTTTGATAAAGAAGGCAAAATCGTCGAGCACTGGGATGTGATTCAAGCAGTTCCTGAAAAACCGAAAGCGGACGGAGTATGTTCTAAGAAAAATGCGTGGAAACCCAACCACGCATTTTTTATTTGTAGCGTTTTTTCACCGCACTTTTATCTGCCTCACGCAATCTTTCTAATTTTTCCTTAATTTGAATTTCCATTCCACGATTGGTTGGGAAATAATACTGCGTATCCTTCAATTCTTCAGGGAAATAATTTTCCCCCGCCGCATAAGCATTGGGTTCATCATGGGCATAACGATACTCCTCACCAAAGCCAAGCTCTTTCATCAGATTCGTCGGCGCATTGCGTAAGTGAGGTGGCACATCGTAATCAGGTAAATTCTTAGCTTGCGCTTTTGCACTGTTAAATGCGGTATAAACAGCATTACTTTTGGGGGCAACCGCAAGATAAATAATGGCCTGTGCAATGGCCCGCTCCCCTTCATAAGCCCCGACACGGGTGAAACAATCCCAGGCGGCAAGTGCCACTTGCATGGCTCGGGGATCTGCATTTCCAATATCTTCTGAAGCAATCGCCAAAAGCCGTCTTGCCACATAAAGTGGATCGCCACCTGCCGTTAAAATGCGGGCATACCAATATAATGCGGCATCCGGTGCAGATCCTCTAACGGATTTATGCAAGGCGGAAATCAGATCATAAAAGCGATCGCCTTGCTTATCAAAACGGGCTTGGCGCTCACCTAATACGGTTTTGAGTAAAGTGCGGTCAATTTTTTTGCCTTTTTCCGTTTCATCTGCCATATCCACCATCATTTCAAGGCAATTTAAAGCCAAACGGGCATCACCATTGGCATATTCAGCAAGAACTTGTAATAAATTCTCTTCTAAAATTAACCGCTCTTTTGCCAGTCCTCGCACCGGATCTTGTAATGCTTGCTTAAGCACGGCTACAATTTCATCAACGGTTAAAGATTTCAATACATACACTCTCGCCCGGGAAAGCAGGGCGTTATTGAGCTCAAAAGAAGGATTTTCCGTTGTTGCGCCAATAAAAATAACGGTGCCATCTTCAATATGAGGGAGAAAAGCATCTTGCTGACTTTTATTAAAACGATGCACTTCATCGACAAATAAAATGGTTTTTCGGGAGGTCAATCGATTTTGTTTGGCACGCTCAATGGCTTCACGAATTTCTTTTATCCCCCCTGTCACCGCTGAAATACGTTCAACATCAGCATTGATTTGATTAGCGATAATTTCGGCTAATGTGGTTTTTCCGGTGCCGGGTGGACCCCAAAAAATCATCGAATGGATATGCCCCGATTCAATAGCCCTGCGAAGTGGTTTACCTTCACCGATAAGATGGGATTGACCAAAATATTGATCGAGATTCGTCGGACGCATTCTGGCAGCAAGGGGACGGAAATCATTTTCCGAGAAATCAAAATCAAGATTCGCCATCATTTTTTCCCATTAAAGCATTTGAAATAAAAATTGAGGGCGTAATCAACACGCCCCAAGCATTATTTTTTACGTTGATCGTCCAACTCTACACCTTTCGGTGGTTTAAATTGGAACAAACTGTCCGGCAAACTTTGGTTGGTAATATTACGCAGTACATAAAGGTTGGTTTGCCCGTCTTTCTCTGTGGTACTGAAATTTTTCAATACCCCATTGGCATCGACCCGAATATCAAATTGTTTAATATTACTTTTCGTCGATTTCGGTTTTAATACGAAAGTATCCGCCTGTTGTGCCACCGTATATTGATTCCAATGGCTTTTATCATCGCTCGTCAGCAAGACAAAAGGCGTATTATTTACTGCCTCTTTTACCCATTGTGCCGTGACTTGTTGCACAAAAGGATCGTAATACCAAAGGGTTTTACCATCAGCAATAATCTGGGTTTCTTGTGGCGATTTGGTGTCCATTCTAAACAAATTCGGGCGTTTAATTTGAATTTTCCCACTGCCCTGTTGCACATTTTTACCACCGGCTGAAGTTACGGTTTGAGAAAAATCGGCACTTAATACACTCACTTGACTTAAACGGGATTGTAATTCACTTGTCGCATCGGCATATGCGATATTACTCATCCCAATTAACCCTAATCCCATTAGACCAAGTGCGGTTACAAAAAACGTTGTTTTTTTCATTTTCCTTTCCTTTTTAAAAGAGAAATTAATAATCCGGTCTGCGTGCAAGAATTTCACGTTTACCGTTTTGCATCGGGCTCACCACCCCTTGCTCTTCCATCTGATCCATAATTCGGGCTGCACGGTTAAAGCCGACGCTAAATTTGCGTTGCAGCGCAGAAACAGAGGTTGTCCCTGTGGTTAACACAAATTCCATCACTTCATCAAATAATGGGTCCAATTCTCCGCTACTTCCGGCTGATTTTTCCACGCCCTCTTCTTCATCGGCGCTTTCTAAAATGCTGTCAATGTAATCCGGTTTTCCACGAGCACGCCAATCATCGGCAATTCTCACCACTTCATCATCGCTCATAAATGCACCATGAACACGGATGAGATCAGAGGATCCCTGCCCGTAGTAAAGCATATCACCACGCCCCAATAGGGCTTCCGCCCCCCCTTGGTCTAAAATCGTGCGTGAATCAATTTTACTTGCCACCGTAAAGGCAATGCGGCTTGGTACATTGGCTTTGATAAGCCCAGTAATCACATCAACGGATGGACGTTGGGTTGCCAAGATCAAATGAATCCCAATCGCACGGGCTTTTTGAGCAAGACGGGCGATAAATTCTTCGATTTGTTTCCCTGCCACCATCATCAGATCGGCAAACTCATCCACAATCACCACAATATAGCTTAATTTTTGTAATGCCGGCGGCATTTGATCCATGGTATCACCCGGTTTCCAAATTGGGTTTGGAATCGGCATACCCATTTTTTCATACTCATCAATTTTTTCGTTAAACCCTTCAATATTACGCACACGAAGCGCAGAAAGTAATTGATAGCGGCGTTCCATTTCATCCACACACCAGCGTAATGCATTGGCCGCTTTTTTCATATCGGTCACCACCGGGGTGAGCAAATGCGGAATATCGTTATAAACAGAAAGCTCCACCACTTTCGGGTCGATCATAATAAATTTTACTTCTTCCGGTTGAACGCGGAAAAGTAAACTTAAAATCATGGTATTCACACCCACAGATTTACCGGAACCTGTTGAACCCGCCACCAATAAATGAGGCATTTTTGCCAAATCCACCACAACCGGTTTGCCGCTAATATCTTTTCCCAATGCCATCGGTAAAAGGGCTTTCGAATCACGAAATTCACTGCTGTCCAACACATCACGTAACGGCACAATTTGACGATGGGCATTTGGAGTTTCGATACCAATATAAGGTTTTCCCGGAATCACTTCCGCCACACGAATAGAGCGGAACATTAAGGCTCGAGCCAAATCTGTATCAATATTGGTGACTTTTGAGGCTTTTACCCCCGGTTGTAATTCTAATTCATAACGGGTAACCACCGGCCCCACAAGCACATCTTTTACTATCGCTTTAACGCCAAAATTACTCAGTTGTTGTTCAATCCGCTGTGAGGTTTCATGGATTTCCTCTCGGGTAATATCTTGTGCCTGAGTTGGGCGGTATTCCAATAAATCCAAACTTGGTAATGGTGTGCTTGGTTTCTCACGTTTTGTCGTCGGTTGTTGGAATGCCGGATGAATCAGAGAATCGCCGTACGGTTTATAAACCGGCGCTGTTTCTTTTTCTTGCTCTTGTTGCGGTGTTTGAACTGCGCTTGGCGGCTCGTTCAAAATCACTTTTAAGGCATCTTCGGCATTCAACGCCTTCGCTCGGGCTTCCATTTCAGCCAAACGCTGTTGCTCTTGTGCAGCAAATTGACGTGCCAAATCATCATTTTCATCATCAACTTCACCAGAAAGTGCGGTTGATTTTGACGATGAATTTTCTACTGACGTTGCCAAAGTTACAGTTGGCATTGCTTGTTCATTCAGCGTAGAAATAGATGAAAAATCAACCGCACTTTGATCCTCTATGGAATGACGTTGTTGGCTTGCACATTCCCAATTTGGTGCCATTGTTTGACTTGGCGTATCTCCGTAGGCAGAAATGCTTACCTTCGGTAATTCGTCTAAAGTTTCGGTTTTAAAAGGCTCAAGCTTTTCATTAAATTCCTCCGTTGTTTTTTGCGTTTCGGAAGAAATCACCACCGATGGCGGTAAACCACTAATATTAATTAGAGTTTCAGGTTGAATAAGTGGACTTTTTGTCTCTTTTCCCGAATTTTCTGCTAAATCTACTTCTTCATTTTTATCTAATGATTTTGTTGCTGAATTTTCGGCATTCACCATTAAAGAATCGGGTTTCTGAATCACGATTTGTTCTAATTCTTCAACAGATTCTTCAGATTGTTCCACATCCTGTGAGTTGTCATTTTTCATCGTCAACCAGTTATAGAAACGCACGAGAAAATGAATTAATGAAGCCCCCGAGCAAAAGATAAAACCAATAATTGTCAGCGCTAAACCCGTGATAATACAACCGAATTTTCCGAGTGTGGGATAAAGAGAAAGCACAAGACTTCCGCCTAACACTCCGCCGGATAAATAATAATTAGTGTTGGAAAGCAACAAGGTTGCCATCATGGTTAAACCAATCAGCAAAGAGATAAAACCAAAACTTCGTAAGGCAATTTTAGTCACAGAAAAATAACGAACCGCTTTTGTTTTTAATAAAAAAGCGGGCACAAAAAAAATTAAGAAAGGAAGAACATTGCCCACATAGCCGAAAAAGACAAAGAAGGCATCCATCACCCATGCACCAAAGGCACCGGCTTTATTGATTGTCTCACGTTGAAAACTGGCGGTTGACCAAGAGTTGTCTAAAGGAGTGTAGCTTGACCAAGCTACAATTAGATATAAACCGAAAAGTACAGTTAATCCTAAAATTAATTCACCAAGATATTGCTTCGGCGTAAATCGTTCAGTAATGCGTTTAATCATTTTTTATTTTAAAACAAGATAATTGGTTTGTTTGACTTCTTCCATCACCACATAAGTGCGCGTATCATTTACGCCGGGCAAACGTAGCAAAGTTGTCCCTAAGAGTTTCCGATAAGCCGCCATATCTGCCACTCGGGTTTTTAATAAATAATCAAAATCACCGGAAACAAGATGGCATTCTTGAATTTCATCAAGGGATTGGATAGCGGCATTAAATTCCTCAAACACATCCGGCTTGCCCCGAACCAGGGTAATTTCCACAATCACTAATAGCGGTGCATCAAGCAATTCAGGATTAAGCAAGGCACGATAGCCCGCAATCACCCCTTGTTTTTCCAATCGTTTTACCCGTTCCAAACAAGGTGTGGGCGATAATCCGACTTTTTTGGAAAGATCAATATTTGAAATTTTGCCGTTGCGTTGGAGTTCATTCAGAATTTTTATATCAATGGCATCTAATGGTTTTTTCTTTTCCATATCGTCCCTATTCCGTTTTTGCACGATATTTTAGCGGATTTTGCTCAAGTTTTCAGTATGACAAAAAATTTCTAAAAATTATCCAAAACATCCAGTGCGTCTGCTAATTTTTTCACCGTAAAAACTTGCATATTTTCAACCGCACTTTTCGGTTTATTGCCAAAGGGGACAATGGCACGTTTAAAACCATGTTTTGCCGCCTCGCTAATACGTTCTTGCCCACTGGGTACGGGACGAATTTCACCGGCAAGCCCTACTTCACCAAAGATCACCAAATCTTGCGGCAAAGGCCGATTGCGAAAGCTGGAAATCAATGCCAACAATAAAGCCAGATCTGCACCGGTTTCTGTAACTTTTACCCCACCTACGACATTGACAAACACATCCTGATCCGCCATTTGCAACCCACCGTGGCGGTGCAATACAGCGAGTAATAATGCCAAACGGTTTTGTTCCAACCCTACGGCGACACGCCGTGGGTTTGCCAACATCGAATGATCTACCAAGGCTTGAATTTCCACCAATAGCGGACGGGTTCCCTCCCACAACACCATAACCGAACTGCCTGGCGTTTGTTCATCGCCACGGCTTAAAAAGATGGCAGAAGGATTTTTCACTTCGCGTAAACCTTGTTCCGTCATACCAAATACACCCAGTTCATTCACCGCACCAAAACGATTTTTATGGCTGCGCAGAGTGCGATAGCGGGAGTCCGCTTCCCCTTCCAATAGCAGGGAACAGTCAATGGCGTGTTCCAATACTTTTGGGCCGGCAAGTGTACCGTCTTTGGTAACATGGCCCACCATAATAATCGCCGTTTGGCGGGTTTTCGCATAACGGGTTAAAAAAGAGGCACATTCTCTCACCTGAGCGACGCTGCCGGGAGAAGATTGAATGTCCGCCAAATGCATCACTTGAATAGAATCAATAACGATAATTTGTGGCTTTAACTGATCCGCAAGATTACAAATTTGCTCCACCGAGGTTTCGGAAAGCATATTGAGTTTGTCATTGGGTAAACCGAGACGATTTGCCCGCATCGCGACCTGTTGAAGGGATTCTTCCCCGGTCACATAAAGTGCCGTCATTTTTTGTGCCAAACCACACATTACTTGTAACAATAAGGTACTTTTTCCTGCACCGGGGTGCCCCCCAATTAAAATGGCACTGCCCGGCACAATCCCCCCGCCTAATACCCGATCAAGCTCTTTAAACCCACTGGTAAAACGAGGAGTTTCCTGCAAGCTGATTTCAGAGAGTGTTTGAATTTTTGCCTGCGTTTCGCCGGCATAGCCGCTGAATCGATCATTTTTCGTTTTCGCAGTAGAAATCAAACGCACTTCGCTAATGGTATTCCACGCTTTGCAGGCAGAACATTGCCCTTGCCAACGGGAATATTCCGCACCACAATCATTACATACATAAGCCGTTTTAGGGGCTTTCGCCATGCTATTTCTCCGTAAACTAAAACTGTTTAAAATATGTCATCGAACAAGGTGATATTTAGTGGTATTGATTTGCCTCGCCCAATATCGCAAGGCGCATCAAGTTAATCATTCGTTCCACGTACAAACGCGTACTAAAAAGTGCGGTCAATTTTTCAATGGTTTTTTTATTGTCTTTGGTTTCACTGTGGAAACGAATTAAATTCTGAATTTGATCGAAAAAATGCTGATTGCTTTTCAACAGCTTCGGCAACAAATCGTACTCTCTCAAATTGTCACTTTTGCTTTCCGCCATAACCTCAAACAATTTTTTGTTCTCGTCATAATAATGATACAAATTGAAAAACGCCCCCACCCGCTCCACGGTTTTCATAAAATCTTGGCTAAAAAGCGAACTTGGCAAAGCAAAGGTTTCTTCCACTAAGGCTTGCTCCATTTTTAAAAGGCGGTGAAATGTCGCCTGAGCCTTCGTCCCTTTTTCTTGTTCTGCTTGTAAAAAATCCCGCCATTGATCTAACCAATCCGTTAATACATAGGGTTGAGCCAGTTGATAACCCCGTTTCGCTTTGCTAGCACTACTGAAATAAATGTTCGTCAAAATCGGTAATTCTTCCACAAAGTAGAAAAGATCCTCAATCTCACCTTCTTTTAATTCAAACTCAATTTCACAAATGGGTTGAGAACGCTTACCGCTGACAATCTCCCCTTGATCAAAAGCCACCTCAATTTTGCTATTGCGAAATTTAACCAACCAAAAAGTGCGGTTGAAATCCGTAGAGAAAATCAGTTTTAGAGGCGATGTCGGCAATTGTTCAAAGGGATATAAGGCCCGTAGCTGATCGTTTGTCGGCACATTGTTTCCATCAATCAATAAATGATATTCAGGACGCGTATGCAAGCCACCGACAACCTGCCCGTTGGTTTTTAGCGTGAGAGTGAAATGTTGATCTTCTTGACGAATACGCAACCCCATTTTTTGCTTGGCGAAGACGTGATCCGGATAGTCATAATAAGTGTTGCCTAAAAAAATGCTTTTACGCTCTAACGGATTAAATTGCTGGAGATGTTGTTCGAGAACATTAAATGCTTCCGGTGTAACGGCAAGTTTGAGTTCAATTTCGTTGATCATTAGGTAAATCCTTCTTAAATTAACTGGTTAAATATACAAGTAAATAGAAATAAATCAAGGGGGGGCGAAAGTTATGAGGAGAAATTTTTTCTATTCAAAAAAATTGAAGAGAGATATACTTACGCCATATACACTCTTCTGAGACTTTTTTTGCTTTCCAGCCCTATTTTTTAAGAATTAAAATAATGAATTTAATAAATAAAATAACCCTGTTATTTATTGCAACCACTCAAATTGCATTAGGAAATGATATTTTATCCAGTGTAATGTTTAAGTTTGAAAATGATAAAATAGCTTTTGAGCAATTTAAATATCTTGGAATATTAAAATGTCTGGATAATAGAATTGGGGATAGAAAGAATAAATTGTTTTTTACGGAATATACCTATCTTTATAATGGACTTTATCCTCTCTCTAGATTAATTAAAGAATATGTGCTTAATCAGATTTATTCTGAGTTTGAACAATCCGAGTTGCAGCTAAGGAACTTTCCTAAAGTTGAAAATAGCGTTGAAGTTTGTCAAAATTTATATAATTCAATTAAATCATATGATCTTTATTTAAAAAACATTTCTAAAAAAAGTCATTATTATCAAGAAAATGATGAAATTATGTTTTCCAAAGAAGAGATAGAACAAAATATGCTTGATTATTTAAATATAGGCAAAGTTGAACGCTGTCGTTTAATTGATTGTATCCCTCAGAAAATAAAAAATA
>NZ_MLHL01000056.1 GCF_002000545.1 Rodentibacter trehalosifermentans | reverse complement strand
TCTTTGCCGAATTAGACCGAAAATCGGATGAATATCGTAATAGTTTGATTAATGCACAATATGTCATAGCGAATAAAGATTTATACAATCGGGTAAATCGCGGGGATAAAAACTATGCGACAACGACGGCGGATTATGTATTAAGTTCAGCGATAAGAGAAGGAAAATCTTATTATCAGCAAGCGGGTAAAGAAACCGTCAGCCAAGTTTATGGTAATGCTAGGGCTGAGGTAAACCGTTATCGTGAACTTGAGCAATATCACGCCAATCAGGAGAGTGATAAAGACGGGCAGCTGGCGAGAAAATACCGATATCAAGCAAATAACCTCTCAAGCTCCCTTTCTCAAAACTATCAAAGCGGCACAGGGTTGTTTAGTTTGGGTGAGCTTTATGCCAACAAGGAGCCGTTGGCTAAAACGATGTTTGAGACAATTGCAGAGAGTGGGTATGCGGTAGGGGTTGGTGGCACAGCGAAGGCTGGAACAATATTAAATTATGCTGAAACCAAACTACCGAAAGGCATAAATGCAAATGAAGCACTGCCGGTTGTTGGTAAAACGACAGGGTATGAAAATCAAACCACAAGGATTTCGGCAGGGGCAGAAAATATAGCGTTGTATCCCAAATTAAAAGAGGATTTAGCAAAGCAGCAACAAGCTGGCTTTGAAAAAGTTATCAAAGACTTAAGTAAAAAACCTGAAGGTAGTGTTTTGCTGATATCTGATTATCGTCAGCAGTTGGCTGAGGCTAGAGCTACTTTACCATCTAGTCTACAAGGGAAAGGAAATGCAGCAGTAGCTCAAATTAATATTGAAGGATTAGCGACTAAAACATTAGCTGGACATAGTCAAATAACAGAGGCCCAAGGTGTTTTTGTTGGAGAGGGAAAAACGAAATTCACATCTTTAAGTTTACCTAATAAGAAAGGGTTTTTAATAGATAGAAAGGTAGATTCTGAGTATAAGATACTATCCAATCTAGCCGATCAACTAGGATCAAATAGACAAGCAAAAGGTAATGTAACAATCTTTACTGAGCGCCCTGCTTGCCTAAGTTGTTTGAGGGTGGTCGATCAATTTAGTAAAAGTTATCCAAATATTAAGGTCAATGTTTTTGATAATAATGGGAAACAGGTTAAACTCAATGGAGAAAAATAATGAAAGAACGAATTAAATACAACATATTAAAACAATGGTTCTTTGAAGATGCCTATATTTGGTGTCAAAGAAAATTTGAAGAAGGAAAAATAAGGAATTGGCATAAAGGATTTAATGAATGGGGGGGGGCTTTAGATAGCTTTGATGGTCACTTTGATTTACCAATAGAAAGATTAATGCTAAATGTAATTTTCATTATAACTAATGGTGCAAGACACCTATTAAGTCATCAGATAGTATTTAATGAAATACAAGATATTTTGCGTAATCATAATTTTGATGATTTAGTTGCTGATCTAGGTGAAGAAGAAAAAAAAGATTTTCTTTATGATTTAAATTTGGTTCTAAATAATAGAGAAATTGAAGAATAACGATTTAAAACGAAAATAAATTACCACTAATAGGAAGTGAAAAGCATCAGTGCCGGCATTTCAACAGATATGGCACAAAATGCGAAAAACGATGTTTGAGACAATTGCGGAGAGTGGGTAGGGCTTATTTGCAAGCCCAGTATAGTTATGTTGATTTAGTAGATACAGGCGTTAATGGCGCAAGAAACTATGTACGTCACTCGCTAAAATCAATGGGTGAGCAACCTGTGGGAAGCGTGTTAAAAGGTGTTGCAACCTCAGCAGGTGTTAAAGCAGGGGTTGAAGCATATGATTATGCAAATGGAAAACCATTAACACTTGATAATCTAAAAAATTCAGGTGTGAATGTGGTTTATTCGGGCGGTTTAGCCTCTACAACTGCCGGAATTCCGATAATCCCAGCAACAGGTTTAGGCGTTATGGGAGATTGGGCTAAGGATGGAAAATATGATGTTGTTAAAACAACTGGAGGAACTTTAATTGGTAATGTTTTCGATAGTAAATTAGGTAATAACCCTTATGCACCTAGTTACAGGAAAAATACAATTAGTTCCATCAACGGTACATAATCCAACAGGACATATTGGCTGGGAAGGCATGAAAAAAGGTAAATAAAAGAGGTTAAAGATGAAAGGTTTTAATAGAGAAAATTCTTCCATTTTGGGATTTATAACTTTGTGTAAAGCAATGAAATCAATAACTGATGATGAATTTAAGCAGTTTTTTTATTCATTAATAAATGATTCTGATTTGGAAGAATTACCTTATTTTATTTGGGATTCAGTAGATCTTCGTGATTCAGATATGTCTGATATTTATAATATGGTTGGATTTGTTCCGAGTAGCAATCTTAATGATGATGAAATAAATGCTATTTATGGTATTACAGTTAAGAGATTTGGTTCTATCTTTGACATGCTAATTTCTAATGAGGAAGCACTGGATGCACTAGAAAGAAATCCACATATATTGGAACGTTTTAAAAGAGAATTTCCATTTATAAAACTAGATTTTGATGTATCTACAACAAAAGGGCTTGCTGAAATCCACGTACGCACGAATTAATTTTTCCGCGTGTGAAACTGTGTTTCACACAGGCTACGGTTGATTGAGAAGTTTAAGGCTTTAGAGAGATCTAAAAGATAAAGTGGAAGCCTATGTCGGTAAGGGTTATTTAAAAGGATAAGTGATTAAGAGAAAGAAAAAGCACCGATAAAATCGATGCTTTAAAATCTGGTTGCGGGGGTCGGATTTGAACCGACGGCCTTCGGGTTATGAGCCCGACGAGCTACCAAGCTGCTCCACCCCGCGTCTGACGTTGTGCACTATACGCTATTCAAAAAATTTTGCAAGCTTTCAACAAAAATTTATTGTGTGTTTGTTGTTAAAATGAACAGAATATTTATCAATTAGTGCGCTTAATTTTATCTAATAGGCTAGTTTTTATATAAAAAATACCTGTATTTGACGGCATTTTCTCAGAAACAGGTATTTATATAAGGATCAATCGGTTCTAAATAGCCAAACGAACTAGAATTTCATATTTAAACTTACAAAATAGTTTCGTCCTGGAGCTGCATAGCGAGCAATACTTCCATACTGACTTTCTGCGTGTACTGAGTTAGTCGAGCTACGACGAACGGATTCCCAAGTGCTATATTGTTTGTTTAAAAGATTATATATACCGGCATTAACCGTTATATTTTTTCCTATTTTATAATAGCCTAGCAAATCTATTGTTTTCCAAGATTTCGTTTCTATATGAGTCACCTTAAACTTGTTGTTTGGATGATTTGGATCTTTTGCAAGGAATCTTGTTGTGGCTAATTCGTTAGCATCTTTTGCTTTCGAGTAGGTCATAATCAGAGAACTTCCCCATTTTTCAGAAGGTGCATCATAATTAAGTCCGACAATAACACGAGCAGGTTGTATTGCATCAAATGGATAGAGTGTACCATGTATGAGATTATCGTCTATTCTCGTTGCTTTTTTAGGTTTAGATTTCTCATAGGTGATATTTGCGCTAAAACCCGATGGGATCATCTGCATTATTGAGTGAAGATCAAAGTATCCTTGAACGCCATATCCCTCAATCGTTGCATTAGAGAAATTGTAGTCTTGCCTAATTGATGATTTTCTCTCTGTTGCACGACTTATTAGATTTTCATAACGACTAATAAATTTATTGGCTTCTACATATCCCCAATCACCTTTAAACCCTATACTCACTTCACGATGAGTCGATGTTTCGGGTTTTAAATGATCAGTTGGTCTTTTCCCATGAGGTGACCAGCCATAAACTTCTTGACTACTTGGATTTCTAAACCCTGTAGAATAGTGATAGGCGATATGAATTTGCTCAATGGGTTTGAACATAACATTAAATTTATAGGTGGTATTGTCATATTCTCTTGAAACCAAAAATGTTTTATCCCCTGAGACGAAGTTACGATCTCGAAGGAAACCACCGCCAATATCCAGATATTTTCCAAAAGAGAGCTGATTGTACAAACTGAAATATTTATTTTTTCCTTTAAGTTTGAAAGAACAGCGTCTATCTTTGCTACATATATCGGCTCTCATGAGATCTCGTGAATCTACTCGTCCTAGATGATGGGGAATATAAATTTCATATCGTCCCCCATTTTTATTTGGTCTCAGTTCATTTTCTAGCCCGCCATATCGCATGACATAGGCGTGGTGATTCTGTGTAACCTGATAACGAGTAGCACCAGCGGTCATATTTATGCGGTAAGTTATTGGTTCAAACTGAAAAGTCTTATCATATTTTAGACCTAAATGTGAACGTTTTTCTTGATAGAATACATTGTCTAGATCTTCTGATGAGCCAGGTTTATCTCGACTTGCACGACAATTTTTATCTGCCACTGGATATTTACTACAACTCAAGGTACGATAATCCGAATCAATACTGATTTTTTGTAGATCCAAATTAAACTCAAGTTTATCTGCCCATTTATTTTTAGGTTCAATAATATAATAGAGGCTTTGACGTTGTTTACGATGTTCTTCGGTACTAAAACGAGTTTTTGTATAAGCCAAAGGTGCATACGGACCCATCGCTATATCGTCAAGATAGGCTCCCCCGCTACCGGGATGTGGGATCTGATTTACAAAATCTCTTATAGTCTGATCATATTCTCTTTTTAACTCATCATACGCTTTCCACGCTTTATCTTCCGGGGTATTTACTCCTGATTTATCGTATTCTTTCTTTTTTTCACGGAATTCAATTAATTTTTTCTTATATTCATCAAAGGCCTTGTAGTATCCATCCCAATCATATCCTTCCGGACAATCTTTGCAGTAAAAACCATCACCTGTAGGCGCTCTAGGGTATTTAGGTCTAGGATCCGGAACTGAAGGTGGCGGAGGTGGAACATAATAGTAAGCACGTTCCTTCATATCTCTAGTAGCGTAACGCTGTTTTGTATCCTCAAAGATTCCTCCGAGCAATTGGTTTGGCGCAATTTCATATTCAAGGCGTGCCAAATAAGAATAGGTTTTGCTTTTTAGCGGATCCGGTGCCTCTCTATCTGGACCTGTATAATCTTTGGCTGAAACCATTTCTGTTGGATGCACCATTTGCTTAAGTTGTTTGAGTTCTTCAGGGGTAAATTCTCTCCCTTTATTGGAATCTTTATAGTCGTCCATAGCGCTTTTTAAATCGTGAAACTTGGTAAAACGAGAGAAATAAAAAGGCTCTGTACAGGTTTCACATTTATAGAATATGCCGTTAGGATTCACTTCGTTTGGTGTTGAGGTGTCAAGTCGATATTTATCAACGTATACGCCTAAACGACGAAGTTCTACTTTTTTATTCATTACATCATTGTGAATTTTTGTTTCTTTGCCGTTACGATTGGTGTATTGAAAGAGTCCTTTTAAATTCCCGACATTAAATGCAGTCCCTAATGATTGCATGAATTGGCTGTTTTTACTGCTGTAAGCCGTTTTACTTGTTAGCGCAAACTTTTCTCCTTCGGATAAAATGTCATCTACGCTTTTCGTTTTAAAGTTAACTGAGCCACCCAGGGCACCATTGCGGGCTAGGAATGATTGGCTACCCTTATCAATTTCAACGCTAGAGATATTTTCGAGTTCTACCTCATTTCTTGCTCCACTTCCGACCGGTTCATAAAAATCACTGATATTCGTGGTGTGGGATTGTAGCTGTGGCATACCATCAACAGTGATAGCCACTCTATTTTTGTCAACGCCTCGTATTGCAAAGCCTGATGTTCCACCTCTGTTTTGTTCAACAACAGAAATACCGGCATCGTAACGAATAAGATCTCGGATGTCATTGACTTGCTGTTTTTCTAACTGTTCGGTGGTTTTAACAGTTTTTGAATTATTTGAGAGCTCACCGATATCAGCTTTAACGGTAATTTCTTCTAATTGCTCTATATCATTTTCTTGAGGATTAGCGAGAGCGAAGGGAATAAATATTGTTGGGCTCAGGAAAACAGCCTTGATGATGACAATTTTTTTGTTATGTCGGATATATTGATGAAATAATGGCATTTACCGTGTCTCCTTAAATGTCATATTTAAATAAAAATAAAGGGTTAATGTTAGCTTTTCCACGAACTACGGCGTATTTGTTCTGTTAAAGTTATGTTAAAGCCTAATGAGTATATTTAAAATGATAATAGTTATCAATATTAAATTTGAGATTTAAGAATATTGATGAGAAGTGGAGGAATAGATTGGGTAAATAATGCTAGTGGTTTTATATAATTTTTGATAGCGTATGCAACCCTATAAAAATTCATGTTTCGTTAGGAATTAAAGTATGAAATTTCGTCAAAATTTTGGTATTAAAGTTTTCAGTGTTTTAGCTGTTGCCTCAATTTTAGTGGCTTGTGGCGGTTCTTCTAATAAAACTATATCAAATAAAGATGGATCGTCGATACTTACGCCAACAGGTGATGACCCACAAAAATTTGGTGCAAAATATCGCGGTCGCAGCTATCAACAACCGATTTTATCGCCGGTGTCTCGTGTAGAAAATCAAAGTGCGGTCATTAATCAAGGAGATTTTTTAACACAGCTTTCTAATGTGAAAGCCTATTCTGGCAGATTGTCCGACCGTTTCTACGGTAATTATCAAAAAATTACCAATTGGGTGCTTGCCGGTGCGGATGTGAGAGAATTGTCGAAATATGGCATTTCCCCGCAAATTATGAAAGGTTTTGACGGTTATCAAAATGTGTTGATGACGGGGTATTATTCTCCGGTCATTCACGCCCGCCGCACACCGCAAGGGAGATATCAGCACCCGATTTATGCGCTACCGGCGAACAAACGTTTTACCCGTGCGCAAATTTATGCAGGAGCATTGGAAGGAAAAGGGTTAGAGTTGGCATATAGCGATTCGATGCTGGATAATTTCTTGCTCGGCGTACAGGGCAGTGGTTACGTGGATTTTGGTAATGGAAACCTGAATTATTTTGCCTATGCCGGACAAAATGGCTTTAAATATCAAGCGGTTGGGCGTTTACTGGTGGAAGATGGTGAAATTCCGAAAGAAAAAATGTCAATTCAAGCGATTCGTGACTGGGGCAAAGCGAATCCTTCACGGGTGCAAGGTTTGTTAGAACGTAATCCGTCTTATGTGTTCTTTAAAAATGATCCGAGCGGGAAAGTCAAAGGTTCTGCGGGTGTTCCTCTTGTTCCAATGGCGGCAGTGGCATCCGATCGTAATGTGATCCCGTCAGGTTCTGTGTTATTGGTGGAAGTGCCGGATATTGATGATAACGGCAACTGGAAAGGCACGCATAAATTGCATTTAATGGTAGCATTGGATGTGGGCGGTGCGGTGAACGGGCATCACTTTGATTTATATCGTGGCATTGGCGATCAAGCGGGGCATATTGCAGGGCTTTCAAAACATTATGGTCGTGTTTGGGTTTTACAATAATGGCACGTGTAGATAATTATGAACAACGTTTTGGCGGTATCGGGCGGCTTTATACCCCAGAGGGATTGGCACGTCTTCGCCAAGCGCACGTATGTGTTATCGGTATTGGCGGTGTGGGTTCGTGGGTGGTGGAAGCCTTAGCCCGTTCCGGGATCGGACAACTGACCCTGATTGATATGGACGATATTTGTGTCACCAATATCAACCGCCAACTTCCGGCGTTGAGTGGTAATATCGGTAAACTCAAAACGGAAGTGATGGCGGAGCGGGTGAAACTGATTAATCCGGAATGTACCGTTAATATTATTGATGACTTTATTTCGCCTGATAATCTGGCGGACTATCTTAATCGCGGCTACGATTATGTGATTGATGCTATTGATAATGTCAAAACCAAAGCGGCGATGATTGCTTATTGCAAACGCAATAAAATAAAAATTATCACTGTGGGGGGAGCCGGTGGACAAACGGATCCTGCACAAATTCAAATTACGGATTTAAGTAAAACGATTCAAGACCCTCTGTTGGCAAAAGTGCGGTCGGTTTTACGCAAAGATTTTAATTTTACCCAAAATCCACAACGCAAATTTGGTATCGATGCCGTGTTTTCCACCCAACCGTTGATTTTTCCCAAAATAGGGGAAGGGTGCGAAATCTCCGCCACAATGAATTGTGCCAATGGGTTTGGGGCTGCCACAATGATTACCGCAACCTTTGGTTTTTTTGCCGTTTCAAGAGTGATAGAGAAATTGTTGAGGAAATAAATATTTCACTAATCTTCAAGGCAACATAGGTTGCCTTTCTTTTTATACAAAATCATTGCAATTTATTTAAAAAAGTGTAGGCTTTGGTATCTCTTTGAGAATCATTATTAACAATTTAAGGAGACAAAATGAAAACCATATTAAAAATAAGCGCCATTTCAACCGCACTTTTCAGCCTTCCGATGATGGCAAATGCGGATGTATTGGTATCGGTAAAACCTCTTGGTTTTATTGCTTCAGCCGTTGCAAATGGTGTAACGGATACCCAAGTTCTTGTACCCACAGGTGCTTCTCCTCATGATTACAGTTTAAAATTATCCGATATTCAAAAAGTGAAATCGGCGGATTTGGTATTGTGGGTAGGCGAAGACATTGATTCATTTTTAGAAAAACCGGTGAGCCAAATTGACCGACAAAAAGTGATTACCATTGCTGATCTTGCTGAGGTTAAACCTTTATTAAGCCAAGCACACCACGAACATTTTCATGACGATGACGGACATGATCACAATCACAAACATGAGCATAAACACGAACACAAAGCCGGGGATGAACATCATCACGATCATAATGACGAAGGATTAAGTACCAACTGGCACGTTTGGTATTCACCGGCAATTAGCCAAATTGTGGCACAAAAAGTGGCGGATAAACTTATCGTACAATTCCCGACTAAAAAAGCCTTGATTGAGAAAAACCTTGCGGATTTCAACCGCACTTTGGCGGAACAAAACGATAAAATCAAAGTCCAACTCGCCCCTTTTAAAGAAAAAGGTTTCTTTGTTTTCCACGATGCCTACGGTTATTTCAATGATGCCTACGGTTTAAAACAAACCGGTTATTTCACCATTAATCCACTGGTCGCACCCGGTGCGAAAACCCTTGCCCATAT
This sequence comes from Rodentibacter trehalosifermentans, assembly GCF_002000545.1. Taxonomy (GTDB): domain Bacteria; phylum Pseudomonadota; class Gammaproteobacteria; order Enterobacterales; family Pasteurellaceae; genus Rodentibacter; species Rodentibacter trehalosifermentans. The sequence goes on along the minus strand of NZ_MLHL01000056.1, from coordinate 44,976 downwards.
CAAAGAAGAGATCGCTGAACATCGTGTCAACTGTTTGTTTGCGGAACCGCAATTTACCCCGAAAGTGATTGAATCTTTGGCGAAAGGCTCGGCGGTGAATGTGGGGCGTTTGGATCCCCTTGGTGATGGGATAACCCTAGGGATAAATTCCTATGCCAATTTCCTTCAAGCAACGGCCGACAGTTATGCGCAGTGCTTGGGTAAATAATCGTAATGTTTTGATAGATGGTGGGGAAACCCGCCATTTTTTGTTTCTGAAATCCATACTCACCTAATTTGAATGGAAACTTATGCTATAATCGCCAAAATTTTTTTCTTGAGATCCCAAATGAAACAACTATTCGCCACCACCTCCCGTGGCTTTGAAGAACTGCTAAAGGTTGAGCTGTCAGAACTCGGCGCTGTGGATACCAAAGTGGTACAGGGCGGTGTGCATTTTCAAGCCGATGAGGAAACCCTTTATCGCACCTTACTTTGGTCTCGCCTTGCCTCACGCATTTTATTGCCTTTAATTGAAACCAAAATTTACAGTGATTTAGATCTCTATGCAGCGGTTTCAGCCTTTAACTGGCTTGCACACTTTGATGAGCGGGTCACCTTTTTTGTGGATTTCAACGGCACTAACCGAGAAATTCGCCACACTCAATTTGGCGCAATGCGGGTGAAAGACGGCATTGTGGATTACTTTGAACGCCAAGGTAAAGCCCGCCCGAATGTGGATAAAATGCAACCGGATGTGCGTATTCATGCTTATTTGAATCGTGAAGAATTCGTGATTTCCCTTGATTTGAGCGGGGAAGCATTGCATTTACGGGGGTATCGTGAAGATACCGGTCAAGCCCCTTTGCGTGAAACCTTAGCTGCTGCAATGGTGATGCGTTCCGGTTGGGAAGTGGGGATGCCGTTGGTGGATCCTATGTGTGGCTCCGGAACCTTGCTTATTGAAGCGGCACAAATGGAAGCTCATATCGCCCCTCAATTACACCGGCTGCATTGGGGCTTTGATTTTTGGAAAGGGCATAATCAAACCCTTTGGGAAAAAGTGAAAAATGAAGCCATTGCGGAGGCGAAAGAAAAACAGGGCAAAATTTTACCGCACTTTTATGGTTTCGATCTTGATCATCGGGTGGTCAAAAAAGCCCAACGCAATGCAAAAAATGCCGGCGTTGCGCATTTAATAAAATGGCAGCAAGGTGATGTGAGCGCACTGATTAATCCGACACCAAATGAAACCGGCACGGTGATTTGTAACCCACCTTATGGGGAACGTTTAGGCACAACACCGGCGTTGATTGCCCTTTATTCTGTTTTCGGACAACGTCTGAAAAAAGCCTTTGGTGGTTGGAATGCCTCGATTTTGAGTAGTGAGCCAACCTTGCTAGATTGCTTGAGAATGCGGGCAAACCGTCAATTTAAAGCAAAAAATGGACCACTGGATTGTGTGCAGAAAAACTATCAGATTTCCGCTCGAATCAGTGAAGAAAATGCAGAGGTAAACGCCCTTGAATTTAACCGCACTTCAGAAGTGGCGGTGGATTTTGCCAATCGCTTGCAAAAAAATATCAAGAAAATTGAAAAATGGGCGAAACAACAGGGGGTAGAGGCTTATCGTCTCTATGATGCCGATTTGCCGGAATATAATTTGGCGGTAGATCGTTATGCCGATCATATCGTGGTACAGGAATATGCCGCTCCTAAGAATATTGATGAAAATAAAGCCCGTCAACGTTTGTTAGATGCGGTGACCGCAACCTTGAACGTGACAGGTGTGGAAACCAATAAACTCATTTTAAAAGTCCGCCAAAAACAAAAAGGCACAAACCAATATGAAAAGTTAGCCAATAAAAGCGAGTATTTTTATGTGAACGAATACGGCGCACAACTTTGGGTGAATTTGACCGATTATTTGGACACCGGGCTCTTTTTGGATCATCGTCTTACCCGAAAAATGCTAGGCGAGCTTGCGAAAGGGAAAGATTTCTTGAATTTATTTGCCTATACGGGCTCTGCCACCGTCCATGCGGCTTTAGGGGGGGCAAAATCCACCACCACAGTGGATATGTCGAATACTTACCTTAATTGGGCGGAACAAAACCTGATCCTCAATGATCTTGAAGGCAAGCAACATAAATTAATCCAAGCAGATTGCCTGCAGTGGCTGGAAAAATGTGATCGTCAGTTTGATTTAATTTTTGTGGATCCTCCGACTTTTTCCAACTCAAAACGCATGGAAGCCAGTTGGGATGTTCAACGGGATCACATTCAATTAATGGGGAACTTAAAACGTATTTTACGCCAAGGCGGCACCATTATTTTTTCCAACAATAAACGAGGCTTCAAAATGGATTTTGCAGGGCTAGAAGCCTTGGGGCTTAATGCGCTGGAGATTTCTCACAAAACCTTACCACTTGATTTTGAACGCAATAAACAAATTCATAATTGTTGGGTGGTGACGGAAAAATAGCCTAGTATGTCTCCATTATAAAAATCAATTATTGCAATAAGTTAAAATGAGGGCACACGTAGTGTGTCCCTACAAGCGGCCCTAACTCACAACCCGTTCATCGCATTAATCAGCCGAATTTCATCAAATTTTTCAATATCTTTTGCATAAATGGTGGCTTCGGTAATTTTCCCTTCCCGTAATAATTTTTCCCGTTGCGTGCCTTTTAATAATGGGGTATTAGGTGTGAACCATTGGTTGCCTTGGCGAAAAATGAGATTACCAATGGCGCAATCTGTCACTTTTCCGTTTTTAATAATCATAATTTCATCGCAATTTCCCCGCTGGGCAAAAAGGGCATTGAGTAAATCCCGATTGGTATATTTCAAGTGGTAATCAATGTCATCACAGACTATTGGTTGAAAAGTGCGGTAGGTTTTTCGTTGATATTCAAAATATTGAATTTGTATGCTTTGGGCATTGTAATCAATACGGCAACGCACCAACTGATTTTGTAAGTGAGTTGGTAATCGGATTAGCTCAAAAAGATTGAAAATTTTGACCGCACTTTTACCATAAAATTGGCGTAAGCTTCGTTCATAACGGGCTTGATGATATTCAATGTTTTGAATGTTGCCCTGTTCAATGGCAAGGGTTTCAAACAGGGGAAACATTAGTTTTTCTCCTGAGTTTGGTAAAACGCGGGTAAATAGACTTTCTCAAGCAATTCTTGGTATTCCTCTTCCACACGGCTTTGAATGGTGATGCCGCCGCCGCTGTGAAAGTAATATTTCTCCCCTTTCTGAGCAATAAAGCGAATGGCTACGGCACTTTGTAGGCTTTCACCGTCAAAAATCCCAAAAATCCCGGTGTAATAACCACGGGGTTGCTGTTCCGCTTGTTGGATAATTTGTACGGTTTTTTCTTTAGGTGCACCGCTGATTGAACCGGCGGGTAATAATGTGGCAAGCAGATTGCCAATCTTGTGCCGCCAATTTTCATCTAATTCACCGCAAATTTTGGAACTTGTCTGCAAAATTTCGCCTTTTTGCGTGGCAATGCTTTCCACATAACGAAATTTTGTCACCTGAATATTGCTTGCTACTATCGCTAAATCATTACGCATTAAATCTACAATGGTGTAGTGTTCACGCTGTTCTTTTTCATCATTTAACAAGCGGTTTTCCGCATCCGGTAAATTGGCATTGATGGTGCCTTTCATTGGATAGGTGAAAATTTTATTATCTCGGATATGGATAAAACATTCCGGTGAAAAGCAGACAAATTGATTTTTTAGCCATAATTTATAAGGGACATCTGCTTGATAAAAAAGCGATTCAAAATCAATATTGCCTGTAATTTCAGTGGGGTAGGTTAAGTTTAGTAAATAGGAGTTTCCCTGTTGTAATTGTTGTTTTACCACATCAAAACCTTTCTGATATTGGGCAAAGGCAGGAGGATGTTTTTCAATATAAATAGCTTGTTGGGCTTGACCGAGATAGTTGGTTTTGCCTTGAAAATTAAAATAAATCCCTTGGTTTGCCGCTTCTTCTAAAGGAAAAATTAAGGGTTTTTGCTGTTCAAAATCAATCAAAAAAAAGAAGGGGAGGGAGTTTGCCCCATAATGATTGGCTTGGCGGATAAAATGTTGCATTGTGCTATTTCTAATTTAGCGTAAAATTGCCCGATTATAACGAAAGCCGAGCAGTTATGAAATTACTCATTATTGATAATCACGATTCTTTCACTTTCAATTTAGTGGAACTGGTTCGCCGCCTTGGTGTGGTTTTTGATGTGCGAAATGTAGAAGCGCTTCAAGAAACTACGCCTGAATCTTATACCCATATCTTAATTTCACCGGGGCCCGATGTACCAAGGGCTTATCCTCAACTTTTTGCGATGTTGGAGCGGTATCATCAGCAAAAATCCATACTTGGCGTATGTTTAGGGCATCAAACTTTGTGTGAGTTTTTTGGTGGCAAGCTTTATAACCTCGAACAAGTTCGCCATGGGCAAAAGCGGACGTTAAAAGTGCGGTCAAATTCACCGTTGTTTTTAGGATTACCCATGGAATTTGATATTGGGTTATACCATTCTTGGGCTGTGCAGGCTGAACATTTTCCCGAAGAATTAGCGATCACCGCCGTTTGTGATGAAAATGTGGTGATGGCAATGCAACATAAATCTTTACCGATTTATGGTGTCCAGTTTCATCCGGAATCTTATATGTCGGAATATGGTGAGCAAATTTTGCTAAATTGGTTAAATATTACCCGATAATAGGGCTTGATTCTTCAAATAAAATTCGTATTATAGCCGTCTATACGTCAATACTTCTAAATCGAAAAGAGAGAAATTATGTCTAGTTATTTATTTACCTCGGAATCCGTGTCTGAAGGACATCCGGATAAAATTGCCGATCAGATTTCTGATGCGGTACTTGATGAAATTTTAAAACAAGATCCCAAAGCCCGTGTAGCCTGTGAAACCTATGTGAAAACCGGTATGGCATTAGTGGGCGGTGAAATCACCACATCGGCGTGGGTGGATATCGAAAATCTCACCCGCAAAGTCATTTGTGATATTGGTTATGAACATTCCGATATGGGCTTTGACGGCCATTCTTGTGCTGTGTTAAATGCCATTGGTAAGCAGTCTGCAGATATTAATCAAGGCGTGGATCGTGAAAATCCTTTAGATCAAGGGGCGGGCGACCAAGGGATTATGTTCGGTTATGCCACCAATGAAACAGAGGTATTCATGCCTGCCGCCATTACTTATGCGCATCGCCTCATGCAAAAACAAGCAGAAGTGCGTAAAAGCGGTAAATTAGCTTGGTTGCGTCCCGATGCGAAAAGCCAGGTAACGCTAAAATACGAAAATAACAAAATTGTCGGTGTGGATGCGGTGGTGCTTTCTACTCAACATTCAGAAGAAATTAATCAAAAAGATCTTCACGAAGGGGTGATGGAAGAAATCATCAAACCGGTATTGCCAAGTGAATGGCTTGCAAAAGACACCAAATTTTTCATCAACCCAACGGGGCGTTTTGTAATTGGCGGGCCAATGGGCGATTGTGGGCTAACCGGTCGTAAAATCATTGTGGATACTTATGGTGGCGCAGCACGCCATGGTGGTGGGGCATTTTCCGGTAAAGACCCGTCAAAAGTGGACCGTTCAGCCGCTTATGCCGCACGTTATGTGGCGAAAAATATCGTGGCTGCCGGTTTAGCAGATCGCTGTGAAATTCAACTTTCTTATGCCATTGGCGTAGCAGAACCCACTTCCATTATGGTGGAAACCTTTGGTACGGGTAAAGTGGCCAATGAATTGTTGGTGGCATTAGTGCGTGAATTCTTTGATTTACGCCCCTATGGTTTAATTAAGATGCTTGATTTGATTAAACCGATTTATCGTGAAACAGCGACTTATGGCCATTTCGGCCGTGAGCAATTCCCATGGGAAAAAACCGACCGCGCAGAGGAATTACGCGTAGCGGCCGGGGTGAAATAATCTAAGCTTGAAATTTTGTAGGGAAGTGATTATATTGGGAAGACAATAGCGCATAGCGCTATTGTCTTAGTTGGTGTTTAGGTTGCTACCAAGCTGGGGAGCTGTGAGACAGCAACGCTAAACTGATAAATATCATAAGTAAGATTTTTATCATAAGCATCATCTCCTTTCAGAATTGTTAAACAAAGCTGATCGAGATTAAGTTACTGTCTGACCCGCCAGTCAGGCAATAACGAACCTGACCAACCGCTGGATATATTACCATATAAAACCGCGCTTTAGCGGTTTTTTGTTTTTCTTAATATTATGTTTTCATCACAGACTCAATTTCGTCATTTAAAAATGCAGGTTCAGCGCAAACTTGCGGGATCTTTGCGTCTTGCGGAACAGTATTTTAAACGTGATTTTCCTATGCCGACGGTCCATTATGATTTGCGGGGGGTAAAAGCCGGAGTGGCGTATTTGCAAAAAAATGAAATCAAATTTAACCGCACTTTATTGATTGAAAATACGCACGAGTTTATTCACCAAGTGGTGCCTCATGAATTGGCACATCTCATTGTGTATCAAGTATTCGGACGGGTTAAACCCCATGGAAAAGAATGGCAGGCTGTGATGAATAGGGTTTTTCATTTACCGGCAGATACTTGCCACCAATTTGATGTGAAAAATGTTCAGGGAAAAACTTTTGAATATCGTTGTGCCTGCCAAACCCATCTTCTAAGCCTCCGCCGCCATCATCGAGTTTTAAAAGAGGGAGTAGAATATTTATGCCGAAGATGTAAAGAGAGATTGGTATTGATGAAGGATAATTGATTACAAATAAAGTAAAAAAAGTGCGGCAATTCAGCGGGAGCATTTTTAATACTCATTAAAAATGATTATATACACCTGAATTTATAACCGCACTTTTCCTGAAATTTATCCCCAATCAACATTGGTAAAGGCATTATAAACCGCCCAAACGAAGAGTACTGCGATGATGGCAAGCACTAATTTTTCCCATTTGTTCAGATTGAATTTTCCGCCTTGGTATTGATAGCGGGAATATAAAAATAACCCGATTCCCGGCACATAAAGCAGAACGGAAAGCAGCAAATAATCCAGTCCGGCGGCGTATAAAATCCATAGCCCGTAGAGCGATGCCAGAAAACCTGTGAGTTTAATATACCAAGGGGAATTTTGTTGAATTGAGAGCTTCAATAAATATGCGCCAATTAAAAAATAAGGTACTAAAATCATTGAAGTTGAGATCAGTAATAATGCGTTATAACTTTTACCTGTGAGCAAAACCAATAACAAACAAAACTGTACGACAAATCCGGTAAACCAAAGGGAATGAATCGGAGTGCCGTTTTGGTTGAGTTTGTCTAAAATTTTGGGGAAAGCACCATTTTTTGCGCCACGATAAGGCACTTCGGCAGAGAACATTGTCCAGCTGATGTAAGAGGCGAGAACGGAAACAATTAAACAGGCGGTGATGATGATTTTTCCCGTGCCGCCCATCATATTTTCCAACAATCCTGCCATTGAGGGATTTGACATAGCGGCTATGGTTTCACGGGGTAAAATCCCTAATGAAAGCACGGTGATTGCCACATATAAGGCGAGGGCGATCAAAATGCCTAATACGGTGGCAAGCCCAACATCGGAACGTTTTTTGGCATGAGCGGATAATACCGCTGCCCCTTCAACACCGGTAAACACCCAAAGAGTAATCAACATCGTATTTTTCACTTGGTCGGATACACTATTATTTAACGCAGTAGCTTTCACATCTTGGCTAAAGGTTTCCGGATTGAAATACCACAGGGCAAGCAAAATAAACAAGATCAGCGGAAAAACTTTCACAAAAGTAGCAATTAGGTTCACGGTGGCAGCTTCTTTTACCCCTTTGGCAATTAAAATATGTACCAGCCAGACAATGATGGAAGAGCCGATAAATGAAGCGATAGTATTTCCTTGCCCGAAAATGACCGCACTTGGGCTATCGGTAAACGTGCCTATGCCTTCAAAGGCAACGACTAAATAACCCACGATGCCGATAGTTGCGCAGAGCCAATAACCCCAAGCGGACATAAAGCCCATCAGTTCACCAAAGCCTTCTCGTGCATAGGTGTAAATGCCTCCGTCTAACTCAGGACGAAGACGGGAAATGAAAAAGAAGGAGAGACCGAGAAAAATAATCCCGATACCGGTAATCGTCCAACCAATAATGAGTGCTTCCGACCCAGCCACTTCCGCCATATTCTGTGGCAAGCTGAAAATACCGGAGCCAATCATTGAGCTTAACACTAATGCAGTCAGAGACAGTAAGCCAATTTTTTTGTTTGACATAATGCTTTCCTAAAAAATAATAAAAAATTAAATGGAGAGAATGGTTTTCACATATTGTTGTAATGTTGGGATCACTTCTTGTTCAAACCATGGATTTTTTTGTAACCAAAGTTGATTACGTGGAGAAGGGTGAACTAAAGGAAAAAAGTGCGGTAGAAATTCACGATAGTTTTTTACGGTCTCCGTCACGTTTAAGGCATTTTGCGGTAAATAATATCTTTGCGCATATTGCCCTATTAAAATCGTGAGTTGGATATTGGGTAAAGTGGCTAAAATTTGAGGGTGCCATTTTTCCGCAAAACCTTTGCGTGGAGGTAAATCGCCCGATTTGCCTTTTCCGGGGTAGTAAAAATCCATAGGGATCACTGCAAACAGCCCCGAATGATAAAACATATCACGATCAACCCCCAGCCATTCACGCAGGCGATCCCCGCTTTTGTCGTTCCAATAAAGACGGGTTTGTTCCGCTTTTAAACCGGGCGCCTGACCCACAATATTAATGCAGGCTGTGCTTGGAGCGGCAAAAAGCGGTTCGATATGGCGAGCGGTGAAATCTTGATTTTGAGGATCATTGATAATCGCCCTTTTGATTTGATTGATCGTTTGCATAATCTGTTTAATTTATCTCATTTTATGGTTGGTTTTGGTTCATTGATAAAAACTTAGCCAAATTTTTCTGCTAATGCTTGGATATGTTCGGGACCAATACCACAACAACCACCAATAATGGTTGCACCGCTTTCAACCCATTTTTCTACCCAAATGAGATATTGTTGTGGATTGAGATCTTCTCGGATTTCATCAAGCCCGTCATTTGCCGTGGCATCTTTCGGTTGGGGTGGAAAGGCATTAGCGTAAGCACCGATACGAATATTTGTTGCGTGATGGATTTTTAACGTTTCCTGTGTGACGAGCAATGCCTGTTGAATCACTTCAGGTTGGCAACAGTTAAACAAAATCGCTTCTACGCCTAATTCAACCATTTTTTCAACCGCACTTTGCACGGTTTCACCAGAGCGTAAACGAGGAACGTTAGTAGGTTCATCGTCTTGTAAAGTGAAAGAAACCCAGAGTGGACGATCATCTTTTGGCAGCAAAGGTTTAATGGCTTGAGGTTCGGTCGCCGAACTTTGGGTTTCGCATAGCCAAAAATCCACATAAGGCGAAAGTCCGTTAATGATTGGTTGAGCGACCTCTTGTACCCGTTGAGGTTGGAATAAATCAAAACGGTAAGAACCGAATAATGGCGGAATTGATCCGGCAATTTTGATATGAGAAACATCTGAATTTTCAACCGCACTTTTAGCTAAACGCCCGGCAAGATCTGCCAACATTTTTCCATCAGCCTGAAAACGTTGCTCTCCAATATGAAAGGGCACGACAGCATAACTGTTGGTGGTAATCACCTGTGCGCCACTTTTGATAAAATCCTCATGCACGGATTGAACAGCACTTGGCTGTTGATAGAGGGCGAGTGCTGACCATTCAGGTTGTTGAAAAGGGGCTTTGCGACGTGCCAATTCACGCCCCATACCACCGTCTAAAATGATGATGTTTGACATTTTGCTTCCCTAAAATTTTCTAAAAAAAGACCGCACTTTAAGCGTGCGGTCGTGGTTGATTAAATTTATACATTAAAACGGAAGTGCATCACATCGCCGTCTTGTACGATGTAATCTTTTCCTTCTAAACGCCATTTTCCTGCTTCTTTTGCGCCGTTTTCCCCTTTGAATTGGATAAAATCTTCATAGGCGATGACTTCAGCACGGATAAAGCCTTTCTCGAAATCTGTGTGAATAACGGCAGCGGCTTTCGGTGCGGTTGCCCCCACAGAAACCGTCCAAGCACGCACTTCTTTCACACCGGCGGTGAAATAGGTTTGCAGATTTAACAAGGCGTAACCGGCACGAATTACACGGTTTAAACCCGGTTCTTCAATGCCTAAATCTTGTAGAAATTCTGTTTTTTCTTCATCGTCTAATTCTGCAATTTCCGCTTCAATGGCGGCACAAACTGGCACAACCACCGAGCCTTCTTTTTCGGCAAATTCACGAACTTTGTCAAGATATGGATTGTTTTCAAACCCGTCTTCATTCACATTGGCGATATACATTGTCGGTTTTAGGGTGAGGAAGTTATAGCTTTTAATGGCATGAAGCTCTTCTTTATCGAGAGGAACAGAACGAATCATTCCTGCTTCAGAAAGCACAGGAAGGATTTTCTCCATCACAGAGAGTTCAAATTTTGCTTCTTTATCGCCCCCTTTGGCCCGTTTTTGTAAACGTTGAATGGCACGCTCGCAGCTGTCTAAATCCGCAAGGGCAAGTTCGGTATTGATGGTTTCAATATCGTTTAACGGATCGATTTTTCCGGCAACGTGAACAATATCGTCATTTTCAAAACAGCGAACAACGTGGCCAATGGCGTCGGTTTCACGGATATTGGCTAAGAATTTATTACCTAAACCCTCACCTTTACTCGCACCAGCCACTAACCCTGCGATATCCACAAATTCCATTGTGGTGGGAAGAACACGTTCCGGTTTTACGATTTCCGCCAACGCATCAAGGCGAGGGTCGGGCATAGGGACAACACCAGTGTTAGGTTCGATTGTACAGAATGGATAATTTGCCGCTTCAATACCGGCTTTGGTGAGTGCATTAAAAAGGGTGGATTTGCCCACATTTGGCAAACCGACGATACCACATTTAAATCCCATAATTTTTCCTTATTAAGTCAAAAAAGCGGCGAAAATGACCGCACTTTTAAATTTTAAAACTGTTTAAACGGTTGGTGGCTTTCACCATGCCGTCTTTAAAAATCATCTCCACGCAATCCGTGGCTTCATCAAGGGCTTTTTCAAGGGCTTGACGATCGCTCGGAGAGGGTTTGTTCAGCACATAACCGGCAACCAAATCACGATGTCCCGGGTGCCCGATGCCTAAACGTAAACGATGGAAATTGTTGTTATTGCCAAGTTTCGCTACAATGTCTTTCAAACCGTTATGCCCACCGTGTCCGCCACCCAGTTTAAGCTTTGCACTGCCCGGTGGTAAATCCAGTTCATCGTGAATCACCAGAATTTCTTCCGGTTGAATACGATAAAATCCGCTCAACGCCGCCACTGCTTTACCGCTTAAATTCATAAAAGTAGTTGGTACAAGCAAGCGGACTTCTTTTCCGTTCACCAAAGTGCGGGCTGTTTTTCCGAAGAATTTATTTTCAGGATTAAGTGGAGCATTGAAACGGTGGACTAAACGTTCTATTAACCATTCCCCGGCATTATGGCGGGTTTCCGCATATTTATCTCCGGGATTGCCAAGTCCGACGATGAGTTTGATTTCAGACATATTGTGTAATGATTAAAAGCCTAATAATAAAAATAGTGGCGTATTGTAGCGAAATGCCGCTAAATTCTCAATCTATAACGCAAGAACAAGCACTCCCGCTAAAATCAATAAGCCTCCTATGATGAGTTTCAAACTCAATGGCTCACCCAAAATCACCACGCCCAAAATAATGGCGATGACCACACTTAATTTATCGATAGGTGCGACCCAAGAAGCTGGGGCAAGTTGCAAGGCTCGGTAATAGCATAACCAAGATAATCCTGTTGCGATACCGGATAAGACTAAGAAAGTGAAGGGCTTTGTCGTGATATGTTGTGGCAATTGCCATTCATTACGGGCGGAAATAATACCGGCGGTGACGAGCAATACTATGATAGTGCGTATAAAGGTGGCGAGGTTGCTGTTCATCCCTTCCACGCCCAATTTACCTAAAATCGCAGTGAGTCCTGCAAAAAATGCCGAACCAACGGCAAAAACTACCCAGTTCATTTTGTTTCCTTAATATCGCTAAAATTATTCACAAACTTGCTTACTCGTTTGTTCGCTTCTATTTGACTCCTTGGCAAGCCAACATTCAAAAAACGTTGTTTTTTGTGACCGCTCTTTTCCGCTATAATAGCCCAAAATTTTAAGATGAAGAAATCCATGATGAGCCAGATTAATATTGAAATCGCCTATGCTTTGCCGGAACGCTATTATTTAAAATCCTTTCAAGTGGAAGAGGGCACAATGGTGCAAAGTGCCATTTTGCAATCCGGTATTTTGCAACAATTTACCGATATTGACTTGCGTGAAAATAAAGTCGGCATTTTCAGTCGTCCGGCAAAATTAACCGATCTCTTAAAAGAGGGTGATCGCATTGAAATTTATCGTCCTTTACTGGCTGATCCAAAAGAAATCCGCCGTAAACGTGCCGCTGAACAAGCCGCTCAAGCCAATAAAGAAAAAGGAGTTCAAAAATGACCGCACTTTCCCAGACTGATTTTTGCTTACCTGAAAACATCACCCCTGAAATTTTCTTGCGAGATTATTGGCAGAAAAAGCCGTTGATTATCCGCAACGGGTTGCCTGAAATTGTCGGGCAGTTTGAACCGCAAGATATTATTGCGTTGGTGCAAAATGAAGATGCTACCGCTCGTTTGGTGAAAACCTTTGCCGATGATGATTGGAAAGTGTTTTTTAGCCCGCTAACGGAAAAAGATTTTAAAAATCTCCCGCAGAAATGGTCGGTGCTGGTGCAAAATTTGGAACAGTGGTCGCCACAATTGGGGCAGCTTTGGAACAAATTTGGCTTTATTCCCCAATGGCAACGGGACGATATTATGGTGTCTTATGCGCCAAAAGGTGGTTCGGTAGGCAAACATTATGACGAATATGATGTGTTTTTAGTACAAGGTTATGGCAGCCGCCGTTGGCAGTTGGGGAAATGGTGTGATTCCAGCACGGAATTTAAACCGAATCAGCCGATTCGTATTTTTGACGATATGGGCGATTTAGTGATTGATGAAGTGATGAACCCGGGCGATATTCTCTACATTCCAGCACGAATGGCGCATTATGGAGTGGCTGAGGAGGATTGTTTAACCTTTTCTTTTGGCTTGCGTTATCCGAATTTAACGCATCTCATTGAGGGCATCAGTAAAGGTTTTTGCCATCAAGATCCGGATTTGAATTTAAGCGAATTTGATTTGCCGCTTCGCTTAACCCAATCGGTGCAGCGTACCGGCAAACTTGCTGATGAAAATATTCAGATGATGAAACAACAACTCTTAGATAAACTCGCCCATTCTGAAGCCTTTGACAAATTATTCAAACAAGCGGTGGCAACGGCTGTGAGTGAACGCCGCTATGAACTTTTGATCTCTGAAGAGATGAGTGATCCTGAAGAGGTGCGTGCTGATTTAGAAGAAGGCGCATTAGTCCGTCAGGATAACAATTGCAAGTTAGTTTATACGGAAAATCCCCTTCGTATTTATGCCAACGGTGAATGGTTGGACGAATTGAATTTGATTGAAACGGAAGTTTTGAAGCATTTAGCCGATGGTGAGGCGTTAGATTGGGCATTTTTAACGGATTTAACAAATCAAACAGAAGATCCTGACACGGCGATGGTGTTATTGTTAGACAGCATTTGTAATTGGTTGGATGATGGTTGGGTATTAATCAATGACAATGTCTGAGAAGATTTATTCCGTTTCCCAACTTAATAGTGCCACACGCCAAATGTTGGAAAGCTATTTTTCCCAAATTTGGCTTACCGGCGAGATTTCTAATTTTACTCAGCCGGTATCCGGGCATTGGTATCTGACCTTAAAAGATGAAAATGCCCAGGTACGCTGTGCCATGTTTCGTATGAAAAATTTGCGTGTGGCATTTCGTCCGCAAAATGGTATGCAGGTTTTAGTGCGGGCTAATGTGAGTTTATACGAGCCTCGAGGCGATTATCAGCTGATTATTGAATCCATGCATCCGGCGGGAGAAGGGCTGCTACAGCAGCAATTTGAAGCGCTGAAAATGAAACTGGCGGCAGAAGGATTATTTGCTCAAAATCTCAAGAAAAATTTACCGCACTTTAGCAAAGCCGTGGGGGTGATTACCTCATCAACCGGGGCGGCCTTGCAAGATATCTTGCATATTTTGGCACGTCGAGATCCCAGTTTGAAGGTGGTGATTTATCCTACAGCGGTACAGGGCAAGGAGGCAGTGGCTGAGATTGTGCAGATGATCGAACTGGCGAATGCAAGACAAGAAGTCGATGTGCTGATTGTAGGAAGAGGAGGTGGTTCGTTAGAAGATCTATGGTGCTTTAACGAAGAAGCCGTAGCCCGTGCCATTTTTCGCTCTCAGCTGCCGATTATCAGTGCTGTAGGTCATGAAACGGATGTGACTATTGCGGATTTTGTTGCGGATCTCCGTGCCCCTACGCCCTCTGCTGCGGCAGAATTAGTGAGCCGAAATCAAGAAGAGCTAATTCAACAGCTCCGCCATCGAAAACAGCGTTTGGATATGGCTTTTGATCGTTTATTTAGCGAAAAAAGCCAAAAATTAAAACAGCTTATATTGCGTTTGCAAAATCAGCATCCACAAAATCAATGGCGTCTTCAACAAGCGAAGCACGAACAACTTGCTCGCCGTTTAGGCTTTGCAATGCAACGTCAGTTTGAAAAAACACAACAAAAGCTGACCGCACTTTCTTCTCGTTTGGCACAAAACCCTTTACCTTATCGCCTTCAGCGTCATCAACAACAATGGGTACAATTGCAAGGGCGGTTACATTTCAACGCAAGCCGCCACCTGACAGAACGCCAAAATAAACTGGCGATATTATGTGGAAAATTAGACGTATTAAGCCCTTTAAAAGTGCTCGCTCGCGGCTATTCCATTGCTCAAACTGCCGATGGAAAGGCGATCACAAGGGTGAAAGATGTACAAAAAGACACCATTATCACAACAAAAGTGGCTGATGGAGATATTGTCAGCCGGGTTGTGGAAATTCAGACAAAGAATATTTAATGGAAAAATACTGTAAAAGAGGTAAAAGTGTGTTCAATTTTGACCGCACTTTTTACGTTTAGGCGCAGTAAAAATTTTGGCTGGCAAGAATGAACACAAATTTGTACAATAGCCGACTGTTTTTATTGGATTGATGATAATTTTGGAAAGATGACGCAAAAATTACATATTAAAACTTGGGGTTGCCAGATGAACGAGTACGATTCATCAAAAATGGCGGATTTGCTATTAAGTACCCATGGACTTGAATTGACCGATATACCGGAAGAGGCGGATGTTTTATTATTGAATACCTGCTCTATCCGTGAAAAAGCGCAGGAAAAAGTGTTCCACCAGTTGGGCCGTTGGAAAGAATTAAAGAAAAATAATCCGAATTTAGTGATAGGGGTAGGCGGTTGTGTGGCATCGCAAGAGGGAGAGCATATTCGCCATCGTGCCCCTTATGTGGATATTATTTTTGGGCCGCAAACCCTGCATCGATTGCCGGAAATGATTAACCAAATTCGTGGTGGCAAAAGTTCGGTGGTGGATGTCAGCTTCCCTGAAATTGAAAAATTTGATCGTTTACCGGAGCCTCGTGCAGAAGGGCCGACTGCTTTTGTTTCCATTATGGAGGGCTGTAACAAATATTGCACCTTCTGTGTGGTGCCTTACACCCGTGGTGAAGAAGTCAGCCGACCGTTGGATGATGTTCTCTTTGAAATTGCCCAATTGGCAGAACAGGGCGTGCGTGAAGTGAATTTGCTCGGTCAAAATGTGAATGCCTACCGTGGGCCGACTCATGACGGGCAGATTTGTAGTTTTGCCGAATTACTTCGTTTAGTAGCTTCCATTGACGGTATTGACCGTTTGCGTTTCACCACAAGCCATCCTATTGAATTTACCGATGATATTATTGATGTGTATCGTGATACGCCGGAATTAGTGAGTTTCTTGCATTTACCGGTTCAATCCGGTTCGGATCGGGTATTGACGATGATGAAACGTAGCCATACCGCATTAGAATATAAATCCATTATTCGTAAACTACGCGCAGTTCGTCCGGATATTCAAATCAGCTCTGACTTTATTGTGGGTTTCCCGGGAGAAACCGCAGAAGATTTTGAGCAAACTATGAATCTTATTGCACAAGTCAATTTTGATATGAGCTTTAGTTTTGTTTATTCTGCCCGTCCGGGAACACCGGCTGCCGATATGCCTGATGATGTGACGGAAGAAGAGAAAAAACAACGCTTATATGTTTTGCAAGAACGCATTAATCAGCAAGCTGCACAATTTAGCCGTCGTATGCTGGGAACAGAGCAACGGGTGTTGGTGGAAGGCCCATCGAAAAAAGACATTATGGAACTGACCGGTCGAACGGAAACAAACCGCATTGTGAATTTCCAAGGTTCACCGGCGATGATTGGAAAATTTGTCGATGTGAAAATCACCGATGTCTATACTAATTCTTTACGTGGCGAAGTGGTGCGCACCGAAGAGGAAATGGGATTACGTATTGCCCAATCACCGCAAGAAGTGATGAACCGGACACGAAAAGAAGATGAATTAGGTGTAGGGCGTTATCACGGATAATTTCAAATAGGTCGGTTTTAACCGACCTTCATTTTGTCTGATGCTTTTCTCTCACCCGCCAGTAGGTGGCAAATTTGGGTTTGCCGGAATTTGTTAATCCCCGATATTTATAGGTAATGACAGCGCCTATTGGTGGGGGACTTTCACGTTCACTCAAATTAAACCCCGAGCCGATCTTGAATTCTCCCCGATGATTTTTACAGGTTAATGATCCCATTACATTTTCAAATTGCCCTTTGCCCTTGTGGTGTGCTATCACGGTACATTCTTCATCGTAGGCGGTTTTTAGCTTAAGGATTTGCGTACTGCGTTTTCGTTCATAAGGCGCTTTGGGATTTCTCAGTACGATACCTTCTCCCTGTAGGTTTTCCACTTCTTTTAAAAATCCATATAAGTGGGTTTTGTCCCTTATAGGAATTTGCTCAATGATTTGAATATAAGGTGTAGGATGGCTGGAAAGATAGGTTTTTAACATATCAAGCCGTTCAAATAGATCTCCCTTTGCATCAGGCACATCGAATACGTAAAGTTTTAATTTTTCCCAACGATCACCTTTGAAGGATTTTGTTATGGAGGAAATTTCTTCAAAATGGTTGCGCTCGCTAAACAATTCACCGTCTATCGCAAAAGGTGGGAAATCCTTGGTGAAATAAACCGGTGGAGAAAGCCGCTGTCCTTGGCGTGAGAGAAGTTGCGTTCCGTCCCAATAGCCTCGCACACCGTCAAGTTTTTCCGACATCACCCAGCCTTCAATATTTTGGTTTTCATAGTTTTTTAGAAGCATTACATCAATATCGGCATAAGTTTTTATGCTAACCAACAATATAAAAATAGTGCGGAGTAAGTTCATAAGATTCCTGATTTGTGGGTCAAAATTGACTAAAGGCTAAAAAAGTGCGGTTGTTTTTCAAAGTGTTTTAAATGTATTTTGCGATCTTGATCGAGAAAATAATACGTGATCAGTAAAAAAACAAAACATTCACAGACCCTAGATAAAAGATGTTATCTACTATAAAATGTTGCGAAAATTTCTCATTTCCTAAAAGGAGCAAAAATGTACTTAGAGCAAATCAAAGCAGAACTTGTGGAAGCGCAAGAAGTATTAAATAAATTTATTTCAGATGAAAATAACATTAAATTAATTCAGCAGGCGGCACGGTTAATTTCTGACAGTTTCAAACAAGGTGGCAAAGTTTTATCCTGTGGTAATGGTGGCTCCCATTGTGATGCGATGCATTTTGCGGAAGAACTCACGGGGCGTTATCGTGAAAATCGCCCGGGGTATCCGGCTATTGCGATTTCTGATGTCAGCCATTTAAGTTGTGTGAGCAATGATTTTGGCTATGATTATGTCTTTTCACGCTATGTTGAGGCTGTAGGGCAAAAAGGGGATGTACTCTTTGGCTTATCCACCTCGGGGAATTCTAAAAACGTTCTCAATGCTATTGAAGCGGCGAAAGCGAAGGGAATGAAAGTGATTGCGATGACAGGAAAAGACGGCGGAAAAATGGCAGGGCTTGCCGATGTAGAAATTCGTGTACCGCATTTCCGTTATGCGGATCGTATTCAAGAAATTCATATTAAAGTGATCCATATTTTGATGATGCTGATTGAGTTTGAAATGGCAAAAACAGCGTAAAGTGCGGTCATTTTTGGCATAGTTTTGGAAATCCCAAATTATTTTGGGATTTTTTTATTTTCAGTGCTTGCATAAATATGCATAAAAACGTAATATTTGTTCAATTTGTGAAATAAGAGAGTTGAAATGGCTATCAGTGTTAAAAATTTAAACTTTTTTTATGGTACTTCCCAAGCGTTATTTGATATTAATTTGGAAGCGGAAGAAGGGGATACGGTGGTATTACTTGGTCCCAGTGGTGCGGGGAAAAGTACGTTAATCCGAACGTTGAATTTATTAGAAGTCCCAACCTCAGGGCAATTAAGCATTGCCAATAATGAATTTGATTTATCAAAAGCCACGACAAATCCGAAAGCGATTCGTCAGTTACGCCAAGATGTGGGTATGGTGTTTCAACAATATCACCTTTGGCCCCATTTAACGGTGATTGAAAATTTAATTGAAGCACCGATGAAAGTGCTTGGGATCAATGAAACGCAAGCCAAAGCAGAAGCAATGGAATTATTAAAGCGTTTACGTTTGGAAGAATATGCTGATCGTTTCCCACTCCATTTATCGGGAGGGCAACAACAACGGGTAGCAATCGCTCGGGCACTGATGATGAAACCGCAAGTGTTGCTATTTGATGAACCCACTGCTGCATTGGATCCGGAAATTACCGCACAAGTAGTGGATATTATTAAGGAATTACAAGAAACCGGCATTACGCAGGTGATCGTGACCCATGAAGTGAATGTAGCACAAAAAGTCGCCACTAAAGTGGTGTATATGGAACAAGGCAAAATTGTGGAAATGGGATCGGCTGAGTGTTTTGAACATCCACAAACCATACAATTTAAACAATATCTTTCACATTAAAAATAAGGAGACTTATGATGAAAAAATTACTTTTAAGCGCCGTATTATTGGGATCAGCAGCAATGGCAAATGCACAAGACATCACTTTCGCCATGGAACCAAGTTATCCGCCATTTGAGTTTACCAATGAAAAAGGCGAAATTATCGGTTTTGATGTAGATGTAGCGAAGGCGATTTGTCAAGAAATTCAAGCGACCTGTAAATTTAAAGGGGAAGCCTTTGATTCCCTTATTCCAAGTTTAAGAGCAAAACGTTTTGATGCGGCGATTTCTGCGATGGATATTACCGAAGCGCGATCAAAACAAGTGCTATTTTCTGATGCCTATTATGACAGTACGGCAAGTTATGTGGCATTAAAAGGCAAAGCGACCCTTGAGACAGCAAAAAATATCGGTGTGCAAAATGGCACCACTTTCCAACAATATACAGTAGCGGAAACGAAACAATACACACCGAAAGCCTATGCCAGTTTACAAGATGCGATTTTGGATTTAAAAAATGGGCGTATTGACATTATTTTTGGTGATACCGCCGTACTTGCGGATATGATTGATAAAGAGCCTGAAATTCAGTTTGTCGGTGAGAAAGTCACCAATAAAAAATATTTTGGCAATGGTTTGGGTATCGCAGTGAATAAATCCAGTAAAGCGCTCGCCGAAAGTTTAAATAAAGGTTTGGCGACTATTAAAGCGAATGGCGAATATCAAAAAATCTATGATAAATGGATGACGAAGTAATTTATGTTTGTCGATTTTCTTTCTTTAATGTTTACCGCAGCCCTAATGACATTGGGGCTTGCGGTCTGTTCGTTAATCGTGGGTTTGCTATTAAGTATAGTCTTCGCTCTTTTGGAGGCTAACCATTTTATCGGTAAACCGATGGTGGTTCTTGTGGCACTGTTGCGTGGCTTGCCTGAAATTTTGGTGGTATTGCTCGTGTATTTTGGCTCAACCGAAGTGGTGGAAATGCTGACCGGCGAATATATTGAATTCAGTGCATTTGGCTGTGGCGTGTTTGCGTTATCCCTTATTTTTGCCGCCTATGCTTCACAGACCCTGCGTGGTGCGATTCAGGCTATCCCTAAAGGTCAGTGGGAATCAGGCGCAGCATTGGGGTTGAGCAAAGGTTATACTTTTACGCATATTATTATGCCACAAGTTTGGCGTCACGCTTTGCCGGGGCTAAGTAACCAATGGCTGGTATTATTGAAAGATACCGCATTAATTTCTCTTATTGGCGTTGATGATTTAATGCGTCAGGCGCAGTTAATTAATACTAATACCCATCAACCGTTTACTTGGTATAGTATTGCCGCATTAATTTATTTGGTTGTCACACTAATCAGTCAGTTTGGTATTCATCGTCTAGAACAACGTTTTACCCGCTTTGAAAGAGGACTAAAATAATGTTTCAAGAATATTTATCAGTCATTGCGCAGGGGATACCAACGAGTTTACTATTGACCGTGGTTTCATTATTGATTGCTTTTTTCTTTGCGTTATTCCTCACATTTTTGCTTTCTATGGAAAATAAATGGGTGAAAAGTGCGGTCAATTTATACCTTACTTTGTTTACCGGTACACCGTTGCTTGTGCAGTTTTTCTTAATTTATGCCGGACCGGGGCAGTTTGAATGGATCGTGAAAAGCCCTTTTTGGCATATCTTATCAAACGCTTGGTTTTGTGCGGCATTGGCATTGGCATTAAACAGCGCCGCCTATTCCACGCAATTATTTCATGGTGCTGTCAAAGCTATTCCAAAAGGGCAATGGGAAGGCTGCGCCGCATTGGGGTTAAGCCGTGTGCAAACATTGAAAATTTTGATTCCTTATGCATTAAAGCGGGCATTGCCTTCTTATAGTAATGAAATTATTTTGGTATTTAAAGGAACGGCATTGGCTTCAACCATCACGATTATGGATATTATGGGGTATGCACGTCAGCTTTACGGTACGGAGTATGATGCTCTCACGATCTATGGTATTGCCGGGGGGATTTATCTTGTGATTACAGGCATCGCCACCTTATTATTGCGTAAGCTCGAGAATAAAGTGCTTGCTTTTGAACGTTTGGATGCGAAAAAAGCATAAAGTTCGGTCAATATTTTAAGAGAATGAATGGGTTGCAATCGCAACCCATTTTTTTATGATTGAGTAATGACGCTTGCAATAATAAGAAATAAGGCAAAAATACAGAACCAGATTAAGTGAAGTTTTGTACTTTTTCGGTTAATTTCCGTATTTTGCAAATGTCTTTCTTCTAATTTTTGTTTATAGATTTCTAAATTTTCCTGTTTAAAAGAAAAACCGCAATTTGGACAGATTTTAGCCGATTCACTGATTTTTTTACGGCATTCGGGGCAACGAGTGAGTGCCATTTCTTTAATCCTTATTAAGTATGATTTAGAAGATATTATTTTATTCTGAAAAACCAAGTGATAGTTAATGTGAGATTTGTCACAATTTTGTGGAAATTTCGTAAATTAAATTTTTGGTTTAATAGAATTTAGCATAAAATACCCCGGCTTGTTTAGAGCGTTTTAAACAATCGTATGATTATTTCTTGAGGTGCTTTTATGTTGTGGTTTTTCTTTTGTGTAGCCATTTTAATTCTTGGCTATCTTATCTATGGAAAAATTATCGAAAAAATCTTTGTCATTAATCCTAAACGTCAAACACCCGCCTATCAAATCAATGATGGCGTGGATTATATGCCCATGTCTAAAACCAAAATCTGGTTAATTCAATTGTTGAATATTGCAGGGACAGGACCAATTTTCGGACCAATTCTCGGTGCGTTATACGGGCCGGTTGCCATGCTTTGGATTGTGATTGGCTGTATTTTTGCCGGTGCGGTGCATGACTATTTTTGTGGTATGTTAAGTATTCGTCACGGTGGGGCAACCATGCCTTATTTGGCGGGGAAATTTTTAGGTCGCCCTGTTAAAGTTTTTATCAACGTTCTTGCATTAGTGCTCTTATTATTGGTTGGGGTCGTCTTCGTGGCAAGCCCTGCACAATTACTGGGCACCATTACTATGGATGTGCTAGGCGCTTCTCAGGGGGCATTGCAATTAGGTGATGCTGAGGCTGTTCATCAAGCGATAGAAGCCGGTGGGATCAAAGTATGGGGAATGGATAAAGCGACAGTGGTTGCGGTGTGGACTGTGATTATTTTTGCTTACTATATTCTTGCCACTTTATTACCGGTAGATAAAATCATCGGTCGAATTTACCCGCTCTTTGGTGCATTATTGCTCTTTATGTCCGTGGGAATGGTCTATGGTTTAGTCTCTGCTCACCTCAGTGCGGCTGATCCTATTGAGTTTTTCCGCACTGTTAATGCAGACGGACAAGGTTTAACTTGGGATAAATTTGCACAAAACTTCCAAGTGAAAGGTGATGTGCCAATTTGGCCTTTATTATTCTTAACCATCTCTTGTGGTGCATTATCCGGTTTCCATGCGACACAAACACCGCTTATGGCACGCTGTGCTGAAAATGAGAGCGAAGGTCGTTTCATTTTCTATGGTGCGATGATTACAGAAGGGGTGATCGCATTAGTATGGTGTATGGTCGGACTTGCATTCTATGAAAATCCACAAGCCTTACAAGATGCCATTTCAGCAGGTTCGCCATCTAAAGTCGTCTATGACAGTTCATTACACTTCCTTGGTTTCATTGGTGGTATCTTTGCGGTGCTAGGTGTCGTGGTGCTTCCAATCACATCTGGCGATACAGCCTTCCGTGCAGCCCGTTTGCAATTAGCGGAAATCTTTAATATTGATCAACGTTCTCTTCCTAAACGTTTAATGATTGCGGTGCCATTGTTCGTATTAGGCTATTTTGTTTCAACGGTGGACTTTAGTATCTTATGGCGTTATTTCACTTGGGCAAACCAAATGACTGCTATGGTGATGTTATGGACTGCGGCAGCGTATTTATATCGTTACCACAAATTCCACTGGGTGGCTTCTATCCCGGCGTGGTTTATAACCACCGTATGTGCGACCTATTTGTATTACAACAAAATTGGTTTCAACCTTGATTATCAATTATCTGTCTATCTTGGTTTAGCAACTACGGTGCTATGTATCCTGTTATTCTTCACCCTGTTAAAACCATTAGGTGAACGTGATGAAGAAGCCTATGTAAATACTACAAATCTATAAATGATTTTAAAGTGAGGAAAACCGCTTAAGTAAAAGTTTAAGCGGTTTTTTATTGGGTAAAATTTACTAAATTTTACATTGGAATAACTTGCAACTTTATCTTACAACCGATAAACTTACGAAGAAGTGGTGAAAAGTGGTTTTTTGTGGTGATTTTTCCAAAATTTAAACTCCTAAAGGCTTAAAAATGTTTCGTGGTGCGGCAGCGGTAAATTTAGATTCCAAGGGGCGGGTGGCTATCCCAACTCGTTACCGTGCCGAAATTATTGAAAAAAATCAAGGTCAGATGGTTTGTACCGTTGATATTCGCCAGCCTTGTTTGTTGCTTTATCCTTTAGATGAATGGGAAAAAATTGAGCAAAAACTCCTCTCACTCTCTAACTTTGATCCGGATCAACGTCGTCTACAACGTGTGATGCTTGGTTATGCCACTGAATGTGAAATGGATGCACAAGGGCGTATTTTACTGAGTGGACCATTGCGACAACACGCAAAATTGGAAAAAGGCTTAATGTTGGTCGGTCAATTAAACAAATTTGAAATTTGGAGCGATACAGAATGGAACGCTCAAATTGAAGAAGATATTGCAGTAGCGGCAACTGCCGAATTTGCAATGGATTCGAATTTAAATATGCTGTCACTCTAAATGAGAAAAGAACAGCAGCACTAGCAGGATAATCGGTGCTTTGCACCGAATTATCTTTTTCCAATTTATTTTTTATTAGCTAATGCGATGACAATGCAACATTCCTTTTCTTCACCTGAACATACCACGGTTTTACTCAATGAAGCGGTGGACGGTTTGGCGTTGAAAGAAAATGGAATTTATATTGATGGTACATTTGGTCGTGGCGGACATTCCCGTTTAATCCTTTCAAAACTTTCTCAACAGGGTCGTCTTATTGGAATTGACCGTGATCCCCGTGCGATTGCTGAAGCACAAAAAATCCAAGACCCTCGCTTTCATATTGAACACAGTAGTTTTTCACATCTTTCTGAAATTTGTGAGAAATTAGATTTAGTGGGCAAAGTGGATGGTATTTTGCTGGACCTTGGGGTGTCTTCTCCTCAACTTGATGAAGCGGAGCGTGGCTTTAGTTTTATGAAAGATGGTCCGCTTGATATGCGAATGGATCCTACCCAAGGTTTATCTGCAGCCGAATGGTTAAAACAGGTTTCGGTAGAAGATTTGACTTGGGTGTTAAAAACCTTTGGTGAAGAGCGTTTTGCCAAACGTATTGCAACAGCCATTGTGGAATACAATAAAAGTGCGGTCAAAAATGGCGAAGAATTTTTATCACGTACGACACAACTGGCGGAGTTGATTGCACAATCAGTACCTTTCAAAGATAAACACAAACACCCAGCCACCCGCAGTTTTCAAGCTATTCGAATTTTTATTAATTCCGAATTAGATGAATTAGAGAGCGTGTTAAATTCCGCCTTGGATATGTTAGCGCCACAAGGACGGTTGTCCATTATTAGTTTCCATTCTTTAGAAGATCGAATGGTTAAACATTTTATGAAAAAGCAAAGTAAAGGGGAGGCAATTCCTAAAGGTTTGCCGCTACGGGAAGACCAAATTCAACGAAATCAAAGATTGAAGATAATAGGCAAAGCGATTCAGCCATCAGAAGCCGAAATTCAAGCGAATCCACGTTCAAGAAGTGCGGTATTACGCATAGCGGAAAAAATAAATTAGGAGGGGGAATGTTAGAAAATAGCGAGCGTTACCCTTTGCAAAATATTTTGATGGAAGATTTATTTTCGTCAACTAAATTAGTGATCTTATTATTATCACTGATTTTAATTTCTGCGATGGCGACAATTTGGGTCACCCATCAGACCCGGGGATTAATTTCTGAGAATGGTCAATTAATTCTGCAACGTCAAGCACTAGAAGATGAATATCGGAATCTACAGTTGCAAGAGGCAACGGAAGGTGACAGCACAAGAGTTGAATCTATTGCTATCAGCACATTAAAAATGAAAAGAGTGGATAGTAACCAAGAGGTTGTTATTTTGGAGTAAGAGAAGGGATTAGTTGGAATAGGATAAGCGCAAATGGTTCGGTTTAATTCGCCAAAAAAATCAAATAAGTCTAAAAAGACGATCAGAAAATTGACCACTTCTACGGCGGCAGTCAAAGCTAATAAGCCTAAAATGGTATTTGAAAAGTGTTTTTTGCGTGGGCGTTATATTATTGCGACAAGTGCTATTTTCTTAGGTTTGGCGGCATTGGTTGCCCGTGCAGGGTATGTTCAATCTATTAATGCCGATATCCTTTCAGGCGAAGCGGACAAACGTTCTTTGCGTAAAGATGAAATTCTTTCTGTTCGTGGTTCAATTTTAGATCGTAATGGTCAATTATTATCGGTTAGCGTACCTATGAGTGCGGTGGTGGCCGATCCAAAACATATTCTTAAAGAAGGCTCGCTGAACGATAAAGAACGTATTAAAGCCCTCGCAGAGGTGCTGGACATCAGCTATAACGATCTTGTCAAAAAAATTGAGAAAAATCCAAAATCCGGTTTTTTATATTTAGCCCGTCAAGTGGAAGCCGGCAAAGCACAATATGTTCGAGAGCTTAAAATTAAAGGTATTAGCTTAGAAAATGAACCAAGACGTTTTTATCCTCGAGTAGAAGAAACTGCCCATCTCATTGGTTATACGGATATTGATGGTAATGGTATTGAAGGCATTGAAAAAAGTTTTAATTCAATGCTGGTGGGAAAAGACGGCGCCCGTTTGGTTCGTAAAGATAAACGGGGTAACGTAGTTGAACATATTGCAGATCAGAAAAAATACGATGCGCAAGATGTGACATTGAGTATTGACGAAAAATTACAGTCAATGGTCTATCGTGAAATCAAAAAAGCGGTGGCAGAGAATAAAGCGGAATCCGGTACTGCGGTACTTGTGGATGTTCGTACCGGTGAAGTGCTGGCGATGGCAAATGCCCCTTCTTATAACCCGAATAATCGTGTGGGGGTGAAAGCAGAGTTAATGCGTAACCGTGCGATTACCGATGTGTTTGAACCGGGTTCGACAGTAAAACCTTTTGTCGTTTTGACCGCACTTCAGCGTGGTGTTGCACAACGTAATGAAGTAATTAACACGGGTTCTTTTACTGTTAGCGGTAAAGAAATTGTGGATGTTGCCCCTCGTCCTCAGCAAACTTTAGACGAAATTTTAATTAATTCCAGTAACCGTGGGGTAAGCCGTCTTGCATTGCGTATGCCGCCAAGTGCATTAATGGATACCTACCAGGCCGCAGGCTTAGGAAAAGCCACGGATTTGGGATTAGTCGGAGAACAAGCCGGTGTGCTCAATGCCAATCGTAAACGTTGGGCGGATATTGATCGTGCGACTGTAGCTTATGGTTATGGTATTACCGCAACCCCTCTACAAATGGCACGTGCCTATGCGACTTTAGGAAGTTTCGGTATTTATCGTCCGCTTTCTATTACGAAAGTGGATCCTCCTGTAATTGGTCAACGTGTTTTCTCTGAGAAAACTACAAAAGAAATTGTGAATATGCTCGAAAAAGTGGCGATTAAAAATAAGCGTGCCATGGTGGAAGGTTATCGTGTTGGTGTAAAAACCGGTACAGCACGCAAAATTGAAAATGGTCGCTATGTAAATAAATATGTTGCATTTACTGCCGGTGTTGCTCCAATTAGTGATCCGCGTTATGCCTTAGTCATTTTAATTAACGATCCAAAAGCGGGACAATATTATGGGGGCGCTGTATCTGCGCCGGTATTCTCAAGTATTATGGGTTATGCGTTGCGTGCAAATGGGATTGCACCGGATGCACAGCCGAGCGATAAAACGGCAAAACGTACCGTTCGTCTGACCCCTCGTCAAGTTGAACAAGGTCAGACAGAGCGAGTGAATTAAGGAAAAACAATGAAAAAATTAACCGCACTTTTTGATTTACCGCCACACTCAACTGAAGTTGAGATTAATGCGTTGGTTTTAGACAGTCGAAAGGTAAAAAACGGCGATTTGTTTGTGGCAATAAAAGGACATCAAATTGATGCGACCCGTTTTATTGAACAAGCCATTTTAGCCGGCGCGAGTGCGGTTGTTGCAGAAACAGAAGATGAAGGCAAGCATTTATCTCTCACCTACCAACATCAAACACCGGTGGTTTATTACTATGGACTGTCGGCAAACCTGTCCGAAATTGCCGATAAATTTTATGATTCACCTTCTAAAAAATTAACGCTTGTTGGTGTAACCGGTACCAATGGAAAAACTACCATTTCCCAACTGTTAGCGCAGTGGGTTCAACAGTTAGGGAATAAACCTGCGGTGATGGGAACAATTGGAAACGGTTTGTTGGGGCAACTTGTTGAGGCTAAAAATACCACAGGTTCGCCTATTGAAATTCAATCTTCACTTGCTTCGTTTGTTGATAATGGGGCGGATTTTGCCGCAATTGAAGTCTCTTCTCACGGTTTGGTTCAACACCGTGTGGACGCATTAGATTTTAAAGCTGCAATTTTTACTAATTTAAGTCGTGATCATTTAGATTATCACGGCACGATGGAAAACTATGCTCAAGCTAAAGAACGCTTGTTCTTTGAGTTAAAACCTGATCTGAAAATTATTAATGCAGATGATCCGGTGGGGGCTTTGTGGTTAAATGAGTTACCAAATAGTATTGCGGTGAGTACTGATGTAAATTTTCATCCAAGCAGAGAAAAATGGCTAAAAGCTACATCGGTACGGTTTACCCAAGAAGGTGCAATCATTGATTTTGCCTCCACTTGGGGAAACGGTGCGCTGCATAGCCCATTAATAGGGGCGTTTAATGTGAGTAATTTACTATTGGTAATGGCAACATTATTAGCGTTAGGTTATTCATTAGATGATTTAACAACCCATGTTTCCAAATTAAAAGGAGTTTGTGGAAGAATGGAAATGATTAAAGTAAACGGAAAACCGGCTGTTATTGTTGATTATGCACATACACCGGATGCTTTGGAAAAAGCTCTCATTGCAGCCCGCCAACATTGTACCGGCAGAGTTTGGTGTGTTTTTGGTTGTGGTGGTGATCGTGATGTGGGCAAACGTCCGTTAATGGCAAAAGTCGCAGAGCAATTTGCGGATAGGGTTATTGTTACTACCGATAATCCACGTACGGAGGATCCCGATAAAATTGAGGCGGATATTGTGGCGGGCTTTAGTCGTATGGACAATGTGGGTCTTATTTCTGATCGTGAACAAGCCATTGAATTTGCCATTGAAGGGGCTGGTGAAGATGATCTTATCCTCATTGCAGGGAAAGGGCATGAAGATTATCATATTGTTGGTCACGAAACTTTGCATTTTTCAGATCAAGAAACGGCAATCGCTTATTTAAGCCGATAAATTTATTTGATTTAGCTATGATTAATTTAACCACGCAACAACTGGCTCAGCTGCTAAATGCCGAATTAATCGGTGATGGGGCTGTGATTGTTGAAAATATTAATACAGATACCCGTTTATTCGTTCCCAATCACGTTTTTTTTGCCTTAAAAGGTGAGAAATTCGATGCCCATCAATATCTTCACCAAGCAGTGGCGCAAGGTGCTGTTGCTTTGGTTGTTCAACAAGCGAATGTAGATATTTCTCTTCCTCAACTTGTGGTTAAAGATACCCGTTTGGCATTGGGGCAGTTGGGGCGGTGGTTGCGTGAAAAAATTAATCCCCATACCGTAGCGATGACAGGCTCTTCCGGTAAAACTACGGTAAAAGAAATGACAGCGGGCATTTTGCAACATACCGCAGGGAACCCCGAGGCAGTGCTTTTTACGCACGGGAATTTTAACAATGATGTCGGTGTGCCGCTAACTTTATTGCGTTTAGAGGAAAAACACCGTTTTGCTGTGATTGAGCTTGGTGCGAATCATCAAGGTGAAATTGCTTATACCACGATGCTTGCTCAGCCTGATGTGGCGTTAATCAATAATATCGCCCCGGCTCATTTGGAAGGTTTTGGTTCTTTAGCAGGTGTTGTTCAAGCAAAAGGCGAAATTTATCGAGGTTTAACGACCGATGGCATCGCAATTATCAATGCGGAACATAATCATCTTGATATTTGGCAAAAAGAAATTGGCAAACATTCGATTCAATATTTTAACGGAAAGGATTTTTACGCTGAAAATATCCAATATCATAAACAAGGTTCCACTTTTACTTTGGTTTCGCCACAGGGAAAAATAGATATTCATTTACCCTATTTAGGTGAACATAATGTAAAAAATGCCTTAGCCGCAACGGCACTTGCAATGAATGTGGGGGCGAGTTTGGCGGACGTGAAAAAGGGATTAGAGCAACGTTCTCAGGTAAAAGGGCGTTTGTTTCCGATTCGGGTGAATGACAAGTTGCTTCTATTGGATGATACCTATAATGCCAATCAGGATTCTTTATGTGCGGCAATTGATGTGCTTAAAAATTATTCTGCTTTTCGCATTTTGTGTGTGGGAGATATGAAAGAATTAGGGGAAAATTCCCTTGAAATTCACCGTGAAGTAGGGCAATACGCTAAAACGGCAAAGTTGGATTTGGTTTGTTCTTTTGGTAGTGAAAGTGCGGTCATTTCTGAAGCGGTTTTAGGAAAACATTTCACCAACAAAGAAGAGATAGTGGATTTTCTTATTCCGATTATTGAAGAAAAAATAGAAAATAATCAATCTGTCGTGGTGCTAGGGAAGGGTTCCCGTTCAATGAAAATGGAAGATGTGATTTATTCATTAAAGGATAAAATTAAATGTTAGTTTGGCTTGCTGAATTTCTTGTTCGTTATGAAACGGCGTTTAATGCGATTTCATACATTACGGTGCGTGCAATTCTTGCGTTATTGACCGCACTTTTTATTTCCCTTTGGATTGGACCTAAGGTGATTAAACGCTTACAGATTTTAAAATTCGGCCAAGAGGTGCGTAATGACGGACCTGAAAGCCATTTTGCCAAAAAAGGCACACCAACGATGGGCGGAGTGATGATTCTTTTCTCCATCGGCGTTAGCACGTTGCTTTGGGCGAATTTAGCCAATCCTTATATTTGGGTTTGCTTATTTGTTTTGTTTGGCTATGGTGCAATTGGTTTTGTGGATGATTATCGTAAAATTACCCGAAAAAATACCGATGGTTTAATTGCCCGTTGGAAATATTTTTGGATGTCCGTTGTAGCGTTGGTGGCGATTATTTGGCTTTACTGGTTGGGGCAAGGCACGGATGCCACCCGTTTGGTTGTACCGTTCTTTAAAGATATTATGCCTCAATTAGGGCTTTTTTATATCGTGTTATCCTATTTTGTGATTGTGGGGACAGGGAATGCCGTCAATTTAACAGATGGATTGGATGGCTTGGCGATTATGCCGACCGCCTTGGTCGCCGGTGCTTTTGCCTTAATTGCATGGGCGACTGGAAATGTGAATTTTGCCGAGTATTTGCATATTCCTTATATTAAGTATAGCTCCGAAGTGGTGGTATTTTGTACGGCTATTGTGGGCGCAGGATTAGGTTTTCTCTGGTTTAATACTTATCCTGCACAAGTGTTTATGGGGGATGTGGGCTCATTGGCGCTAGGTGGGGCTTTAGGTGTTGTCGCCATTTTGGTTCGTCAAGAGTTTTTATTAGTGATTATGGGTGGGGTTTTTGTGGTTGAGGCCCTTTCAGTGATTTTACAAGTGGGCTCTTACAAATTGCGTAAGCAACGAATTTTCCGAATGGCACCCATTCACCACCACTTTGAATTGAAAGGTTGGCCGGAACCGAGAGTAATTATAAGATTTTGGATTATTTCCTTGATGCTGGTGTTAATGGGATTAGTAACGTTAAAATTACGCTAAAAAATTAGGATTCGCTCTTTCAGATGCTGAAAGAGCGGTCTGTTTTTTATGAATTTTCAAATAATAAAAACGAACGAAAAATAAAATGGCAATTTCATATCAAAATAAAATCGTGACGATTATCGGGTTGGGGAAAACAGGATTATCCTGTATTGATTATCTTCAATCCCAACAGGCGAATATTCGCGTAATTGATACCCGAGAAAAACCAGCAGGTGTGGATAAACTCCCTAAAAATATCTCTCTCCATACAGGCAGTTTAAATCAACAGTGGTTAAATGAAAGCGATATTATTATCATCAGTCCGGGGCTTTCGATAAAAACAGCGGAAATTCAGACCGCACTTTCCAAAGGCGTGGAAGTGATGGGGGATATTGAATTATTCTGCCGTGCTGCTACGAAACCGATTGTGGCGATTACCGGTTCAAACGGTAAAAGCACGGTGACGACACTGGTGTACGAAATGGCAAAAGCAGCGGGGATAAAAGTGGCAATGGGCGGAAATATCGGCATTCCTGCTCTGTCGTTATTGGAAGGTGGCTATGATCTCTATGTGTTGGAATTATCCAGTTTCCAGTTGGAAACTACGCAGAGTTTAAAAGCCGCCGCCGCAACGGTGCTGAATGTGACGGAAGATCATATGGATCGTTATGAAAATTTAGAAGAATATCGTCAAGCCAAATTGCGTATTTATCGAAATGCTGCTGTTGCTGTGGTGAATAATGAAGATCCACTGACTTTTGGGGAGGGGAAGAATCGAGCAAAACAGATTTTGTCTTTCGCCGAGCATAATGCGGATTATTGGCTGAAAACCGAAAATGGTAAACAATATTTAATGGCGAAAGATGAGGTTATTTTACCTTGTGAAGAAGCGGGGCTTGTGGGGCGGCATAATTATATGAATATTCTTGCTGCGGTGGCATTGGCACAATCGGTAGGCATAAATTTAGCGGCAATTCGCACCGCACTTCGTCAATTTAAAGGTTTGGATCACCGTTTTCAACTTGTCCATCAAGCAAATGGAGTGCGTTGGATCAATGATTCTAAAGCAACGAACGTTGGCAGTACCGTTGCCGCACTGACCGGTTTATTTGTGGAGGGTAAATTGCATCTGTTACTGGGTGGAGATGGTAAAGGGGCTGATTTTTCGGAATTGGCAACCTTGATAAATCAACCGAATATTATTTG
This sequence comes from Rodentibacter trehalosifermentans, assembly GCF_002000545.1. Classification (GTDB taxonomy): domain Bacteria; phylum Pseudomonadota; class Gammaproteobacteria; order Enterobacterales; family Pasteurellaceae; genus Rodentibacter; species Rodentibacter trehalosifermentans. The sequence continues at coordinate 12,541 of NZ_MLHL01000056.1, read as the reverse complement.
CTATTGTTTTGGTCGGGACGGTGCATTATTGGCAAAACTTTCATCACAAAGCCGTTTATTTGACACCATGGAACAAGCGGTAGAATGTTTACGTCCGACCTTAAAAGATGGCGATATTGTATTATTGTCTCCTGCTTGTGCAAGCCTTGATCAGTTCGCTTCCTTTGAAAAACGCGGTGAAGAATTTACCCGTTTAGCAAAATTAAGTTAATCAATAAAACCATGGAATTTTTTCGGAAAATTAAACAGAATCTTGAAAATTGGATAAGAATTACGCCTCAAGGATTACTCTATGATCGTGCGTTATTCTTGCTCTTTGTTACTTTATTAATCATCGGTTTGATTGCTGTGACATCGGCTTCTATTCCTTACAGTTCAAGATTATTTAATGATGCGTTTTATTTTGCAAAACGTGATGCACTTTACGTTTTTCTTTCTCTTCTGACGTGCTATTTCACTATGCAAATTTCCACGGCAAAATGGGAAAAATGGCATGCCAAACTTTTCTTTCTCGCCATTGCGTTATTAATTGCCGTATTAATTGTCGGTTCTTCGGTAAACGGGGCAAAACGTTGGATTTCCCTTGGGGTAATGAATTTCCAACCGGCAGAATTTGCAAAATTGGCACTGACTTGCTTTTTAGCCAGCTATTTCACCCGCCGTTATGATGAAGTGCGGTCAAATAAACTGAGTGCTTTTAAACCTTTCATTGTGATGGGGGTGATGGGGGCATTTTTATTGTATCAGCCGGATCTGGGTAGTACCGTTGTGTTGTTTATTATCACTTTTGGTATGCTCTTTATCGTTGGCGCAAATTTTTGGCAATTTGTTGCGTTGATAGGAACTGGGGCATTATTGCTTTTTTGGTTAGTTATTTCAGCCTCCTATCGTTTAAAACGTTTTACCGGTTTCTTAGAACCCTTCAAAGATCCTTATGGTACGGGATTTCAGCTTACCAACTCCCTGATGGCATTTGGTCGGGGCGAAATTACCGGTGAAGGTTTAGGCAATTCCATTCAAAAATTAGATTACTTACCGGAAGCGCATACGGATTTTATTATGGCGATTATTGGTGAAGAGTTCGGTTTTATCGGAATTTTCGTCGTCGTGTTTTTACTCGGACTATTAGTTTTCCGAACACTCAAAATCGGACGTGAGTCTTTACAATTAGAACAACGTTTCCGAGGATTTTTTGCCTTTGGTATCGGATTTTGGATTTTCTTCCAAGGTTTTGTCAATTTAGGTATGGCATTAGGAATGTTACCGACCAAAGGATTGACGTTTCCCTTAGTGAGTTATGGGGGCTCAAGTATTATTATTATGTCGGCAACCATTGGTATTTTGCTTCGCATTGACCACGAAAATCGTTTACAACGGGGTGGGCAGGCACGTTTGCGTGATGATTAGGAATAACAATGAATAAACAGAAAAAATTATTAGTAATGGCCGGAGGGACAGGCGGTCATATTTTCCCTGCCATTGCGGTGGCACAAAAATTACAAAAACAGGGATGGGAGATATGTTGGTTAGGCACCAAAGATAGGATGGAAGCCCAACTTGTTCCTCAATATGGTATCCCTATTCGTTTTATTCAAATTTCAGGTCTTCGAGGTAAGGGCATTAAAGCACTCCTTACCGCACCTTATGCGATTTTACGGGCAGTTCTTCAGGCAAAAAAAATTATTCAAGAAGAAAAGCCGGAGGCGGTGCTCGGCATGGGCGGTTATGTTTCCGGTCCGGGTGGTGTGGCGGCAAAACTTTGTGGCGTGCCTATTATTTTACATGAACAAAATGCCATTGCCGGTTTAACCAATAAATGGTTGGCGAAGATTGCGACCCGTGTATTGCAAGGTTTCCCAAAAGCCTTTTTAGATGCCGAAGTGGTAGGGAATCCCGTTCGTCAGGATTTATTTTCTATGCCGACACCGCAAGTGCGTTTTGCCGGACGTGATGAAAAATTGAGAGTACTGGTGGTGGGAGGCAGCCAAGGGGCGAAGGTGTTAAACGAAACACTACCTAAAGTAGTGGCACAACTTTCGAATAAATTAAAGGTTCGCCATCAAGTGGGGAAAGGGAATGTCGAAAATGTGATTGCTCTTTATGGCGAAAATGCCGCTCAAGTAAACATTACCGAATTTATTGACGATATGGCGGAAGCCTATGCTTGGGCAGATGTAGTGATTTGTCGTTCTGGTGCCTTAACGGTATGTGAATTGGCGGCGATAGGGGCGGCGGCAATTTTCGTTCCTTTTCAACATAAAGACAAGCAACAATATCTTAATGCGAAATACCTCGCAGATGTTGGGGCGGCTAAAATTGTAGAACAGGCTGATCTGACACCGGGTATTTTAATTGATTATTTACAACATTTTACTCGGGATGATCTTTTAGCAATGGCAATAAAAGCCAAAGCGATGGCTACCCCATTTGCTGCACAACGTGTTGCGGATGTGATTATTGAAAATGCAAAATAATGTAAAAAAACTCATGTAAAAAATTTTGGAATTTTTGACCGCACTTTTAGAATGGTCGGAAATTTTCTAAAGAGTTAAAGGAAAAAGAAAACAAGATGAAACATTCTCACGAGGAAATTAGAAAAATCATTCCGGAGATGCGCCGGGTTCAGCAAATTCATTTTATCGGTATTGGCGGTGCAGGTATGAGCGGCATTGCCGAAATTTTGCTAAACGAAGGTTATCGGATTTCCGGTTCGGATATTGCGGACGGTGCGGTGACACAGCACCTCGCACAGGCAGGAGCGAAGGTTTTTATCGGACATTGTGCTGAAAATATTGAAGGAGCGAGCGTGGTGGTGGTATCCAGTGCTATTCGCGATGATAACCCTGAGCTTGTTGCTGCAAAACAGAACCGTATCCCGGTGATTCAGCGCGCACAGATGTTGGCGGAAATTATGCGTTTTCGTCATGGCATTGCGATTGCCGGGACTCATGGGAAAACAACAACCACGGCGATGATTTCCATGATTTATACCCAAGCAAAATTAGATCCGACATTCGTTAATGGCGGATTAGTGAAATCAGCGGGAAAAAATGCTCATCTCGGTGCAAGCCGTTATTTGATTGCGGAAGCGGATGAAAGTGATGCTTCTTTCTTACATTTGCAGCCTATGGTATCCGTTGTGACGAATATGGAGCCGGATCATATGGATACTTATGAAGGCGACTTTGAAAAAATGAAAGCCACTTATGTGAAGTTTCTCCATAATTTACCTTTTTACGGTTTAGCGGTGATGTGCGCCGATGATCCCGTGTTGATGGAACTTGCCCCGCAAGTCGGGCGACAAGTGATCACCTATGGTTTTAGTGAGCAGGCAGACTATTGTATAGAAGATTACGAACAGACAGGTTTCCAAGGGCATTACACGGTGATTTGCCCGAATGGTGAACGAATTAATGTGTTGTTAAATGTACCGGGTAAACATAATGCCTTAAATGCAACAGCGGCATTGGCGGTAGCAAAAGAAGAAGGCATTGAAAATGAAGCAATTTTAGCTGCACTTGCGGATTTCCAAGGAGCGGGGCGCCGTTTTGATCAACTGGGCGAGTTTATTCGTCCGAACGGAAAAGTGCGTTTGGTAGATGATTATGGTCATCATCCGACAGAAGTGGGCGTAACCATTAAAGCCGCCCGTGAAGGTTGGGAAGGCAAACGTGTGATTATGATTTTCCAACCGCACCGCTATTCCCGCACGCGCGATTTATTTGATGATTTTGTTCAGGTGCTTTCACAAGTGGATGCACTGATTATGTTGGATGTTTATGCTGCCGGTGAAGCACCGATTGTTGGAGCGGATAGTAAAGCCCTTTGTCGTTCAATCCGCAATTTGGGAAAAGTGGATCCGATTTTAGTGTCTGATACTACACAATTAGGTGATGTGCTTGATCAAATTATTCAAGACGGTGATTTGGTATTGGCACAAGGGGCGGGCAGTGTGAGTAAAATTTCTAGAACTTTAGCGGAGTCCTGGAAAAATTAATCTAAGACAAAAATTGCCACTAATAGTATAAAATCAAACGTCATAAAGAGAGTGATAAAGGATAAAAAAATGAATTTAAAACAAGAAAAAATTGCCGTGTTATTGGGGGGAACTTCTGCGGAGCGTGAGGTTTCGTTAAATTCAGGGAAAGCGGTGTTAGAGGCACTTATTGCACAAGGTTATAATGCCCACCCTATTGATCCGAAAGAATATCACGTGGCAAATCTCAAAGAAGACGGTTTTGACCGAGTATTTAATATTTTGCATGGTCGGGGCGGTGAAGACGGCACAATGCAGGGATTATTGGAACAAATCGGTTTACCTTACACCGGTTGCGGTGTGATGGCATCTGCGTTAACCATGGATAAAATGCGTACAAAAATGTTGTGGAAAGCTTTTGGTTTGCCGGTGGCTGAGATGGAGGTGGTGACTCGTGAAACCTTCGCTCAATTAGATTCACAAGCAATTGTGGCAAAATTGGGTTTGCCGTTAATGGTTAAACCCTCTTTGGAAGGTTCAAGTGTAGGTCTTACCAAAGTCAATGCCGTGGAAGAACTGAAAAGTGCGGTTGAATTTGCGCTTAAATTTGATAATACGATTTTGATTGAAGAATGGCTTGCCGGTGATGAATTGACCGTGCCAGTATTGGATAATCAAGTGTTACCGGCAGTGCGTATTGTACCGGAAGGGGAGTTTTACGATTATGAAGCAAAATACGTTTCTGATAGCACGCAGTATTTCTGTCCTGCGGGGCTGACACCAGAACGTGAACAGGAGCTGGCTTTATTGGTAAAACGTGCTTATGAGGCGGTAGGTTGTCGTGGTTGGAGCCGTATTGATGTGATGTGTGATGCTAAAGGAGATTTTCGTTTGGTCGAAGTTAATACCAATCCGGGCATGACCAGCCATAGCTTATTTCCAAAATCAGCAGCGACGGTGGGAATTTCTTTTGAGCAACTCGTAGTAAAAATTTTGGAGCTGAGTGCATAATGAATGTACTGAAACGCAAAAGTACATCAAATGTTCGATATGGTGAATCAACTTTTAAATATCTCATACAACTTCGTTTGTTGATTGTATTATTGTGTGTCGGAACCGGGTATTTTGTTTATTCAAATTGGCAAAGTTGGTTGGATCAATTTGATTCTAAGCCAATTACAGCCTACGCCTTAGTGGGAAAAAACGAATTCACCGATTATGCCGATGTACAAGATGTGCTACTTAAAATGGGAACCTTGAAAGGTTTTTGGGGACAAGATGTTAAATTAATCCAAGAACAGTTGGAAACACTACCTTGGGTAAAAGGAGCCGTGGTTCGTAAAATTTGGCCAAACCGTTTAAGTATTTGGTTGACGGAATATATTCCGGTAGCGGTTTGGAATAAAACAGAATTCTTGACGAAAGAGGGAACGGTTTTCCAATTACCTATGGAACGCCTAAAAAATAAAACATTGCCCTATTTAGGCGGTCCCGATTACCAAAGTTTAAAGGTGCTTGAGGCTTGGAACCAAATCTATGCGGATTTTAAAGCCAAAAATTTAAATGTAAAAGGTGTGACAATTGATGACCGAGGTGCTTGGCAAGTGACTCTTGATAATGATATTGTGCTGAAGCTTGGACGGGGTACATGGAAAAATAAATTGGAGCGCTTTGTGACAATTTATCCGCAAATTGAAGTCCCGGAAAATAAGCGAATTGATTATGTGGATTTACGCTATACTTCGGGAGCGGCAGTCGGAATGGTCGATAAATAAAATTCAGTGGGTGTAATAAAGAAATGGCAAAAATAGTAGAAACAAAGGCAATTGTTGGGCTTGAAGTCGGCACATCAAAAGTGGTTGCTGTTGTGGGGGAAGTGCTACCCGATGGCGTGGTCAATGTGCTTGGTGTGGGAAGTTGCCCTTCAAAAGGAATTGATCGTGGTAGCATTACGGATTTAGATGCCGTAGTAAATTCAATTCATCGAGCCATTGAGGCGGCAGAATCAATGGCTGATTGTCAAATTATGAGCGTGACTTTAGCGATTACCGGTGAACATATCCAAAGTTTAAATGAAAACGGATTTGTGCCGATTGGCGAAAGCGAAGTAACTCAAGATGAAATTGATTCCGCCTTATACAATGCAAGTACAATTAAATTACCTGAAGGCGTTTCTTTATTACACGTGATTCCACAGGAATATGCTGTCGATCGCCAATTAAATATAAAAAATCCTCTTGGTTTACAAGGCGTTCGTTTAAATGCTCAGGTTCATTTAATTGCTTGTCATCAAGATTGGCAAAATAATTTGAAAAAAGCAGTTGAACGTTGTGGCTTGCAAGTGGATAAAGTGGTGTTTTCCGGTTTTGCGGCGACTCATTCGGTTCTAACGGAAGATGAAAAAGATCTTGGTGTCTGCTTGGTTGATTTTGGTGCCGGCACTATGAATGTTATGGTGTTTACTAACGGGGCGTTACGTTTTAGTAAAGTCATTCCTTATGCCGGAAACCTTGTGACCAATGATATTGCCCATGCTTGTACGATTTCCCGTGCGGAAGCCGAGCGGATAAAAGTGAACTACGCCAGTGCAAGATATCCGGTACGTTTACATGGTGATAAAAAAATTGAAGTGGCAGGTATTGGAGGCCGAGCTCCCCGCTCTTTAACAAAAAATGATTTATCTTTAATCACTTCAGCACGTTATACGGAACTTCTTGGCGTTGTGAAAGACGAATTAGATAAATTAAAATCAGATTTAGAGCGAAAACATATTAAGTTTGAATTAATTGCCGGTGTGGTGATCACCGGTGGCGGTGCACAAATTGAAGATCTAAAAGAATGTGCGATGGATGTTTTTGGTTGTCAGGTGAGAATTGGTAGTCCGTTAAATATTACGGGATTAACCGATTATGTTAATCGTCCGCAATATTCAACTGTCGTGGGGCTATTACAATACAGCCATAGCAACAGCGATGATGAACTTATCGGCAGTGATCATTCTGAAGGCAATTTTCTAGGTGCAACCTGGTCTTGGATTAAAAAAATTGCAAATAAAGTGCGGTCAGAATTTTGATTATTTTGATTTTTCATCTACAATACGGAAAATTTAACTTTTATTAATGCGCTAGCAGAGTATTAGCGGAACGGAGAACACAAATGTTATACCCAGATTACGGTGATTTTGAAGAACAATCAGGCGCACTGATTAAAGTCGTCGGTGTTGGTGGTGGCGGTGGTAACGCTGTTAACCATATGGTTGCTAATATGATTAAGCAAGACATCGGTGGGACTTTTCTTGGGGAAAATTCGTTTGACAGTGAAGAGCATGGGAAAATTATTTTCTATGCCGTAAATACTGATGCACAAGCATTGCGTAAAAGCCAAGTTCAGCAAACCGTACAGATTGGCGGTGCTACCACAAAAGGTCTTGGAGCAGGTGCCAATCCGAATGTAGGGCGTAAAGCGGCTGAAGATGATCAAGAAGAAATCCGTAAAATGCTTGAAGGGGCAGATATGGTTTTCATCGCTGCCGGTATGGGTGGCGGTACTGGTACTGGGGCCGCACCGGTTGTAGCGAAAATTGCAAAAGAATTAGGTATCTTGACTGTTGCTGTAGTGACTAAACCTTTTGTCTTTGAAGGCAAAAAACGTATGCAGTTCGCCGAGTTGGGGATTAAAGATCTCGCACAATACGTTGACTCAATGATCATTATTCCAAACCAACAAATTCAAAAAGTTCTCCCTAAAAATGCAACATTAATTGATGCCTTTGCTGCCGCAAATGATGTATTACGCAACTCTGTGATGGGTATTTCCGATATGATTACCTCTCCGGGAATGATTAACGTCGACTTTGCCGATGTGCGAACCGTGATGTCTGAAATGGGCCAAGCAATGATAGGTTTCGGTTCGGCAAAAGGTGCGCCGGGTGAGGGAAGAGCAGAAGAAGCGGCGAGAATTGCTGTTCGTAACGATTTATTGGAAAAAGTTGATTTAACAAATGCTAAAGGTATCCTCATCAACATTACCGGGGGCTTTGATATTGCCTTTGATGAATTTAATGTTGTGGGCGATACGATTCATAGTTTTGCATCAGAAGATGCAACTATCGTTGTTGGTACAACATTGGTGCCGGAAATGAGCGATGAAATTCGCGTGACTATTGTAGCGACAGGGTTAGGGGAAATTGCACCAAATGAGACAATTCAGGTTAAAAAAACACCTTTACATCATCCGGATGAGAGTCCTCAGCCTATTTCATTAAGAACACAGGAGCAAACAATTACTCGATTCAATCCGTCTGATCGGGCTGATCCGATTCGTCCTTATTCCCAAGAGCCGGTTCAACAGCCAAAAGAATATCGTAGCGAATTGGAAAGACCGATTACTGAACGTTTATCTTCTTTTCAAAAATTTGATCCAAAAATGATGGATCAAAACGATAAATAGCAAATGAGATCTTGTTGTAAAACAATAAGGTAAAAATTATGGTTAAACAAAGAACATTAAAACAAAGCATTAAGGTGACAGGCGTAGGCTTGCATAGTGGTAAAAAAGTAACTTTAACTTTACGTCCTGCGATGCCGAATACTGGTGTGATCTATTGCCGTACGGACTTAAATCCGCCGGTCACTTTTCCGGCAAATGCGGAATCAGTGCGTGACACGATGCTTTGTACCGCCCTTATTAATGAACAAGGCGTACGGGTTTCCACTGTTGAGCATTTAAATGCTGCATTAGCAGGGCTTGGTATTGATAATATTATTATTGAAGTGGATGCACCTGAAATTCCGATCATGGACGGTAGTGCCAGCCCATTCATTTACTTGCTCTTAGATGCCGGTATTGAAGAACAAAACGCACCGAAAAAATTTATTCGTATCAAGCAAAAAGTACGGGTAGAGGAGGGTGATAAGTGGGCGGAATTTAAACCTTATAACGGTTTCCGATTAGATTTTACCATTGATTTTGAACATCCTGCGATTGGTAAAAACGTGCGTAACTATATGATGGATTTTTCTACCCAAGCCTTTGTTCACCAAATTAGTCGAGCAAGAACTTTTGGTTTTATGAAAGATATTGAATATCTTCAATCACAAGGTTTAGCATTAGGTGGTAGTTTGGATAATGCTATTGTGTTAGATGACTACCGCATTTTGAACGAAGAAGGTTTACGCTTTAAAGATGAATTGGTTCGTCATAAAATGTTAGATGCCATCGGTGATCTTTATATGGCTGGTTATAACATTATTGGTGATTTTAAAGCTTATAAATCCGGTCATGGATTAAATAACAAGTTATTGCGTGCAGTACTTGCAAATCAAGAAGCCTGGGAGTTTGTGACTTTTGAAGATAAAGAACAAGTTCCACAAGGCTATGTTGTTCCTACTCAAGTATTAATTTAATGGTTTTTTTATTGAAAGAGCTATATTTCTGCAAAGAAGTATAGCTTTTTTATTGTTTTGCTTTGAAAAGAGCGGTCAATTTAGGATGAGTTTTTTATGAAAAGATTATTTACTTTTTTGCCTTTAGTTCTTGCAACTTCTACGGCGATGGCATATGAGCAAGATAAAACCTATCACTTCACTGTGCTTCACACTAATGATACCCACGGACACTTCTGGCCAAATAGCAAAGGCGAGTATGGTTTCCCAGCACAAAAAACGATTATTAATCGAGTAAAAGCCGAAGTGGAGAAGAAAGGCGGCTCGGTAATTTTATTAAATGCAGGGGATTTTAATACCGGAGTACCGGAATCGGATATGCAAAATGCCGAACCGGATATCCAAGCGATGAATGCAATGGGCTATGAAGCAACGGTATTAGGTAACCACGAATTTGATAACCCCTTACAAATGCTTGCGATGCAAGAGTCTTGGGCTAAATTTCCTTTCTTATCTGCCAACGTATTTAATAAAAAAACCAATCAACCACTGGTTAAACCTTACATTGTTTTAGACAAACAAGGCTTAAAAATTGCTGTCGTTGGATTAACTACGGAAGATACAGCCAAATTAGGCAACCCGGAATATACGGGCAATGTGCTTTTTAAAGATCCAACAGAATTGGCAAGAGAAACATTGAAAGCCCTAAACGAACAGGAAAAACCGGATGTAAAAATTGCCTTAACCCATATGGGCTACTATTATGATGCACAGTATGGCTCCAATGCACCGGGAGATGTTTCTCTTGCCCGTAATCTCGATAAAGGGGCATTTGATATGATTGTTGGCGGACACAGCCACGATCCGGTATGTGTTGATGAAAAAGGCGTGTGGATCAAAGATTATAAACCGACCCAACCTTGTAAACCGGATTTCCAAAACGGCACTTGGATCATGCAGGCTTACGAGTGGGGAAAATATGTGGGACGTGCGGATTTTGAATTTAAAAATGGTGAATTAACACTACGCCATTATGAGTTAATCCCTGTGAACTTGAAGAAAAAAGTGACAAAAGAAGACGGCAAAACCGAATATGTCACTTACGGTGAAGAAATCCCACAAGATCCGGAAATGGAAGGTTTGTTAAAAGTCTATCAAAATAAAGGCGATGAATTATTAGGTCGGGAGTTAGGCGAATTAAAAGGTAAGTTAGAAGGCGATCGTAATATTATTCGTTTCCAACAAACCAATCTCGGTCATCTCATTGCTGAGGCGCAACGTGAACGTGCCGGGGCAGATATTGGCATTATGAATTCCGGAGGCATTCGGGATTCTATCCAACCGGGCAAAGTGACCTACCGTGATATTCTTAAGGTTCATCCATTTGGTAATATTGTGAGCTATGTGGATTTAACCGGCAAAGCGTTGATTGATTATTTGAACGTGGTGGCACTAAAAGAAGTGGATTCCGGTGCTTATGCACAATATTCCGGTATTACGATGGTCGTGAATAAAGAAGCCAAAAAAGTTGAAGAGGTGAAAATTCAAGGTAAGCCATTAGATCTTAATAAAACCTATCGTGTTTCTATGCCAAGCTATAACGCCGCAGGAGGCGATGGTTATCCGGTGGTAACAACGAATCCGACTTTCTTAAATACCGGTTTTATTGATGCGGAAGTTTTAGCCAAATATATTTGGAAACATTCACAAAAAGCCCCACTTGATGCATCGAAATATGATCCTAAAGATGCAGTCATTTTTAAATAAGGACAAATATGGCTTTAGAATTATCAGAAATTCGACAACTCATTACACAGATTGATCGGAACCTTTTAAAGTTACTCTCTGAACGTCATCGTTTGGCTTTTGATGTCGTAAGAAGTAAAGAAATTACACAAAAATCCTTACGCGATGAAAAACGTGAGCAAACGCTTTTACAAGATCTCGTCCGCTTTGCGGAGAATGAAAACTATCAGCTTGAACCCCAATACATTACGGCTATTTTCCAAAAGATCATTGAAGATTCTGTATTAACGCAGCAAGTTTATTTACAAAATAAATTAAATGAGCAACGCGCCCAAAATTTGCATATTGCCTTTTTAGGAAAACGGGGGTCTTATTCTAATTTAGCGGCACGCAATTATGCCGCTCGCTACCAAAAACAGTTTGTCGAATTAGGTTGTCAATCATTTGATCAAGTTTTTGAAAAAGTGAAAAACGGTGAAGCCGATGTGGGTATTCTTCCTCTAGAAAATACCACCTCAGGTGCGATTAATGAAGTTTATGATCTGCTTCAGCATACGGATTTATCCCTCATTGGTGAGCTTGCTTATCCGATTAAACATTGCGTTTTAGTCAATGGCACAAAGGATTTAAGCCAAATTGATACCTTGTATAGTCACCCACAAGTGATTCAGCAATGTAGCCAATTTATTCAAAGTTTAGATCGTGTTCATATTGAGTATTGCGAAAGTAGTTCGCACGCCATGCAGTTGGTTTCCAGTTTAAATAAGCCCAATATTGCAGCACTTGGAAATGAAGACGGGGGCAAGCTCTATGGATTAACGGTGTTAAAAAATAACATTGCCAACCAAGAAAATAACATTACCCGTTTTATTGTTATCGCAAAAACACCTCGTGAAGTCTCACCACAGATTCCGACAAAAACCTTATTGCTAATGACAACGCCACAAAAAGCGGGGGCTTTAGTTGATGCCCTTTTAGTCTTCAAAAAATACCAAATTAATATGACAAAGCTTGAATCCCGCCCGATTTATGGCAAGCCTTGGGAAGAAATGTTTTATTTAGAAATCGAGGCGAATATTCACCATCCGGAAGTACAAAAAGCTTTGGAAGAATTGAAAGATTATAGTCATTACCTAAAAATCTTAGGTTGCTATCCAAGTGAGATTGTAAAACCGGTGAATCCTTAGAGAAAAGTGCGGTCATAAAAATGGTATGATGTAGAAAACGCACAAAATCATTATTTCAGTAAAAGACAGGGTGAATTTACTCTAATTAATATAATAATGCTTTCCTCTCGCCCGCTTGCGGGAGAGAGACGACGGAAATTGCGTTCGGCAATTTCCGTCAGATAGAGGGGAAGGTGCTGCTTTACAGTGATATCGCCTATTCCCCTCTCCCTCCGAAAATCCTACGGATTTGGTACAACCTGATAACA
>NZ_MLHL01000055.1 GCF_002000545.1 Rodentibacter trehalosifermentans | reverse complement strand
ACGTCAGCCCCTTTATTTTTTACCGGAATAAGAGAGAAAGGAGCGATCATCACCCCTTTTTTCATAAAACGTCTAAAAATCCAACCGCACTTTTCCCTTTATGATTATTTCCTTTCAGTAAAAAATGTTTCAATATAACCGCCATTTTTCTTTTCTAGAAAAAGTATATGATATGCCCTATAAAACAAACATGATGATGTTTAAACCGTCTTTAAATTGATTAAGGAGTATTTATGAAAACTGTATTCCATTCTGCCAATTCCCGTGGTAATGCGGATCACGGTTGGTTGAAAAGCCGTCATACTTTTAGCTTTGCAAACTATTACGATCCTGACCGTATCCATTTTGGGGCATTACGGGTGATTAATGATGATTTCGTGGAAGGCGGGCGTGGTTTTGGTACTCATCCGCACGACAATATGGAAATTATCACTATTCCGTTAAGCGGCGATTTGGCGCACCGTGACAGTATGGGCAACGGCAGCGTGATTCGCCGTGGCGATATCCAAGTGATGTCCGCCGGCACGGGGATTACCCACAGTGAAATGAACCCTAATGCGGATACACCGGTGAAATTTCTACAAATTTGGGTGTTCCCAAATAAACGCAATGTCACCCCACGCTATCAACAAATTAGCCTGACTGACGACGCAAAACCGAACGATTTCCAACAAATTCTTTCGCCAAATGCGGAAGATGAAGGGGGGTGGATTCACCAAAATGCGTGGTTTAATTTGGCAAAATTCGACAAAGGTACAGCGAAAGAATATCGCTTACACGATACTAAAAACGGTGTCTATATTTTTGTCATCAAAGGCTCAGCTAAAGTCGCAGGCGTTGAACTTTCCGAGCGCGATGGTTTAGGCGTGTGGGATGTTGAAAATTTCAATGTAGAAGCCTCAAGTGATACGGAAATTTTGTTGATGGAAGTGCCGATGGAACTTTCCACAAAATAAGCAAAAACGGGCAGTAATAATTGCCCGTTTTTTAATTCTCTTTGAAAATCAACCGCACTTTCCGCATAAAAACCGATACCTCAGAACTTTTTTACTTAAGATAATCTTAAGATTTGCGTGTTATTCTCGCTTTCGGTTTATTTTTAACATCAACAAGGTTTAAGTTTTTTATGCAATTTTCTCGTTATTTTTTCCGGAAATTTTCACTTTCTTCCACAGTATTAATTGCTTTTATTTCTCTTTATTTCACGCTCATTCTCAATTACCCGTTTTACCAAACGGTGTTAAAACACCATCCTTTTACAGGGAGTGTGGAAGATTATTTTTTATTCACTATACCGTTTTTTGTTTTTTTCACGCTTAATGCGGCATTTCAGCTGATTGCTTTACCTATTCTGCATAAATTAATTATTCCGCTACTATTGGTAATTAGTGCCGCGATCAGTTATCAAGAAATCTTCTTTGGCATTTATTTCGATAGTGACCAACTCACCAATGTTTTACAAACTAATTTTGCCGAAAGTTCAAGGATGATCACTTTTCCTTATTTATTATGGATTTTCTTATTAGGTGTTATTCCCGCATGGCTTTATGTGCGTACACAAGTGAATTACCGTCGTTGGTATAAAGAAATTTTAATGCGTATGGGAATGGTGGCGTTTTCAGGGATGATGGTGATGCTGATTGGTAAATTCTATTACAAGGACTATGCCGCATTTTCCCGCAATCATAAAGAAATTACCCACTTAATTTTGCCTTCCAATTTTATCGGTTCAAGTATTCAGCTTGTGAAAAAACACTATAAAACCGATTTACCTTTCTCAGAAATTGGCTTAGAAACGCTGTTAGTGAAACCGGATGCCTACCGCCATGTAACAATTTTGGTGGTTGGGGAAACGACACGTGCGCAAAATTGGGGATTAAACGGTTATGAACGTCAAACTACACCGCATTTAGCAGCTCGTGACGATATTATCAATTTTAAGCACGTGTCCAGTTGTGGTACGGCAACGGCAATTTCCGTACCTTGTATGTTTTCCCGCTATACTCGAGCCGATTATGATGAGACAAAGGCCTCACATGAAGATAATCTGTTGGATATTTTGCAACGATCAGGTATTGAGGTGTTATGGCGTGATAACGATATGGGGTGTAAGGGGGTGTGCGAGCGTGTACCTACACAGGATATGACAGCATTAAATCTTGCAGAATATTGTAAAAACGGCGAATGTTTAGATGAAATTCTACTTAAAGATTTAGAAGCCGAGTTGAATAAATCCGACAAAGATACGGTGATCGTTCTCCACACTATTGGTAGCCATGGACCAACTTATCACGAGCGTTATTCCAAACCTTTTGAGCAATTTACACCTACTTGTGATACCAATGAAATCCAAAAATGTTCTAATGAGCAATTAGTCAACACTTATGATAACGGCATTTTATACATTGATAATTTTTTGAATAACGTCATTAAACTTTTAGAAAAACAACCAAATTGGGAAAGCACAATGTTCTATGTGTCCGATCATGGTGAAAGTTTGGGTGAAGATGGTATCTATCTCCATGCTGCACCTTATGCCATCGCACCGGTTTATCAGACACGTGTTCCAATGGTGATGTGGTTCTCACCGACTTGGGTAAAAAATGAAGGTTTTGATTTAGCTTGTTTACGTAAAAATGCCGAGACGCAAGAATATACCCACGATAATTATTTTCACACCGTTTTCTCTATGATGGATACGAAAAATGATGAAAATGTTTATTATAAAAAACTTGATATTCTCGCACAGTGTAAAATCCCCAAATAAGTAAGGAAAGGTGGGGGACGGATTTTACCTTTTGGCTGGATTCCCCGCTTCTGACAAAGATCGGCTCTGTTAAGGCGGGGAATAATTGAAGTATCTGTGCGTTCTTTATGGATTTATTTCACACTTTCCCACCATGAAGTTTGGGGTAATTTACCATGGATATGAAAAACTTCTCCGATTTGTGGAGTAGCAATATCAAATCCTGCTTCATTAGCCGCTTTGGTAAAACGCTCAATCGGCTCTTTCCAAGGGTGATTGGCAAGATCGAATTTTCCCCAGTGAATCGGCATCGCTTTGGTAGCGTGAATATCCTTCAATGCTTGAACACCTTGCTCCGGCATTTCATGAATCAACGCCCATTTAGGATCATAAGCCCCGTTTTCTATCATCACAAAGTCAAAAGGAGCATATTTTGCAATAATCTCGGCATAATGCTTGCCGTAGCCACTGTCTGCACTGAAATACAGGGATAAATCCGGGGATTTCACCACATAACCACCCCACAAGGTTGGATTTTGCACGTTCATTTCACGTCCGCTGAAATGGCGGGCAGGAACAAAAGTAATCGCAATATCGCCCACATTGGTTTGCTCTTCCCAATCCAATTCAGTTATGCGCTCGGCAGGTACCCCCCAACGCACAAGATGGGCTTTCACCCCAAGAGGGACGATAAACTGTTTGGCTTTTCCTTTCGCTACAATTTCTTTAATGGCTTGATAATCAAGGTGATCATAATGATCGTGAGAAATCAGCACCACATCAATGTTCGGCAGATCATCAATCACCGGTTTATTTGTCATCGCAAAAGGTTCACCTGTAAACGGTACGGGTGAGGCACGATAAAACACCGGATCGGTAATAAATTGTTTGCCGCCTGTTTTAAACAAGGTGGTGGAATGACCCAACCACGCCACGCTACCGTTTTGCCATTGAGAATTATCTAATTTTACTGTCGGTAAAGGGGCGTTAGGGTTCTTATCTTCCGCTGTCGTCAAATGATTATAAGCCCATTGCCAAAGGGAAAGCGGTTCTTCAGAAGTAATTAGTGGCGTTTTTTCAAGGTTTTGAAACTGTGTCCCGTCATAATGTTTCGAGGCTTGTATTTTGGCAAGGCTCGCTGCATCAGGTTTACCGCCCCATACAGGATGATAGGTTAAAAACACCCAAACAGCGATACCGATCATTACCGCCAAAATGACGATCCATTTAACAAGTTTTATAAGTAAATTCATTTAATTTTTTCCCGATAAAAAAGAGCAGTGACAAAAAACAACGTTTTTTAAACGTTGGTTTTGCCAACGGCACCAAAGGTGTGAATAAATTGCCCTAGTGATTTATGAATAATTCTAAAAAAGTTTTGACCGCTAAGGCAAATATTATTTGAGCCGAGTTGATAGGCTAAAAAGGGCGGTCGATTTTGCAGGCGTTTTACAAAACCAACCTTTTGGGGTTATTTCGCCTCAGAGAAATTTAAAATTGCTTCCGGTAAACGCAAGCCGACAATGTCAATCACGTCTAGTTCTTGGTGAAATTGGCGGAGTTCTTCGGCACTAAATTTCACGTCGTCCGCACCGAGGTTATCCAATAAATGGCGTGCTTTGGTGGTGCCCGGAATTGGCACGATAAACGCTTTTTGTTCCATTAACCATGCCAAAGAGAACTGTGCCGGTGTGCAAAGTTTGCGTTTTGCCCATTTTTCCACGAGTCGAATCAATTTCACATTTTGCTGCATTGCCTCAGGGGTGAAGCGGGGAATAATGCCACGCAAATCTTGTCTTGGATCTGCCGCAAAACGGCTGTTTTCGTCCACATAGCCTGCTAACGCACCCATTGCCAATGGCGACCAAGGCACAAAACCAATGCCTAATTCTTCGCAAAGCGGAATCACATCTTTTTCACGTCCACGGAAAAACAGGGAATATTCGCTTTGCACGGCAGTTAAGGGCTGAACGGCGTGGGCTTGACGAATCGTTTTCTCACCCGCTTCCGACAGTCCCCAATTTAACACTTTGCCTTGCTTCATTAAATCTTGGATTGTACCGGCGACTTCTTCAATCGGCACATTAGGATCAACACGGTGCTGATAAAGCAGGTCGATGCGGTCGGTTTGTAAACGTTGTAACATCGCATCCACCACGTTCTTGATATGCTCGGGGCGGCTATTTAACTTGCCGGTGCGTTGTCCCGTTTGTTGATCAATATCCCAACCGAATTTGGTCGCAATGATAATTTGATCACGGAAAGATTTCACCCCCTCCCCCACCACCCGCTCACTTTCAAAAGGTCCGTAGGCTTCTGCCGTATCAAAAAATGTCACCCCGTGATCGAAGGCCTGATGCACCAAACGCACCGCCTGCTGACGGCTTGGTTGCGGCACGCCGTACATATTTTGTCCCAACCCCTGACAGCCTAAGCCGAGAGAAGAAACCGTTAAATTGCCTAATTTTCGTTGGTCGGGAATTTTATCGGGTGATGCAGAAATCGGTTGTTTTCCCGTTTTCGCCGCTACGAACATCGCCGAACCACCCAAGCCCATTGCTAATGCGGTTAAACCACCGGTTTTTAATAAATGACGTTTAGATTGATTAATCATACTTAACTCCTTGACGAAAAACGGGCGCATTGTAACCACAAAAAATTGTTTCGATTAGAGGGGAAAAGCCGAATAGCCTATTGAACATAATTCAATAATCCGAAAATTGTTGAATTTTGTTCAAAAGCCTAGTGAAGAAAACCCTATTTATCTTACACAATGTGAAAAATATAATGATGCCGAATTTAATGTTTACACAAGGAAAATATGAAAAAAACACCTCTTTTTTTAACCGCACTTTCCGTTACGCTATTGGCAGCTTGCCAAAGTGTTCCTTCATCTACTTTACAAATTGAAAAACAAGGCAGCTTTACCGTGGGCGGAAGTTATGTAACCCACAAAGGCAGGTTCTCACAGAAAAACTTTCTTTCTCCAAACGGTCAACGTGCTTATGGTGATTTTGCCTATGTGAATTATCAAATACCGGTTAATGCAAAAAAATATCCATTGATTTTCCAACACGGCGGGGCACAATCCAAACGCACTTGGGAAAGCACGGTAGATGGCCGTGAAGGTTTTAACAACCTCTTTTTACGCAAAGGGTATCCTGTTTATTTGCTCGATCAACCTCGTAGCGGAGAATCCAACCTTTCAACCCAAGCCTTAGATCCTGCCACCCCTTGGGCAAGCAACCCAATGTACGGCGATAAAACCTTCTATATTTTATCCCGAGTGGGGCATTACAATGCACAGGGCTACCCTGTTCCCAATAAACAATTCCCTGAGGGAGAGGGCAATTATCAAGCCTTCCAACAAAGCTGGTCTGTAGGATCGGGGCCCTTGGATAACGATTTAAACGCCGATGTATTGGCGCAACTGGTCAATCAAACAGACGGGGCGGTGTTGGTGACCCATTCCATGGGTGGCACCATCGGTTGGCGTACGGCAATTCGTAGCGATAAAGTAAAAGGCATTGTCGCCTATGAACCGGGTGGCACACCTTTTGTTTTCCCGGAAAACGAAATGCCGAAAATCACCAAAGCCCGATTTGAACATTTATCCGCCACCGCTATGGGGGTGCCGATGAAATATTTCTTAAAACTCACCCAAATCCCTATCGTGCTGTACTACGGTGACTACATCAAACTCGGCTCAGAAAATGTCGGTGAAGATAAATGGGGCACAGAGTTTGCCATGGCAAAACAATTTGTGGACACCATCAACAAACACGGCGGCGATGCCACCTTAGTGCATTTACCTGAGATTGGTATTAAAGGCAATTCCCATTTTCTCATGGGGGAAAAAAACAACCGACAACTCGCCGATTTAATGGAAAAATGGCTGAAAGAGAAAGGGTTGGATAAATAATCTACCATAAAGGCAGATCAGAAGTGCGGTCAATTTTGCTCGGATTTTCGGTTTTAAAAATCCTTTAAAAATTGACCGCGCTTTTCATTGATTGAGAGTAAGCCAAATGAATCAGAGCATTTATAACGCCAATTTCATTCCTTTTTCCGCACTTTCAAAGGCTTTTTCGATGATGTGGAGGACAAATGCCACTTCTTCCGTTTTTATTGCCGGTTCGGCGTTATTGACAATGCTGTGATAGAGATTATCAACTAAATCCAAGTAACTGGCTTTGGCGTTAGAATAGGGTTTTCGCACCACTTCACCGTTAAGCTCTGTGTGTAAAATGCCCCAATCGGCTTCCTTTTCTTCATTCCAATTTCCCTGTGGAATCACCCCTTGATTCAGCAAAGCTTCTTGATTGTCGGGGTTGCGTTTGACATAAGACCCCAAATCGCCGTGCAAGGCAAAATACGGCGTGGTTTCACGCACATATTTACTCGCTTTTAACGCCACTTTTAAGCCGTTTTCATAATAAAGGTGAATATCGAAATTATCGTCTGATAACGCCCCGGGATGTTGATAGCGAATATCGGCAAAAACGGCTTGCGGTTTGCCAAACAAACTGACGGCCTGATCGATCAAATGTACGCCAAGGTCATAAACCAAGCCTGTTCCCTTCTCACCCGTTTCTTTCCATGCCTTCACATTTTTTTCTTTGGCATAGCGATCCATCCTAATTTCACAATCCACGGGCTTGCCGATCAAGCCTTGTGCAAGAATTTCACGGGCGGTGGCAACCGGTGCATCCCAACGGCGGTTTTGGTAGGTATAAAGCACCACACCCTGTTTTTGGGCTAACGTCGCCAATTCCAATGCTTGGGCGGCACTCACCACCAACGGCTTTTCCACTAATACATGCTTTTGGGCTAATAGCGCTTGTTTAACAAATTCATAGTGGGTTTGATTGGGCGTGGTAATGACAATGAAATCGACCTCATCGGTGAGTAATTTTTCAAAACTTGAGACAATTTCAATAGGGGGAAACCAGTCTAACGCTCTTGTCGTGGCGCGTTCAAAAAATTTTACGACGTTAAAACGTGGGTCATGTTTAAAAAAAGGGACATGGAAAATACGGGTGGAATATCCGCTACCGGCAATGGCAACATTGATTTTTTTCATATTTGGCTATCCTTGAATCGGGAAAGTGATGGCAGGTATTATTCATTTGTCGTCAAATTATTTCAATTAAATATCACCTTGAATTGAGCGCTCAGGCAAACCGCTTTTGCCATTGTTTCGGGCTAATATGGTGTTTTTGTTTAAAATGTTGGCGAAAGGCGGTAGTGGAATGAAAACCGATTTGTAGGCTGATTTCCTCAATCGTCAGTTTGGTACTTTCCAATAATTCCCGCCCCTTTTGTAACCGCATTTCAATCAACCATTGATTAAACGCCATACCTGTTGCCTTACGAAAATGGCGGGTAAAGGTGCTACGGCTCATCAATAAGCGTTCGGCAAGATGATCAATGCAATGATTCTCGGCAAGGCTGGCTCGAATAGCTTCCAATAATTCGTTGATATTTTCATTAGGGGTTTTACGGGTGAGGGGCTGTTCGATAAATTGAGCTTGGCCCCCCTCCCGATGAGGAGAAATCACCAATATTCTTGCCACTTGGTTGGCGATTTTCACTCCGTATTGTTTACGCACAATGGCAAGACAGCAATCTAATCCGGCAGCGGTGCCCGCAGAGGTGATAACACCCGAATCTTCAATATAAATTGAGTTGCAATCTAACCGCACTTGGGGAAAACGTTGCTTGAAATCGCCCTCCCCCAACCAATGAGTGGTCGCTTTTTTGCCATTAAGTAAGCCTGTATAAGCAAGGGGATAAGCCCCATAACATAACCCAACAAGTGTTGCTCCCCGCTGATATGCCTGCATTAATGCCTGCTTTAAAGCTTCCGAGGGTTCATCTTGCGGCTTATCCCAGCCGCATATCACCACAAAATCGGCAGCGTCCAATAAGCTTAAATCACCGTCTGCCTGAATGAAGGTATGAGCAGATTGAGAGATCTGTGGACTTTCCGCCACAATGTTAACCTGAAAAAGTGCCTGATTTTCAACTTCTGCAGTGAAAATCATATAAGGGACGGAAAAATGAAAAGGACTGAAATTGGGATAAAGCACAAGCGCAACGGTGGGTAATGACATCTTTTTCTCACCTCATAAAATTGACCTGAATTTTATGTTTTTTGAATTTTAAGTCAATTTTTTTATTTTTACTATGGCTGGATAATAGGCGCTATCGCAACAAGCGATATCCATTATTTCATTTTTAAGAGGAAAAACCATGAAATTCAAATTTACTTTACTGTCAGTCGGTGCGTTAATAACAAGCCTTGCCAATGCAGAGATCAACTATCAACATATCCGTAATGCTACGGCAAAAATTAACGTTGCAGGCTGCACATTTTTAGTCGACCCTTACCTTGCCCCCAAAGGCAGTTATGCAGGTTTTGAAGGCACACTAAACAGTGAAAAACGCAATCCGTTGATTGATATGACAATGCCTGCCGACAACGTGATTGAGGGGGTAGATGCGGTGATCGTCACCCATACACACGCCGATCATTGGGATGAAGCAGCACAAAAAATGATTCCGAAAACCTTGCCGATTTTTGTGCAAAATGCAGGCGATGCGAAAATCATTCGTGAGCAAGGTTTTAAAGATGTGCGTGTGGTGGGGAAAAATACCGAATTTAATAAGGTTAAATTAAGCAAAACCGGCGGACAGCACGGTACCGATGAAATGTATGCCATCCCTCAAATTGCGGAATTATTGGGTGAAGCAATGGGTGTGGTGATGCAAGCTGTAGGCGAAAAAACACTTTATATCGTGGGTGATACCATTTGGAACTATGAGGTGGATCATACACTTGCCCATTACAAACCGGAAATTATCGTGATGAATACCGGCTATGCTCAGCTAGAAAATTATCCTAATGACAGCATTATTATGGGTAAAACCGATGTTGCCAAAGCCCATCAAGCTGCCCCCAAAGCCGATATCATCACCGTGCATATGGACGCAGTAAACCACGCCAGCCTAACCTCCGATGAAATGCGTCAATTCGTCAAAGAAAACAAACTTGATCGAGTGGCGGTGCCAAAAGAAGGTGAGGTATTGAAATATTAATCAAAAATTGGAAGTAAAAAATGCCAAACAGTATTGTCCTGTTTGGCATTTTGGCAAACTCAAGTGCGGTCAGATTTTAAAAAATTTTCAAGTTTGGCTTAGCCACCGTTTCTGCTATTTTTTCCCGCAACCATTTAAAAGCCTCACTGTGATGGGTGCGTTCGTGCCATGCCAATAATTTAGTGAAACCGGGGGGATAAATATGACAAACACACAATCTGCCATTTTTTCCACAAGGTTATATTCCCGGTGAAACGGATAATTTCTGTTCAAATGAGGTTATCGTTAAAGGGGTGAGGTTAGCAGATATTTGGGAATTGTTGACCAATCCCCATAAATGGCCGAACTACTATGCCAATTCTGCCAATATTCAATATGCGAAAACACACTTAGCCTTAAATGAAACCTTTTATTTTGAAACTTTCGGTTTTCCTGTTTATGCGAAAGTCGTAGAATATGTCGCACCGAAAAACGGGCTCGGACGCATTGCATGGCGTGGCTGGGCAGGTGAAGGCGAAACCCGTTTGGATGTGCATCACGCTTGGTTGGTGGAAGAATTAGAAGGGGAAAGAATTCGTATTCTGACCCAAGAAACACAAAATGGCAACCCAGCCAAAGCACTCGCCAAAACGAAACCCAATCCCATGATTAATGGGCATCAAGAATGGCTTGATGGTATGGTCGATGCGGCTCGTCATTTATAATTGAGGTAAAAATGAACATTTTATTATTAGACGGTGGCAAATCCTTTGGTCATTCAAACGGTGAGCTTAACCATACATTACACAATACCGCTCGTGAAGTCTTAGAACAGCTTGGGCATAATATCCAAGAAACGGTGATAGATAACGGCTATGATATTGCGGCAGAAGTGGACAAATTCTTATGGATGGCTGCAGTGATCTGGCAAATGCCCGGTTGGTGGATGGGCGAACCTTGGACGGTGAAAAAATATATTGATGAAGTCTTCACTGCAGGGCATGGTAAACTCTATCAAAGTGATGGTCGTCACCGTGTCAATCCAACCCAAGGCTACGGCACAGGCGGCTTGCTCAATGGCAAAAAACACATGCTTTCCCTAACTTGGAATGCCCCGATTGAAGCCTTCACCGCACCGAATGATTTCTTTGAACAACAAGGTGTAGACGGCGTATATTTTCACTTCCATAAAGCCAATGAATTTATCGGTATCAAAGAAGCGTTGCCAACTTTCATCTGTAATGATGTCATCAAATCACCGGACGTGCCGAAATATCTTGCCGATTATAAAGCCCATTTAATGAAGGTATTTGGCTAAAATTTGGGTAGAAAAAGTGCGGTCGGTTTTACAAAACTTTTATAAAACCGACCGCACTTTTATTTGCTTATTTGAAGCATCACCACCCCACCAATAATACAAATAAACCGAGAATTTGAATAAGGCTAATCGGTTTTTTCTTCGCACCAAGTAAGCCAAATTGATCAATAATCAAACTACCGACCAACAACCCGAATAATGAAGTCACAATCGCTCCACCGGTGCCGATTTGCGGTACGATGATGACAATACCGCCGATATAAACCGCACCGAATAAACCGCCAAACCATTGCCACCAAGGCTGTGGCTTTTTTATAGCCATTTTTAAATATTTCCAGCTAGCGGGCTCTTTAAAACAAATCATCAATGCCAATAACAAGGTGCCGATAATAAAGGGCACAAAGACAGAAAGCGGGATAGATTGCAAGGTTTGTCGTAATGCCGTATTAACCGCCGGTGTGATACCAGAGGCAATACCGCCACTGATACCGAGAATTTGCCAGAAAATCAACGAAGGTTGACCGCTCTTTTTCGGGCTTGGTTGCTTGAGCGAGGGTAAAATAATAGCAATGCCAATCCCTGTCATCACTGCCATTAACCCCGCCAAACGCAAAGCGGAAAAATCATATTGCGGAGCGGAAAACCAACCGAATGTATCAACCAACGTGCCGGTGATAACCTGCCCCAAAATCGGCATAATCGCTGTTTGAACGCTTCCCAAACGGGGGAAAATCAAAATATTCACCGTTAACCCAAACATCGCCAACAAACCACCCAACCAAATCCACCAAGGCGATTGAATCACCTTTTCTACCGGAAACCCAATTGGTGCATTTTGAATTAAAATCAGCAAAATTAAAAAGAGAGAGCCAACACCAAAAGAAATAAATGAAGATAGCAATGGCGACACCACATTGTTGCGTAGCACCGAATTCATTCCCGTTTGAAAGGCAATTCCCATTCCAATCAATGCCCCAATGAGGGCAGCTAATAAAGCAAGCATTATTTTCTCCCATCAATAATATGGCGGGCATTATAGAGGACAAAAATTGTTTTGATTAGATAAGATAAATTAAAAGGGTTGTTGAGTGAAATTCAATAATCTATCGATGTGGTTTTAACATTGAAAACAAGCGACATATCAACCGCACTTCATAGTAGAGCGTTTTACCCAAGCGGTTATTTTCCATTTAATTTAAAAATCACCGCCTGATAATACTTTCTGAAAGTTACACCGCCCTCTTGGCTTGCAAAACAATCGCCTTGCTTTCCAAAATCGGGCTTGGGCTGCCAACAGTATTCAACATTGCTTTGCCAATAGCGGAATTTGAGTTTTTGTAAAAACGCCTTCAAAATCCACCGCACTTTTTGTTGTACCGAGAAAAAATTCACTACGCCAATTTTGGGATAGCGTAAAACAATCATCGCCCAAGCCTCATCATTGAGCGATGATTGAAAAGGAAAAACAATGGGTTATTTTTGATGTTTTTTCAACCATTGTTGCATAAATTTAATTTCCTCTTCTTGTGCCTTAATAATATTTTCAGCCAATTGACGTAGTTCAGGATCTTTGCCATATTTCAACTCAATTTCCGCCATTTTTACCGCGCCTTGATGATGAGGAATCATACCCGCAGCAAAAGCGATATCCGCATCTTGGCTTTCCATCCCTTTCATCATATCTTGGTGCATCTCGTTCATACCCGCCATTAATTCTTGCTGCATAGGGGTAAGATGCGTGCTGTGGTGGTGATGTGCAGTATTTGCCATAGCACTAAAACCGAATGTCAAAGCAGATAATGTGATAAATAGTTTTTTCATAAAATACTCCATTGTGTGAATTGGGTCGCTATCTTAAAGGTTGACCCTAGGTTAAAGTCAAGAGCATACCGAATGCCTGTGTTAAGAAAGTACCATTTCTCCTTTCTTATGGCAAAAAACGCACTAGTATTCCTGCATATTAACAATATTAAGGGGAGGGATATATGCCTATTATGACCAACCATGAATTTAATCAAAATCCTAGCCAAGCCCCCAAATATGCCTTAAAAGAACCGGTTATTATCACCAATCGGGGCGCCCCCGCATTTGTTTTGATGAGTTATTCAGACTATGAAAAAACACAGAAACCTTTTGTCAGCATTGCAGATGCACTTTGCCCGAGCAGTCCTGATGTGGCGGATATTGAATTAGAATTACAACCACGCAGCCGTGCCCAACGCCGCGCCGTTGATTTAGATGAGGCATAAAAACCGTCTAAATGATGATTCAGACGGTTTTTTATCTAAAAGTGCGGTGATTTTTCCCATTATTTTTATAACTGCTTCAACACCTCATTTGCCTTATCCGAAGCACCAGAATTGAGTTTGGTTAACTCCGCGATAATTCGTTTGAGTTCCGTTTCAGTTAAGCCGAGATTTTGCAAAATACCGAAATGGGAGCGCAGTTGATTTTGCACCGTTTCAAGCCCCGCAAGGGTACTGACAGTAACCAGTTCACGATTAACCGCACTTAAATTATCACGGCTGAATAAATAGCCAAATAAATGGGCTTTAAGGGCGTAATCAATGCCTTCAACATTCCATAATACCGCCGAATTATCCCGTCCGTTTAGGGTATTGAGCGTGAGTGTCCCCAAAGTGTAGTAATCGGGAGAGTGGGAGAATGTTGGTAGGTTGCCCTGCTCATCTTTTATCCCTTTTTCCGCCCGTTCTTTCAGTAAAGTTTGCAGTGTAATTAAACCGTTTAAGGCACGAGGAAAACCGGCGTAGGCATACTGATGAGCGAAAATTTCTTGTAATTCACTCACCGTTAAACCGCTTGCCAAGCCTTGTTCTAAGGCTGATTTAAGTGGTGTTAGCTCACCACGGGCGGCATAAAAAGCAATCGGTACAATGGCAAGCTGCTTATCTTCCAACGGGGTGATTTGACTGATTTTTTGTAAATCCGCTTCCGGGTTAGTTTTCGGCAACACGACTTTTTCCAGCCAAGTGGCGTGATTCTCTTTAGCATTCGGGCTGATGACAATGTGCGACATTTTGCTATGCTCACCCGCTCCGTGCCAATGTTTCACGTTCGGCGGACACCAAATCACATCGCCTTTTTTGATGATTTGAATCGGCTTGCCCCATTGCTGCGTGCGCCCCTCCCCTTCAATGACGATTAAATATTGCCCGTGAGAATGGCTGTGCCAATCGGTGATCGTGCCGGCTTCAAATTCCACGATAGCCGAACCATCGGGGCTAGAGGGAATTTCAGGTAATCGGGTAAAGCGTGCCGCCCCCGAAAAATGCTTGGTCGGGGCCTCAATCCATTGATGTTGCGTATAAGGGCTAATGGCTTGCTCCGCCAAAGCCGGCATCGCCAACCCCAAAAGTGCGGTTGAAAATAACAGCGTTTTTCTCATATCCTTCTCCATAAAAATTGGGCGGCTCAAGCCACCCACAAGAATTATAAGTTTTTACCAAAAAAGTCCGTTAATTTCTCACTGATTTGTTTAACATATTCGGGTTTCCAGTAGGTTTCGATATGTTTAGCATCAGGTACGATAAACAATTCTTTGTTTTGTGTCCCCTTAGCATTCGCAAACACTTCTTCCGTCATATAGCGACTATCGGCTTTTTCGCCTGCAATCATCAATAACGGTTGATTGATAAGTGCGACATTATCGTTCACATCAAACGCCATTAAATCCAATAAACTGCTCACGGTAAAATTAGTTTGCGAATTAGGGTGAGCATGAGTTTGCGCATAATATTCATAGCCTTGACGGTATAAATCATAAGGTAATGCAGCTACTTGCTCCGGCGTCATACCTGCGGCAAAGGCCGGTGTATAAAGGATCTCACCGCCTGCTGCCTCTTTTGCACGCGCTTCTGAAGCTTGTTTTTAGCGCGCTTGAATGGTATCGGTTTGTGAACGCATAAAGCCATTACGGCGGGCATCACCACTGTTAAACATAGAAACCGTTGCGACAGATTGAAAGCGTTTATCGCTTTTTGCAGCATTAATGGAATAACCACCGCCCCCACAAATGCCCAATAATCCTAAACGATTGGCATCCACACCTTTAAAAGTGCTGATGAAATCCGCTGCTGCGCGAATATCTTCAGTACGGAATTGAGGTTTATCAATATAGCGAGGTTCACCACCACTTCCGCCTTGGTACGCCGCGTCAAAAGCGATCGTGATATAGCCTTGCTCGGCTAATTTCTGTGCATAAAGCCCTGCCACTTGCTCTTTTACCCCGCCATTCGGGTGAGCCACTACAATTGCCGGATATTTTTTGCTGGGATCAAAATTAGCCGGTGTATAGACATTGGCAACAGCATCCACACCATTGGCTTTGTAATGCACGGTTTGAATGTTCACTTTGCCTTGCACATTTTCTGTGATCGCACCGTCATAGGTTAAGGTAAAAGGATTTTGTCTGTAATCAGCCGCCATAGCATTTGCTCCTAAAAATAATGTTGAAATAAATAAACCTGAAATCAGGCTTTTCTTAAATGATTGTCTCATTGTGCTTTCCTCGTATTAATTGAATGGACGCATTATAAAAGAAAGCCATTGTGTTGATTAGATAGGAAAAATTCAAAGGGGTTGTGAATGGTATTCAATAATCAAAAATAGTAGAAAACTGACCGCACTTTAGATTTTTTAAATGCTTTAAGATCATTTTTCCTTTGAAAAAATGTGATTTTTATTATTTTTTCGTTGGAAAAAGCGTGAAGGTGCGCCGGTTTCTCGTTGGGAAAAATGTTGGTACTCATTATTATGAGGGGCGTAAAAGAATGGAATGCTAGATTTATAATTAAAACTCTTTAGATAAAGATAAAAAATTTCAAATATACTTTAAACTTTTTTGTTTTGGTGATAATGTACCTATTATAAATTAAGGGGGGAATATGAAAAAAGATTTGGTTTATCGCCAGAAATACCTTGAAATGGTACGTCCATTTATCGGCAAAAGTTTGATTAAAGTGTTCACAGGGCAACACCGTGTAGGAAAAAGCTACTTGCTGTTTCAGATTATGCAAGAGATTCAAACAGCAGATGAAAATGCCCATATTATTTATATCAACAAAGAAGACCTGGCATTTAGCCACATTGCAACTGCTGAAAATCTGAATGATTTTGTACAAGAGCAGAAAAAGAGCGGTCAAAAAAATTATATTTTTATTGATGAAATCCAAGAAATTACAGTCTTTGAGCAGGCGTTACGTTCACTTTTATTAGATGACGAATTGGATTTATATTGCACAGGCAGCAATGCCCATTTGCTTTCTCGAGATATTGCCGGGGCGTTGAGTGGACGAGCGATTGAAATTCAGGTGCATTCCCTTTCCTATTTTGAATTTCTTGAATTTATGAAACTGGACGATAGTGATAAGTCGATGTCGCTATATTTGAAATACGGTGGTCTGCCTTATTTGAAAGACCTGCCGTTACAAGACAATATCGTGTTTGAATATTTACGAAATATCTATTCCACTATTGCGATTCGTGACATCGTGAACCGTTATGCGTTGCGAAATGTACAGTTTTTAGAGCAGCTCACGCAATTTTTGGCAAGCAATATCGGCAATCTTTTTTCCGCTAAAAAAATCTCTGATTTCTTAAAATCACAGAAAATTACCACATCAAGCGGACAGGTACAAAATTATGCGGAATACCTTGCTAATGCTTTTTTGATTTACAAAGTGCCACGTTATGATATTGAAGGAAAACGCATTTTTGAGATTGGCGAAAAATACTATTTTGAAGATTTAGGCTTGCGAAATGCTTTGATAGGGTATCGTCCGCAAGATCGTGGAAAACTACTCGAAAACTGCATTTTTAATCATCTTCAAATCGCCGGTTTCGATGTCAAAATCGGTGGCTTAAATAGCCAAGAAATTGACTTCGTGGCAGAAAAAAACGGCGAACGTATCTATGTGCAATCGATGCTCACCATCAACGAAGAAAAAACGTTTGAACGAGAATTTGGCAACCTACTCAAAATCCAAGACAACTACCCGAAATATGTGGTGACGATGGATGAATTTGATGGGAATACTTTTGAGGGAGTGCAGTATTTGAGTTTGAGGGCGTTTTTGAAGGTGGTTTTGGGGAAGATAAAATAAAGATTGAATAGCAATTCAGTTTTCTATGACGGATTTTAAAACCATAGTATGGCTCTCGTATTTTTTTATTACTAAGGAATGAATTATGGAATTTCCATTACGTATTATAGCTAATATCAATAGTCATGAAGGTGATTTTTCACGAGAAGTTGAATTAAGATCACCACTAACCTTTATTGTTGGTCCAAATGGTTCAGGTAAAACTCATTTACTGAAAGGTTTAAAAAACAGCTTTAATCAACATACGAATAAAAAAGTTCGTTTTATTTCTGCTGGGCGTTTAGGCCCTTTAGAACATTATCGTTCCAAGACAAATGATAATTACTATAGCAATAATACTGTAGATCAAATTACACATGGCGGGAAAGGATATACAAAAGAAAGGCATAAAATTGAATCCATTAATGGAGATTTACATACTTTATCTATCAGAAAGGATATTCTTATTAAAGTCAGAGAGCGCTTACAAAAATTATTCAAAAGAAATATCAATATTGACTGGGATTCAGGTGATTTGAAAGTTTCATTTTCTAAATTAGGAAAAGGAAACTCTTATTATTCTTCTGGGCGTGAAGCATCAGGTTTACTGCATTTAGTTGGAATTTTGTCTGCATTGTATGATGATGAGGTCGGTGTTTTACTTATTGATGAGCCTGAAGTATCTCTACACCCACAGTTACAAGCTTTTTTACTAAAAGAAATTTCTCGTATTGCAGACATTCCCAATGAAAATGGCTATCAGAAGATTATTGTGATTGCAACACACTCAACAGAAATGATAAAACTTTCAAAAACTGATGATTTGTTATCTTTCATTTTTTGTAATGATCTAAAAGAAGAACCTGTTCAAATACCTACTAATGCAGATGAACTAAAAAATAAAAAAATTAAAGGATTGATTGCTCGCTTAGGGCAAGAACACAAATTAGCTTTGTTTTCTCGAATCCCACTTCTAGTTGAAGGTCCAACAGATGTTATTGTCTGCAATACGCTTTCAGATAAGTTATATCTAAACCTTGAAGCTGCAGGTTCTCAGATATTACCAATTAATGGCAAGGAAGCTATACCAGAAACTGTTAAGTTATTTCGATTAATGGGGAAAACACCGACAGTTTTAGTTGATGCAGATGCTTTTGCCGATAGTTTGAATTTAGTTAATGCTTATTTTCATGATAAAACAATAAAAAATCGTGCTGATATTCTAGCGAGCGAGAAAGGACTATCGGATATTTTAAGAACAGCCAAACAAATTCATAATGACTTCTGTTTATTAATGCAAAATAATTGGAGTGATATATCTGAACTAGCCGAAAAACATCCTTATTTTAAATTAACAAAAGATGAATCTTTAAATAAGAGACGCTCTGCATTATGTATCCTATTTAATGAAAATGGTTTTACTGAAAAATGGATAAAAATAAGAAATAGAATCAATGTTTTATTTAGTATCTTTGAACAATCAGGATTATTTATTTTGAGAAAAGGAGCTCTTGAATCCTACTATCATGACAACAAGGAAATTACAGATAAAGTTGATGACGCTGTTAGTGAAAGTGAATATATTTCATCCTTATCTGATGATGAAATAGAAGCTGCATACCAAGATATTTTGAACTGTTTAAGATTTGCATCAAATAGTGAAACTATTGATGAATCAAGAGCAATTAGAGATGAGCTACTATCATTCATTTCCCCAATTCATGCTCGTTATGCAGAAGAATCTGATTTAGATATGATAAGCAGTTTACCATCTATTTTTACTTATCGAATTAATGACGTAGGAAAATTAGAAATATCTATGAAGAGTAAAGTATT
Source organism: Rodentibacter trehalosifermentans (assembly GCF_002000545.1). Classification (GTDB taxonomy): domain Bacteria; phylum Pseudomonadota; class Gammaproteobacteria; order Enterobacterales; family Pasteurellaceae; genus Rodentibacter; species Rodentibacter trehalosifermentans. The sequence continues at coordinate 48,058 of NZ_MLHL01000055.1, read as the reverse complement.
AGATGTTCAAGGATTTCCTATCATCTTAGATAAAAATGATGATGTTCGAACAGTCGTTAATAATAGATTAGGAATTGAATAATATAAGAATGCCGTCTGAACTTCCAGACGGCATTCCCCTTACTTATCCAACCCCATCTCCCTCAACCACTCCGCCAAATGCTCCGCTACTTCCGCATTGTTGGTATCTTGCATCATAAAGTGGGTATTGCCTTTAATCCCTACTTTCGGTAACTCAACAATTTCTACTTTACCGCCGTGTTTGTTCACCACTTCCGCCCATTGTTTGGCAAGGCTTAACCGGATGCGCCATTGGTCTTCACCTTGGTTGTTGGAGACTTGTTCACTGATAAAATCGCCAAAGTAGATGATAATCGGCATTTTGGTGAGTTTTTCAAAGTCGGTTTTGCTTGCTACAGCAGGTTTGATATCGCCAAATTTGCTGGTGATGGTTGGGGGAACTTCATCTTCCGGGAAAGGGAAATTGCCCGGTTCAAAAGAAACAATCGCCTTCACTTTGTCGCTTTGCATTCCCACTAACCAGCCGATGATGCCACCTTGGGAATGGGTAACGAGCACGCTGTTACCCGTGCGTTCAAATAATTTCACCATACTGTCGCTGATGACTTTTGCATCAAATGCCCCCACATTTGGGGTCATTTGGCGGAAAAATTGATTGAGTGATGCCTCGTCTTTTGGGAAGGCAACGCCCTCATTGAAATTCGGGTAAGTGCCAATGCGGAATTGGGCGAACCAAAATTGATCGTCCGGTGTGGCTTTTACTTCAGCATCAACCGTGCTACGTCCAGACCAGCCACGGCGAGGTTGGTCCACTAAATAAACCGGGTAGTTTTTGCGTAAAAAGAGGTTTTGGAAACCCTCACGTCCGTCTGGAGTGGTTTGCCATGTCCGCCTGGATTGCCCTGCACCGTGTAAAAAGACAAGGGGATAAGGACGGGAATTCGTCGGGATTTGGTAAAACACAGTGGCGTGATCGCCGTGTAAAGTTTGTCCACCGGCTTGGAGTGAGGCGGAATAAACGTCCATAAAATTATTGCTTTCCTTGCCTTTTGCCACATCAGGTAAGGGTTGATACGTCCCTTCGCTGGTCTTCACCTCACCACCGACGGCAAAACTGCCTTGCTGTTCAATAGAAAGTGGTCCTGCAAAGGCTTGTGTAGCAAGACAAGCGGTGAAAATAGCGGAAAATTTCGCAAATTTTTTCATTGGGTTTCCTCTTTATAAATGATTGGTAAGGTGGAGGATTTTATCCCCCCCCTCGTTTTATCAATGTTTTTGTAAATTTATGCCAAAAATTAACCGCACTTAAAACTTCATACTCGGTGCAAGCAAACGCTGTAATTTTGCATCGTGATGTTGTTTCACTTCCGGTTGGTTGTCAAAAATCATCACATTGCCGTTTTCACGGGTGTAGGCATCCCACTGCGGCAAACCTTCGGCATTTGGGTTGCCGGTTTTTGCAAAATTTGTCCACGCACGGGTCATTTTATCGGCGAGGGCTTGCGCTTCCTCACCCCCTCCGGTTGCTTGTGCCATCCGTTGAATATTGTTGAATACAAAGGCAATTTCTGCGGTGTGATAGCTCATCGGTGTGCCGTTAAATACGGGTGTATCCCAACTAAATAAGTAGTTATATACAGGTGCCCCTTTTTGATCGGCTTTTAAACTCGCGGTTTTTAAGGCTGGCGCACGCAAGAAACTGTCCACATACAAGGCATCGGCAACCAGACGGTTTGGATAAGCCTCTTTGAATGCCGCAATCACTTCATCGGTTTTCTCACCATATTTCGCTTTGAGTTTTTCCATGGTTTGCGTATCTGTCCAAGTAAAGCGGTTGTCTTTTTGTGCATTTACCAAATCAAGTTGCACACCAAAGCTTTCCCATTCTGTTAAGTTTGAACCGATTAAAAGCGGAATATCTTTTGCAATTTCAGGGTATTTTTCGCCCACTGGCTCTTGTGGAATAACACGACTATCCAAACTTGGCGCCCACAATAACGCCATATCACGGTTGTATAAATCCGTTAAACCAAGCTCTTTCGCAGTTTGTTGATTGGCTTTGATAGCCGCTTCGTTAATTTGAGCCGGCGTAAATTCGTTGAGTTTTTCAAGTGCGGTCGGTTTTACGCCTAAATTCTCAAGGGTCAGTTCTGCCACACGGCGACTGGCTTGTTGAGAGGTAAGCATCATCCCCATTTTCTCTAAGGCACCGCTTTGCTCAATGGCTTTGTGGAATAAGCCTTTTGCCGAAGGCATTGCCATTAAGGTCAAAACTTTCGCCCCACCACCTGATTCACCAAAAATGGTGACGTTATTGGGATCGCCCCCGAATTGTTCGATATTGGTTTTCACCCATTCCAAGGCTGCCACTAAATCTTGCATACCGAGGTTGCTGGAATCTTTATATTTTCCATCGTAAGCCGAGAGATCTAAAAAGCCCATAGCATTTAAACGGTGATTAACAGACACTACAACCACATCACCTTTTTTCGCTAAATTGGTGCCATCATAACTGTCTAAATCGTTCGATGCGCCCGATTGAAAACCACCACCGTGAATCCACACCATCACAGGGCGTTTTTTGCCATCAGAAATAGAGGGGGATCAAATATTAAGATTTTGACAATGTTCGCCTTCTATCATCTCAGGGCCGGTAAAAAAGAAAGAACGTCCGCCCATTGGGACTTGAGGACAAACTTCACCATAAGTTAATGCCAATTTTTCCCCTTGCCAATTTGCCACGGCTTTTGGCGGCATAAAACGTTCAGCACTCGCATAAGGCACACCTTTATAAGTGAACACACCGTTTTGCACAAAACCTTGCAATGCCCCGCCTTGGGTTTGCACCACAGCAATATTATGACCCGCTTGAACTCCCATTTCTGAAGCGTAAGAGAGGCTCATAGCGGAAAATGCGCTCAATAATATTGAAAATATTGTGGTCTTTTTTAATTTCATCATATCTCCCGAAATTTAAAAAAAGGGATAACGGCATTATTCGGGTTGAGCTCCGAATAATAACCGAACGTATAATTTATATCGCTAACATAGCCTTCCGACCAACTAGACATAAGATTTCCTCATAAATATTAATAGAAATTAAATATAGTGAATTAAAATTTCAATGATATAGCGTTAGCCTGCCTTGTCTCATTTTTATTTTAATCCACTATAATTTTAAGCCAGTGATCGAAAAATACTTACCCACGATGTTCCGCCAACCACTGCACCATTTTCGGATCTCGGTGATTGAAAATGATTTCATCACGATTAAGTGTCGCAATTTGAGCCAAATCCTGCTCATCAAGAGTGAAATCAAAAATATCACGGTTTTCAACCATCCGCTCAATCTTAACGGATTTTGGAATAATTGCCACGCCACGTTGATTCAACCAACGTAATACCACCTGTGCCACCGATTTACCGTGTTTTTGTGCAATGGCGGTTAAAATTGGGTTACTAAAAATTTCAAATTTCCCTTCGGCAAGCGGGCCCCAAGCTTGCTGTACCACACCTAATTCCCGATGGAGAGCGATTTCCGCTTCACGTTGATAGAACGGATGGGTTTCAATTTGATTGACTGCAGGCACAATCTCATGACAAGTAATCAAATCCATTAAACGATCGCCATGGAAATTACTCACCCCGATAGCACGGGCTTTACCGGCTTTATATAATTCCTCCATAGCACGCCATTGCTCATGCACATCGCCAAAAGGTTGATGCATTAAATAGAGATCCACATAATCCAACCCTAAACGATTTAATGAGGCTTCAAGAGCTTTTTTGGTGTTTTCATAACCGTTTTCACGTTGGATCCACAATTTGGTGGTGACAAAAATCGCTTCACGGGGAATGCCGCTTGCTTTAATAGCACGCCCAACACCGGCCTCGTTGCCATAAACGGCGGCGGTATCCAATAAACGATAGCCGGTTTTCAAGGCTTCCAATACCGCTTTTTCCGTTTCCTCATCGCTCACTTGGAATACGCCAAAACCGACCATTGGCATTTCAATACCGTTATTTAGTTTGACTGATTTCATTTTTGCTCTCCTGTTTAAGTTCAATGGAACGCATTGTAAAGCATTAAGATTGTTTTGATTAGTAGGATATTTTTTGATAGCCTCTTGAATTAAATTCAATAATCACTGAGGTGAAAGATGATTGAAAATATGAACGAATTACGCAGTTTTATCGTCGTGGCACAGACTAACAGCTTTACCAAAGCCGCCGCACGGTTGGGCGTATCCACATCCGCACTCAGCCATTCCATGCGTAAATTAGAAGAACAATTAAAAATCAAATTATTTAACCGTACCACCCGAAGTGTATCCACCACCGAGGCAGGCGAACAACTTTTCAAAAAACTTTTCCCTTTGTTTGAAAGCATTGAAGATAACATCAATGCACTCAGCACATTTCGGGATACCCTAAATGGCACATTGAGAATTAACGGGGCGGATCACTCATTTTTATACGCCATTTGGGATAAATTATTAGCCTTTATGCAAAAATATCCCGAAGTAAACCTAGAACTCACCAGTGATATGAAATTTGCCGATATTGTTGCTGGTCGTTTTGATGCGGGAATTCGTTTGGGTAAAGAAGTGGATCAAGACATGATCGCTATACGCATTTCTGAGGATATGCAAATGGCGCTGGTTGCAACCCCGCAATATTTGAAAAAATACGGCACGCCCAAAAGCATTAACGATTTAACCGAACATCAATGTTTGTGTGTCAGAATGCCCACTTCCGAAGGCTTATTTGTCTGGGAGTTTCGCTCTCCTAAAACCCAAGAGCTCATTAAATTTACCCCCTCGGGGAGATTGATAGTCAATAATAACTTTTTAGTCAAAAAAGCTTGCCTATCCCACTTAGGATTAGCCTTAATTCCTAAAGATAGAATCGCTGAAGAATTAAAAAAAGGTGAAGTGGTGGAAATTTTATCCGACCATGCGCTTAATTATGAGGGATATCATCTTTATTATCCAAACCGCCGACAAAATTCCCCTTTATTTAAAGCTTTAGTGGAAGAATTAAAACTGTGAAAATCCCAAAAAATCTTACCAAAAACAACCGCACTTTAAACACAAAATCTAAAGTGCGGTGAATTTTTGGAGAGAATTACCAAGGCTGTGTTGTTGGGCCTAGGGTAAATTCACTGATATTGGTATCTTCCGGTTGGGATAATGCAAATGCCACCACATTGGCGACACGGTCTGCCGGAATTTCAAAATTATCGTAAAGTTCACGATAGCCTTTCGAGGTGGCTTCATTAGTGATGTGATCCACCAATTCCGATTGCACCGCTGCCGGGTAAATGGTTGCTGTGCGAATATTCGTACCGGCTTGGGCAGATTCCATACGCAAGCCTTCCATAATGGCTTTTACCGCCCATTTTGTGCAACAATAAACACTGGCACCGGGATAAACTTTCAAGCCCGCCACAGAAGACACCGCTAAAATATGCCCCGATTTTTGCGCCTCAAAGGTTGGCAACACCGCCGCAATACCATTTAACACCCCTTTAATATTGACATCCACCATGGCATTCCAATTGTGGGTTTCCAACGCAGAAAGGGGAGAATTTGGCATTAAACCGGCATTTAAGAAAATTGCATCAACTTGACCAAAAGCCGATTTCGCCAATTCCACCAACGCCGCATTATCTTCCGCTTTTACCACATCGGTGACCCGATAAACCGCCTCACCCCCTTTGGCTTTAATGTTTTCCACAATCGCCTGTAATTTCGCTTCACGGCGAGCACCTAATACTAATTTCGCACCGTTTTCTGCCAATTTATAGGCGGTGGCTTCACCAATACCTGATGATGCTCCGGTGATAATCACCACTTTACCTTGAATGTTGTTCATGTTTTTTCTCCTGTTGTTTGAATACCCTTATTTTACGTTTTTTAATTTCTATTGATTAGCCTAGAAATTATAAAAAGAGAATAAGGTAAAAACTTATAATTGATTTAAAAAATACACGAAAAAATCCGAGCGTGGTGACGAGCGATATTCGCAGTCTGTTACAAGCGGTGTTGGCAGGGAGGATTTTTGCCCCGATAATGTATCACGACTGCAAAAAATACATTGAAAACGGCACATTACAGGTGGTGCTAAACGGTACGGAATCCCCTTATTGGGGGCAGTATCTTTACCGCCCCTACCAACCTGTTACGCCAAAACGGGTTCAAATTGTGTTTGAGCTATTGGAAAATATTTTAACGGGAACTGAGGCGAAAGCCGACTAAAACCATCTCTCAAAAGTTCGGTCTGAAAATAATGCCGCCTTTTCTGCCCGACCTTTTATTTTCGATAAATTTTAATTTCCTCATCTCTCTTAATCTTTCCCCACAGTGGAGATCTCATCCCCTAATTGGGTAGAACAAGACTCCGTCAAAGACGGTAACCGGCAGGTTAATTATGCCTAAACTAGTCTTAAATTTACTTTTATATAAAAATAAGTTATAATAAATCGAAATTTTTTACCAAAAGTAAAAAATTAGCAATAAACATGAGGAGAAAAAATGACGAATCAACGTTTTATTACTATTTTAGGATGGATCGCAACTTTTACCGCAGTTTGTATGTATGTTTCTTATTTAGAGCAAATAAATTTAAATCTTACAGGACAAAAGGGGGGGATTTTACAGCCTCTGGCAACGGCTGTGAATTGTAGTCTATGGGTTACTTATGGATTATTCAAACAAAAACGGGATTTACCCGTTGCCTTAGCCAATTCCCCCGGCGTTATATTGGGCTTAATCGCTTTCTTTACTGCCCTTTAGGTCAATGCCGCTGATACACAAACTTTATTTGGGGATTTATAGCTATCCTGATTCCCCCCAAATTCCATAAAAAAACGCACCTTTTGGTGCGTTTTGTTGATTGCGACATCATCACGAAAACTATCGGATTATGTAGTAAATGCACAAAAGCCATCATTTCGATAAAATGTAGCGACACGCTGTGCGTGTCAGATTGTAACATATTGAAATAATTGAATTTTATAAAGAAAACACAATGTATCCCTACCGATAAACCTAAAATCAAATTTGTGCAACTGCTACATAATTTCGAAAACTATTACGAAATTAACCGCTCTTTTTATTCGTTATTCCCCTTTTGGCGATGGGGCAAAACCAAGGCGAGCATCAATCCCACCAATGACGGAATGAACCAAGGTAACGAAAGATCGGCAAAAGGTAGATGGTTGATCCATTGTTGAAGCAATAGAACTTGGAATTGTTCGCCCAGTACGCTTGCAAGTGAAACGATGGTGACAAAGGCAATCGTGAGTTGCATACCTATTTTTGACAAAGCCACATATTTATTGACTATCACTAACATAACGATGGAAATGGTGATGGGGTAAAGAATCAATAATACAGGCAATGAAAAATGAATAATCGCATTCAAACCCAAATTGGCGACCGCTAATCCCATTAAAGTAAACAGACCGGCATAGTGTTTGTAGGAAAAGTGTGGGAAACGGCTTGCGAAAAATTCAGCGGTAGAAACGATTAACCCTGCGGTGGTGGTGAAACAGGTCATTGCCACCATGACCGCTAAAAACCATTGGGCGGATTTGCCAAAAATAGCCTGCGTAGCTTGGGATAAAATATACACGCCTTTATTGATATCGGTATTCATCACTTCCATCGGCACAGGGAAACGATTACCCAGATAAGCAAGTCCGATGTAAAGCACACTAAAGCCCAATGCCACGACAATACCGACCAACCAAATGGTTGATACATATTCTTTACGAGAGCGAAAACCCAGCTGTTTCAGCGTTTGAATTGCCACTAAACTGAATGCCACAGAAGCCAGTGCGTCCAAAGTGTTATAACCTTCAATAAAGCCAGTACCAAAAGCATTTTGGGCGTAATCGCCGCTTGCCGTTTGTGGCAAATCAGCACCGTATTTGGCAATACCCAATCCCACTAACGCTACAATTAATAGAGCGAAAATCGGCGTGAGAATGCGACCGATGCTATCTAAGATTTTAGACGGATTGAGAGCGATAAAATAAGCAGCAAGAAAATAACATAGTGTAAATAGTCCTAATTCCTTTGCCCCGGTATTTTCCGACAACATGGGTGCAATGCCCACTTCATAAGCAACCGTTGCCGTGCGGGGAATAGCGAAAAAAGGGCCGATGGAAAGATAGAGCATCACTAAATAAAGGGTCGCAAACCAAGGTGAAATTTTTTGCGAAATTTCATCCACATAGCCTTTGGGATTTAGCATACCTATTATCAGGGTGAGTACGGCAATGCCGACACCGGATAACACAAACCCTAAAATCGCCGGCCAAAATTGCCCGCCGGATAACGCCCCTAAACTCGGAGGAAAAATCAAATTGCCGGCACCAAAAAACATACCGAATAACAGAAGCCCTGTTAAACCTGCTTTTTTAATCATAATAATTATTTCTTTGTCATAATGGGTCGCGAGTATAGCACGATAGCCGCGTAAAAAAATAAAGTGTGGTCAATTTTATAAGCATTTTCCCATTTGACGATTGTTGCAAAACTTCTATAATTTTCTTGGTTCGGAGGGGCTATGTTTTTCATTTATATATTAATTGCATTTATCGCAGGAGTGGCGTTGGCATCCCAATCAGCTATTAATACCCAGCTTGCAAAAGCGGTAGGTAACGAACCTATTATCGCTACGTTTATTTCCTTTGCGGTGGGCACAATCCTGCTCTTTTTTATTGCCTTATTCAAAGCAGATTTATGGCAAAACCTGAGCGCACTACCACACCAACCTTGGTGGAAATTATTAGGCGGTGCATTGGGAGCGCTGGCGGTGTTTACTACGATATTACTTGCCCCGAAACTCGGCATTACTGCAATGTTATTTTTTATCATTGTCGGTCAACTTCTTGCGGCCTCAACGATTGATCACTTTGGCTTAATCGGTATGCCGGTAAGGGAGGTCAATAGTACAAAACTCATTGGTTTGGCAATTGTCGGCTTTGGGCTGATTTTTTATTTCTTCGGCGACAAATTGATGGCGTTAATCAAGGGGTAAAGTGCGGTCAAATTTGAGGAAGATTTTAAAATGCGGGATATTTACCAAATCTCCTAGATGATTTGACGAACATTGAAAAAACGGTGGCATTTTTTAATATTAAGCGTTTTCTAACATTCACCATTTCCATAAGGAGAAAATATGACAAAAAAACTTTTACCCTTTATTCTTACTCTCGCCTGTTCCAAAATGGTTTTGGCGGATAATGCCCTTGTTTTACAAACGGATTTCAGTTTGAAAGACGGTGCAGTTTCGGCGATGAAGGGCGTGGCGTTTTCCGTAGATGAAAACCTCAAAATGTTTGATTTAACGCACGAAATTCCGCCTTATGATATTTGGCAAGCGGCATATCGTTTACATCAAACCGCCCCTTATTGGAAGCCGGGAACTGTTTTTGTCAGCGTGGTCGATCCCGGTGTGGGGACGGATCGCAAATCGGTCGTGTTAAAAACTAAGACAGGGCATTATTTTGTCACTCCTGATAACGGCACATTAACTTTAGTAGCAGAACATTTAGGCATTGAATCAGTGAGAGAAATTGATGAAAAGAAAAACCGTCTTTCCGGCTCTGAAAAATCCTATACATTCCACGGGCGTGATGTCTATGCTTATACCGGTGCAAGACTTGCCTCAGGTACGATTCCATTTGAAGAAGTGGGAAATGAATTAGAGAAAAAAGTGCTGGTGATTCCTTATCAAAAACCAGTATTGGAACAAGGGCATCTAAAAGGCAACATTCCTATTTTAGATATTCAATATGGCAATGTGTGGACAAATATTACCGATGAGTTATTAGAAAAATCCAACATTAAAAAAGGGGATTTAGCTTGTGTTGAAATCAAAGAAGGAGAGCAAATTAAATATTCGGGGAAAATGCCTTATGTAAGCAGTTTTGGCGATGTGGAAGAAGGAAAACCGTTACTTTATTTAAATAGTTTGCTGAATGTATCTTTTGCACTAAATATGGATAGTTTTTCTAAAACCTATGACGTTTACTCCGGTGCAAATTGGAATGTTGATTTACACAAATGCCAATAAGGATTGAATAACAAAAAGCCAAATTCCCTAAGGATTTGGCTTTTTCGTTAAAGTTCCAAATTAAATTAATCCGCTAAAATCGCTTTCCTACATTAGGCAAAGTATTTTTCTAAATCATCGCTACCGCCAATGTATTCACCGCCGATAAAGACTTGTGGCACACTGGTTTTGCCGGTGATCGCACGAACAGAGATGGTACTTGCATCACGACCTAAAACGATTTCTTCAAAAGTGTAATCTTTCGCTTTTAATAATGCTTTTGCTTTAGCACAGAACGGGCAGCCCGGTTTGGTGAATACCGTAACGGAAGGTTTTGCTTCCCAACCCGGTTTTAAATATTTGATCATCGTGTCCGCATCAGACACTTTGAACGGATCGCCCGGCTCTTCCGGTTCAATAAACATTTTTTCTACAACGCCGTTTTTAACAAGCATAGAATAACGCCAAGAACGTTTACCGAAACCTAAATCTTCTTTACCGACAAGCATACCCATGCCTTCGGTAAATTCACCGTTACCATCCGGGATCACAGTGATATTTTCGGATTCTTGATCCGCTTTCCAAGCATTCATTACGAAGGTGTCATTCACCGAAATACAGATAATGTCATCCACGCCCGCCGCTTTAAATTCGCAAGCCAATTCGTTGTAACGCGGTAAGTGGGTAGATGAACAGGTCGGAGTAAACGCACCCGGAAGTGAAAATACTACAACAGTTTTATTGTTAAATAATTCATCAGTGGTCACATCAACCCAAGCATCGCCTTGACGGGTGTGGAATGTAACGCTCGGTACTTTTTTACCGGTCATGTCGGTTAGTGCCATATTTTCTCCTTACTTATTGACGTGAAGTTTTATTTTCGGGCTGGATTATAGTCAAACTTATGATATAGTTGCAATCAATTAATTCTATTTTTTCAATTGACTTTTTCTATAAGAGGAGATTTGATGAATATTCGCGATTTAGAATACTTGGTAGCGTTATCCGAACACAAACATTTCCGCCGTGCAGCAGATTCCTGTAATGTCAGTCAGCCCACTTTAAGTGGACAAATTCGTAAACTTGAAGACGAACTTGGGATTATTTTATTAGAACGCACCAGTCGAAAAGTACTCTTTACCCAATCCGGAATGTTATTGGTGGAGCAAGCCCGCACTGTTTTACGCGAAGTAAAATTACTAAAGGAAATGGCAAGTAACCAAGGTAAAGAAATGACAGGACCGTTGCATATTGGTTTAATCCCAACGGTGGGGCCTTATTTACTCCCCTACATCGTACCAACTTTAAAGGAAGCCTTCCCCGATTTAGAAATTTTCCTTTATGAAGCCCAAACTCAGCAATTGTTAGAACAACTTGAAACCGGACGGTTGGATTGTGCCATTTTAGCCCGCGTACCACAGACCGAGGCGTTTATTGAAGTGCCTATTTTTGAAGAGAAAATGTTACTGGCGGTGTCAGAGGAACATCCTTGGGCGAAAGAAAAAAATATCTCAATGAACAGCCTGACCGGGCAGGAAATGTTGATGTTGGATGATGGACATTGTTTACGTAATCAAACATTGGATTATTGTTTTACCGCCGGTGCGAAGGAAAATTCACATTTCCAAGCCACAAGCCTTGAAACCTTGCGCAATATGGTTGCCGCTAACGCCGGTATGACATTTATGCCGGAACTGGCAGTGCGAAATGAAGGAGCCCGCCAAGGGGTGAAATATATTCCCTGCCATTCGCCTGAGCCGGCGCGCAGTATCGCCTTGGTTTATCGTCCGGGCTCGCCATTGCGTAATCGTTATGAACGCGTAGCAAGTGCGGTCGGCTCTGCGGTTAAATCTATCCTTGCAGGAGCAAAATAATGGCGGGGATCCGTGCAATTCAAAAAGAAAAAACACGCAGAGCATTGGTGGATGCCGCATTTAATCAATTAAGTGCGGAGAAAAGTTTTTCTAACCTGAGTTTGCGGGAAGTGGCACGTGAAGCGGGCATTGCACCCACTTCTTTTTATCGCCATTTTAGCGATATGGATGAATTAGGCTTAGAAATGGTAGACGAAGCCGGTTTAATTTTACGCCAACTTATGCGTCAGGCTCGAAAGCGGATTGATGCAGGAGGGAGCGTGATTGCCGTATCCGTTGATACATTTTTTGAATTTATTACAAACAGCACAAACGTCTTCCGCTTGTTATTACGGGAAAGTTCCGGTACATCCCAAGCATTTCGCACGGCGGCTGCGCGGGAAATTAAACATTTTGTGGATGAGCTGGCGGAATATATCACACAAAAACATCAATATTCGCCATATATCGCTTATGTCCAAGCAGAAGGCATCGTGACCATAGTGTTCACTGCCGGTGCCAATGCACTGGACATGACAAAGCAAGAGCGTGAACAGCTTAAACAGCGGGTGATTTTACAGCTCCGAATGATGGCAAAAGGAGCGGATTTTGCCAATGCCAAAGAGAAACAATTGCCTAAATAACATAAAAAAAGCGTTGCTTTTCCCGCAACGCTTTGTTTTTTTATCAAAATTATTTACCGTCCCAAGCTTGAACAGCATCTAACCGCGCTTTAATTTTACTTTGCGTATCGCCTTTAAAGTAATCTTTTTTCAAACCGCCTTCCCAGCCACCATAATTTGCATTTGGTAAAACAATAAAAGTTTTACCAAATTTTGCCTGATTTTTTACAACAAAATCACGGCGTTCGGCATTTAATTTACCATAAACGGCATCACCGAAATCGTCTAAGTTATCGCCCACATAAAGCACAATTTCATAACCTTGTTTTTCAATCTCGGCAAAACGAGCTGCTTTGGCTGATTTATCTTTTTTCAAATAAAAGACGGATTCTTCCACGCCTTTAAAGCCTAAGCGTTTCATATCATCAATTGTTCCCGCTTTCTCGGAACTGTCTTTACGATTACTCACGTAAAACATTTTTCCACCGTGGGAATTGACATAATTATTAAATTCCACCGCGCCCGGAATGGCTCGGGATTGACGGGCTTCCACCCAACGGGTCCAGTCTTTTCCATCGAACGGTTTATTGTTTTTCACTTGCCAACCGGCGTAAGGACTGTTGTCTAACATCGTTTCATCTAAATCCACAACAACGGCTTTTTTCTTACCCTTGCTGACTTTAGCATGATCAAATGCCACTTTTGCCGCATTGTAAGCCTGATAAGCTAAAGCTTGATATTCACCCGAATCCTGCATCCAGTTTAATCCTAACACCGCCTGTTGCTCCAATTGCATATTGGCGTGTTCTTGTGGATCCATTTTGTTTGAACAGCCGACTAATACCAACGCAGAAATCGCTGCAAGTGCGGTCATTTTTAATGTTTTTTTCATTGTATTTTCCTCTTAAACATAAAATAAGGCGAAAAAAGTATAGCAAGTTTTCTGTAAAGTTTTACGGGATTTTATTTCTATCAAAAAGAAATTCTTACAAATTTGTGATTCGGATCACAATCGGCATCAAGAAAATAAGAACGTAGAAAAATTAACCGCTCTTTAGACATCAATAAGGGACACCACACCGGCATCCAAGATAAAATTCGGATAACTTCAGTTGGGAGGGTTAATAGTAAGAATGATCGCCCCGTTGATGCTCGGTAATATCTTTTGCGCCCTTCAATTCATTAGGGAAAAGCCCGACTAACTGTTTTTCCACGCCGTCTTTTAAGGTCACATCCACCATTGAGCAACCGTTGCAGCCGCCGCCAAATTGTAAAACCGCATAACCGTCTTCGGTAATTTCAATGAGGGTGATTCGTCCGCCGTGACTTGCCAATTGCGGGTTTATTTGGGTTTGAATAACATATTCCACACGCTCAATTAACGGTGCATCATCCGCCACTTTCCGCATTTTGGCATTCGGTGCTTTTAATGTGAGCTGTGTCCCCAGTTCTTCTGTGACATAATCAATTTCCGCTTCCTCTAAAAACGGTAAACTGATTTCATCAACAAAAGCAGAAAAGCCCTCATACTTCATTTCAATATCGCTTTCTTCCACTGCATTTGGTGGACAATACGACACACCACATTCCGCATTCGGTGTGCCGGGGTTGACGACAAAAATACGAATATTTGTGCCTTCTTCTTGTGTCTCCAATAATTTACGAAAATGCGCCTGTGCTGCTTCCGAGATAGTAATTTGTTCCATAAATATTCCTTAATACTTGAGAAAATTTGTCAGATGATACGCCTAGCTCGGTATTTTTTCCACTTTTTTATCAGAATTAAACCTATCACCCAATCTGATTAAACACGTGCCAATCCCCATACCTGAATTTCTTTTACACCTGATTGACGTAATAATTTGGCGATCTCATTCAGCGTGCTGCCCGTGGTGATCACATCATCAAGCAAAGCTACCCGTTGATAATGAAAGGAGGCTGACAACTCAATTTCAAAGGCATTTTTCAAGTTTTTTCGCCGAGCGGTTGCAGTTAAACCACGCTGGGTAGGCGTATGTTTCACCCGCTTAACAATATGGGATAAACAGGGAATTTCAAGCCATCGAGCAATGATTTTCGCCAATAAATCTGCTTGATTATAGCCCCGTTGCCATTGACGAAAATGGTGGAGAGGAACAGGAATAATCGCTTGGGGAAAACTCAGCCCTTGTGTTCGTCTCGCCTCATAAACGGCTAGTAACATTAAACTTGCCAAAGTGCGGTCAAGCCAAAATTGTTTTTGAAATTTGAAGCGATGAATTAAATAGGAAAGGGGAGGATTGTAACGCCCGATGACGACCATGCGATCCCAAATAAATTTATTTTGCCGACAATAACCACAATGGAGGGCGATATAGGGCAAAGGCATACCGCACCCGGCACAATAAGAATAATACTGAATCTTCCGCCTACAGGTCGAACATAAACCGTTTGCACCTTGTTTCAACGATGATTGGCACAGCACGCAACTAAACCGAAAAAATGCATTGAAATTTAACCGCACTTTTATTTCCCCAATTATTTTTCTGAGAGGTTTTTCGGTTTAGGTTTAGGTTTGGGTTTGAGCCCTTCCAAACTTTCGCCTTGCTTAAGAATGCGAGGCGTGACAAAAATCACCAATTCACGTTTTTGATGGCGTTCGCTTTCTTTACTGAATAAACGTTTTATCAACGGAATATCCCCTAAAACCGGCACTTTATCCACCCCTTTGGTGATGGTATCGTGAAACACGCCGCCTAACACAATAGTCTCCCCGTCTTTAGCAAAAACCTGCGTATTGATTTCCTGTTTATCAATGGACACGACCTCATTATTTTGTTGCCCGTAAGATACCCGACTGCCCGGTGAATTTTGGCTAACCAATAAATCCAACAGAATATTATTGTCTTTAGAAATATGCGGCGTAACTTCCAATCCTAATACCGCTTCACGAAATTCAACAGATTGGGTATCGTTTTTGCCGTTCGTCACCACATAGGGAATTTCCGTCCCCTGCTTGATGCTGGCACTTTTTTTGTTGGTAGTGAGCAATCTTGGACTGGCAATAATTTCAACGCTGTTTTCACGCTCAAGTGCGGTCAATTCCAGGTCTAATAATCGTCCGTTAATTTTTGCAACCTGCAATGCCAAAGAACCGGCCGGTGTGGTGTTCGTGGCAAAATTCACGTTTAAATTATCCGTTAAATTGGCAAAACCATTCGCCGCAAGGCTACCGCTGATACGATGTGCATTTTCCGTAGGAGAAAAAATCCCCCAACGCACGCCCAACTCTTTCAGGCTTTCATCGGTGATGGTGACAATGCGGGCTTCAATGGCGATTTGCTCGATAGGCTTATCCAATTCCTTAATTAATTTCAGCAAATTTTTAACGGATTGTGTATCATCTTGAATTATCAACATATTGCTCCGATCATCAAAGGCAATACTCCCCACTGCCGAAAGTAATGATCCGCTACCGGTAGTGAGGGATTTCATCACTTCCGAGGCTTTGGCAAAGTGTAATTTAACGGTTTTACTGATTAGTGCGGTGTCGGTCGGTTTTATATGAGCCAAAACCTCTTGTCCAGTGGGCAACGATGCCATTGCCGAAGAAACCAATGTTTTTTTGCCTAAATAATAAATGCCGTCTTCCCGCCGTAAGGAAAGCCCTTTCATTTTGGCGACCGATTTCAATACCCGGTCAAAATCTACGTTATCTAATTGTAAGGAAAGCGAACCATCCAATTCATCGTCCATAATCAAATTGGTACTTTGCACCAAGGCAAGTTCCTGCAAACTTGATACCATGGGGGCTTGTTGCAAGCGAATAGAAAAAATTTGATTTTCTGCCGCCATCCCATTTCCAACACAAAAACCGAACAAAAACAGACCGCACTTTTTTATCCCTATTTTCATTTGTCCTCCTAAAACTGCAGTGCTACGGGCTCATTTTGGTCGCATTGCCCTGTTTTGGGGCGCAACAATACCACTCCGTTTTTTTGGATTTGTTGTAATAAATACCCTTCCAGCCCTAAACGATGTCCTTGCTTGACCACAATTAATTGTTGCCGTGAATCTAAAAATAAGGCTTCAGGCATATTTTTGTACAATACCACGCCAACCAATTTCAGTTGTTCAAAGGCGGTTTCTGTTGCGAAAGCAGGCTCATCGAAAGCACATTGCACCTTTCGTATTTTGGGGAGATTAATTCTATTCTCCCCCGTTTGACGTTGTGAACTATCGAAAGGATCAACCGCCACCGCATTAAGACTGAAAAACAGGCAGAACAAGCCTAAATAACGACGCAATATCCACATTCTCATTCCCCTCTTTTAAGTTGTAAAATTAAATGACTTTGAAGTGCCCCACTTTCCGTTTTTTCTATCGCCAACTGAACGAAAGAAAGCGAACCCTGTGCCAAAAGTGCGGTGAGAAAATGATATAAATCTTGAAAGCGCCCGGCTAATTGAATTTGTAAAACAGGCTGAGAAGAAAAATCCCATTGATAGCTCACCAACTCGGTTTCGTCATTTAATAACGAGTGAATTTGCTCATCCAATATCACAATTTGTTTTGTTAGCTGAGGGGATAATTCTCGACTATCGGAATGCTGTTTCAACGTGGAAAGCAATTTTTCTTGATGGGCTAATTCCATTGCTTGTCGGCTGGCTTCCTGTTCTAGCGTTTGTCCTTTTTGATAGGTATACCATCCCTCGAAAATCGTCGCAAAATTAACCGCACTTAAGCAACAAACAAAAAAGCCCCAATGATACATTTTTGGCAATGCCAACCATTTTTCTATAAGCGGTATGCGATGTTTAATCTGGAGTATCATTCCCCCCCCTCACCATCTCGGAGGAAAGATCGAATTGAAAAATCAAACGTCCTTGTTCCGTTTTAAATTGCATCAGTTTCACGCTACTAAAACGCCTGCTTAAAAATTCATGTAGCGATTCAAATTCCTGTTGTGACAAGCAAAAACCGTCAATTCGAATCCCGTCTTCATTAAAACTAAAATGCTCCAATTCCCCTTGTTGCAATGGAAATTGGGGTAATAAAGAAAGAATCTGCTCAACCAACTCTGGGTCAATAGCATGCAATTCTGTTAAATCTTGCATAATTTGTTTCATTTGACCAACCTTTTGAAGCGTTTGAGTTAAACGGTTTTTTTGCTGTTCAAACTGTTGTAACTGCAGATTTAATGCTGCTTTTTGTTGATGTTGAAACCAATCCAACACCGCATAGCACAAAAAAGCAATCAATAATACGGCAAACATTTTGAACAAAAACAGAATCAGTGATTGCCGATATTTTTCTAACCGCCAAGGAAGTAAATTAATGCCCTTCATTGAGACACCCGTTTAAAAGTGCGGTTGAACTATCTCCATTATTTTGCACGAAATCCTTTTGCCAAAGAGAATTCCCTAGAGCAATAAAAGGGAGCTCAGTTTCAACCCGTTGCCAACTTTCCGGTAAATCCGTTCGTTGAACATCATCGGTTTGATATACATAAATACGAGCGCTCTCCGTCTCAAAACGTTGGCAAAATTGTGTATAAAGTGCGGTTAAATTTTCCTGAGTTTGTAACAATTGTAACCCTTGATGAGTATTCATCATGGCAAAACAGTGGGATTCATCTTGGTATAAATAAAGCGAATTATCTTGATCTTCACCTAAAAACAAACGAAAAGAACGAAGAATCGCGTAATAGGCAACATCCAAGACATCAAGCGATAAAGCCCCATAAGCTTTTTGTGCCTCCTGTGCCACCATCCTGCGAACCGCATAAATTTCTAAACGAAAACCTTGTTTTAGCGGCGTTGAGATGTAATCAAACCAAAGTTCTTCAAAAGGGATGGGTAATTCTTTTTGTAAGACAAAACGGCATTGTTGCTCACATTCTTGTGCATTCAAAGATTGCGGCAAAATCAAACTTTTTGACCAAATTAAATGAGGAGAAATGCAGCCAACCAAACGCAATTTTAAGCGGACTTGGGAAAAATCTTGTATTAAACGGTTCATTAAATGTGTTTCGATATCCCTTTCGTTATCAGAGATCGAAAAGGATTGAATTTGGCTTTGTTTGTCAAACCAAACAAATTGAAATTGATTCCTTTGTTGATGGACGCCAATTTGTATTATTTGTCGTTTTTTATAAGGTATTGGCATATGCTTTTCCTATTATTTGGGCATTGAATCTTTTATACTTAGCAGCCAAATCATAATGTGATTTAAGTTATTATCATCAATTAAGAGAGAATTTTACGATGAGGATCGCAAAATTAATATTCAGTAGCCTCTTAACCCTGTGCATTTTGGGATTAGTGGCAGGTGGTGTGTTTTATCTTCACCTAAAATCCGAATTACCTTCGGTGGAAAGTTTAAAAAATGTCGAATTACAACAGCCGATGCAGATTTATACGGCAGATGGAAAATTAATCGGCGAGGTAGGAGAACAACGCCGTATTCCGGTGAAATTGGAAAATGTGCCACCACGTTTAATCGAGGCATTTTTAGCCACAGAAGATAGCCGGTTTTATGATCATAATGGCATCGATCCGTTGGGTATTGCCCGTGCGTTATATGTGGCATTAAGCAGTGGTGAGGCTTCGCAAGGTGCCAGTACGATCACCCAGCAATTAGCAAAGAATTTTTTCTTAACACCGGAAAAAAAACTGATACGTAAAGCCCGGGAAGCGGTGCTGGCGATTGAAATTGAAAACGCTTTAAGTAAACAGGAAATTCTTGAACTTTATTTAAACAAAATTTTCTTAGGCTATCGCTCTTATGGCATTGCCGCCGCTGCGCAAACCTATTTTGGGAAATCTTTAAATGAGCTCACTTTGTCGGAAATGGCGATGATTGCCGGTCTACCAAAAGCCCCCTCCACAATGAACCCGCTCTATTCACTAAAACGTGCGGAAGAACGCCGTAATATCGTTTTGGCACGCATGCTTGATGAAAAATACATCACGAAAGAAGAATATGATGCTGCATTGAAAGAGCCGATTAGTGCAAGCTATCACGGGGCTAGATTTGATTTCCGAGCAGACTATGTGACGGAAATGGTACGTCAGGAAATGGTAAAACGTTTCGGCGAGGAAAAAGCCTATACCAGCGGTTATAAAGTGTTCACTACCGTACTTTCCAAAGACCAAGCCCAAGCCCAAAAAGCGGTGCGTGATAATTTGATTAACTATGATATGCGTCACGGTTGGCGTGGCGGTGCACCATTGTGGAAAAAAGGCGAAACAGCATGGGAGCCTGAACGCATTGTGGCTTTCTTGAAACAATTACCCAACTCCGCTCCCTTTATTCCTGCGGCAGTGACCGCATTAGGTAAAAATGGGGCGGAATTATTACTGGCTAATCATCAAACCATGACCCTTTCATTTAATGCAATGCGTTGGGCTGGAAAATCCCCGGTTAAAGTGGGCGATCAAATTTGGATTCGTCAGCGTGATAACGGCGAATGGATTTTAGGACAAATCCCCGCTGCCAATTCGGCCTTGGTTTCTTTAAATTCCGATAACGGGGCGATTGAAGCCTTGGTGGGCGGCTTTAGTTTTGAGCAAAGTAAATTTAACCGAGCAACGCAATCCTTGGTTCAAGTGGGCTCTTCTTTTAAACCCTTTATTTATGCTGCCGCATTAGAAAAAGGATTAACCCTTTCCAGTGTGTTGCAAGATAGCCCGATTTCTATTGCCAAACCGGGGCAAAAAGTATGGAACCCTAAAAACTCACCGGATCGCTATGATGGCCCAATGCGTTTACGGGTTGGGTTAGGGCTATCAAAAAATATGATCGCCATTCGAGCTTTACAAACTGCCGGTATTGATTTCACCGTCGATTTCTTACAACGTTTTGGTTTTAACCGGGAACAATATTTTGCCAGCGAAGCGTTAGCCTTGGGTGCGGCTTCTTTCACACCGCTTGAAATGGCTCGGGCTTATGCGGTGTTTGATAATGGCGGATTTTTAATCGATCCTTATATTATTGAAAAAATCCAAGACAATAACGGTAAGGATTTATTTATTGCCAACCCTAAAATAGCCTGTATAACCTGTCACGATATCCCGGTAATTTACGGCGAAACAAAAAATAAAATTGATGGTTTCCAAAATATTGCCAAACCCGATGATTTAAAAGCCGCAAAAGGCAATATCAACACGGACACGGAAGAAGATGTTCAACCTGACAATGTGCCTGATTTACCAGAATTACAAGCACAGAGTGGAATGTTAAATGATGATGCGGTTAATTTAATGGCAAATGCCAAAGATGGCACATCAAAAGTGGAATATGCACCACGCGTAATTAGTGGTGAATTGGCTTTCTTAATTCGTAGTGCATTAAACACTGCCATTTATGGGGAACAAGGCTTAAGTTGGAAAGGGACCAGTTGGCGAATGGCTAACGAAATTAAACAACGCAACGATATTGGCGGTAAAACCGGAACGACAAACAGTTCCAAAGTGGCTTGGTATGCCGGGTTTGGTGCAAACCTTGTCACCACTACCTATGTCGGGTTTGATGATAATAAACGGGTATTAGGGCGTGGTGAATCCGGTGGAAAAACCGCAATGCCGGCGTGGATTGCCTATATGAAAGTCGCACTTTCAGATATTCCGGAGCGCAATCTTGAGCTTCCGCCAAATATTATGGAGAAAACCATTGATAGTAATTCAGGGTTACTTTCAGAATATGGCGGACGCAAAGAATATTTTATTGTTGGTACAGAGCCAAAACGCACCTATGCGGCAGAAATGCAAGAACGCGGTTATTATGTACCACCTGAATTGCAACAACGCTTAAATGGCGGTACAGGCAAAATTCAAGATGCAACTCCGGTTGCACAACCGGAAGAATTATTCTAATCACGCTAAAGTGCGGTTAAAAAACAAGGTGTTTGGAACGTTAGTGCAACCAATACTTTCAAAGGTGTGAATAAATCACTTTCATTATTTGTGAATAATTTTCACCGCACTTTTTAACAAAAGGACAACTATGCTCAGTTATCGTCATTCCTTCCATGCGGGCAATCATGCCGATGTGTTAAAACATATTGTGCTTATGCTCATTTTGGAAAATCTAAAACTTAAAGAAAAAGGGTTTTATTATTTGGATACCCACTCAGGCGTGGGGCGTTATCGTTTATCTTCGGATGAGGCAGAAAAAACCGGGGAATATAAAGAAGGCATTGGGCGTTTGTGGGAACAAACGGATTTACCGGAAATGGTGAGTCGCTATGTGGGCTTAATCAAAACGCTCAATTATGGCGGAAAAGCCCTACGTTATTATGCCGGTTCGCCAATGATTGCAGCGCAATTATTGCGTCCACAAGATCGTGCGTTGCTGACCGAATTACACCCTAGCGATTTCCCATTATTACGCAATAATTTTAAGGAATTTAAAAATATCAGCGTAAAACGTGATAATGGTTTTCAACAGCTTAAAGCCACCTTGCCCCCCAAAGAACGCCGTGGGCTTGTACTAATTGATCCCCCTTATGAACTTAAAGAAGATTACGATTTAGTGGTTAAAGCCATCGAGGAAGGCTATAAACGTTTTGCCACCGGGACTTATGCCATTTGGTATCCCGTGGTGCTACGCCAACAAACGAAACGGATTTTTAAAGGATTGGAAGCCACCGGTATTCGGAAAATTCTAAAAATCGAATTAGCTGTTCGCCCAGATAGCGAGCAGAGAGGAATGACTGCAAGCGGTATGATTGTGATTAACCCGCCTTGGACATTAGAAAACCAAATGAAAGCCATTTTGCCTTATTTAGCGAAAACCCTCATACCGGAAGGAACCGCTAGATGGACGGTGGAATGGATTACGCCGGAATAAAACAAAGCGGAATTTAACCGCACTTTAGAAAAATCCCCGCATAAACGGGGATTTTTGCTATTCTGCCTGTGCGTTTGCTTTTAATTTATTAATGGCTTCTTTATTAAAGAAATAATGGGTGCCACAACATTCGCATTGCATATCAATACTGCCTTTGTGCTCTTCCAAAATTTCATCAATCTCTGCCTCAGGAATTAATAAGAGGGCAGCGCCTGAACGTTCAGCGGAGCAACCACAGAAAAACTGAATGTTTTGTGGTTCATACACTTCCACGGTTTCTTCGTGATAAAGACGATAGAGCATTTCTTCTGCCGGTAAACCGAAGAGTTCTTCGTCTTTTGCTGTTGACGCTAAGGTGGCGAGATGTTCAAAATCCTCTGGAGAGCCTTCACCATCCGGCATAATTTGCAATAACATTCCTGCCGCCACCGGTTTGCCGGCGTACTCCCCTGTGCGAATAATTAACTGAGTTTGAAGTTGCTCGGAGCGGGCAAAATAATCTTCCAAACATTCGGTAATGGTGGGTTTATCCAATCCGATTACCCCTTGATAACGCTCACCTTCTTTGGGGGCAATGGTGATCACTAGTACCCCTTTGCCGATCATCTCATGCAAGGTCATTTCAGGTGATATTTCTCCTTCCACACGTGCTAAAGCACGAATTTGTTGCTGATCGTTGCCATTGACTAATGACAATCGAAGGGGGCCGTCACCTTGAATTTGTACGGTGATATTCCCTTCAAATTTTAATGTTGCCGTGAGTAATGTCGTGGCGACCATCATTTCACCCAACAAATTTTGCACAGGCTCTGGATAGTGATGGGTATTTAAAGTATCGACAAAGCTTTGATTTAGGCGTACCCATTCCCCACGAACGGCACGATTTTGGAAAAGATAGCGGTAAAGTTTGTCATTGTCTTGTGTGTCATTCATTGTTTGTTCCTTTATTTTAGTGAACTAAAAAGTGCGGTCAAAAAATAAGGTGCTTTGAACGCTGGTGCTGCCCACGATGCCAAAGGCGTAAATAAATCACTTTAGTGATTGATGAATAATCGCCACCGCACTTTTAGCTTGGGCTTTATTATGGGGGCATTTTAGACAATTACAATCCCAAAGAAAAAGCGAGCCATTTCTGACCCGCTTTAAGAGATAAATTTAATGATTACCAGTATGCTCGTAAACCAATGACTGTTTTTAAATCACGGCTACGATCAACACTGCTATTTTCATATTTTGTGCGTGTCGCTTGCCATTCTAAGAATGGTTTTACTTTCAGAGAACCTTGCTGATAAAGATAATATTCGGTTCCCACCATAAATTGACGTTTTGTTTCCTTGGTTTCTAAACCGGAAGCTGGTTCTTTTTTATCCGTTTTATAAGCGTACATCGCATAAACATTCCAGTCTTCATTCAACCCTTGACGCACCACGGCACGAACTTCATTTTTCGTTTGTTTATTGCCAATTGCCCCTTTATTTTTGGTTACTTGTTGCTCAATATCCAAACCATAAGTGGTGTGAGCAAAATTATAAGCCAAGCCTAGTGCATAGGCGTTTTGTGAGAATGATGGTGCAATAGATTGGTTTTCGGAAATTTCACGAGTAAACCCGGTTGCAACGGTGAAATTTTGGATATCATCAATTTTGTGATTGAAAATAAATGCGGTACCCCACACATTTTTACGGCGATTCGCTAAGTCTAAATTTGTATCACCACGTTTACTTGCGCCACCGTAGTACACGCCAAATTTTACTTTATTATCACCATAGTTACCGCGATAGGTATATTGAAGTACTCGACGAGCAGCGGAGTCTAATAAACCATCGGATAAGCTATAGGTGTTCGGCAAATCGGTTTGTTTCACTTCATCAGTGATTGTTGTCATATTACCGTAAACCAATTCACCGAATCGTTTATGACCAAAACCGGCGTAAAGCTGACGGGTATAAATATGATCAAAATCATGTTGTGATGCAGCCTCACCACGGAAACGCCACTCAACACGACCTAGCGCATAGAAATCACCGCCAAGATTTTGTTTTACTTTGAAGCCAAAACGTGAACCATTGTTATCCACAGCATGATTGATATGCTCTTTGGTTTCTGCGCCATTTACATAGTTTGTTTTATTTGATGTACTTTCCCACTTCAAACGAAGTGAACCGCTGAAATCAATTTCAGTACCGGTTTCTTCAATGTTGAATTGGTAAGCTTGGGCTGAACCTGCAGTGAAGGCTGCTACGGTTAATGCAAGAAGTGTTTTTTCATAATGCTTTCCTTATAAAAATGGAGAAAAAAATTGAACTTTTTGGAGTTTATCCCTCTGCGGGAAAGGGATCAAGCAATTTTTCATCTATGATATGACGAAAAAGCATAACCCCACTTAATTTCCATCGATTAATAAATTAAGGCATTCAAAAACCTGATCGGCAGAAATGTTATTCATCGAATTAGCAGATAAATAATGTTGGTTTTTACCATAACAGCCAATAAGTTTAGGATCCGTTGCGCCATAAAGTGTGATGTTAGGTTTGTCTAAGGCGGCGGTTAAATGTGCCAATCCCGTATCAACAGAAACGACAGCTTGTGAGGCGGCGATTTGCTGTGCAAGTTCAGTTAAGGATAAGCGGGGAAGCACTACCACATTGGGGTGACCTTGGGCGAGACGCACTGCTCGGGCTTTTTCCTTTTCATTGCCCCAAGGTAAACGGATTTGCTGGGAAAGTGCAGCCATTTTTTCGATTAAATTTTGCCATTCCTGTTCAACCCAATGTTTATCCTCTCGGGTGGTGGAATGAAAAAAAATCACATAAGGAGAGGGGAGGGGGGACGCAAAATGCTGTGCGATACCATAATCACCCTGTGAAGTCGGCAATGCATAATTCAAGCTGAGTGCAAAGAGTTGTCGAATACGCTCTACCGCATGTTGCTGATAGGAAATGGCATATTTTTTATCATAGAAAAAGGAGGCGATAGGCTCTCGGATACTGTGGCGATCATAGCCATACTTTATGCCCTGGGTCAGGTGGGTAGCGAAAAAGGCACTTTTCAATAAGCCTTGAGCATCAATTACAGCATCATAACGTTCTTTTTCAAGTAAAGTGCGGTAGGTTTTCCATTCTTTCCTCGTGTTGGCTGAAAAAGGGGATTTTCGCCAACGGCGAAGGGCAATAGGGATCACTTGGTTTACCGCAGGGTGCCATTGGGGAATTTCTGCAAAACCTTCCTCCACCACCCAATCAATTTGCAAGTTTGGTATACCCTGAAGGGCGTCTGTTAAGGCTGGCAGGGTGTGGATAACATCGCCCATTGAGGAGGTTTTTACTAAACAAATTTTCATGATTTTGCTAATAATTCATCCAATTTTTCTATCACCTTTTGAGGTGTAATATCGATCAAACTTTGATGATATCCCTCTGCACTGTCTTTACTTTTCCGCACTTTGATTAAATCCCCCTCAATTAACCGAATAATCACCGCTTTATCGGAAAGCGGTGGGGTATAAGTTGGGCTGGTTGGGCCGTAAAGGGCGATGAGCGGACGTTGGGTTGCGGCGGCGATATGCATTAAACCGCTATCATTGCTCACCACCGCCGTACAGTTTGCAATTAAATCCACTGCTTGATTGAGATTGGTTTGCCCGGCTAAATTTAGACAAAACACTTGCTGTGCTTGCGGTAAGGCGTTGCGGATGCTTTCCCCCGCTTCCACATCTTTCGGCGAACCGAAAATTTCTATTGCATAACCTCGCTCAATGAGCATTTCAGCCAGTTTCGCATAATGATAATGAGGCCAACGTTTTGCAGGTCCAAATTCCGCCCCGGGGCAAAAGCCGATAATCGGGCGGTCTGCTAAAAGTGCGGTTTGTTTTTCAAAGGTTTTTAAGGTTTCTGCCTGCTGTGTTTGATTGACGGTTAAATAAGGCGTTAATACCGGAATCGTTGCCGCTTCGGGAACACGATTTTTTTCAAAGGCGAGCGCAACATAACGTTGCACCATCATTGGGTAATCTTTTTTGTTGGATCGCAAATCATTTAATAAAAGGTAGCGGCTTTCCCCTTTCCAGCCACGTCGTAAAGGAATGTTGGCGAAAAAGGGAATAAAAGCAGATTTTAATGAGTTGGGTAAAACAATCGCCATATCATATTGATGGCGGAGGCTTTTTCCTAAACGATAACGTGTACCGAGTGCCAATGCACCGTGTCCTAAAGGCATTTCAATAGCATTTCGAACCTCCGGCATACGGGCGAGCAACGGCTTACACCAATTCGGTGCCATTACATCAATATTGCATTGAGGATATTGGATTTTGAGTTGTTGATACAAACTGTGCGACATCATCATGTCGCCTACCCAAGAGGGGCCGATAATGAGAATGTTCATATTTCACCTTGTGGAAAGTGCGGTGAAAAACAAATAAATTTTTCGGTATTATGTAGCAAATGCACAAAACAGAAATTTTAACCAAAACGTAGGGACACACTGCGTGTATCCGTTATAAAATCAAATTATTTCAATAAGTTAAAATTCGGACACACGCAGTGTGTCCCTACAAGATAACAAAAAACAACGTTGTGCAACTGCTGCATAATACCGAAATTTTTGACCGCACTTTTTAAATATCTCAGATAAATTCAATCTAATGATCGATTACTTTTTATTGAGCCACGCCATATAGTCTGCCGTTCCTTCGGCAACGGATTTAAACTCGCCTTTGTAACCGGCGGCGCGTAATGCGGTTAAATCCGCCTGAGTAAAGGTTTGATAGCGGGATTTGAGATGATCAGGGAAAGGAATGGTTTCAATCTGTCCTTTACCGTGGAATTTGATCACCGCTTGGGCAACCGCTTGGAAGGATTCCGCACGGCCCGTCCCAAGATTGTAAATACCGGAAATGCCATTTTGCCATGCCCAAATATTGACTTTCGCCACATCTTCCACATAAACAAAATCACGCAAAAAGTTTTCTGAGCCGGCAAATAATTTCGGATTCTCCCCTTTCAACATTTGATTATTGAGGTGGAATGCCACACTGGCCATTGAGCCTTTATGTTGCTCTCTTGGCCCATACACATTGAAATATTTGAACCCACAAACCGGCGAGTTTGCTGTTGGTAAAACTTTTCTTACATATTCATCAAATAAGAATTTTGAGTAGCCGTAGGCATTAAGCGGGCTTTCAAATTCTCGTTTTTCAATAAAATTCTCGGTACGTCCGCCATAAGTGGCGGCACTGGAGGCATAAAAAAACGGAATTTGGCGATCTAGGCAATAATGCAATAATTCTTTCGAATATTCATAATTGTTTTGCATTAAATATTTGCCATCCCATTCCGTGGTAGCAGAACAAGCACCCTCATGGAAAACCGCATCAATTTCACCAAAATCATCACCGGCAATGATGGAGGCGATAAAATCTTCTTTGTCGCAGTAATCGGCAATATCCAAATCCACCAAATTAATAAATTTCGTCCCATCTTTTAAATTATCGACGACTAAAATATCTTTACGTCCCATTTCATTTAATGCTTTGACAATGTTGCTGCCAATCATGCCGGCGCCACCGGTTACAATAATCATAATCTTGTCCTTTTTTAGATGTATAAATGTGTTGTCATTGTAATGGATTTTCAGAATAAGGTAAAAGCCACACGGCGCTTAACTTAAAAATTCACTGAAAAATAACCGCACTTTTAACCCCCAATAACTTGTCCAGCCCGTTGTCGCAATATCCATTTTTCCCTTATTTAAAATAATGATCGTAGGGGTGACATTCACTTGCCATTTTTGGGCGAGCTGCCCTTGGGGGTCATTGACCGTTGTGAAGCGATAATTATGTTGGGTTAAATAATCTTCAACCTCTTTTTCATTGCCTGAACGCAGGGCAATCGACACCACCGGAACCCCTTCTTTTGCTAAATCATTGATTGCAGGTGAGGTATATCGGCAATAACCGCACCAGGTTCCCCAAAAATAAACTAATACGGGCTTATCTTGGGCGATTTGTGGGAGAAAAAACCATTACCTTGTAAATCATAGAGGGCTGTTTTGCTGATTTCGGGCGGAATTTCAGGTTGACGAATAACATCTAAAAGATGACTTGCGACAATGAAGGTAAGCGCAAGGGAAACGCCATTTTTGAGTAAGGTGGTGAGTTTCATAATCTGTTTGATAAAAAAGTATGGCGATAATTTATCATAAAAGTGCGGTCAATTTTCAGCATATTTTGTTATCATAGCCCGACAAAATTTTCATTATTAAGGAGAAGAAAAATGGACAGCAAAACCCTAGCAAAATATATCGACCACACCGCATTGACCGCTGAAAAAAACGAGCAAGATATTTTAACACTCTGTGATGAAGCCATAAAATATGGTTTTTATTCTGTGTGTATCAACTCGGGATATATCCCTTTAGCAAAAGAAAAATTGGCAGGAACGGCAGTGAAAATTTGTACTGTTGTGGGTTTTCCTCTTGGGGCTAATCTCACCTCGGTAAAAGCCTTTGAAACCCAAGAAGCCATCAAAGCCGGGGCGAACGAAATTGATATGGTGATTAATGTGGGGTGGATTAAATCGAACCAATGGCAGGCGGTAAAAGAAGATATCCAGGCTGTATTGAATGCCTGTAATGCTGTGCCTTTGAAAGTCATTTTAGAAACCTGCCTACTCACCAAAGATGAAATTGTTAAAGCCTGTGAAATCTGCAAAGAATTAGGCGTGGCATTTGTCAAAACCTCTACCGGATTTAGCAAAGGTGGGGCAACCGTGGAAGATGTGGCGCTTATGAAAAAAACAGTGGGACATATCGGCGTAAAAGCTTCCGGTGGTGTGCGTGATACCGCCACGGCTTTGGCGATGATTGAAGCCGGTGCAACACGAATTGGTGCAAGTGCCGGTATTGCCATTATCGGTCAAGCCAATAATATACAAAGCGATTATTAAACCGTAAAAAATAGCGAGCATTAGCTCGCTATTTTCTCTTCTTTTTTTACCTCATCCCACAATACATCCATTTCGATTAAAGAAAGTGCGGTCAATTCTTTTCCCATTTCCTTAGCTTTTTGTTCAACCTTACGGAAACGTTGTTCAAACTTATGATTTGCTTTGCGTAAGCTTTCTTCAGCATTGCATTTTAAGTGGCGGGATAAATTAACGGTGGCAAAGAACAAATCGCCGATTTCTTCTTCAATACTTTCCTTATTTTGTGGATTTTTATTTACTTCCTCTTTCACTTCTTGCAATTCTTCTTCAATTTTTTCAAAAACAGGAGAAATTTCAGTCCAGTCGAAACCTATTTTTGAACATTGTTTCTGCAATTTTTGCGCTCTCATTAATGCAGGAAAGGCAGAGGGAATTTCATCTAAAATGGATTGGTTTTGTGTTTTGGATTTTTCTAAGGCTTTAATACTATTCCAACGTGCAAGGGCTTCCTCTTCATTGCCTGCTGTAGCATCTGCAAAAACATGTGGATGACGGCGAACGATTTTTTCAGCCACGTCATTTAACACATCATTAAAAGTGAAATGCTGATCTTCTGAGGCGAGTTGGCTAAAGAAAACCACTTGGAGAAGCAAATCGCCCAGTTCTTCGCGTAAATTAGGAATATCTTTTTTTTGAATAGCCTCAACCACTTCATAGGTTTCTTCAATAAGACAAGGAATCATTGATTCATAGTTTTGCTTAAGATCCCAAGGGCAACCGCCATTTGGATCACGAAGCCGGGCGATTAGTTGGATAAAGTCTTGAATTGAATATGACATAAAAAAACCTCTAAATAAAAATGGCATCAGTATAAAATTTATTGATGAAAAAACGAAGAAACATTACCAAATTGTTATGGTGTGGGAAAAGACACGAAGTTTATAGGCAATTTCCCCCTGTGTTTTTGTACGCATAATTAGACCTCTAGGATTATTCTAGTGTTAATTTACTAAATTATCAGTAGAGGTCTGGATTTTCACAATTTTTCGTTATGCTCTCACAAAATGTACCAATAAGGAAAATAAAACAGTGAAAGACAAAAACAACATCAATGTTGACCGCACTTTTAGGAAAATAAAAGCCCCTAAATATTTGCGACATTTAGGGACTGAAAATTAACGAGATATGGATGCGTTAGTGAGGATTACCACTCATAACCGACGCCCACAGCACTCACGACATCCCCCCTCGTATTGGAGCTACCACTTAATTTTAGCAATACTTTTCCATTATCACTGGCTCGGGTATAACCTAAAGCTACGGCATTTTCGCCGCGATAATTACTCGCTGCAACCGCCACCATTGATTTACCATTCCCTCTCACTTGCGGTAAACCGGCAATCGCTGCGGCACCCGCAATACCCGCTCTCAAATCTTTATCAACTTTGTTCACTCTATTGTTGATATTATTGACATTTTGATTAACGGCGTATAATTGGGACCCATTCACCGCCTCAGTGGATGTTGCGGAAACTTCGCCCGGGGCAACATTAGTGATTTTCTTATTGCCGGCATTAATCCCCTCAATGGTCATACTCGGACCGTTTTTAATCGTCACACCGTTATTATTCACTTCAGTATCCCCCACAGTTACCTTATTGAAACTAACATTATCGGATGTGGCATAGATAATATTATCGCCCTCACGTTTCACTTCCATATTCTTACCGGCTTTGAAGTTTACCCGTTTACCGGCGGAAATTGTCGTTTCACTGTGGGTTTGTGCTGTGGTATCAAAGCTATTTTGATCTTCGGCTTTACCTGTATTGACAATCCAACCCGCACTGTTGATTGCATTAGCGACATTATCAACTGTGGCGAGTTTGCCTTTATCCGAATCATCTACGGTAACAACACCTGCACCATCTCCGCTTTGCGGTGCGGTATTAATCGTGCCGGTATTTGCCGCAATATTCCCGTCACTATCAATTATGATGGTCGTGCCATCAGTTTTTGCGGTTATAGTATAAGTTCCGCTGTTTGATTCAACATTTATCCCCTTTCCACCAACGATATTAACGTTGTTTGAACCTGAATCCTTCGCTTCAATAGTAAATTTTTTACCGTCTTGGGTAATGGTAATATTTTTACCTGCCTCAAGGGTAACGGTGTCTTTGTCGCCTATTTCGGCAGGTGTATTATTATTTTTTACAGTACCATCACTATTTGCCGTTGCATTTGCATACCAAGTTATCTTTTTGGTGACATTTGCGATCTCATCGGCAAGTTTGCTAGCGACCATATATAATTGGCTACCATTAATCGCATCTGTTGAATTGGCTAAAATACGCCCAGCCGCCACATTGGTAATGGTGCGTTTTTCATTAGTATTCCCTACGGAAACCGTTGCAATAGGTGAATCCCCCGCAAAGTTGCCATAAGTGATTCCATTTACTGTTGCATTACTTGTTCCAACAAGCGGATCAGCCAGATACCCTGTATATGATCGAGCACCAAGGGCTACACTATCTTTAACTAGAGCCTCCGCCTCGTTACCAAAAGCAATAGAGCTTTCTTCAGTTGCTAGTGTACTATTACCTAAAGCAAGTGCTCCTAAACCATATACCGTTGCCTTATTACCTAAAGCAATTGCCGAATAAGCCCCTCCCATAGCTCTCGCGCTGTTCCCCAAAGCTATTGCTGAAGGAGCTCTAGAATCCGCCTGAGCCCCTAAAGCCATTGATGAAGACCCGGTAGCATTTGCATAATCGCCAAAAGCAAGGGCATAACTGCCGGAAGAATTGGAACGATAACCAAACGAATATGCATGAAACCCGCTAACGTTGGCAAAAGAGCCAAAGGCAATAGAATCAATCCCCGAAGCAGTTGCACCATTACCTACTGCTGTCGCACCCCGCCCACTTGCATTTGAAAGACGACCAACCGCCGTCCCCCAACCACTATAAGCGCTATTTGTTAAATGCCCTGTTGCACTAGCACCTGAACCAATCGCTACACTATCATTCGCCGCAGTAGAACTAAAACCTACCGCAGTTGCTTGGCTATACCCCATTTTAGTTACACTTTTTGCATTGGTCCCAATCACAACCGAATTTTCTTGCTCATTGGTTGCATTCGCTCCAAGGACCACACTTTGGTGTGCAGAAACCGCATTTGTACCAATAGCAATTGAAGATTCCCCTCCTTTTGGAGACGTTGGCGTTCTCGCTCCTATGCCTATAGTAATGGAATTTTTAGTTTGAGCACCGGCTGCATCATTAATACCGCCCAGATTTGTTGTGGCATTACCGGTGCCACCATTTGTGCCATCATTCACATGGAAATAAGTATTAGGTGCAGCCATATTATTATTGATCTGCTGTGCAAAAGCATATAATTGGCTACCGTTAATCGCATCGGTAGAAGTTTCAGAAACACGCCCTGCCGCCACATTCACAATTTGGCGTTCATTTCCAACACGCCCTACACTTACCGTTGAAGTCGGGTTTGTTCCGGCAAATTTATAAGTTGTACCATTGATTGCCATACTTGCCGTTGGGTTGGCTGCAGCCGAAACCGAATTGCTGCCTAATACTACCGAATTTTCGTGAGAAGCATTGGATGATCGCCCAATTGCAATCGCATTGGTTTCACTTGCTTTGGCTAGACGTCCAATTGCGGTTGAAAAATCTCCTGTCGCATTGGTATCCGCCCCTAAAGCGATGGCACGATTGCCGGAAGCATTAGTGAGAACACCAAGACTAACGGCAAATTGATTGGTTGCTTGCGCTCCGTAACCAAGTGCTAAAGCCTGATTATTGGATGCCACAGAATTAGTGCCAATTGCCGTTGAATAAATCCCTGAGGCATTTGCATTCTGACCGACAGCAATGGTATTAATTGCACTTGTTTTAGCTCTATTTCCCATAGCAATCGAACTAGCTCCATTAACAGAAACGGAATCCCCTACCGCAATGGATTGAGTACCGTTATTCACTGTAATATTTCGACCAACTGCCACGGTGTTAGCCGCATAATTTAGATCGTCATAGGTTACAGTATGATTTCCATCATTGCTCGTATGAACAAGTGCATTACTTGCCCCAACCCGTATACTATTACCAAGTAACACACTATCACTCGATGAAGAGCCTAGAACATTGTAGGTTCCTATTGAATAAGAATTTGCTCCGCCAATGATACTTGCATGGTATCTGGTGACATCATTCCATCGTCCGTTATAACCACTTGAAATACTGGTAGAACCGGTCCCAAATACAAAATTCTGGTTACCCAATGCCAAAGCACCTTCTACAGGATGATTTGAAGAACCAATCACATTATTCAACCCAAGGGCGTAAGCCTTCTTGCTATTAAATATCGTATTCCATTTTCCTAACCCCATATTTACAAACTGATATACCACACCGTCATTATTAATAATATTCTCACTTCCTAAGGCGAATGCTTCATTTCCCTTCAAAGTATTCGCACGCCCTGTCGCAATGGAATTATAGCCATTTACTTTATTGTTTACCCCTGTAGTAATAGAATCGCTACCCTCTACAGTATTTAATTTCCCCAGTGAGATGGAATTACTACCATTACTCACATTAAGGTTAGCACCAATTGCAATGGAATTACCGCCATTATTTACATTAATCCTATTACCAATTGCAACGGTATTCGGAGCTCTTGTTTGATTTTGATAAGTTACGGTATGATTTCCATTATTACCCTTCGTAATAGTGGTCTCACTCGCGCCAATTTGAATGACACTACCAATCACTGTGCTAAATTCGGAAGAGCTACTAATAATATTATTTCTACCAATAGCATTAGATTCTCGAGCTCCAATAGTAGCCCCACCAATACTGATAGAATTAGAACCCAAAATATTGTTACCCCTGCCTAATGCTAGCCCGTTACCGACAGAATTAGTTGTAGAACCGATAATATTATCTACCCCAAATGCATAAGAGTGATCACTATTAAATATTTGATTACCTTGACCAAAAGCCCCACTAACATCACGAGTGACAACTCTATTTTGAAATCCCAAAACACTAGCATAATTACTATTTACGAAATTACCGTAACCAATTGCATTTGAATATGAAGCGTTTGCTATATTTCCCGCACCCAATGTAACCGATGATGCACCATCTACTTTTGAATTAATACCGATTGCAACAACACCATTGCCATGTATAGAATTAGCAACCGAACCATTGCCTATTGCAATAGCACCGAATCCAGTAGCTTGTGTTGAACCGCTGCCACATACAATTTGACCATTAGGATACTGAGGGTTGTAATAACAATAATTAACGCTATTGCCTGAAGATTGATTTTCCGTACCGGTTATCGCCAAAACTTGACCGCAAGCAAAAAACAAACCGGTTAAAATTCCCGAATGAACCAAAGAGAAAGACTTTGTTTTCCCCTTTGATTTACTGACTTCCGATACAATAACCCAATTTTGCATCGCATTATTCCAAATAACTTTAAACACTTTATTCATAAGACGCTCTCTTTTTATAATTTTTCAACCTATAAATTTCTGAAAATTTACCCTAAAGAAAATAAAAGACAAGCATTTTTTTGTTAAAAAATCATTAAATATTTAGGCAAAATCACCTCAAAAAAAAAAAAAAAAAAAATAACAAAATCAATTAATTAAAACAAGATTTTGTTATTTTAAAGCGCATTTTTAAACTTAATATTCGCAAGTGGTACGATGTGTTATTTGCCTTCCGCATAATTCAAAAGTGCGGTTAGTTTTATCAGTTATTTTTACAAGCTAAACATTATTTATATTTATTGGATATTTTATCAATCGGCAATGCCGCCCTCATCCAGCCATCAAATCCCCCTACTACGCTATACACGTCTTCATAGCCTTGTTCCACTAAAAAGCCGGCGACATTGCGGCTGCTGATACCGTGGTAACAGCTGATAATAATGGGGGTATCAAAATCCACTAATTCTTCAAATTGTAAAAAGGTTTGATTGGTTAAATGAAAGGCCCCTTTGGGGTGTGAATAGGTATAACGCTGCGCATCACGCACATCGGCAAGGATAGCCCCCCGCTGCACCATTTCCCACGCTTGTTGTGGGGTAATTTCTTTAAACGACATTATAAAGTTCCTTTTGCGTGCTGTTTATACACACCATCAATCATCACAAGGCTCATCGCCAATATTAAACAAATAAAAAGCGGGTAGCTTTCCGGATCAATGTTTTCTCCAATAAAAAAGGAAATAAACACCATCAAAATCGTTTCCACATAGCCCAACAGTCCGAGCAAATTCATCGGCAACATATTGCTGGCAATCACATAGGCAATCAATGCCGTCCCGCTGATAATGCCAAGCAGCACTAATAACGCCCAAATATTGGGGTTGGTTTGTTCCACAATGGTAAAATCCGTTTGTAAGGCAAAGTAAATGCTAATCGGGATTAAACTGAGCATTTCAAGGCAAAAAGAGGCAAGATCCGTATTTTTTAATGCTTTTCGGATAGAGAAATAGGTGGTATAGCCCACACAAATGACAATGGCTTCCCAAGATAATCCGCCTTTGATGACGATATTTGAAATAACACCTAGTGCAGCAATGAATACGGCAATCAATTTAAAGGTAGAAATCCGTTCTTTAAAAATTAATCGTCCCGCTGCCACCATCACAATAGGTAATAATAAATAGCCAAAAGACACACTCAGCGAACTACCGTTATTCGGTGCCCACAAAAACAACCACATTTGAAAGCCCATTAATGCCCCGCAGAAAATATAAGTAAGGGCAAAGTGCGGTCGTTTTTGAAGGTATTTTAAACGTTCAATCAGAGCATTTTTTTGTTTGAACATCAGCACGGCTAATACCACAAAGGGAAAAGTAAAAATCATTCGATAGCCAAAAATATCCGTACCGCTTAAGGGTTTAAGCAAGGTGGAAAAATAATACAGATAGCCAAACAAAAACGAGGCGAAGAGCGAAACCAAAATACCTTTTAACATAGAAAATCCTTAATCAGAATTTTTGCACCATTTTATTCCAACATAGACCAAAAGGCACGAATTAAGGGTTGCACCAAATGCCTTTTTTGGGTGCAAATTCCCAATTCAAAAGGTGCAATAGGCCTATCTAAATTTAGCCGGGAAATTTGATCACGCATAGGGCTGTTATCAATCACCGCATCAGGCAGCATCGCCAAGCCAAAACCAAGCCCCACCATAGGGACAATGCCCTCATGCCCTGCCACGGTGGCATAAATTTTCGGGTGTTTAATGTGTTTTTCACGCAACCATTGTTCAATCCGCTGCCTTGCATGACCTTCCACGGGAAAAATAAACGGCATGTGTTGCCAATCAATAGGCTTCTCTTGTAATAATTGTGTCGCCAAGCAGGCAATGCGGGGGGCAATCAGTGAAAGATGAATATCGTCAATTTTATGAAATGCTACACTGGCGGGCAGATTATTCGGTTTCCCTGCAAGTGCAAGATCCACTTGCTGACTTTGCACTAATTCCAAAGCGAGCGCCGGATCACCAGTGGTGAGTTGAATTTCCACTTTCGGATAACGTTGGCGAAATTGCTTTAATATCTGTGGTAAATGGCTATAAGAAGCCGTAACGGAACAAAAAAGCCTTAATTCACCGCTTAATTCATCCGATTCATCATTAAGCTGTTGTTTAAACTGTTGCCAGTTTTGCCACTCTGCCTTGGCAAAGCGAAGAAATTTCTCACCATATTCGGTGAGGTTCACTTGACGGTTATCACGAACAAAAAGGGTTTTCCCCAGCTCTTCTTCCAGACGTTGAATTTGACGTGAAAGGGTAGAAGGGGACATATGATTTTGCGTAGCGGTTTTGGCGAAGTTTTTGGTTTCCGCTAGTTTTATGAATAAGTTGAGATCGGTAAAGTCCATAATCATTCCGGTTTTATCAAAGTCAGATTTCGCCTGACAGCGACCTACTTTCTTTATTTATTTGAAATCGCCTTTCGCTCGATGAGCGACCTACTTTCTTTTACTTGTGTAAAAGAAAGTAGGCAAAGAAAACACACCCCAGTTAAATCGCTGATCTTTGCTTTATTGTCATTTTCTTCACGCTAAATTTGTCAACTCGCTTCGCTCAAACAGTACAAATTTAGCTAAAAATGCCAAGTCGCAAAGGCGATTTATATGGGGTTCCTTTATCGGAGCATTATTTAAAAGAGCGCATGGTTTTAAAAATATTAAAATTTTTAACCGCACTTTATTTGTAGAAAGAAATAAATTCCCTTCTTTTCCGCCTTTGTGGAATTGAATTTGTAGGAAATTTTCGTCTGTTTGAGCGTAGCGAGTTCAGAAAATTTCCGTTAAGCAAATTCAGTGGAACAAAGGAAACAAGGAAAAGCAGGGCGTGCTTTCTTTTTGCCTACTTTTACTTTGCACGAGCAAAGAAAAAGTAGGTCGCTCATCGAGCGAAAGGCGATTTCAAATAAATAAAGAAAGTAGTTCGTCATCAGCGAAACCCAATACCAAATTAATAATTGCAAAAAATGAAACAAATCATTCCCATAATATCACTTTACGCAATCACAAAAAACCTTATAATCCTACTCATATTAAAAACTATGCAAACACAACATCATACAATCATTCACCCTGATAAAATCAAGGAAAACATATGGCTAACTATTTCAACACATTGAATTTACGTCAAAAATTAGACCAATTAGGTCGTTGTCGTTTTATGGATCGTGAAGAATTTGCCGATGAAGCAAATTTCTTAAAAGGGAAAAAAATCGTTATCGTGGGCTGTGGTGCACAAGGTTTAAACCAAGGTTTAAATATGCGTGATTCCAGTTTAGACGTGAGCTATGCCTTACGCCCTGAGGCCATTGCAGAAAAACGTGCCTCATTCCAACGTGCCACCGAAAACGGTTTCAACGTCGGCACTTATCAAGAATTAATTCCAACAGCCGATTTAGTGATAAACCTCACGCCGGATAAACAACACTCGAAAGTGGTGGCAGATGTGATGCCGTTAATGAAACAAGGTGCGGCATTCGGTTATTCCCACGGTTTCAACATCGTTGAGCAAGGTGAACAAATTCGCCCGGATTTAACCGTGGTGATGGTGGCACCAAAATGCCCGGGGACAGAAGTGCGTGAAGAATACAAACGTGGTTTTGGTGTGCCAACTTTAATCGCCGTTCACCCTGAAAACGACCCGAAAGGTGAGGGTATGGCGATTGCAAAAGCTTGGGCTGCGGCAACCGGCGGTCATCGTGCGGGCGTGCTGGAATCCTCATTCGTAGCAGAAGTAAAATCTGACTTAATGGGTGAACAAACCATTCTTTGCGGTATGTTACAAGCCGGTTCTATCGTGTGCTACGACAAATTAGTGGCTGACGGTAAAGATCCTGCCTATGCCGGAAAATTAATCCAATATGGCTGGGAAACCATCACTGAAGCCTTAAAACAAGGCGGTATCACCTTAATGATGGATCGCTTATCCAACAGTGCGAAATTGCGTGCCTTTGAGCTTTCCGAGCAAATTAAAGAAAAACTCGGTTTCTTATACTACAAACATATGGATGATATCATCAGCGGTCAGTTCTCTGAAACCATGATGGCAGACTGGGCAAACGGCGATAAAGATCTCTTCGCTTGGCGTGAAGCCACCGCCAAAACGGCCTTTGAAAATGCCCCGAAATATGATGGCAAAATCAGTGAACAAGAATATTTTGATAACGGCGTGTTAATGATTGCCATGGTAAAAGCCGGTGTGGAACTTGCCTTTGATGCGATGGTGGAAAGTGGCATTTATGAAGAATCCGCTTACTACGAATCTCTTCATGAATTACCATTAATTGCCAACACCATTGCGCGTAAACGTTTATATGAAATGAACGTGGTCATTTCTGATACGGCAGAATACGGTAACTACTTATTCTCTAACGTCGCGACCCCAATTCTTGCCAAAGAAATTATCCCAACCTTGCAAAAAGGTGACTTGGGTGAACCGACTCCGACTGTTGAAATCGACAACATCACCTTGCGTGATGTCAACGATGCCATCCGCAACCACCCGGTGGAATTAATCGGTCAAGAGCTACGCGGTTATATGACGGATATGAAACGTATTGCGGTTGGTGGTTAATTTCAAATTAATCTAATGAAATACCGGTTTAGCGCAAACTAAGCCGGTTTTTTGTTTCCCCCATTTCTTAAGTTTAGTCTCAAAATCATCATTTATGATATTTTTATTGTTATCTTTTCTTAAAAAGTACTACAAAAGAAATTTAGAACTACAAAAATACTATTTTTGATTATTTTGAATAATTTTTTTATTAGAAATATCAAAAAAGACATTTAAACTCTTTGAAATTTCATTTATGATTATTTAAAACATTTTTAATTAAAAAAAATTTCAAATATGGAAAATCTAAGTGCAAAATTAGAAACACAAATCAATGAATTAAAAAAGCTGCAAAAATCCTTTCTCGCTTATGAAGAAGCACAACGCAACCAACTTTATGAGGGGAAAATTGTTGATCTTAAAGCATTTGGACATGCATTAAATGATAAACGCAAAGCCCTTGGCATTGAGCTCAGTATGCTTAAATTGCAAACCGGCGTTTCAATCTCCACCTTAAACCGTTTGTTCCAAGATCCAAGTCAGGTGCGGTTTTCCACCGTACTCACCGTCTCACAAACATTAGGAGTATCACTATGCGCGATCTAGTGCGTTCAGCCCGTGTCTTTCTCCACGGTGAATTTATTGATCTACTTCGGGAGGATAAGCATGGTTTTTATTTTGCCTATAAGCCTGATTATCAAGGCATACCGCTACAGCGAATACATTGGTGATGATTTTATTGAGTTTGGTGAAAATATTGGTTTGAACAAGAAAGTGATATTGCAGAAATTAATACCGGAAATCACCAAAGAGAAAGTCGAAAGCGTTTACCAACATTCTTTTATGCCTCAATCTCATATTGAAACCGTATTAAAAACTTACCGTAAACGCCTGACATTATTAGAATATGAGAGGCGCCACGCCTCGTCTAAATCTTGGTTGCAGGTTAATTATTAAATCGATAAAATCTTAACCAATTTGTTATTAGCATAGTGTTTTTTTTTATATTTAAGAGGAACCAAAAATGAAAAACAAAGCAAAATTTAACCGCACTTTTCAATTGAGTTTGTTGGCTATCGCACTCGGGTTATTCAATCAGGCGTGGGCAACAGATCTCACTTGCTCTACTTTAACAGGATGTAAATATGATTTTCACGGTGGGCGAGATAATACTTGGATGATCAATAACCAAAGTACTTCATTTAACGATACCATCAATGTGGAAGTGTTACCCGGAAATTATCAAAATATCGCTAAAACCGATGTAGGAACAATTATAACTGATGGAGAGTCCATTGCTTCTGCCGATGCCTTATTTCGTATTCGGGATTTATCAAACAGAGACAATATAATCACCTTTAAATCTGGTGTTAATGCCACACTTAAAGAAGATTATCCTTCAAGTAACCTAATTGACTTATGGAGAGCAACTGCAACCCTTGAAAAGGGTGTCAAATTAATACTAGAGCAAAATTATGCTCAACTTCATAATACGACAGATGCTTACGGCGATGATGATGATGGAAATTCAGCTATTTCGACTCGCAATAGTAGAGTTGATACCGAAGCCGATATTGAAATCAATAATAATGGTGCAAATGTAGCAATCGAATCACAAGAAAGCTCAAATATAACCTCATCAAATCACCGCATAATAATGAATGGTGAAAATAACATTGCTTATGCTTTATTTGGTAGAGATACTTTAACTATAAACAATGTCAATATTTCCGGTAATAGAGATAAACAATTTGCTTTTGATATAGGAAATGATGATAGTGAAACTGCCAATATTAATGCAGACCATTTAAATGTATCACTTAATGATAAAAGTGGATTAATGACAAACTCAGATTCCACTTCATCTATTGTTAACTTTAATCATTCAAATATTAAGACCGGTTATGGCGTGCTTATATTTCCACTTGATCGCTACACGACTAATCTGAACTTGCAAAATAGCACCCTCAATGCAACTCAAGCTTTAGTTTCTATTAATGACAAAATGCTACTTGATGGGGATGGAGATGATGACGATGAAGTTATTGATATAGCAAAAGCAGAAGTATATCAACTAAATATAACAGGTTCACGAAACTCAATATTCACAGGTGCGATTATCGAAAACCCTGAGAAACCGGCGAAGGTTGAAACGAATCTTTATTTGGAAGAGAGTCAATGGCGTTTTAATCAATCAAGCCGGTTGAATCACTTAACCGTTAATGATTCAGTTGTGACATTCGAACCAAACTCAGAATATAAAACCCTCACCATCAAAGGCAATCTCACCGGCAACGGTACATTTAATCTCAATACCAATATTTCGGAAAACAAAGGCGATAAAATTATCGTAGAAGGCACGGCGAGCGGCGAACACAAACTCAACGTTACCGATCACGGCACGCCTGTTGCCAATCACAAACTAACACTTGTGGAAACCCACGGAGGTGATGCTAAATTTAGCTTAACCAATCCAAATGGACTTGTGGATTTAGGTGCCTATAAATATGGCTTAGCCAAAGAAGGGGATAACTGGGTCTTGGCAAATTCACGAAGTGCGATCACACCTACGCCACCAACACCGGTGAACCCGGCTCAGCCTACCAATCCGCCATTGCCGGAAACAAAATTATTATCTGATTTAGCCAACGCACAGGTTTCACTCCGTCAGGCTCAATTATTGCTTTTGGAAAATGAACTCAGCGGTATTCACCAACGCTTAGGAGAAGTGAAAAACGGCGAAAAAGGCAATGTGTGGGTACGCAATGTGAATTCTCGTGAAAAATTGACCGCACTTTCCACCGGTGACAGCCAAACTTCAGGCTTTAAGCAAAATGTTCACAGCCTACAAGTGGGAGCGGATGCCGCTGTGAGTGATAATTTCCGCCTTGGTGGATTTGTCGGCCGCAGCCAAGCCAATGTTGATTTCAACGGCAATTATGGTGATAGCAAAGTGCGTAGCCATAGCGTGGGGTTATACGCTACTTACCTCGCCGATAACGGCATTTATGTGGATAACATTGCGAAATATAGCCGCTTAAAATCCCAATACGATCACAAGAAAACACACCATTACCGCCATTATAATACCTATACGCTGTCAAGCGAGTTTGGTAAACAATTCAAACTAAGTAGCGATTGGGTCATCACACCGCAAGCGCAATTAGCTTGGACACATATTCAAGGTAAAGATAATGAAGACAGTCTCTCTTCCATTTACTCTCGTGTCGGTGTTCGTGTCGCAAAAAGTTTCGCCCTTGCAAACGGCTGGAATTTACAACCTTATGCGGAAATCAATGGGATCACCAGCCGCAACAACGACAGCAAAATTCATCATTCCAATACGGCGCTGAATGTTGAAGACAGCCGTGGACGTTTTGAAAGTGTGTTGGGTGTGAATGCAGGTGTCGCCAACCATCGTATCGGTTTAGAAGTAAGCCGAGCGGATGGAAAACGTTACGACAAACCTTATCAAATCCAAGCGCTTTATCGCTATCATTGGTAATCTAAAACAAAAGTGCGGTTAAAATTCATCAAGATTTTCGACCGCACTTTCCTTTTATCTCCCCGAGTCAAATTCGCCAATCCGTCTATTTTTTGCTATAATTCTGCCTAATTTTCCATTTACAAAACAGAGATTAATTATGTCAGAAACGACCACGACCGAGAACTATGGTGCATCCAGTATTAAAGTATTGAAAGGGCTTGATGCCGTCCGCAAACGCCCGGGGATGTATATTGGTGATACCGATGATGGCACCGGTTTACATCATATGGTGTTTGAAGTGGTGGATAACGCCATTGATGAAGCCTTAGCGGGCTACTGCTCTGATATTATCGTCACTATTCACGATGATAATTCTGTTTCCGTGCAGGACGATGGACGTGGTATTCCTGTGGATATTCACCCGGAAGAAGGCGTTTCTGCAGCAGAAGTGATTATGACGGTGTTACACGCCGGCGGTAAATTTGATGACAACTCTTATAAAGTATCCGGTGGTTTACACGGGGTGGGGGTCTCTGTTGTTAATGCGCTTTCTGATAAGCTGCAACTCACTATTCGTCGTCAAGGCCATGTTCACGAACAGTTTTATCATTTAGGCGAACCGCAATCGCCATTAACGATTATTGG
The DNA here is from genome assembly GCF_002000545.1 of Rodentibacter trehalosifermentans. GTDB lineage: Bacteria > Pseudomonadota > Gammaproteobacteria > Enterobacterales > Pasteurellaceae > Rodentibacter > Rodentibacter trehalosifermentans. The sequence goes on along the minus strand of NZ_MLHL01000055.1, from coordinate 4,478 downwards.
TGATACCGAGGTAACCGGTACAACCGTACGTTTTTGGCCGAGCCCTGATATTTTTGCGATCACCACCTTTGATTACAAAATTCTCGCTAAACGCTTGCGTGAGCTTTCATTTTTAAATTCCGGTGTGTCTATTCGTTTAGTGGATAAACGTGATGGCACGGAAGATCATTTCCACTATGAAGGCGGAATTCAAGCTTTCGTGGAATATTTAAACAAAAATAAAAACCCCATTCACCCAAAACCTTTCTATTTCACCGCAGAAAAAGACGGTATTGGTGTGGAAGTCGCATTGCAATGGAATGATGGGGTGAATGAAAACGTCTATTGTTTTACCAACAATATTCCACAGCGTGACGGCGGTACGCATTTAGCCGGTTTCCGTGGTGCATTAACCCGTAGCTTAAACAGCTATATGGAAAATGAAGGGTTATTGAAAAAAGAAAAAGTATCCACTTCCGGTGACGATGCCCGTGAAGGTTTGGTGGCGATTATTTCCGTGAAAGTGCCTGATCCGAAATTTTCTTCACAAACCAAAGATAAATTGGTGTCTTCTGAAGTAAAAAGTGCGGTGGAATCGGCAATGAATGAAAAAATGCAGGAGTATTTATTGGAAAATCCTGCAGATGCCAAAATCATTGTAAATCAAATCATTATGGCGGCACGTGCTCGTGAAGCCGCGCGTAAGGCCCGTGAAATGACACGCCGTAAAGGCGCATTGGATATTGCTGGACTTCCGGGCAAACTGGCAGATTGTCAAGAAAAAGACCCGGCACTTTCCGAACTCTATTTAGTGGAGGGGGATTCTGCAGGTGGTTCGGCGAAAGTGGGGCGTGATCGTAAAACCCAAGCTATTTTGCCGTTAAAAGGAAAAATTCTAAACGTTGAAAAAGCCCGTTTCGATAAAATGCTGTCATCTCAAGAAGTGGGAACATTAATTACGGCATTGGGTTGTGGTATTGGACGTGATGAATATAACCCGGATAAATTACGTTATCATCACATTATCATTATGACCGATGCGGACGTAGATGGCTCACATATTCGCACCCTTTTACTCACATTCTTCTATCGCCAAATGCCGGAGCTAATTGAGCGGGGTTATGTGTATATCGCTCAACCACCACTTTATAAAGTAAAAAAAGGCAAACAAGAGCGTTATATTAAAGATGCAGAGGAAATGGAGCAATATGAACTGACACTCGCCCTTGATGGTGCGGCATTGCATATTAGCGAAAATGCCCCGGCAATGAATGCCCTTGCATTTGAAAAATTGGTGGCGGAATACAATAGTGTACAAAAATTGATTGTGCGTTTAAGCCGCCATTATCCGACACCTTTATTACAAGGGTTGATTTATCAACCGGCGATTTCAGTTGAGATGATGCGTGAAGAAAATGCCGTTGAAAATTGGGCTAAATCTTTTGTTCAATTACTTGAAGAAAAAGAAACGGAAGCCCATCAATATGCGTTGCGCACCCAATTTAATGCTGAACGTCAGGTTTATGAAGCCATTATCACTGTTCGTAAACACGGTATCGACAACGATTACTTTATTAATTTTGATTTTGTGAGCGGTAATGAATACGCGAAAATCGTTTCACTTAATCATCAATTAAACGGCTTGCTGGAAGAGGGAGCTTATGTTGCCCGTGGTGAGAAAGTCCAACCGGTACGCACCTTTGAACAAGCCGTAGAATGGTTAGTGAAAGAATCCCGCAAGGGCTTAGAAGTACAGCGCTATAAAGGATTGGGTGAGATGAACGCCGATCAGCTTTGGGAAACCACCATGGATCCGAATGCCCGCCGTATGTTGAAAGTCTCAATTAAAGATGCGGTTGCCGCCGATCAGCTTTTCACCACGCTAATGGGTGATGAAGTAGAACCTCGTCGTGAGTTTATCGAATTAAACGCTTTAAGAGCAAATCTCGACATTTAGTTAAAAACATCGGGAAAAATGACCGCACTTTAGAAATGAAGTGCGGTTATTTTTTTGACAAATATCATAAAATGAAAATAATTCTCAACAACCCTATTTTTCTTTAGTTTCCTTTTTTATAATCATTCTCATCTTTTAACTTTGGGGAAAATGAGAATGAAACCACATAAACCTTTGATGGCAACTTTCGCTCTATTGTCTATAGGCGTTGCTTTATCAAGTGCCAGTTTAGCAAATACAGAAGAAAAATTAGATGAAATTAATGTTCAAGATGAACTGATTTCAAATCGTCAAACACAGTCCTCCGTGATTCACAAAAATGCAGAAACAATTCAAAAAGAATTAATTCGCGATACCCGAGATTTAGTGCGCTATACCTCCGATGTCGGTATCAGTGATAACGGGCGTTTTTTAAAAGGTTTTTCAATTCGGGGGAGTTGAAGGAAATCGGGTTGGTATTAGTATTGATGGCGTTAATTTACCAGATAGCGAAGAAAATTCTTTATATGCCCGTTATGGCAACTTTAACAGCTCACGTTTATCCATTGATTCTGAATTAGTGCGTGAGATCGACATTGTGAGAGGTGCAGATGCCTTTAATTCGGGAAGTGGTGCTTTAGGCGGTGTTGTGGCTTACCGTACACTTGAAGCAATTGATATTGTTAAACCCGGTCAAAAATTCGGTGCTCTATTACGTGGTGGCTATGCAGGAAAAAACAGTGAATGGATTCGTACCTTCGGCGTAGGTTACGTAGGCGAGAAATTTGATGCATTGCTTATGTATTCACAACGTACGGGTCATGAAATGAAAAGCAATGGTGAAGGGGATTTATACTACAGTAGTGAAAGTCAACATCCTGATCCATCGACACATCGTTTCCATAGCTATTTAGCAAAATTAGGTTATCAAATTAGTGATCATCATCGGATTGCCTTTGCAATAAACGGACAAAAAGGAAATCGTTATACGGATGAACGTAGCTATGCGCTTTACGGTGGCGCTTGGCGCGAAGCGGATGACCAAAATAAACGCTACAACATTAATTTGAATTATACCTATGCGCCGGAATCAAATTGGCTGGCTTTTGCAAAACTGGATTTGGATTATCAAAAAACAGATCTTGCATCAGTTAATTATAAAGGTGGTTCTAATTGGCAGACAAATGCAAAAGAGCTTGATGAAATTTTCGATAGAAGAATGAAAACCGAGTTTAAACGTGCAAGTCTGGAACTTGAAAGTTTATCGTTTAATTTATTGGGCGAACATACGCTTACGCTAAAAGGCTATATAAGTGAACGTGAATTTAAAAATATCAACCACGATAAAATCGGCATTGGGAAAAATTATGAAAGCGATATTTGGTACACGATTCAACGTCCGGTTAAAACCAAAATGTATGGCTTTTCTTTAAAAGATCATATTGTTTGGAATCCTATTTTTTCTTCTGATTTAGGCATTCGCTATGACTATGCCAAATTAAAACCTAAAGCACTTAATGCACAATGTTCTAAAGCTTGTTTGGAAGGTGGAGAACCAAACCAAAGTAGTTTTGCGAATTGGAGCGGTTTTATCGGATTAAATGCCCAGGTGACGGAAACCTGGAAACTCGGTTATCAACTCTCGACAGGCTATCGCATTCCAACAGCATCAGAAATGTATTTCACCTTTCAAAATGCTTATGGTTCTTGGCGGGCAAATCCGGATTTAAAATCGGAACGTAGTATTAGCCACACGCTTTTTGCTCAATCCCGTAACAACATTGGATTATTTGATGTCGGTGTTTACCAATCCCGTTATCGCAATTTCTTATTTGAACAAGAAAGTGTGATCACTTCTTATCCTTATGGCAAAAAATTCCAAAGTTTGGAACAACAAATGGTCAATATTGATCGTGCAAGAGTGAGCGGTATTGAAGTTAAAACCCATTTGAATTTGGATCAAATCGTCTCATTCATTCCAAAAGGATTTAAGTTTTATGGTTCCTTAGGTTATAGCAAAGGCAAACTTTCAAATGGTACCGATTTACTTTCTATCCAACCGATAAAAACCGTGTTTGGATTAGATTATGAAGATCCAAATGGAAAATGGGGTATTTTTAGCCGTTTCACTTATTTAGGCGGCAAAAAAGCAAAAGATGCAAAAACCATTGAAAATAATCGGTATTGTGTCCGTGAAGAATTTGATTATTGGTATGGTATGTTTCAATGTGTCGAACATGAATTTAAACAAGAAATTGTTAAGTATAAATATCTCAATAAATCAGCCTTTATTACCGATTTATTCGGTTATTACAATCCAACGGAAAGCATCACATTGCGTGCGGGCGTTTATAATTTGTTTGATAAAAAATATCACACTTGGGATGCGTTACGGGGAATTAATGCGCATAGCACAACAAATACTGTTGACCGTAACGGTTATGGACTTCAACGTTTCTATGCACCGGGCAGAAATTTTGCCGCCTCCGTTGAGATTCGTTTCTAGCTTTTTTAGTCATTACATTAAAAAGTGCGTATTTCACTTTGATCTGACCCCAAAAAG
>NZ_MLHL01000054.1 GCF_002000545.1 Rodentibacter trehalosifermentans | reverse complement strand
CTACGTCAGCCCCTAAAATTTTATTCCAATGTTTCCAATGATTATTAGTGTTGTCTTTATAGAATAAGGCAAAAAATTCCGTTGCAACAAGCAATTCTCCAATAATCATTGGAATGACCATAAATAAAATAAGGTTCCAAGGCGAGGCAGCTAATAGCTCCATATAATGTGTCATAATCATTTTTTTACTCCTAAGTTTGATTAATTGTCTATCGGTGCATTGGGAATTTGTGGTGGCGGTGGCTACACCTTTGCAACGGCACAAAGCGACAAACGCATTAAGAGCGTAGCCACAGTGAGCTTATTTAATACAGATTTGGTGCGCAGTAATGGTATGAATGACAGTGCGGTGGCGACTATTCAAGAGCGTTTAAAACAAGTGGCTGAAGCGCGTACTTTAGAAAGCAAAGGCGATGTGCAATATAGTGCCAATACGGATTTAACCAAAATTACTGATGAACAAATCGCTCAAATGCCGGCTGGATTGTATCGTGAAGGATTTGAATATTACGGAAAAACCCATTTCCACCCAAATTCAACACCACGCTACACCACCAGCAGCCTATTGGATTTAATGACGTGGGATGCAACCAACCAAGCAGAATTGATTGATCAACCGTTGTTGATGATTGCAGGTTCAGCCGCAGACACCCGTTATATGACGGAACAAGCCTTTGCCAAAGCCACAGGCACAAAAAATAAAGAGTTGGTTTTAATTGACGGAGCAAGCCATATCGAAACCTACTGGAAACCTGAATATGTAAAACAAATCAGCGAAAAATTGACAGGGTTCTTTGGTAAAAATCTGTAACCCGCTTTACCTAGCACGAGCTGTGCTAGGTTCTTTAATCCTAGCCCCTCTGGGGCTAAATTGAGAAGAAGATCTTATGAAAAAAACTGTCCTTTTTTCCACCGCACTTGCTTTCACTACTTCGTCTGCTTTGGCGGAACAAATCATTACGCCTTATACGCAACATCAATGGACGGCTGCACCGAGCGATCATTTTTCGGGGGATGCTCGTTTTACCAGACTGCCTGAAATTCCGAACAGCCCGGACGGTTCGGCGATTGTAGAGTTTCAAGCCGGCACCATTACCGATTGGCATAGCCATATTCTTTTTGGACAGGAGTAAAAAATGGTTAATCAATCTAAACGTGATTTATTAAAAACGGGCGGTTTAACCGTATTAGCGTTGAGTTTAGGCGGAACGGCGGTATCTGCCGTTGCCAATACCGCAAAATCAAATAAGGTCTCTTCTCAAGATAAAATCCCAAGTCAGCGTAAACTGGGGAATTTAACGGTTTCTTCGTTGGGTTTAGGTTGTCAAGGATTGGGACAAAATATGTACGGTGTACCGCAACCAAGTCGTGAGCAGGCGGTACGATTGGTGCGTCAAGCCTTTGATCACGGTGTAACCTTCTTTGACACCGCCGAAGCCTACGGACCGTTTGAAAGTGAACGTGTGATGGGCGAAGGCATTAAATCGTTTCGTGATCAAATTGTTCTTGCCACCAAATTCGGTTGGGACATTGATCAGCAAACAGGTAAACGCACAGGTGGGTTAAACAGTCACCCTGAGCATATCAAACAAGTGGTGGACGGTATGTTAAAACGCTTACAAACCGACCGTATTGACTTACTCTATCAACACCGTGTTGATCCCAATGTGCCGATTGAAGAGGTGGCTGGCGCTATTCAAGATTTAATGAAACAAGGCAAAGTTTTGAATTGGGGCTTGTCGGAAGCAGGCGAGAAAACCATTCGCAAGGCACACGCTATTCAGCCTTTAACCGCCGTACAAAGCGAATACTCGTTGTTTTTCCGTGGTCGTGAAAAAGATGTCATTCCCGTTTGTGAAGAATTAGGGATTGGGTTTGTGCCTTGGTCGCCGCTGGCAATGGGAGCATTGGCTGGTTATGTGGACGAGAACAGCCGTTTTGAGGCTGATCCAAGCAAAGATTTGCGTGGTATTATCCCACGCTTTACACCCGAAGCGATGCAACAAAATGTGAAGTTAATCCAGCTTGTGCAAAAATGGGCAAAACGCAAACTTTGTACGCCTGCACAGCTTTCTTTGGCCTGGCTAATGGCACAGAAAGCGTTTATCGCGCCAATTCCTGGGACGAGCAAAGCCCGTCATTTGTTGGATAATTTAGGCGCAGACGATGTGAAATTTACCGCAGAAGAATTGGCGCAATTCCGCCAAGAATTAGAAGCCATTGAAATTGTCGGCTTGCGTTTGCCTGAAGCAATTTTGAATTTTTCAGAAGCGAAATAGTTTTCAGATACCTGAAAAAGTCGTAAATAAAAATTCTTTCTTACAGCGGTCGTTTTCATAAAATCCTTTGAAAAACGATCGCACTTTTTCTTGAATATGTAGCAAGATTAGTGGAAGATTTATCGAAATTGAAAGATATTGGGAAAAGGGTAAAACTGGAATCAGACAGATGATTAGGCAAAACGCTATAGTCAATAAGTGTAAAAATGGCATAATCAACTCAATGAATTTATGGACAAATATTATCTGTTTGGTATTTTATAGTAAGTACATTGTGTAAAAATAAAATCTGAAATTTAGTCTTTTTATACTTTATTTTTACGTACTCATACTTCAATCTGGGAAACTTAATATTTAATTAATTGATTTAAAAGAATTTTATAATTTACATTCCTAAGTGATATAGAAACAACCGTTCTATCTCCATAGATACTATCTACACCCGCTCCAATAACCGCACTTCCTGTTGATTTTTCAACATCATAATTCCCAGTATTAACCCTATCAACAGCAACACCCAGAGCAATTGCTGGAATAAACTTCATTCCGCTTGTTACTCCCCCCATAGAGAATGAAGAACTAATATTAGTTGTTGATTTCAATAAATTTTCAGATGTCATTGGTTTCTTCTCAACAATATATTCATAAGATTCAAATCCAGATGTTACAGAGCCAGCTGCTAAAGCATTAGATAATACAACTTCTCTTTTTTGCTCTCCCATCGTTTTTACACTATTACGAATATACTCCCTTACACCATTAACACCTTTTCCTATAGCACTCTCATAGGTTAATTGTCCATTAATATAAGATTTCGTTACTGCATTATTCACAACGGATATACCGGATTTAATATCTTTCGATAATTCTCTAGCGACATAGCCTGTTTCTGATGCTATTTTGGCTCCTTCCGAAACAACCTGATTCCCTAGTTTCGCAGCCCCTCCCAATAGTGGCTTAGCTCCTGCTGCCAAATTAGGCAAATCATAAGCCAAATTTGCTACATCAGGATTCAATCCTGTCAGTTGACTAAGTAACTGCCCCCCCATCGTGTATTGAGGCTTACCACTCACTATCGCTGTTGCTCCTGTATAAGCATGATCTGCACCATAGGCTGCAACCGGAACACCTACGGCACACCCGATGCCGGTTTCACAAAGCCCTACACCAAATGCAACAGTACTTCCCCCACCAACGGCTTGAACCACACCTCCAGCTCGTGTTGTCAGTCCATATTGGCTATCTATTCTTGTGGCTTGATCGAGTACTTTATAACTCTCGTTATAGACAAATAATTGTTTTTTGATACCCGCACCCCAAGAATCGGATAATGTTTCAGTTTGGCTTTTTAATAATGCCCTTTCTTGTGCATATTCCGCTGTATTACCCAATTGCTCTAAAGCTCTCGCTTTTTCATAAGCTTCCGCATAATCAGGTGAATTTGAGGGTATCTGGGCAGAACAATGCACCAACGCACAAGCTGCAATTTCTAAACGGCGTTCTTTTTCTTTATCGCCCTCAGCCAGCATTTTTATGCGTTCCTTTTCATTTTGGTGCAACTGTCGATTAAACGTCTCCGCATTGTAAGATGCCAATGCCCCTTGTTTTATTGCTTCTCCACTACCGTCTGTCACAGCCCCCGCCACAGC
>NZ_MLHL01000053.1 GCF_002000545.1 Rodentibacter trehalosifermentans | reverse complement strand
CCCCTAAAAAAATAATCCGTAATTAAGGTTTAGCTATGTTACATATCATTCCATTACAACAAACCCCTAATCAAAGTTTGTCGTTTAATATTGGAACACAATCTATTCATCTTACACTGGTGACGAGAAACGATAAGCAGTTGTTTGCAACAGTGCAAGCTAATAATCAATTGATTGTGGCTAATCGAATTTGTTTAGATGCAGTGCCGTTAATTTCTGTGGATTATTTGCCTATTGTAGGGAATCTTGCTTTTTTCGATACACAAGGTAAGGAAAACCCAAACTATAAAGAATTAGGCTCTCGTTTTGTGTTGGTTTATTCGGAGAAATAACAATGGAGCTCTTTAGAAATAGTAGTTTCAGACAACGAAAACTGCGGGTTACGTTATTGTTAGGCTCGCCTGAGCAAAAGTTTGACAACAACGGCAATAATACGGTCATCATTGAAAATATGCGGGTATCGGCACAGATTTTTGTTGGGGGTGGCAATATGGCACCTACCGCACAGATTGTGATTTATGGGTTGAGCCAATCCATTATGGATAGAGTAGCTCGGGTAAAATGGTACACCGATGCGGCGAAGTTGAATTTTGTTCGATTAGAAGCGCTAAATAATGAAGCTTATTCGATTTTATTTGAAGGAATGATTTCTTTTGCCACGCCAAATTTCGCCGGCGCGCCAAATGTGTCTTTAACGATAAAAGCGAGCACGGCAGCACAGCATCAAATTTTACCCGTGCCGCCGATAAGTAAAATGGGTGATGTTGATGTCGCTACTTTGATTAGCCAAATTTGCCAGAAAATGGGGATGGAATTTGAGAATAACGATGTAACCGCCAAAATCTCTAACCCTTATTTGTGCGAAACCAGTCTTGAACAAATCAAGAAAATTTGCCAAGCCGCAGATATTGATTTGGCTATTGAGGCGAATAAAGTTGCTATTAAAAACAAAGGTCAGGGAAGAAAAGTAAAAGTGCCGGTAATTTCTCCAAGTACCGGACTTATTGGTTATCCAATGCTGGATTTAAGTGGGATTAAATTTCAATGTTTATACGATCCTGAAATTAAATTCCACGGTATTTGTGAAATCCGGGATAGTGTTATTACACCGGCTAATGGACAATGGGCTATTTATGGTTTAAATCATTATCTTGATAGTGAACTGCCTAATGGTAAGTGGTTTTGCCAGGTGAGTGCAACTCGTATCGGTGAAATAAAGGTGAAGTGATGGAAAGTAAACTAGGATTAATTGATCATAGCCATACATTAGATGAAACCGCACAAATGCAGTTCATCATCAGCAATCTTATTGGGAGAATTCAAACGGTCACGTTAGTTCAGGTGAAAGCGGTTAAAGCTGCCGGTGTTAATCCTGTTGGGACGGTTGATGTTCAACCGATGGTGGCGCAAATAGATGGACAGGGAAAGACTTATGAGCACGGTATTATTTACAATATCCCTTATTTCCGTTTACAAGGTGGCGCCAATGCAGTGATTATCGATCCTAAAGTGGGCGATATTGGCATGTGTGGGTTTTGTAGTCGTGATATTTCGAGCGTGAAAAACAACAAAAAGCCCTCAAATCCACAGAGTTTAAGACGTTTTGATTATTCCGACGGGCTTTTCTTTGGTGGTTTCTTAAATGGTGTACCGGCTCAATACATTTTCTTTAAAGATGAAGGAATTGATATTGTTTCAAAAGGTGAAGTAATGATTAAGGGTACAAAAGTGAAAATTGATGCACCGATCGAAACTACGTCAACCGTAAAAGCCGGTGGGGATATTACGGATAATGCAAGTAACGGCGGAAAATCAATGCAAGAAATGCGATCGCTATACAATGATCATACCCACAATGGTGGGCCAAAACCTTCTCCGACAATGTAGAAAAAAACAAATTTAAAACTGACCGCACTTTTAATCGAAGTGCGGTTTTTTATTGGGGAAAATATGCAACTGACTCAATTACAGCAACATCGATTAGACAGACTTTACTATGTCATTGTGAATGACGAATGGGACGAAGCCAATCACCCGAGAAAGAAAAACGGGCAATTTGGTAAAGGTGGAGAAAAACACTCCATAGCTCAATCAAACAAGATAAATACGGCGGTGATAAAAGCCGATAGGAGAGCTGCAACATTTGACGAAGCTAGAAAACAAGCTAAAGAATTTCAAGGTAAAAAACTCATAAACAATGATTCGCATCTTACAGCGGTCGCTTCTCGTAATAGCTTAGATAAAATGCTGAGTTCAAAAGCCGTGAATAAATCAGCGAGTCCGCAATTACAGGCTCTAGCGGTGGCAAATACAGATAAACTTTATGAAAATGCATTATACGGCTGGAGTAAACCAGACAGATCCAATGATCCCAACATTGTGGCTGTACACCGTTTGTTTTCGGTATTAGAAACTGGAAAGGAACAATATTTAGTGAAGCTGACAGTAAAGGAAATTGCTCGTAGAGATCAAGAAAATAAGTTCTACACAATAGAAACGGTAGAGCTTAATGAAAAATCCCCTGCTGCTCAATGGGTTGACTCGACTGTTCAAGCTGATGGGCTTGACCCGACCTCAATCCGCTCAGTAGGGGATATACATAGTCTAGCTAAGATAGTTCAAAAAAGCAACATAAATGCAAGATTAGACAAATTGTTAGGAAATAAATGAATTTGATATGTCATTCCACGGGTGTAAACAGAGTAGGTGGAGATACTTCCGCCACTACGCACATTAAGCCTACACTTACGCGTCAAAATGTGGGAGCCGTGGAAACTAAACAGATTATAAGCCTAAACCCTAATCAAATTCAACGCCTTGATCGATTATTCAGAGGTACAAAATGAACACTATTTTTTTACACCCCACAGAATGGGATTTAATGTTGGATACAGAAGGAAATATTGCCTTTGCCAAAGATCCTTACGCTAAAGCTCAAGATGTGGCAAGCGCAGTTAAATTATTCAAGGGAGAACTTTATTACGATACTCGAAAAGGGATTCCGTACTTTGATGAAACCCTTGGAAAAAAACAATCTTTTGCGTTGTATCAGTATCGGTTAGAGCAAGCTGCGTTAACTGTTCCCGGTGTGAAATCTGCCAAAGCAACTGTATCAAGTGGTGAAAATCGTAGATTAATTGGTGACATTACTTTTACTGATGAAGAAAACAAACAACTACAGGTGCAAGTATGACAACAAATGTTCCGAATATTAAATTTACCCCACAGGGACTTATTCTGCCAACCGAACAAGAAATATTAAGTGGTGTATTAGAAGATATTGATAAGGCTTTTGGTGGTGGTTTAAACCGCAATTTAGAAACCCCACAAGGTCAGTTAGCAACTTCGTTGGCAGCTATTATCGCAGAGAAAAATAACACGATTGCTTGGTTAGTGAATAGTTTAGACCCAGATTATAGCGATGGCATAATGCAAGATTCCATTGGAAAAATTTATTTTATTAAACGCAAGGGGCAAATTAATTCCACTGCAGAATGTGAATTTAACGGCTTGCCAGGCGTGATTATTCCAAAAGGTTTTGTTGTAAAAGACGAAAACGAAAATGATTGGGTGCTTGATGAAACAGTTAGTATTTTAGAAAGTGGTACGGTCATCGGAAAATTTACGGCAAACGGCATTTATCCCGCAAAAGCCCATTCAATCAATCGCTTGTCTCAATCTATTATCGGGTTAGACAGAGTGACTAATCCAAATGCGGCAGCAACAGGAATTGAGCGAGAAAGCCGAAATGATTTTGCCAAACGTTATGAAAACAGCGTAGCCATTAATTCACAGGGAATGCCGGCAACGGTTTATGCCAATGTTGCTAAATTAGAAGGTGTAGTGAGTTGCTATGTTATCGACAATCCAAAAGGCGAAACCGTCAGAATTGGGGCAAGTAATACCGCACTTGCGCCACATAGTGTTTATGTTGCGGTGTTTGGTGGTGATGATAAAGCTATTGCAGAAGCCATTCATCGCTATGCAGGCAACGGATGTGATTACAACGGCAATACGACTGTTCAGGTGACGGATGAACGTTATTCCGAGCCTAAGCCGACTTATCAAGTTAAATTTCAGCGTCCTGTTCCAACGCCGATTCATGTTTCTGTCACCATTAAACGTGGTGCAATATTGGAGGCAGAACAATTAATTAAGCAATCTGTTATTAAAGAATTTGAAAAAAATAGATTGAAAATTGGCGCAACGATTTATGCCATTGGGTTCATTCCGGATCTAGTCGAGAAAATTGGAAAAGAATACCTATTAGATGTAAAAGTTGGAAAAAGCAAAACACAGTTATCAGACAATGTGCAAATTGGCATTGATCAAATCCCAACGCTAATGGAAAGCAATATTAGGGTGAGCGTGGTATGAAAAATGTAAAAGCAACGATCATCAGTCAATATGCTAACAGTCCCGTACTGTGTAACTTGATTGAGCGTTTTGATGAGTATATCGATCCGAAATACGATATTGATCACTTTTATCGCCTCATCTGGAACATTGATACCGCAGAGGGAATCGGATTGGATTTTTGGGGAAAAGTTGTCGGAATTCAAAGAGACATCGTTATCAACGAAAAAAAACCAATTTATCGGTTCTACGCTTGCTGCTGATGATTTAGAAAAATACAAAATCAATTCAAGATATTTTATGAATGACGAAATGTTCAGAAAGATGATCTTGATGAAGGCAATGAGCAATATTATTTACACCACAGCGTACAATATTAATACATTGCTTTTGCTGTTATTTGAAAAGCGGGGCAGAGCTTACTTTGTTAAAAGTGGGACGATGTCTGCCCGCTATATCTTTGAATTTAACCTAACGCCAGATGAGAAAGCCGTGTTAATTAGTACGGATTTATTGCCAAGACCAACAGGTGTATTAGTAGATTTTTACGAACCCGATATTAAGAAAACATTTGGATTTATTGAAGCCAATATGGCTCCTTTTGGCGAAGGTGCATTTTACATAGGTGATAGATAATAACTAACAAACCCGCAAAGATGCGGGTTTTTTATTGGAGAAAATAAATGACAGTACCAAAACTACTATCAAAAGCGTGGGCTTCTAATGGTTTAAAAAATGATATTCCCGCAGAACGGTCAGATAGCTTGCCTAGAGAATCCGCAACTTATAGTGACGGTTTCCCACAAATCACGATGACCCCTATCGCAATGGGAGGGAAAGCTCCATCAGGTAAAGATATGAATGGCGTATTAAATGAATTATCCGATCATATTGTTTATCAAAACAAAGGGGGAATTTATCCGTTTGATGCTGAATTTGCAGAGAAAATTGGTGGTTATCCGAAAGGGGCGATATTAATTAATGATCGGTTAAATTTAGCCTTCCAAAGTCTTGTTGATAACAACAAAACTAATTTCAACACACAAAATTATTCCGGTAAATGGGTAGTGGTATTTGGCAATGATTTTTTTGTGCCGAAAACACAGGCTGCCACAACATCACGAGCCGGTATTGTGCAACTCTCAAATGACGACAACAGCGATGATGAAACCAAAGCACCGACATTAAAAGCTATAAAAAAACTCAAAGGGCTTTATGACGGATTGCGCCGTTTGTTAGATAGTTATATCCCAAACAGCAAAAAATCAAACGCAGTTAATAGCACTAGCAGCGATACCATAGCGACCAGTGCGGCGGTGAACACCGCTTACAACCGCGCAGTGAGTGCGGAAAATAACAATCTCTTCCAGAAAATCTACATCAGCAGCTCAACGCTTGAATTAGATTTAACCAATAGAGAACAAGTTATTGCGTTATTTGGCGATAAATATCGCCAAAATGGTTATCTGACCTTTGCTAATCACAATAATGCGACAAGTAGGATTAGTGGCTTGCCGCTTAAAACGCGCTCCCCGATTGTGATGACGTTTTATCTCATGGCGGGTTACAGCATTTTTTATTGCCACTATGTATCGCTTAATCGCAAGTTTTACAGTGTGGCGAATTTGAATAACGCCACCTATCAATTAAATTGGGTGGAAGAAATTAGCAATACCGGTGAACAAACCATCAATAATCAGCTTGTTGTGGCGACAAGCAGTTGGGCTAAACACAAATTCCCTATCGATGGCGGCGGTGAATGGCGATTGGAGTTCAATCCCAAAAGCGAAACCGACCCA
>NZ_MLHL01000052.1 GCF_002000545.1 Rodentibacter trehalosifermentans | reverse complement strand
ATCATATATAAATACGGAATACTCCTTTATTCTATTTTTTTGTAAATTCAATAAATCAGGAAAAAATACTGCTACAATTCCTAAAACTGTGGCAATAAAACTCATAATAGAACCAATAATAATTTTTGGGCTAAAGATTTTTTTATTTTCAGTAGTCATAATTAAGCTCCCGTTTTTTGGTTTTCTTCTAAGGTTAAAGTTTGATTGATAAGATAATTAATATAAAAAATGCTGAAGAAAAAAGTCATAACCTTATTTTTAGATAAATTAATTTGTTTCTCCTTCGCATATTCTTCAATAAAAGTGCGTAATTTAAAGGATAAAATGATATAAAGTATGCCGCTTGCAAGAGCAAGAAAAGATGCTAATAAATCAAATACTTGAACGCCGAGCATATACTCAGAAAAATCCGACTCACTATCAATTCCCTCAAGATAATCATTGACAAACGTCATTGCCATTTCATAAGAAAAACTCGTCATTAATATGCTCACCCCTAAACAAATTGTAATCGCAAGTAAAAAATCCCTATATTTAAAGGATTTTTGGGTATATTGGATAAGTGACGGAATCATTCGCCATAGATAGATGATTGAATAGATTCCACAAGTCACAAAGCTGAGTAATACTAAGTTAAGCGTGGAAATACGATCTTGTGGTTGATCAACCTGATACATAGATAACTCCTAAACAAAATAAACCAAAATAGTTTATATAAAAACCATACAAGTTTACAACCATTTTTTGAATTATTTCATAATCTACTTATGAAAATTCAAACAGAAAAACAAAAATTTGCCGCCAGACTCCATTTAGCGCTCTCCGCAGCAGGTTTATCGCATTTAAAAACGAGTGAAATTGCTACTAAGTTTAATCTTCAGCACCCAAATGAATCCGTCACTCAACAGGCAGTACATAAGTGGTTGAACGGGTTAGCGATACCCTCACTAGATAAAATTGAAACATTGGGAGTTTGGTTGAAGGTTGAACCAAAGTGGTTAAGATATGGCGGACAGGAAACATTAACAGATCCACTTGATGAAGCTTTAATGAGTATGATTACAAAGTTAACTGCTCAACAGAAAACCGTTCTCATTAATTTAATTAGCGTGTTTAGGACTTCAAACGAAAGCTAATGCTTAGCGAATACATTATCTTTTTATAATGTTTATGGATTTAGATCATCTTGGGGCAAACATTTTGATTGTTTATTTTTTGCACTTTAACCTCCCCTCTATTTATCTCTTAGTAGCCTATTAAATTTTTTTGAATTAGCACAATTTTTTAGCTATTTTTGTTTGACAATTTTTGGTGAAATCGTTATTTCTATAGCCATGCAAACACAATCTTTAATATTTTTATTTACAGGGAGAATTACATGATGTCTCATTTATCTGTCGCCAAATTTGGTGGTACTTCTGTGGCGAATCACGCTGCAATGGCAGCTTGCGCAAAAATTATTATTGCCGATCCCAATACCCGCGTTGTGGTGCTCTCTGCCTCTGCCGGTGTCACCAACCTTTTGGTTGCCCTCGCAAACGGTGTGGAAGCGGAAGAACGCAGAAAATTGGTGGGCGAAGTGCGGTCAATTCAAGAAAATATTTTGAACGAGCTCAAAGATGACAGCCGTGTGCGTCCGATTATTGAAAAATACATTGAGAATATTGAATATCTTTCCGAAGCGGCAAGTCTTGCTACATCCGCAGCTTTGACTGATGAACTCATCAGCCATGGCGAAATGATGTCTACGCAAATTTTTATTGAAATCCTACGTGAACAAAATACCACTGCCACTTGGCTTGACGTGCGAGACATCGTAGCGACCAATAATCATTTTGGTAAGGCAGTACCAAATGATGAACAAACCCAAGCCAATAGTGACCGTGTTTTAAAACCGTTAATCGACCGTGGCGAATTAATCATTACGCAAGGTTTTATCGGTCGTGAGCCCAGTGGTAAAACAACGACTCTAGGGCGTGGTGGTAGCGACTATTCCGCCGCCTTATTAGCTGAAGTGCTTAATGCAAAAGATGTATTAATTTGGACAGATGTTGCCGGCATTTATACCACCGATCCTCGAATTGTGCCAACCGCACAACGTATTGATACCATGAGTTTTGCGGAAGCCGCTGAAATGGCGACCTTCGGCGCTAAAGTGCTTCACCCAGCCACGTTGCTCCCTGCTGTTCGTAGCAATATTCCGGTTTATGTGGGTTCAAGCAAAGCGCCACAAGATGGCGGCACTTGGGTAACACGCGACCCTCAGCCCCGCCCGACTTTCCGAGCCATTGCATTACGCCGTGATCAAACCCTATTAACTCTTTCAAGCCTGAGTATGCTTCACGCACAAGGCTTTTTAGCCAATGTATTCAGTATTTTAGCGAAACACAAAATTTCCGTGGATACCATTACCACATCGGAAATTAGTGTTGCTTTAACCTTAGATAAAACCGGTTCAACCTCATCCGGTACGGAATTACTTTCCGGTGAATTATTAGAAGCGTTAAGAGAATATTGCACGGTGAAAGTGGATACCGGGTTGGCTTTAGTGGCGCTCATCGGCAACGATTTACACATTGCCGCAGGGGTAGCAAAACGTATTTTTGACACGCTGGAACCTTACAGTGTTCGTATGATTAGCTATGGCGCTAGCACCAATAATATTTGTATGTTGGTACAAAGCGAATATGCTGATGAGGTCGTGCGTTCGCTACATAAATCGCTCTTTGAATAATATTCCTCCATTTTCATTAAATCTATAAATCGAAATCGCTTTTTGAGCCATCTCAAAAGTGATTTCGATTTTATTATCGCTAACAGATATCAACAGGAAATTTGTATGTCATTCTTACAAAAATTAAAAACTGTCATCATTTCGACCGCACTTTGTGCGGGGATAGGTTACGCATCAAGTTATTGGCTAAACCCCAAATGGAAAATAGAGGCAGAAATCACTCACCCTAGACTCAGCGAGTTAGGGAATTATTATTCACTCTTCTCGATGTACCACCTGATAAAGGGAAAAGATAATGCAGAAAATAAAGTACCGGAATGGATCTATCAAAATTTTACTGAGCAATTGGTTTCTTATAACAACCTCAAACAGTTTTGGGAAAATACCCCTTATTACAAGCAAAAAATCGGTGAAAGCCCTACAAGCAACGCTGAACTATTGAACGATTTAATCAAAAATACCCATTTCCAACCGCTAAACGATAACACAGGAAAAATTACCCTCATACTTAATGAATCGGAAGGGGCACAAGCGTTACTTTCGTCACTTCTTGAGAACAATAATACCCTCACAAGAAAAGTGATGTACGATGATCTTATTCTTCAGTGGAAAAATTTATTTACCCAAGTGAAAACCGCAACAGAACTCAATTTAGGTTATATTCCTTATGGTGGTGCGGTAGAACGTCAAGATTGGCAAGGAAAATTAAATATGATGAAATCCGTTAGTCCGTTAGATGAGCAATTTACAGCCTATCATTTCACCAAAACACCACAACCCCCTGAAGCAACAGGGCGAAATAGCTGGCACGGTATAGGGGCAGGAATCGGTTTATTACTCGGATTATGTCGCTTTTTGTTTCTTCGGAAGCAAAAAACCATTGATTTATCTTAAAATTGAGGGCGTATCAAAGGTAGAAAGTCATGGCAGAATAGTTTAATATAGCGAGCCGTGATTCGTTCTAAGTCGCTATGATCTCACGACTAAAATGCAGAATTTAATTTTTTAGAATAATCAAAAATACCAATGCTTGGTTATTCATTTTATCAATCCAAATTTAAAAGGTGGAAATTATGGGAAAAAGTGTCGTTATCCTGGGTGCTCAATGGGGCGATGAAGGTAAGGGTAAAATTGTTGACTTATTAACGGATCGCGTCAACTATGTTGTGCGCTATCAGGGCGGTCATAACGCCGGACACACACTCATTATTAATGGTGAAAAAACCGTATTGCGTTTGATTCCATCCGGTATTTTACGCCAGGATGTGACTTGTCTTATCGGTAATGGTGTTGTCCTTTCACCTGCCGCATTAATGCAAGAAATGGGCGAACTTGAAAGCCGTGGTATTAATGTCCGTGAGCGTTTATTAATCTCCGAAGCTTGCCCTTTAATTCTCCCTTATCACGTGGCGATGGATCATGCACGTGAAGCAGCGTTAGGTAAAAAAGCCATTGGTACGACCGGTCGTGGTATTGGTCCGGCTTATGAAGATAAAGTGGCACGACGTGGTTTGCGAGTTGGCGATCTCTTCGACAAAGCAGCCTTTGCGGAAAAACTGAAAAATATCCTTGATTACTATAATTTCCAATTAGTCAACTACTATAAAGTGGATGCCGTTGATTATCAAAAAACCTTAGATGAGGTGATGGCGGTAGCCGATATTATCACCGGTATGGTGGCAGATATCACCACAATTTTAGACACCGCCCGTAAAAATGGCGATAACATTCTCTTTGAAGGCGCACAAGGGACGATGTTAGATATCGACCATGGTACTTATCCGTACGTCACCAGTTCAAACACTACCGCAGGGGGCGTTGCAACCGGCTCAGGTTTCGGTCCTCGTCATCTTGATTATGTGTTGGGTATCATTAAAGCCTACTGTACCCGTGTGGGCGGAGGGCCATTCACTACCGAATTATTTGATGAGATCGGTGCAAAGATTGCCCGTAAGGGGAATGAATTTGGTGCGGTAACCGGTCGTGCCCGCCGTTGTGGTTGGTTTGATGCCGTTGCTATTCGCCGTGCTATCCAACTCAATTCGATTTCCGGTTTCTGTATGACAAAACTGGATGTATTAGATGGCTTTGATGAAGTCAAAATCTGCGTGGCATATAAAATGCCAAATGGCGAGATTGTGGAATATGCCCCGCTTGCCGCCAAAGATTGGGAAGGAGTTGAACCGATTTATGAAACTTTACCGGGCTGGAAAGAAGACACTTTCCGTGTGACTGATGTCAATAAATTGCCGCAAAACTGCCTAAACTACATCAAACGTATCGAAGAAGTGACCGGCGTGCCCGTTGATATTCTCTCAACAGGACCTGACCGTGTGGAAACTATGATTTTACGTGATCCGTTCGGTGCTTAAATATTTTCAATTTTCCGACCGCACTTTTGAAAGTGCGGTCTTTTTTTCTGCTGTTTTATCCATAAATTATGAACGAACAAGCTATTATTGATTATCTTGAAACCCATCCCGATTTCTTTAACAACCACCCTTTACTCTTAAAAAAACTGACTTTTCATCATTCAACAAAAGGGACGGTTTCACTCATTGAAGCCCAACTCGCCCAATATCGTCAAGAGATTACCAGCCTAACCGCACAACTTGAAAAATTTCACCAATTAGGCCGCCAAGAAGCGGACATTTTCTTCGCCTTAATCCCACTCCAAAAGAAATTATTTCAAGCTCAAGATTTGTTTTCAGTAGAAAAGAAATTAGATCAATGGGCGAAATCTTATGAATTGGAGGGCGCTAAACTTCTTCTTTTTACCGATAGTTGGAAAAAAACGGCAACTCACCCCTCCTCTTTTTGGATTGATCGCAACGCCTTTGAAATTATTCGGCTAGAGCGTTTGGGCTTGCGTCAATTCTATTTAGGTGAATTAAGCGGTAAAGAAAAATCCCTACTCTTTTTGCCGGAAGAATTTCCTATTGGCTCTATCGCTTGCTGTTTACTGGGCACAAAAAATACCCATAAACCCACCGCACTTTTGCTCTTCCGCTCCCGTGATACACAACGATTTCACCCTGGGCAGGACATATCCTTCCTCAAGCATTTAGTGGATATTGTGGATATTCATTTGGAAAAACATCTCAGCGAAAGGATTTGCTAATCGCTTGTTTTATAAACATAAAATCTTTGTGATCGAGATCTCATTATTGAAATTTGGCTTTTTTGGGAAAATGTCAAATGGCATATAATCTCCGCAATCTCAACCTGAAAGGAAATAGTATGAAAACCTTAAGTGAATTTATTGTGGAACGCCAAGCTGAATATCCGAATGCGAAAGGGGAATTAAGCGGGATTTTGTCATCAATTCGATTACTCGCCAAAATCATTCACCGAGACATTAACAAAGCAGGATTAGTCAATATTCTCGGGCTGTCCGGTGTGGAAAACGTACAGGGCGAAAGCCAAATGAAACTCGATCTGTTTGCCCATAACACGATGAAAGCCACATTAATGGCCCATGAAGAAGTGGCGGGATTTGCTTCCGAAGAAGAAGAAAGTTTTATTGCCTTTGATACGGAACGGGGTCGCAATGCAAAATACGTGATTTTAACCGACCCGCTTGATGGCTCTTCTAATATTGATGTCAATGTTTCCGTAGGAACTATTTTCTCTATTTATCGCCGTATTTCACCCATTGGTACCCCGGTGACGATGGAAGATTTCCTTCAACCCGGCAACAAGCAAGTAGCAGCCGGCTATATTGTCTATGGTTCATCCACTATGTTGGTTTATACCACCGGAAACGGGGTGAACGGATTTACCTACGATCCTTCAATCGGCACATTTTGCCTTTCCCATGAAAATATGAAAATGCCGAAAACAGGGCGAATTTATTCCATTAATGAGGGGCAATATCTCAAATTCCCACAAGGGGTGAAGAAATACATTAAATATTGCCAAGAGGAAGATAAAGCCACCCAACGCCCTTATGCCTCACGCTATATTGGCTCGCTTGTGGCAGATTTTCACCGCAATTTATTAAAAGGTGGGATCTATATTTATCCGAGCGCAACCAACTATCCAAACGGGAAATTACGTCTACTTTATGAAGGCAACCCTATGGCATTTTTGGCTGAACAAGCCGGGGGATTAGCCACTGACGGTTATCACCGAATTTTAGATATTGAACCTAAAGAATTGCACGAACGGGTGCCTTTGTTTGTGGGTTCGGAAGAAATGGTTCGCAAAGCCCAAGAAATGATGATGGAATTTAAAGAAGATTAATCCTTTCAATTTCATATAAAAACAAAGTGCGGTCGATTTCATTGATGTTTTAAAACGCATTTGAAATCGACCGCACTTTATTAATACATTGATAAAATCTAATCCCGTTTTCGGCTCAGCAACCACCAAATAATGGTAATGAATAATAAACTTGGAATGAGTGCCCCCACGATTGCCGGCATATTATAAACCACGCTCATTTGCCCGAAAATTTCGTTCACCACATAAAAGAGAAAACCGAAACAGATTCCCGTTACAATTCTCGCCCCTGCTGTCACACTGCGCAAGGAGCCAAAGATAAACGATAGCGCCAACATCATCATTACCCCCACAGACAGCGGTTGGAATATTTTACGCCAAAAGGTCAGCTCAAAACGGCGAACATCTTGCCCTGTTTCTTTTAAAAAGGCGATATATTCATATAACCCACTGATCGATAAGGAAGTTGGTCGAAAAGAAACAGCCCCTAATTTATCCGGCGTTAAATTTGTTTCCCAAGATTCCGTTAAACGGTTTGTGGTACTAATCTCTTCCTTTTGAATTTTTGAGTCGCTCACTTGACGCAATTGCCACTTATTGTCTTCTGCTAAATAGGTTGCTTGATTCGCATGCTTTAATTGTGTAAGGGTTCGCTTGTCGTCAAAAGTATAAATATACACATCGTTTAATGTCGTATTCTCCGAGACTTGACGCACATAAATAAAATGATTCCCATCTTTCGCCCAAACACCGTTTTTTACGGAAAGCATTGAACCACCGGAAATAGCTCGAGTTCGCATATCACGAGCAAATTGCTCCGTTTGCGGAATGCCCCATTCTCCCATCACCATCGTTAAAATCACCAAAGGCAAAGCGGTCTTCATCACCGCCAATCCGATTTTAAAACGGGAAAAACCCGCAGATTGCATCACCACCAATTCACTGCGGCTCGCCAAATTACCCAAGGCAATCAACGCCCCTAATAACGCAGCCATAGGGAAAAAGGTTTCTACATCTTTTGGTATAGTTAAAACAGTAAAACCCACCGCCTGCAACACATCATAAGTGCCTTTCCCTACACTGCGGAATTGCTCGACAAATTTAATGATCGCAGATAAGCCGACAAGGGTAAGTAATGTGGCAAAAATCGCCCCTAAAATGCTTTTACCGATATAACGGTCTAAGGTATTCATCATCATTTTTACCCTTTTCTGCTCAAGAGATGGCGGAGCTTATACATCCCTGCACTATCCCAACAATTCAATACAATGCCAAGCAATAAGAATGCAATATTGACAAGAGGCATTAAAATTGCGGCATCCAATTTTCCCGCTGAACCGGCTGATTTGAATGAACTTTGTAGTAAAAAGTAGATAAGATAAAGCAACAATGCCGGCAGAATTTTTGCAAAACGCCCTTGTCTTGGGTTCACTTTGCTTAACGGCACCGCAATTAATGCCATTAATGGTACGGCTAAAATCAATGTCATTCGCCAATGTAATTCAGCTTTTGCGGCAGGATTATTTTGCTTGAGTAAGGCCTCGTAAGAAAGTGTTGCCGCCTCATCGGATTGGCTTTCTGTCGCCTGATAACCTAAATAAGCCTGATATTCATCAAAGTGGGTAATGCGGAAATCCGGTAACGCCGCCGATCCCTCCACACGTTGGGTGTTTTGTAAATTTAGCACCTGATCGCCATTTGGTAAGGATTTTAACGCCCCTTTTTCAGCGGTGACGACAGAAGGCTTGGTCTGCCCTTTAGGGGCGGTTTGAAACAAGTAAACATCGTTAATTTCATTCCCTTTAATGTTGTCGATAAACAGCACAAAATTATTATTTGAGGTGGACATAAATTGACCGGAAGAAAGTGCCCCCATCGTTGGATTAGCCTTCGCTTCTTCCACGAGGGTACTTTGCTTTTGAACCGCCCAAGGGGAAAGCCATAAAGCATTATATGCCGCTAATCCGGCAGTGATAAAAGAAAGCATTAACACCACACGCACAAGGATACGCTGTCCGATACCGCAGGCTCGCATCACGGTGATTTCACTTTCCGCATATAATCGACCAAAGGTCAATAAAATGGCGATGAACAAGCACAATGGTAACATTAATTGTGCCATAGTCGGCATCCCCAGTCCCAGCAAAGAGAAAACCAGATCCGCCGGCACATTACCATTTGCCGCCGATCCCAACACCCGTACAAGCTGCTGGCAGAAAAAAATCAACAGCAAAATGAACAAAATTGCCACTTGGCTCTTGAAAACTTCTTTCGTTAAATATCGCGTTAAAATCATCTTACTTCGTCTTGTTTATATCGTTAAAATCGAGGGAGAAACTGGATAAAATTGACCGCGTATGATACCTTATTTTCGCTAATTTAAACAGTTAAAAAAAGGTAATCAAATGAAATATCAAGCAAAATTAACCGCTCTTTCACAAGCGACCGAATGTATTATTATCGGTGCCTATGAGGACAACGAATTTTCAAGAAGTTTTAATGAGGCCGATCAAGCGACACAATGCTATCTCAACGGTTTGGTCAAATCCGGCGAACTCACCGGTAAATTAGGGCAAACCTTGTTGCTCCGCGAACTCAATGGCATTGCAGCAAAACGTGTTTTAATTATGGGTTGCGGTAAAAAAGGCGAACTCAACGAACGCCAATACAAACAGCTCATTCAAACAATGTTTAACTCCTTGAAAGATGCCAATATTCGTGAAGCCATCTCCTATTTAACGGAAATTGAACTGAAAAACCGAGATCTTTACTGGAATATTCGCTTCGCTATTGAAACTATTGAACATAGCCACTATCAATTCGATCAATTCAAATCACAAAAAGCAGAGCCAATCAAACTAGAAACCCTCATTTTTAACACAGATTGCCAACAAGCGCCACTTGCTGTCATCCACGCCCAAGCCGTTGCAAGCGGTGTGAAAGCAGCACGGGATATTGCCAATATGCCGCCGAATGTGTGCAACCCGGCTTATCTTGCGGATAAAGCAAAAAATTTAGCGGAAAAATCCACCGCACTTTCCCTTGAAATCATTGATGAAAAAATGATGTCAGAGTTAGGGATGAACGCCTATCTTGCAGTATCTCGAGGATCGACAAACCCCGCTTATATGTCAGTGCTTCACTTTAACAATGCACCGAATAAAAATACGAAACCGATTATTCTTGTTGGCAAGGGTTTAACCTTTGATGCCGGTGGGATCTCGTTAAAACCTGCCGCAGATATGGATGAAATGAAATATGATATGGGCGGTGCGGCTTCGGTATTCGGGACAATGAAAGCGCTCGCTGAACTGAATTTACCTCTAAATGTGATTGGTGTACTTGCCGGTTGTGAAAACCTCCCCGATGGCAATGCTTATCGCCCGGGTGATATTCTCACCACCATGAATGGCTTAACGGTGGAAGTGCTCAATACCGATGCGGAAGGCCGCCTTGTCCTGTGTGACACCCTCACCTATGTAGAACGCTTTGAGCCGGAATTGGTGATCGATGTGGCAACCCTCACCGGTGCTTGCGTGGTCGCATTGGGGCAACATAACAGCGGTTTAATGTCTGAGGATGAAGCTCTTGTCAGTGATTTACTCAATGCCGCACAGCAAACCACGGATAAAGCGTGGCGTTTACCATTAGGTGAAGAATACCAAGAACAGCTCAAATCCCCATTCGCCGATCTTGCCAATATTGGGGGACGTTGGGGCGGCGCAAGCACAGCAGGGGCTTTCTTATCCCATTTCACGAAAAAATACCGCTGGGCTCATTTAGATATCGCCGGCACCGCTTGGTTACAAGGTGCAAATAAAGGCGCGACCGGTCGCCCGGTTTCCCTATTAACCCAATTTTTGATTAATCAAGTGAAATAAAAAACGAGGGAAAAATCAACCGCACTTTGTATGAAAAACAAAATGCGGTTGATATTTTGGAGACATTATGCACGAACTTTCACTTTGCCAAAATATACTGGAAATTGTGGGGCAGCAATGCAAAACCCATAATATTCGTAAAGTGACCGATGTCTGGTTGGAAATCGGCTCTCTTTCTTGTGTCGAACATGATGCGCTGAAATTTTGTTTTGATGTCGTTTGCCAAGGTACAAGTGCTGAAAAATGTCAATTACACCTTATCCCAATCGCGGCAAAAGCCTGGTGTTGGCAATGTGAAACCCTTGTGGAAATCCAAAGCCACCAAGATGCCTGCCCCCAATGTGGCGGGATAAATTTACAACGGCAAAGTGGTGATGAGCTAAGAATTAAAGAAATTGCCTTTGAATAAAACATAAGCGTTCCCTTCTATTTCAATCAAAAAGAAACGCTTATTTGGGGATAAATGGTTAGAAAAATGCCCGCACTTTACCTCAAGAATCAACAAATTCTTGGTAAAGGCTCATTTGTCGGTAAATCCAATAATCGACTTTGTCCAAAAACGCCACGGATGCGCACTTTTCTATCCGTTGTCATTTCCCCAATAACCGCTGCATTTTCACCAAGAGGATGGGGGCGAAGTGCGGTCAAAATTTCAGGTGTTTTTTCTGCCGTAGCCACAATCACCAGTTTTCCCTCATTGGCGAAATTTAACGCCTCCAACCCCAATAATTCACAAATACCACGCACCTCTTGGCGAATCGGTAAGGCTTGTTCATCAACCGTTACACCAAGCCCCTGAGCCTGTGCAAATTCGTGCAATACCGCATTCACACCGCCACGGGTGGCATCACGCACGGCTTTTACGCCATCCACTTCACGCAAACGTTCGATTAAAGGATAAAGCACAGCACAATCACTTTGTAGTGAGGTTTGAATACCTAACTTTTCACGCAAATTAATAATCGTTGCCCCATGG
The DNA here is from genome assembly GCF_002000545.1 of Rodentibacter trehalosifermentans. Classification (GTDB taxonomy): domain Bacteria; phylum Pseudomonadota; class Gammaproteobacteria; order Enterobacterales; family Pasteurellaceae; genus Rodentibacter; species Rodentibacter trehalosifermentans. The sequence continues at coordinate 14,987 of NZ_MLHL01000052.1, read as the reverse complement.
TCACCAATGGTGCCGCTTACAATAATTTTATCGCCGGGTTGAATTCGATGAACGCCCCAATCAATCGCCTTTGGTATCACGCCAAGCCCGCTAGTATTAATAAAAATTTTATCTACAGCCCCTTTTGCCACCACTTTCGTGTCGCCCGTCACTACTTGGATTCCACCAAGTCGGGCGGTTTCCGCCATAGATTGAATAATTTGTTTTAGCTCAGACAAAGGTAGCCCTTCTTCTAAAATAAAACCGCAAGACAGATATTTTGGCATCGCACCACATACGGCAACATCGTTCGCCGTGCCGCAAACCGCCAATTTACCAATATCTCCCCCCGGAAAAAAAATAGGATCGATCACAAAACTGTCGGTGCTAAAGGATAAATGCTCACCTTGTTGTGTAAGTTCCGCCAAAGGAATACGGGCTTGATCTTCGCCTTGTGACAAAATTGGATTGTCAAAAGCCTCAACAAAATAATCTTGGATTAACTGCTGCATCGCTGCACCGCCATTGCCGTGCGCCATGGTAATAAATTCGCTCATTTTTATTCTCTACGATATTGATAATAGGCGGCACACGCCCCTTCTGAAGACACCATTAGTGCACCATAAGCATTGTCGGGATTGCAAGCCGTACCAAAAAGCGGGCAATCAGAAGGTTTACAACGTCCGGTTAATACCTCACCGCAACGGGAATTTGGATCATCCGCCACTTTTTGTGCCTGACTTTGAAAATGAATTTCCGCATCAAACTGACTATAATCCGCCGTAAGTTCTACGCCGGATTGCTCAATCTCACCCAAACCACGCCATTCGCTACTGGCTTTTAACTGAAAAACCTCCCGCATTGCGTTTTGAGCCAAAAGGTTGCCCTGATTATCGACAATCCGCTTATACTGGTTTTCGATTTCGCACCGCCCATCCACAAACTGTTGAACCAGCATCACGATAGCTTGCAAAATATCCAAGGGTTCAAAACCTGTAATGACAAAGGGTTTATGATATTTATCGACAATACCTTGATAAGGCTGGCAACCAATCACCATCGACACATGACCGGGTGCAATAAAACCGTCAATTTTGACTTGATCCTGTGCAAGTAAACTATGTAAAGTTGGGATAATGGTGATATTTTGACAAACAATCCAAAAATTTTTTATTCCAATTTTTTTAGCCTGTTGAAGAGTAATGGCGGTACTTGGCATAGTGGTTTCAAAACCAAGAGAAAAAAACACCACCGCTTTATCAGGATTATTTTGTGCAATATTTAATGCATCCAAAGGGGAATACACAATGCGTACATCCGCCCCTTTTGCCTTTGCTTCCAATAATGATCCTTTCCGCCCTTTTACCCGCATAGCATCACCAAAGGTACAAAAAATCACATTCGGTTTGAGAGCGATGTCAATACACACATCAATCCGCCCCATGGGTAAAACGCACACAGGGCAACCGGGTCCATGAATAAATTCAATACTTCTCGGCAATAGGCGATCAAGACCGAATTTAAAAATCGTATGGGTATGCCCACCACACACTTCCATTAAATACAGCGGATTCTGCTCAGTAAAGTGCGGTAATTTTTCCATCAATTTTTCAAGCTGTTTCACTAAACTTCGGGCAAGCTCAGGATTACGAAATTCATCGACAAATTTCATCATTGACTCTCTATTCACTTTGTTGTGCCAACCACGCAAGCCATTCATCCAAGCCCTGTCCGGTTGTCGCTGAAAGCTGAATAATTTGAATCTCAGGGTTCACCCGTTTTGCATTGGCGATACATTGTGCGACATCAAATTGCAAATAAGGCAATAAATCAATTTTATTTAAAATCATTAGCCTTGAAGCAGCAAACATATGCGGATACTTCAAGGGTTTATCTTCCCCTTCCGTCACGGATAAAATTACCACTTTTGCTTTTTCACCCAAGTCAAATTCAGACGGGCAAACCAAATTACCCACATTTTCAATAAACATCAAACTGTCTGATTGCGGACGTAATTTGACTATCGCTTCGCCGATCATTTGTGCATCTAAATGACAACCTTTACCCGTATTCACTTGAATTGCCGGCACACCGGTGGCACGAATACGATCCGCATCATTTTCCGTTTGTTGATCCCCTTCAATTACATAACAAGTGCGGTCGTTTCTTAGTGCGTTTAAGGTGGAAACCAACAATGTCGTTTTACCGGAACCGGGGCTTGACACCAAATTTAGTGCCAAAATATGTTGTTTGGTAAAAAATACCCGATTTTGATCCGCCAATTGATTATTTTTTCCCAACACATCTTGTTCGATTTTTAATAGGCGTTTTTGCGTATCGTCTGTTTCGCCGGAATTATTGAAATGAAAGGTGGAATGAGAAAAGTTCGGCATTCCCTGTCCCTGAGCTTGCTCTGAATGCGTATGGGGTAATTCACCAATGCGGACTTGACCCGGATGTCCGCAACCACAGGTTGTACACATAAATCCTCCATTTTGTAAATGGTGAAAAATAATTCAACAAATTATTAACAAGCATAGCATAATCAAAATTTGTTTCTTTGATGAGGATCACAAAGTGGAAATTTCATTTGAAAACCCCAGTAAGCAGTGATAGTGACACTGTAAAAAATACTTATAACAAATCAAAATTCTATGAAAGTGCGGTTAAATTTTATGGAATTTTTATAAAATACTAATTTTTTCTCCACTGGGTACTCCATCTTTAAACTATTTGATCTATTCTGCCAATTTTGTTAAAAAATCGTTAATAAAAAACTATAAGGAGTACTCAAATGAAAACACGTCATTCTCTTTTATCAAAATATAAAAGTATCATTATCCTCGCCTTAGATTTTATCTTAATGCTGTTTTTGATTCGTTACCTTCCTTTCTCCCCCATTGAAAATCGGGGTTTGGCATTACTCATTTTCATCGGGATTCTATGGCTCACCGAAGCTTTTGATATTACCGTAACCTCGTTGATCGTGCCGATATTGGCAATCGGCTTAGGGCTTATCAATACACAGAAAGCACTCATACCGTTCTCGACGCCAATTATTTATATGTTTTTCGGTGGTTTTGTTATGGCGGCAGTGTTGCAAATCCAACAACTCGATAAACTTATTGCCGGTTATATTATCCGCTTAGCCAAAGGGAATTTAAAACTGGCTATAACCTATTTATTTGGCGTCACAACCTTTCTTTCTATATGGATTAACAATACGGCGGTAACTGCGATGATGTTGCCATTAACTTTGGGAATGCTAAAAGGCATTAGTGCGGGTAATAATTATCGCCTCTATGCCTTTGTACTACTCGGCATGGCATTTAGCGCTAATATTGGTGGAATCGGAACTTTGGTAGGTAGCGCACCAAATGCGATTCTCGCTTCGCAAATTTCCGTCACCTTCACTGAATGGTTGGGTTATGGCTTTCCGGTTATGCTGCTTTTGCTTCCTTCTATGTTATTTTCTTTATGGATTATTCTGCGTCCGAATTTTAATGTTCCTTTCACCCCAACTATTGAACAAATTCGCTTTACCTCAAAAAATATCATTACCTTGATCATTTTCACTATTATGGCGATATTGCTTCTCTTTGGTTCATTAATCAATCCTTGGCTATCCGATGCCCTCGCTTTGCCTAAAAAAATCGAAAACTTTGATACTGTTGTGGCATTAAGTGCGGTTATTTTAATTTGTATTTCTAATGCTGCAAAATGGAAAGAAATTCAAGAACGGGTTGAATGGGGTGTATTAATTTTATTTGGTGGCGGCTTAACCCTCAGTGTCGTGATGCGGGATTCCGGTGCGAGTAAAATTATGGCGGACAGTATTGTTCAATTTGTCCAAACCAAGCCCCTTTGGGTACTTTGTGTCACACTCACTACTTTTATTATTTTCCTCACGGAATTTACCTCAAACACAGCCAGTGCCGCCTTGATTATGCCTATTGTAATTTCCGTTGCCCAATCTATGGGATTACCGCCAATTTCTCTGGCAGCCATTATCGCCTGTGGTGCAAGCAGCGCCTTTATGCTGCCTATTGCCACACCGCCAAATGCGATTGTCTTTAGTACCGGCCACATTAAACAAACCGATATGGCAAAAGTAGGGATTATCCTAAACTTACTCTGCATTGCCGTTATCAGTGGATTGACCTATTTTTTCTGGATTTAAAACAATAGACTGCACTTAACAATGAGGGATTTTGAAAAATCCCTCATAAACAAATCACCTCATCCCCCAACCGCTCAATAAAACCTTGATGATGGGAAGAAATCAGCATCGGCAATTCAAGTTCACGCAAAAGAGCGGTCAGTTTTTCAATATTTTTTCGATCAAGTCCGTTAGTGGGTTCGTCTAATAGGAGAATTTTGGGTTGCATGGCAAGCACACCGGCAAGCGCGGTGAAATTTTTTTCCCCACCGGAAAGAGTATGCACCGTGCGATCTTTTAAATGAGCGATGCCCAAGCGTTCCAGCTGTTGCTCAGCGAGGTAATAAGCATAGTCACGAGGGTGATTTTGATTTAGAAGTCCAAAGGTTACATCGTCTAATACAGTCGGGCCGAAAAGCTGATCATCGGCATGTTGAAAACACATTCCCACCGTTCCCCGAAAAGGGGCAAAATCCTTTTCTTTTTGGCATACTTTCCCAAACAAGCGAATCTCACCTTTTGAAATCGGTACAAAACCAAGCAAGGCAAGCAATAATGTGGTTTTCCCGGTCCCAATATCCCCCTTTAAAAACAGCCGTTTTTGCCCTTCAAGATGAAAGGTTAAGTTTTGAATAATAGGACGGTTATTGCGTTCAATCGTCAGTTCATTAACGGTCAGCATTTTTTTCCTTCTTTCTACCAAACTGAAAACCACGACATTTCAGGGCAATTTGTGACATTTCTGCTTTCAGCAAAGCATGAACTAATAATAATGCAACACTTTGCGCAGTGACATAAAGGGTTCGATAGTTAAATTTCGGTTGATACCCCCTGGCACGCATTGCCCAATCCATTTTTTGTCTAAGTTCACCAAGAAGGGCAATATAACGTATCGTCAGCACAAATAACTGAACGAGTTTTTCAGGCAAGGGTAATTTGCCCAGTGCCTGTATGAAGGTTATTTCATTCATATTCCATAAAAAAAGCCAAAGCGAGAATAACAGCAAATTCATTCTCAAGGTTAAAATTTCTGCCAGTTGAATACCTTGACGATACCATTCAATACCATTTTCACCAATCCGCCAAGTTAATGTCGCCCACATTAAAGCGAGAAAAATCAACAGATTCAGCCAACGCTTAAAATAACGAAGAAAAACCTTTTTCCTGATTAATATCATAAGGATAAAGGCAAACATCACACCGATATTCAACGCACTGAGCCAAGAAATCGTTTTTAAACCGCTAACGACAAGCCCCCAAATAAAGAGATAAATAAGTCGAAAATGCGGTTGAAATAGCAAATAAATTTTCATTAAGAAAGCCGAGCTGTGGGTTTCAACATATCGGGATACATTTTGCCAAGTAAGGAGATGACTCCCACACTGATTATGCCGTCTAAAATAAAGACAGGAAGATGGGAAATGAGCAATAACCAAACAAGATCAAGGTAATTTTTTCCACTATCAAGGATTAAGAACAGCGATGCTAAGGCTGCCGCACCACCAACGCCAATCATCCCTGTGCCGATACCTGTAAAGAGGCTACGCTTTAAAGTCATTTTGGGTTGTAGCAGGGTGCGAAAAAGATAATGCCCGATGATAGCCGGAATCGCCATAATACAAAGGTTCACGCCCAACACGGCAAATCCTCCGAAGGAAAAAAACAGCACCTGTAGCAATAAAGCAATCAAAAATGCAGGAAAAACCGCCCACCCCAGAAACAAACCGGCCATACCGTTTAAAATCAAATGCACACTGCCAATCCCGACCGGAACATGGATGGTGCTTGCCACAAAGAAAGCGGCAGAAAATAAAGCAGCAAGCGGTAAACGTTCATAATCTAGCTTGCGAAGCCCCATCGCCACACCAATCGTGGCAAGTGCCGCTCCCGCTAATAAAATTGGGGTATGTAATACGCCTTCCGATAAATGCATTACTGATGACCTTATTTAATTTTTCTCGCCTGCCACCAAGCGAGTAACCCGAGAATACCTATAATATAGCCAATACCGCCTAAAATATCGTGCAGATAAATTTTATCCCTTAAATGGGCAATATCTTCACGCAATAACATCAGTTCCGTGGCACTATTTTTTGAAGGAGTTGTGCGATCCGCCACAACGGAAACCCGATGTCCCTCTTCTCCTTCCACCACCACTTTCAAGGTGGTATTTGCCACCTCTGCTATCGCAAGATTAAACGCACCTAGGGTATCGGTTTTAGCCGTTAAAATCGGCTCATTCACGTCGGAACGAAACACCTCTAAATAGGTTTCCGCCGCCGGTGTCATATCGGAATAATAGGATTTACCCGAAAGAATTTGCCCATCATATTGGGCAAAAACATAAAGGGCGTGGGCCTTAGTATTCGGCAAATAAAATGCCGTAAAACATAGCGTTAAAAGTGCGGTGAAAAAAGACTTCATTTTCATCACGATCCTGTTTTACTCCGTATCAAAAGTCAGCATATATTCAATGGAGCGACGATCATAATCAGGATTTTCCGTAACCTTTTCTTCAAATTCCGCCCAAACTTTGTTATAGCCTTTAACCGGCGTAAATTCTGCAATACCTTTTTCATTGGTGACATTAAACGGTGCCTCCTCGCCCATACCTACCTTGATACCTTGTAGTGGCTTACCATTATGTAAAACAAGAATAGAAAGCGGTTTTCCCGCCTCTGCTTTCGCTTGAGGAATCAATTCATAAACGACATTATGGACTTTAAAAGATTGGTCATCCCATTTTAAAATCGCCTTTCCCAATTTCAATGGATTAGTACTAAATTCTGCTGAAGGTGCTTCGCGTTTGTTTTTTTCCACATATTTACCGCTTGGCAATTTAGACCAAACGCCATTATCAAACGCCATAAATACGATGTTCGCTTTTGGCATAATATAGGCTTCGCCATCTTTAAATGTATAATCAAGTGCGGTTAATTTTCCTTGAGAATTTAAAACTTGTAGGGATTGAATTTTATGTTGGGGATAGGATTCCGTTTCCTCGTGGCCAAATCTCATCACATATTCGCCTTGTAATGAAGTCGGTTCAAGCCACACATTATGCGCATTTGCCACAGAAAGCGTGAAAAATGCGGTTAATCCCACAGCTATTTTTTTTAATTGCATTGGTTTGTCTCCTGTTATAAAAATTGGCGTTAATGATAAAATATGAAGTCACTTCAGAGTCAAGCTATTTTTAAGGATCATAATGAAAATAGGACAATTAGCCAAAGCCTTAAATTGTACAGTAGAAACCATTCGTTTTTATGAAAAACAAGGGTTAGTCCCGCCCCCACAACGCACTGCCGGGAATTTTCGCCAATATAATGAAGAGCATCTTCAACGTCTTTCTTTTATTTGCCATTGCCGCAGTTTGGATTTATCCCTCAATGAAATCAAAACCCTTATCGCCCTTGAACATCACCAAGAACAACGTACCGAAGAAATGAATAAACTGCTCGACCGCCACATTAAAGAGATTGCCAAACGGATTCACGAATTGGCACATTTACGGATGAAATTAATCGAACTGAGAGAAAAAAGCACCGCTACCGATGAAGACCCGATGAAATTATTGTTACAACATAGCGGTGTACGATTTGTGAGATGGTAAAACAGTAGGCTCTATTATTTGGAACTTTTTTTAACGCCTCATACAAGATTTCAACCGTTAAATCGCTAATTTGAAGGGAACAAAATTAAGCCTGGCGTTAAAACTAAAAAGAACAATTTTTCAGCAAAAAGTGCGGTCAAAATTGACCGCACTTTTTTATTAGATGTTAGAAATTAAGCTTTTGCGTTTGCACGTTTTACCATCACAAAAGATAGGCTAAATGCCACAATAAAGGAAATTGCCATACCAATGCTATACATCGCCAAACTATCCGGCTTGATTGATGGTATGCCTAAGAAACCCGCCGCACCTAACGCAATGGCTTTTACATTGGAGAATGCAATGAACGCACTTGCCAAACCTGAACCAATCATTGCCGCAAAAAACGCTTGACGATAACGTAAATTCACCCCAAACATCGCCGGCTCGGTAATCCCTAACAATGCGGAAATTCCAGAAGGCACCGCCAAGCCACGTACTTTTGGATCTTTCAATGCTAATGCCACACCTAAACAGGCTGCCCCTTGTGCAATATTAGACATTGCCGCAATTGGGAAAATAAACGTACCGCCTGTGTGTGCCACATCGGCTAATAACTGGGTTTCTACAGCAATAAAGGTTTGATGCATACCGGTAATAACAATCGGTGCATAGAATGTACCGAAAATCGCCCCTCCCACAAAGCCAAGGGTGTCATATAACCACGTTAAACCGGCTGAAATGAGTGAACCCGCCTCACGACCAAACGGCCCGATCACGGTAAATGCCAAGAAACCGGCAATAAAGAGCGAGCATAACGGCGTGATAAGATTATCTAAATAAGAAGGGACAAATTTACGGAAAGTCTTTTCCAATGTGGCTAGCACCCAAGCGGAAATAATGGTTGGGATCACGGTGCCTTGATAACCGACTTTCTCAATTTCAAGCCCAAGGACATTCCAATATTGAATATTGCCTTCCATTAAAGTTTTCGCATAATTCCAACCATCAGCTAATGCAGGGTGAACTAAAAGCATCCCTAAAGCCGCCCCTAAAAATGGGTTTCCCCCAAATTTACGGGTGGCGGAAAAACCTAGCAGGACGGGTAAAAATACAAAAGGTGCGTTCGCAATAGTGTTGATGAAATCCACTAAATCAGAAACTTCGGGATATTTAGTAACAACGGAATGCCCTTCCCAAAAGAAACCGACAGAGGTAAGCATGGAATGAATCCCCATCAACAAACCGCCTGCCACAATCGCTGGAATAATCGGGACAAAAATATCTGCCAAGCCTTTTACCAAACGCTGTAGTAAACCTTGATTGCCGGCTGCCGCCTCTGCGACTTCTGCCTTACTCACATCACCGATACCAAGTTGTTTGGTCAATTCTGCGTGAACTTTATTCACCGTACCGGAACCGAAGATAATTTGATATTGCCCGGCAACAGAAAACTGCCCTTTTACGCCTTCAATATTATCAATACCTTCTTTATCAACTTTGCTTTCATCGTTTAAAACGATACGCAAGCGTGTTGCACAATGTGCAGCTGTAGCGATATTACTTTTACCGCCCAACTTTTCTATCACTTGTTCCGCAATTTTGGGGAAGTTCATAGATTTCTCCTACTATAAATGATTAAAAACAAAACCGCTGGATTGTAACCAAATTCATTAATAATGACTAGCAAAAGAACAAAAAAACCGGCCTTGAAAGCCGGTTTTATGTTGTGGTGCTCTGGGCGAGACTTGAACTCGCACGACCTGTGGTCACTACCCCCTCAAGATAGCGTGTCTACCAATTCCACCACCAGAGCATTAATCTTTATCTATTTGATTTTATTGTGGGATATCACTGTTTTTATTATCTACTACAGGTGCAACCTGTTGCTGTTGTTGAAGCTGTTCGGCAGTTTGGGATAAATCATCAAAAGCACCTTTTTCAACATTACCACGGTGAGAATTTAAGTTTCCCAACACAAGAGCGATAACAAAAAATGCTGTTGCTAAAATTGCACTGGTGCGTGTTAAAAAGTTACCCGCGCCGGCAGAACCAAACATAGTGCCTGATGCACCACCACCGAAGGAAGCGCCTGCACTTGCCCCTTTACCTTGTTGAACAAGGATAAAGCCGATTAAGGCAATTGCTACAACCACATAAATAAATAAAAGAACTTGATACATTTTTTCTACTCTAGATTGCGTATTACGCAAAAAAACTGGGGCGAATAATATAAAGATTTTGTCCTCTTCGCAAGTTTTTTTTCTTGTTTATTCTTTAATTGTATTAACTTTAATCAATTCCTTTTTCACGATGAGAAGCTTTCGATTTTTTGACCGCACTTTTGGGCGATTTGGCTGTTTTCTCTCCCCTTTGACTTACTCTACTTAATTGCCTTAACGCATTAAAATCAACAAAGCGCACTAAATCCGGCAACATTTGATTCACCCCATACATAAATTGCTGATAGGTGATTTGCTTTTGGCTAATATCCGTAAGTTGGGCTTCCCAATGGGCGGTCATATCCGGTTGGGTGGCGATATCCGGTAAGGCCTGAATCAAAATTCTCCCGGTTTCCGTGCTATGAATATGACGCCCTTTTTTCGTTAAAAACCCTCGTTTAAAAAGCAACTCGATAATCCCAGCCCGAGTGGCTTCTGTGCCTAATCCATCGGTTTCCCGTAGAATTTTTTTCAATTCTTTATCCTGTACGAAACGGGCAATCCCCGTCATCGCTGAAAGCAACGTCGCATCAGTGAAAGGTTTGGGTGGCTGTGTTTTTTTACTTAAAATTTCTCCCCGTTCACAGTACAAAATCTGCCCTTTCTTCACAATTGGCAACAACGGTTCCGGGTTTTCTGCTTCATCTTCTTTACCAAGAAGCGCTTTCCAACCCGCCACTTGTAAATTTCGAGCCTGTGCAATAAAAGTGCCACCGGCAATATTTAGCGTGATCTTGCTTTTACGATATTCCGCATCAGGACAAAATTGCATTAAATATTGACGGGCAATGAGATCATAAATATGGCGTTCTTCAAGGGTTAAATTCACCGCTCGACTTTTCACCGTCGGAATAATAGCGTGATGGGCCTCCACTTTTTTATCATTCCAACAACGATTTTTTTGGTTGCTATCCACCACATTTGGCAAGGTTTGATAGATTTCACTATGAACCGAAATGGCTTTCAGCACTTGGTGACGTTCGGCAAAGTGCTCCTCCGGCAAATAACGATTATCCGAGCGGGGATAAGTAATTAAGCGGTGGGTTTCATACAATCGCTGACAAATATCCAACACGGCTTGTGCCGACATCCCAAAGCGTTTTGCCGCATCAATTTGTAAAGCGGATAATGAATAAGGCAGGGGGGCGGTTTCTTTCTCTCTCACATCTTTATAGTCTGTCACTTCCGCCGGCTGTGACGTAATACGTTTTACCACATTTTCCGCTAAGGCTTTAGAAAGCACACGCCCATCTTCATCTTGATAATCTTCGCACGCCTTGCTGGGTTGCCATAAGGCACTGAAAAGTGCGGTCGATTTTTCCGCTGTTTTTTCGACTTGCCCCTCAGGATTAACCCACGCCAGCACTTCGTAAAAATCTTTTGGCTGAAAATGTTCGATATCTAAATCTCGGCGGACAATCAACCCCAACACCGGGGTTTGCACCCTTCCCACTGACAGCACACCATCATAGCCTGCCTGACGCCCACGAATAGTATAAGCCCTTGTCATATTAATGCCATAAAGCCAATCGGCACGAGCCCTTGCCAATGCCGAAGTGGAAAGCGGAATAAAATTACGGTTCGGCTGTAATTTATTAACGGCTTTTTCCACCGCACTGGGATTAAGATCGCTGATTAAACAGCGTTGGATCTTATCACGCTTTTCTGTACTCAGCTTCGCATAGCTAAACACCTCATCCACCAAAAGCTGCCCTTCTCGATCCGGGTCACCCGCATTGACTAATTCATCAGCCTGATGAATGAGTTTTTCCACCACCGCCAGCTGCTTTTTCGCCTCTTTGCGGGGCAAAAGTTGCCATTTTTCGGGAATGATGGGTAAATGTTCTAATCGCCATTGTTTAAATTTGGGATCATAAACATCGGGTTCGGCTTGCTCCAGCAAATGCCCCACACACCAAGTCACCACATCCTTATCGCCACATTTAATAAAGCCGTCACCACGTTGATGTGGTTTAGGCAACACATCGGCAATAGCACGCGCTAAACTGGGTTTTTCGGCGATAAATAAACGCATAAGAAAAGATTAATCGATTTGACGGCGACCAAGGAAAGAATGAGTGAGGGTTGTGCCATCAACGGTTTCAAGCTCGCCACCCACCGGGATACCATGGGCGATACGGCTCACTTTAATATTGTGTTGACGACAAATTTCCGCAATATAATTTGCTGTTGCCTCCCCTTCCACGGTGGGATTGGTTGCCAAGATCACCTCATGAAAGGATTCCTCGACCAAGCGTTTTTGCAATAAATCCAACCCAATTTCACGAGGGCCAATGCCATCGAGTGGCGATAAATGCCCCATTAACACAAAATATCGACCGGAAAATTGCCCGGTTTGCTCAATGGCTTGAATATCTGCCGGCATTTCCACCACACAAAGTAAACCGGAATTTTGACGACGTGGATTATTGCAAATGTTACACACCTCTTCTTCCGTAAAATCACGACAGTGAGAACAATGCCCGATTTTAGACATCGCCTCCGTCAGCGCTCGAGCCAAATTCATCCCACCACTACGATTACGTTGCAAAAGATGATAGGCCATGCGCTGTGCAGATTTTGGCCCCACGCCCGGCAAACAACGAAGATTTTCAATGAGATGTTCTAAAAGTGGACTGCTTTGCATAATGATAAATGAAAGGGAAAATGGACATCGTGCGTGAAACCCGCTTCACGCACCAAATCATTAAAAAGGAAATTTCATTCCCGGCGGTAATGGCATACCGGCGGTGACCGATGCCATTTTTTCTTTTTGCAATTCTTCCGCACGGCGTACCGCATCATTGAATGCTGCGGCGATTAAATCTTCTAACATTTCTTTATCGTCTTCCATTAAAGAAGGATCGATATCAATACGGCGACAATTGTGTGCGCCATTAATGGTGATTTTCACTAATCCCGCCCCGGATTCACCGGTCACTTCAAGTTGTGCGATTTCTTCCTGCATTTTCTGCATTTTTTCTTGCATTTGTTGCGCTTGTTTCATCAAGCCGCCCAAACCGCCTTTTCCAAACATAATGTGTCCTTTATCAAGTCAAAAAATCGGGTGCATTCTAGCGAAAAAATTTGCCTTTGGAAACAGAGAAATTTATTATTCGCCTTTTTAAAATCATTGAGGAAAGCAGCGAATTTTATGGAAACCCGTTACTATTTTATCTTTGCCGCCGTCATCATCGCTCTGCAAGTATTTATCTTCATTTTCAACCGCACTTTGCAGTGGCTTTTTGAGGGAAAACTCACACCGAGAGGCAAAAAATATCTGGCGTTTATCACCTTTGGCATACCCAATGCCATCTTGATTGGGCAAATCCTACAACTCTTTATGGCGGCACGAGCTATCGCCTTTATCCTCGCCTTATTACTTTTTTCCGCTTTTATCAGCTTCGGTATAGCGATCATTCATTTTCTTTTCAGAGAAACAAAAACCATTGCCAAAATTGACCGCACTTTACGCCTCGCCTATCCTTTTGCCTTGGCAGGATTACTCGGGTTAAGCGTTTATAACGCCTATGTTCCACGCCTCGTGCATTATGACATCACATTAGATAAACCAATGAACCCCTTGAGAATTGGCGTGGCAAGTGATTTACATCTCGGATCATTATTTGGCGGAAAAGCCCTAGATAAACTGGCACAAATCATGGACGAACAAAAAGTCGATATCATCTTACTGCCCGGCGATATTATGGATGATAATGTTACCGCCTATTTAGCGGAAAATATGCGCCCTCATTTAGCGAAACTTCGTGCGCCATTAGGGGTTTATGCCACCCTAGGCAACCACGATTTCTTTGGGTATCAAGAAGAAATCACCGAAGAAATCCGCCAAGCCGGCATCATTCTATTAAAGGATCAAGTGGCAACCATTAATGACGAGATCGTTTTAATCGGGCGAAATGACGATCTCGAAAAAAACCGTCCAAGCACGGCAACCTTATTAAAGCAAGCCAAAGCGGATTTACCGATTATCGTCCTCGATCACCGACCTTCCGAGGTGGAAATCCATTCCACCTTGCCTTTTGATTTACAGGTTTCCGGCCATACTCATAAAGGGCAAATTTTTCCGGCAAATCTTATCACTGCCCTCACCTACCGCATTGATTATGGCTTAGAAAAAATCGGCAATCCCTATTTTATAGTGACCTCCGGTTACGGATTTTGGGGCATCCCAATGCGTTTAGGATCACAATCGGAAATCGTGATTATTGATGTGAAAGGGAAATAAAGTGCGGTCAAAAATGGGGATGTTTTATCCCCGTTTCCATTTCTTAATTTTGTAATTTTCTAAGCAACTCAAGCTCACGTTCCAAACCATGAATAATTTTGTCTTTTTGTAGCAATAATTCGTCTTTGTGTGTCAGCATTAATTGCAATTGTTGAATGGCTTTTTCTAAATTCTCATTCCCTACGGCAAATAAGAAATTGTTAGAATTTGTCGATTCAACAACTGAATTATTAAAATAAATTTTCTCGTTTTCACCAAAAGCAAATAACTCACAAATATCCATTTCAAACACTTCTGAAATCTGTTCTAAACGTTGCAAGGTCGAACGCACTTCTCCTCGCTCAATTTTGGCATATCCTGTTACTGACATACCCAACTTATCCGCCATATTTTCTTGAGATAATTGATGTTGTTCACGCAATTGACGGATCTTCTCATTTATTTTCATAATTTACTCTCATCATAAATCACTACCTTCACACGGTAGCTCAGTGTAACTGTCGGTTAATTGTACCCAAATTAGCGCGGAATTATAATTCTTTTGGCTTTTTAATCACATTATTATTTAAGGAATCCCAAATGAAACTAAAAAATATCTCAGTAGCGACCGCACTTTTATTGGCATTAACCGGATGTGGAAGTAGTGGAGGTGGTGGTAGTAGCGATAGAGCATCGTCAACCCCAAACAACGAAATTCGTAATGATCAAAGCACACAAGATCAAGCCTCTCAACAGCAAGCCGAATTGGATAAACTCAAATCCCAACTTGAGCAAGCTGAACAAAAAGTG
>NZ_MLHL01000051.1 GCF_002000545.1 Rodentibacter trehalosifermentans | reverse complement strand
ATTAACGGCATTGAAAATTTTTGGAGCCAAGCCAAGCGGATACTCCGAAAATATAATGGAATCGACCGAAAAAATTTTCCCTTATTCTTGAAGGAATGTGAATTTCGGTTTAACTTTGGAACACCAAAAGAGCAACTTAAAATGTTGCGAAAATGGTGTGGAATTTAGGGCTAATCTACGTCAGCCCCTTAATTTTTTCCGTGCTAACGTTCAGGCTTATGCGGAACAACTGAAACGAAATGGGTATAGTTATACTGATAAAGACGGCAAAAATTATCAAAGTAGCACATATTCAGCTGTTCATAAAGCTGACTTTGTGGGAAACAAATGGAATTTGGGGCTAACAGGCTTTAATGATACAACTGGTGGGGAATGTTGGTTATGTTATTCTCATAGCAGTTATTTTGCTGAGGTTCCAGCACAGTATGTGAAGAATGCTTTTGGAAACGATATTCTAGATGGAAAAGGAAAGAAAATTGAATCTGATTTATATAAGGATTATGTGGAAAAATGGCGAGAATTATTCTTTGCCTACATTAATCAAATCTGAAAATATCAAAAGAGGTAACGTATATGATAATAAAGCTTTTTAAATATTTCTATATATGTTTATTTTTAACTGGATGCGGGCATTTTCTTAATCCAATGCATAAAGGTTTTTGGGATTGGAATGATAGTTATCTTTATGAGGAGTCAAGGATGCAAGTTATCAATATTTGTAGAGAAAAGTACAGTGGTAATGAGGAATTATATAAAAGATGCTTATTTAATAATAATGTTTCACAATAATAGCAAGCGTAGCATGTGTAGATTTGAAAATCCACGCACGAACTAATTATTCTGTGCGTGAAACTGTGTTTCACACACGCTACGCTTGCTAGGGATTGTTGCTGAAAAATAAGCATAGCCATAGTCTATTATGGCTATCATCGAACCCATCAAGGAAAAATGAGTTGTGGAAGAATACCAATGGACACGTTGCTTGATGGAAAACGAATTTGGCTTGAAAGGAACTTAAGCTCAAATTAATCTGACAGGCACTGTAATTTTAAATGGGAACTGTCAGATTGGATTTGATCTTATACAAATTATTGTTGATTCAGCCCTAAAAAATCATCGACTTCATGTTCTAATTGGCTCATCGCCATCAAGGCTTCTTGAGTTTGCTTGGCTTCCTGCTCATCAATAATACTCATCGCAAAGCCTACGTGAACAAGAACCCATTTGCCTAATAACTCAGTCGGATCACTTTCACAAATGAGCGAGATATTCACCTCACGTTTGACACCGCATACTTCCACGGTAGCAAGTTGAAGGGCATTATCACCCATTTTGACGATTTGTCCCGGCACACCTAAACACATAATTTATATCACTCCTGTTAAAACGCCACTTATTTTACCATCGCACTGAATAGGTTACGACGATTTGAATCAAAAGTAGGGGAGGCAGTTGGCATAGATAAAATCATTCTTAAACAATCCTGTGATAGTTGAATTGCTTGTGCGTTGGTTAGCGAAGGATCAATAGGAGAATGGAGCGAACAACTTAAGTATTGGGGGATGTTTTCCATTCCGCTTACTGTGAACGTGAGCGCTTTATAAGGCAATTGGACAGTGAGTTTATCACCGATTTCTCGCGCCTCCCATTGTTGATCTTTACCGGGTAAAATCACCACACTAAGCATCCAAGGCGTAACAACCGAGCCAATCCATTGCTGTTCAAAGAGGATAAATTTGGGGCAATAACATTCAATACCTTGCCGATAAAAAGGCAAATCTTGCATATTTTTTGCCACTTCTAGCATTGAAGATTGAAATAATGCAGAGGGATCTTGTTCAAATCCCTGAATGATATTTTCAAGTGCGGTGGAATTTTGGGCTATTTTTTCGTGTCGATACATAATTTATATAACATTGGCGTAAGAATTGGCATAATTTGTGCAAGGCTAAACGGCTGATTGTTTATATGAAACATTTTCACACAGACTGGTTTGAAAGCCATATTTTTTCAAAACCGTTTCCAGTGTTTCAAAAATGGTCGGAAACATCGCTTTAATTTTCTCACTAAGCGCAATTTGCGGTTCTAATGTTTCCGGTTGAATGCCGACTAAGCATAAATTTTTAGGAAATTCGCCTGTCAGTTTTAATGCGGAGAGAACATCACAAATACCAAGTTGATGGGGCGATATTTTTTGAGAGAAAAATACCGGAACTTGGTCATCGTATAAGATGACCATTTCGCCCGGTTGTTTGTTGGCAAGGACGGCATCAATAATGATGATATGATCGCGGTTTGCCATTTCATCCAGGAGTTCCATTCCACAGGTGCCACCATCAATAACATCAAAGTGCGGTTGAATTTCCGGGCGATTTTCCAAGGCTTGAGCAACCCTTACCCCCACGCCTTCATCGCCTAATAAAATATTACCTACACCTAAAATCAGCGGTTTCATTACAGCACCTTCACTTGTGTGACTTCACCATTTTCGGTATTGATGATATGTACGGCACAAGACATACAAGGATCAAAAGAGTGAATAGTACGGACGACCTCAAGCGGTTTGGTTGGATCAGCAACCGGTGTGCCGATAATGGAAAGCTCGTAAGGTCCCATTTCATCATTTTGATTACGTGGGCCGGCATTCCAAGTAGAGGGCACAACGGCTTGATAGTTTTCAATACGACCATTTTTAATCACAATCCAGTGGGAAAGCATACCACGTGGTACTTCACCAAAGCCAACCCCTTTAAATTCGCCATTTTGTGGAATGTCCGTTTTTAAATACGCCACGGTATCACCGGTGCCGATATTATCAATGAGTAATTGCCATTGTTGCACGAGAATATCATTCAGTGCACAACAATGCACGGTACGACCGGTAATACGTCCGAGTGTGGAATGCAAGTGTTCGATGGAAAGGGGATTACCGGTTAAGGTTTCATATATGCCTTTAATTTGATTGAAGTGTTTTAAGGTTTTTTCATCTTGGCTTGCTAAATTACACATTAAATAGGCAAGCGGACCGACTTCGACTACTTTACCGTAGAAACTTGGGGCTTTCACCCAAGAATATTTCCCGTCATCTTGCCAGCCGGTATATTTCGGACGAGTTAAACCAACCCAAGGTTCAAGGGCTTCATCATCTTCATACCAGGCGTGTTTACCGCTTTCTTTGATGCCTTTCACAACAAATTCGTCTTTTTGTTGAGTGATAGGGCGGAAAGTATTTAAATCAAAATTTTCGATATAGCCGCCTGTTAAAGCAAATTGGGCATTTTCGCTATCAATTGGATATTCCGGTACGGATAGGTAATTACCTGATGTTTTACCCAAACTAAGCCATTCGGGATAATAAGCGGCGATCACCGCAGTATCGACCTTATAGACCTGATTAACGAAGTCATTTAATCGATCAATACAGGCTTTGACGAACATTAAACGTTCTAAATTTAAGACCGCTTGTGAATCTAAATTAATTGGGTTGGCGACACCGCCAATGGCTAAGTTTTGAATATGGGGTGATTTACCGCCAAGCAATGCCACAATGCGATTACAATCCCGTTG
Source organism: Rodentibacter trehalosifermentans (assembly GCF_002000545.1). GTDB lineage: Bacteria > Pseudomonadota > Gammaproteobacteria > Enterobacterales > Pasteurellaceae > Rodentibacter > Rodentibacter trehalosifermentans. The sequence goes on along the minus strand of NZ_MLHL01000051.1, from coordinate 17,270 downwards.
ACATTCAAGAGCGTGGAGATAGTGTGCCACCGCAATTAAATTGACTTCCGGCGGTAATTTCATTGCAGGATGACCGAAATAGCCGTTTGCAAAAATCCCCAGTTGACCGCTATCAACCAGAGACTGAATTTTTTTCTGCACATTACGAAATTCATTAGCACTATTGAGCGACCAAGTAGAAATCCCTTTTAACATATCCGCCGCTTTGTCCGGATCTGCTTTAAGGGCAGCAGTAATATCCACCCAGTCCATAGCAGAAAGCTGATAAAAATGAACGATATGATCATGCATACTGTGAGCGGATAAAATCATATTACGAATGTATTGTGCATTTACCGGTACCTTGGCACCAATTGCATCTTCTACTGCTCTCACACTGACAATGGCGTGTACTGTGGTGCAGACACCACAAATTCGTTGCATAATCATCCAAGCATCACGAGGATCTGCACCTTTTACTATATTTTCCATTCCACGCCACATTGTGCCGGAAGACCAAGCATTGGTAACAACACCATTTTCAATTTCACAATCGATACGTAAATGACCTTCAATACGTGTAATAGGGTCGATTGAGATACGTTTTTTTTCAGTCATTATTTTGCTCCACTCATTTTTTTACTGAATGCTGCTTTTTCTGCAATAACTTGTTCCGAATCTTCATTACGTTTTTCTTTTAATACCGGTAGGACAGGGAAAAGACGGATAATCAAGATATAGGCACAAATTTCAATAGAAACAAAGCCGATAGAAATCAACAATTCTTCTGCTGATGGAAAATAGCGATAACCATTTCCCGGGTTGTACATAATTAATGAATAATTTAAACGCCATAAGGCGGCACCTAATAACATACTGAGTGCTGAGATAAACAGCCAACGTGAATCGGATTTCTTTTCACCGAGGAAAAGAGTGAGTAGGGGTAATGTCATTAACCATATTTCCAACCAGAACATCCAAGCCTCAAATTGTCCTAGTTTGTCAAAACCAAGCACATAATGAAGTTTATCGTGGTAAATCAATTCACCAAAACGTACAACAAGGAAAAGTGCGATTAAACCCGCTGTAATTTTTGCAAGCTGGCTGAAAAGAGAACGTTCATCAGGGGTTTTACCGGCAAGCCCGGCACTGACGAGCGAGCCTTCAAAGATAACAATTGAGAAGCCCATAATGAATGCAGTGAGCAAGGATAAAATGGGTAACATTTCATAGCTTTGCCAAACCGGATGAATCTTGTGTCCGGCAACAATCATTAGCGATCCCATGGAGGATTGGTGCATCATTGGCAGTAGTGCGCCAAGCGCGATCACAAAAAACATAATTTTATTGAGCTTGTCGAACCATTTTTTTAATCCAAAGAAACCAAGCCAAACAGGAGCAAATTCAAGTGTGACAACAATGATATACACGGTCATACAGAAGGCGGTTTCAAATAGCACGGAATTGGTGTTAAACTGCCCCGGTACATAGAAGTAAGGCAAGTGCCAATAACGCCCCATATCAATGGTGATAGAAAGCCCGCCTAAGGCATAACCGAATAGACTGGCAAGCAATGCCGGACGAACGAGAGGATGATATTTCCCTTTATTAAAAATATAAACCACCCAAGCCAATGCCCAGCCACCACAAGCAAATCCTGTACCGACAAGCAAATCGAAAGCAATCCATATTCCCCAAGGATAACCACCGTTGAGTGCGGTAACAGAACCTATTCCAAAAAACAACCGTTTGATAATTAGCAAGGTACAAATTATCGCTAAGGGGGCAAAAAAGAGAATTGTGGCGGAAATTAGTCGTCCGCCAACCGGACGTGGATTACCCATTATGTTCATCCTCCGTTTCTTCCATTTCTTTACGAGCTTGGCGCATCGCTTCTTTTTGAGCATCAATACGAGCCTTGATTTTATCACCGTGCATATTTTTGTAGGTCATCATTGTAAGACCTGCTAATGCAATAAGCGGTAATGCCATTCCTCGATATAAGAAATGTTGTAAGTGTGCCGCACGGGCACCGGTTGCAATGTTATCGAGATCCGGTAACCCGAGATTTTCCTGGGGAACGCCACTTAATACCAACACCTGTGTGCCTCCCCCTTCGGTTTCACCATATACACGATACTGATAGGCGGGGACGGTAGCCCGATATTTGTCGGTACTATGGATATGTTGGCGTGGATAATCATATTCGCTACCGCGTAACAAACTTAAGCGGTGTTTTGCTTCAGCCAAGAGTTCTTCACGGGTACCAAAAATAATGGCACCTGTTGGACAAACATGACAGCAACCCGGTAATCCGCCTTTATCTAAGCGTTCTACGCCTTTTTGATTGCATAACTCACATTTACTGATTTGACCAAATGGATTATCGTAATCATATTTTGGTACATCGAAAGGGCAACTCACCATACAATAACGACAACCTGTACAAATATCGGGATCGTATTTCACAATGCCGGTTTTAGGATCTTTCGTTAAGGCTTGTACAGGACAAACAGAGACACAGTTTGGATCAACACAATGCATACATTGTTTTTTAATATACGCATAACCGTTTTCGGATTGATCTTTATTTTTTCCTTCCCCCTCACTCCATACTTGAATAATATTTCGGGTGAAGGGGGTGAGTTTGTCATTATTTGACCACGTTTGCTCGCCGTTAGGATTGGTTGGCGTTTTATTGATTTGCTGACATTCTGCCACACAGGCTTGACAACCCACACAAAGGGTTGAATCATAAAGCATTCCTAAGGCGTTTGGGATTGGAGGTAGGTTTTCAACGGCTTGTACTTTTGTCACAGGAAGACCGGATGTTACCGTTCCGAGCAAACCGGCTTTAAGGAAATTTCGTCTATCCATTTTATTTTCCTGATTACTCATATTAACGGGCTTGTTCATCAGAGCTACGATTGGTTTTATGCTGCTTGCTTAGTTCTTTTAAGGTAAGCACGCTCACACCGGCTAAAATAGCAGCCGCACCGCCAAGTAACCCAACCGCTGTCATTGATGCGCTTTCGCCTTCTACATTATTCACATCGGGTTTATTGACCCGAGGGGTTGGATTTTCTACATTGGCGAGTTGAAAGATACCTTTGGTAAAGCCAATGCCTTTATCATTGCAACCATAGCAAGGATGTCCGATACCCACCGGCCAGTTATTTCCTCCCACATCACAAAATTCAAGTGTAGAGCAGTTACCGTAAGTTTCCGGACCTTTACAGCCAAGATGGTATAAACACCAACCGTGGCGATGACCATAATCACCAAATTCTTTGGCAAAACGCCCGGCATCAAAGTGCGGTCGGCGATAACAGTTTTCGTGAATAAGACGGTCGTAAGCAAATAACGGACGATTGAGTTTATCCATTGCCGGTAATTTTTTATAGGTGATGATGTAAGCAACCGTGGCTAAGAAGTTATGAGGATTTGGCGGACAGCCCGGGATATTGATGACCGGCATACCTTTTGGCAAGGCCTCCGCAAGGCTGACTGCACCGGTCGGATTACCTCCGCTTGATGGCACACCGCCCCAAGAGGAACAAGATCCAATTGCAATGATCGCTGCTGCACCTTTTGCCGCTTCACGAATATGCTCGACAATCGGCTTGCCTGCAACCATACAATAGATGCCGCCATCTTTTAGTGGAATTGAACCATCTACCACCAGCACATATTTACCGTAATATTTCTCAATAGCGTGGTGTTTATTTTCTTCTGCTTGTTCACCGAAAGCGGCAGAAAGCGCTTCGTGATATTCAAGGGAAATCAGGTCGAGGACGAGGTTTTCAACAGTAGGGTGGGTCGCACGTAGTAAGGATTCTGTACAGCCGGTACATTCTTGTGCACCAATCCAAATCACCGGCGGACGAGCAGGATTGGTCATTGCTGCAGTCATTTCCGCCCCCGCTTTTGAGCTTAGCCCCATTGTCGCCGCAAGTGCGCTGCATAATTTCATAAAATCCCGGCGAGAAATATCCGCCAACGTAGAAAAAACGTTATCTTGATTCCCCATAGTATCACTCCAAAGACACACAAAATTTACGGTCATTTGTGAAATGATAGAACTTTTTGAATAAAGAAAAATTGATCAATATCACAAAACGAATGATTTGTATCAAATTTGTGGGTTATTTGTGAACAAAATGTTTTGCTGTATGAGAATAGTTATTAATTGATTAGCTTAAATCAGAGAATGCATTGATAATTTTAATTTTTAGCACAAGTAAAATTTAAGCTCTGCTGAATTTGGCAGAGCTTAGGGAAAAGGGCTAGTTGAAATTAAAAATCTTATCAAAAACCGACCGCACTTTTTCCTCATCTTTCACACCGGGCATACTTTCTACACCGGAATTCAGATCAACCCCTAAACAACCTTGTTTCATTGCTTGTTCAACATTTTCCGCTGAAATACCGCCGGCTAAAATCGTTTTGTATTTTAGCGTTTCAGGAATTAACGTCCAATCGAAGGGTTTACCTGTGCCTCCTTGCTGATTTGCTGTTCGGCTGTCGATAATATAACGGGCAACATTGAGATCATCGCTAAAATTAACCGCACTTTTTTCATGAATGTCGATTGATAGCGCTTTCCAAATTTGGCAGCGCTCAGGCAATTTAGCGCGAAGATCAGCGATAAACGCCGCTGTTTCTTCACCATGTAATTGCACGGCATAAAGGCTGAGTTGTTGAGCAATTTTTACAATAAAATCAATCTCTTGATTTTGAAACACGCCAACAAAGCGAAGTGGTGCTGCGGTGACTAATTCTTGCGCCTGACGCAAGCTGATACAACGTTTTGACTTTTCGGCAAAGATTAATCCACCATAAAGCGCACCGCTTTCATAAACGGTTTTAACATCTTGGCTGCGTGTTAAGCCACACACTTTATTTTCACCCAAAATTACCGCACGAACGGCATTGTTTAAATCTGCACTGCCCATTAGGCTACTACCAATTAAAAATCCCTGTGCAACAGATTGGAGTTGACGGATTTGCTGATGATCATAAATACCGGATTCACTGATAATACGAACATCAGCCGGTATGCGATCGGCATATTTTTCCGTTAATTCAACAACCCGATTTAAATCCACCGTGAGATCATGCAAATTTCGATTATTCACCCCGATGATTTTTGCACCGAGCGATAAAGCACGTTCAAACTCTTCTTCATTGCTGGTTTCCGTTAATACGCCCATACCTAATGAATGGGCAAGGTTTGCCAACATCCGATAAGTTTCATCATTGACGACAGAAAGCATTAATAAAATCGCATCTGCTTGATAATAGCGGGCAAGATAGACCTGATATTCGCTTATCATAAAATCTTTGCAAAGCACCGGTTGGGACACGATATTTCGCACTTGCGGCAAAAATTCAAAATTTCCTTGGAAGTATTGTTCATCGGTCAGCACAGAAACGGCTGAGGCATAATGTTTATAAACATTGGCGATTTCCGCTAAATTAAATTCCTCACGAATTAATCCTTTTGAAGGTGAGGCTTTTTTACATTCCAAAATATAAGCCGGTTTTTGGTGGGAGCTTTTTGATAGGGCCTCATAAAAAGCGCGGTCGGATTTTGTGATATTTTGTTGAAATTTACCAAGTGGAAATGCCGCTTCTTTGGCTTTCACCCATTTGGCTTTATCAAGAATGATTTTTTGAAGGATTGTTGGTTGTTCTTTATTTATCATTTTTCTTTTTTCTCTTTTTTAATATTTCAATATCAAACCCTGCAATTAAAAGTAGAGGGTCTAAGAATTTTGATATTGCGGAACCATATAAAATTGATACTGTTGTTGCAACAATAGTTCTGTAATTTTCATTTTCTATTTCAAAAAAGGTAAACCATAATAAACAGCTGGAAATAATGATATAGGAAACTAAAATTAGTAATTTAAAATAATCTTCCGTAGCTAATTCGTTTCCACTATCAGTAGGCAAATCTAATTTAGTAAGTTTATTTATAACATAAATAATAATATTAGTGACTAACATTGTTGGTTTTAATATAAATAAAATCCCTAAAGATATAGCTTTCACTAGAAAAATAGGTAACATAAGACCTAACATAGATAACATTAACAAACCGTATAATTTCCCCGTTTCAGATTGAGTTATATCTATGCTATATGATAAATATACAATTATGGGAACTAATATTATTCTAAGTATAAAACTAGCAATTTTACGACGCTGTTCTTCCTTTATTTTATCTATAAATTCTTTATCAATTAGATATCTATCTTCGGCTGAATACTGGAAACACATGAAATACCCTAATATTCCGTTAATTTTTGCAATGTTTCAAAAGCTTGACCGGTGGCTAAGGTTTCCAATACATTTTGCGTATTTTGCTTAAGATCTTCATAGCCGAACAGTTTAAGCAATAACGCCGTATTAGCAGCAACCGCATTGGCATGTTCAGCTTTGCCTTTACCCTGTAAAAGTGCAGTCAAAATTTTGGCATTTTCTTGTGGATTGCCGCCTCGTAGGCTTTCAATGGATTGAGTTTTCAGCCCAAAATCAGAAGGTGTTAAGGTGAAATAGTCAATTTGACCTTTTTTCACCTCCGCCACCTGTGTTTCGCCGTGTAATGCCACTTCATCTAAACCTGCGCCATGGACGATAAACGTCTGTTTATGTCCTAGAGCAACGGCAGTTTCTGCGTAGGTTTTGACTAATTCCGGGGCATAAACACCAAGTAAATGGTAAGTCGGGCGGGCAGGGTTAATGAGTGGGCCAAGAATGTTAAATATTGTGCGGGTTTTTAATGCGGCACGGACCGGTGCAACATAGCGAAAACCGGGGTGATACTGCTGTGCAAATAAAAAGCACACGCCGATTTCGTCTAAGGCTTGGCGTGCGGATTGTGCAGAAACATTGATATTTACGCCTAGTGCGGTTAATACATCACTTGCCCCGGATTGGCTGGACACGCTACGATTACCGTGTTTTGCAACCTTCGCCCCCATTGTTGCCGCCACAATACAACTTGCGGTGGAAATATTAATGGTATTTTGCCCATCTCCCCCCGTGCCGACAATATCGGCAAAAGGATAATCAGGAGATGGAAAAGGTTTCGCATTTTGTAGAGAGGCAGCCACAGCACCGCTGATTTCCTCAATGTTTGCACCACGCAATTTTAATGCAATCAGCATCGCTGCGATTTGTTCGTTAGACAGCTCGCCTTGAATGACGGCGTTAAAAAGTGCGGTACTTTCTGATTGATTGAGTTGGCAACCGTTGTAAAGTTGTTCTAATAAAGGGTTGTGTTGCATCGTCTGTTCCTTGTTATGTTCTGGATTATCCTAATTAGGCGTTGTTGTTATAAGCTTACCGGTGATAAGGGTTAGACATAAATATCATAATCCAAATCACGAGCTTCATCGCCGGTCATTCCACGGAAACCCCAGCAATGGGCCGGTTGTTCTTTAATCGTGATTTCCACATCATGGGCACGGATACCCAGTTTATATTCAAGCTCACTGAATAACATTTTGATTAAGCGTTTTTTTGTCCCTTCCATTCGGCCTGCCATTAAATTGATTTCAATGACGGTGTAATCGTCGCTACGATCAAAAGGGTAGTAAAAATCTTCTTTCTCTAAGCCTAAAAAGCGAATCGCATGTTTTCCTTTTGGAATATCTAAGCCTAAATAAAGGCTGTTATAAATGACCTCAGCTAACATGGCTTTGCGTGGCGTGAGTTGAGATTTAAGTCCAAATACAGTAATCATGTTAATTTCCTTATCATGTTTATTTTTTTAGTGATTAAGTAACCATTCAATGGATTGTTGTAAGAGTTGCGACCCTTGTACCGTTAAAATACTTTCCGGGTGGAATTGGAATGCGCAAATTGGCAAGTTACGGTGGCGAATTGCCATAATAATACCGTTGTATTCTGCATTGATGACAAATTCTGCCGGTAAATCTTGCCCCATAAGAGAATGATAGCGGGCGACAGGCATGGGGTTGGCAAGACCTTTAAACATTGCCTCACCATCATGACTGATTTGAGAGACTTTCCCGTGTAATACTTCACCGGCGTGAACTACCTTTCCCCCAAAGGCTTGAATTAACGCTTGATGACCTAAACAAATACCAATAATGGGGATTTTGTCTTTTAAACGTTCAATTAACGGCAATAAAATGCCTGCCTCAGCAGGCGTACCCGGCCCCGGAGAGAGGGCAAGAATAGTATTGGGTGTGCCTAATGCCGTGTCAACAAGTTGTGTTAAATCACAATCATTGCGGTAAATTTTAACCTGATGACCTAAAACACGAAATTGATCCACAAGATTGTAAGTGAAGGAATCAAAGTTATCTAAAAAAAGAATATTTGCCATAACGTATTCCTTATTTGGCTTGTGTGTTGATTTGACGAATTGCTTTTAATACTGCGGCGGCTTTGTGTCGGGTTTCATCGGCTTCCATTTGCGGATCGGAATCTAACACTTCACCACAGCCTGCCTGTACATGGGCGATACCTTTTTGAACAAAGGCAGAGCGAATCACGATACAAGTGTCTAAATTGCCATCGGAAGTGAGGTAACCCACCGAACCACCATAGCTATGGCGTTTTTGCTGCTCATATTGATAAATAAGTTGCATCGCTTTGATTTTTGGTGCACCGGTAAGTGTTCCCATATTCATACAGGCTTGGTAAGCGTGAAGAGCGTCTAATTCCGGGCGAAGTTTACCCACCACACGGGAAACCAAATGCATAATATGCGAATAGCGATCCACTTGCATTAATTCTGCCACTTGACGCGTACCACTTTGACAAACCCGGGCAATATCGTTACGGGCTAAATCCACGAGCATTAAATGTTCTGCTTGTTCTTTATGATCTAAGCGTAGTTCCAGCTCTAAACGGGCATCCAATTCAGGATCAATATTACCGTGTGCATCAAATCCGCGTGGACGTGAGCCGGCAATCGGGTAAATTTCTAACTGACGGTTTTGGGCTTTATATTTCAGCGCACTTTCCGGTGAGGCGCCGAACAAAATGAATTCTTCATCGTTCATATAGAACATATAAGGACTTGGGTTATTTTGTTTCAGTTGAGCATAACTTGCCAGTGGATTAGGGCAGGCAAGAGAAAAGCGGCGTGAAGGCACAATTTGGAACACATCCCCAATATTAATATGGTGTTTTAAGGCTTTCACTACATTGATAAATTCAGCGTCCTCAAAATTGGTTTTCACCTCATCACTTGCCGGTTTAATCGATAAAATGTGATCAACATTTTTTAATTTTTGTGTGATAGCAAGGGCGGTTTTTGCCACATTAACTTGTTCTTCTTGTGAGAAACAATAACTTTTCAGTGTTGCCTGCTGAGTTTTATGATCAATCGTGATGAGATGTTCGGCAAGATAAAAGCGGTAATCCGGGCAAGAAATTCCGTCATCTTTTAAAGTGATATCATTCATCGGAATGAAATGACCCACTAAATCATAAGCCAATAATCCGCCTAAAAAAACCGCGGTATCACTGTGTTGGTAAAGGTTTGAAACCACTCGTAACCCATCAAAAATGGTTGCTGATTGTAATTTACTGTCTTCATCCAATTGATTATCAAGTGGGGGGAAATCGACAGAAAATTCATCATCAAAATCGACCGCACTTATCGGCGTTAGCGTATTCAAAACAGGCAAAATGGCTTTCAAAACCTGTTTACCATTGGCATTTAATGCTTTAAATGTGACGTTGTGACCAACACAAGTAATCTTAACTGCCGCATTGATCAATATAAGGCTTTGTAAGCTATTTTTACTGCCAATTTCAGCAGAGTCGAGGAGCAATGTATTAGGATGATGGCATAATGTATTAAAAATGGCGGTAGTATCTGAATGATAAGAAACAGGTTGTGTGGTTACCGCAATAAAAGCCTTGTTTTGCATTTTTTTATCCTTCTTAAAATTTTGTACTATTAAACTAGTACAAAATAAATAAGTCAAGAAAAGATTTAAAAATTCTATTTCATTTCACAAAATATGTATTGGCAAGGAAAAAAGAAAGCCATCTCGAAAGATGGCTTAAGAAAGGACTAAAGTGCGGTCAAAATATCACTAATTTTTTCTTTGGCAGATTGTATTGCTTTTTCAATTGCTTCAGGGCCAAAACCGATACCTTTTGCATACACGAACTGTACGTCAGTAATTCCCACAAAACCTAAAATAGCTTTCATATATTGTGTGACAAGATTTTCATCATCGTATAGTCCGCCAAATGCGCATAATACAATGGCTTTTTTACCTTGCAATAAACCTTCCTGGCCATTTGCCGTATATTGAAATGTGACACGTGGACGGGCGATGAAATCAAAATAAGATTTTAATTGAGTGGGGATATTCAAGTTATACATCGGTGCACCGATAACTAAGGTATCGGCATTTTTTAGTTCAGAAACCAGTTCATCTGAAAGGGCGAGAAGTTGTTTTTCTTCTTCTGTTTTAGGTTCGCCCCGCACCGCAATAGCCGCTGTGGCATCGAAGTGAGGCAGTGGATCTTTGGCTAAATCCCGAACCACAATATTGTCACCTTGTAGTTTTTCGATTGTATAATCCACTAATTTGTTACTCTGAGAATTATCAGCAAGAATGCTTGATTTTAACACCAATACGTTGCTCATTTTATTTCCTTTAACTTGTGTAAAATAAGGGCTGCGATTCTAGTGTTTATTTTTTCATAGATAAAGTTATTTTTAAGAAAAACATTATTTCTTTTTATGAAAATATCAAGGCTGTTTTCTATTTAACAAGATTATAGGAAAGTGATAGAATTCGCCACCGCATTTTCTTTATTCAATGGTAGGAATGAAGCCAAGTGCGGTTAATTTTTATTGAATTTTTAAACGAACATGTCACCTTTCGTGTGGGTGACCACTGTATTAAGGAATAACTATGCCAATTATTACTTTACCTGACGGTTCCCAACGTCAATTTGATCGCCCTGTTTCCGTACTTGAAGTGGCTCAGGATATTGGTGCGGGTCTTGCCAAAGCAACCATTGCCGGTCGTGTCAACGGTGAACGCCGTGATGCCTGTGATCTTATCGAGCAAGATGCCACATTGGAAATCATTACCGCAAAAGATGAAGACGGTTTAGAGATTATCCGTCATTCTTGTGCCCATTTATTAGGTCATGCCATCAAGCAATTATTCCCAGATGTGAAAATGGCTATCGGTCCAACCATTGAAAACGGCTTTTATTATGACGTGGATTTAGATCGCTCTTTAACCCAAGAAGATTTAGAAGCGATTGAAAAACGTATGCTTGAATTGGCGAAAACCAATTATGACGTGGTGAAAAAACGCGTGAGCTGGCAAGAGGCACGAGATACCTTTGAGCAACGTGGCGAGCCGTATAAAATGGCAATTTTAGATGAAAATATTGAACGCACGGCAACACCGGCGTTATATCATCATGAAGAATATATTGATATGTGTCGTGGACCGCATGTGCCGAATATGCGTTTTTGTCATCATTTCAAATTACAAAAAGTGGCAGGCGCATATTGGCGTGGTGACAGCAAAAATAAAATGTTACAACGTATCTATGGCACGGCTTGGGCAGATAAAAAACAATTAGCCGAATATTTACAACGCTTGGAAGAAGCGGCAAAACGTGATCACCGTAAAATCGGTAAAGCCTTAGATTTGTACCATATGCAAGAAGAAGCACCGGGTATGGTGTTTTGGCACAATGATGGTTGGACAATTTTCCGTGAGCTTGAAACCTTTGTCCGCACAAAATTAAAAGAATACGATTATCAAGAAGTGAAAGGTCCGTTTATGATGGATCGTGTATTGTGGGAGAAAACAGGGCACTGGCAAAACTATGGCGATCTCATGTTTACGACACAATCGGAAAATCGTGAATATGCCATTAAACCGATGAACTGCCCGGGGCATGTGCAGATTTTCAATCAAGGGTTAAAATCTTACCGTGATTTACCTATTCGTATGGCGGAATTTGGTTCTTGTCACCGTAACGAGCCTTCCGGTTCTTTACATGGATTAATGCGGGTACGTGGTTTCACCCAAGATGATGCCCATATTTTCTGTACGGAAGATCAAATCGAAAGTGAAGTAACCAGCTGTATTAAAATGGTTTACGACATTTACAGCACTTTCGGCTTTAACGATATTTATGTGAAGCTTTCCACCCGCCCTGAAAACCGTATTGGTTCGGATGAAATGTGGGATCGTGCGGAAGCCGGCCTTGCCGCCGCCTTGGCGCACAATCAGCTTAAATATGAAGTTCAAGAAGGTGAAGGGGCATTCTATGGGCCGAAAATTGAGTTTGCATTGCGTGATAGTTTAGGGCGTGAATGGCAATGCGGTACGGTGCAGTTAGACTTTGCCTTACCGGATCGCTTAGAGGCGACTTATGTTGCCGAAGATAATGGCCGTAAAACACCGGTGATGATCCACCGTGCAATTTTGGGTTCAATTGAGCGTTTCATCGGTATCATTACAGAAGAATACGCTGGTTTCTTCCCACCATGGTTAGCCCCAACACAAGCTGTGGTGATGAATATCACCGATAGCCAAGCCGATTATGTTCAACAGGTAGCAAAACGGTTATCTGATGCCGGTTTACGGGTGAAAACGGATTTACGAAACGAAAAAGTCGGTTTTAAAATTCGTGAACATACCTTACGCCGTGTGCCTTATATGCTGGTTTGTGGTGATAAAGAAATCGCAGAAGGTAAGGTGGCAGTGCGTACCCGTAAAGGGGTTGATCTTGGCTCGTTCAGTATAGAAGAATTTGCGGAAATCTTGAAAAAACAAGTAAGAAACCGTGAATTAAAATTACTCAACGAAGAATAAAAACATCGTAAAAAACAACCGCACTTTGTAGGCGGTAAACGATAAAAGGCTAGGTTGTCACTAGCCTTTTTTATCAATTTTAAGAAAAATGAAGGTTTCTTAACTTTTTCTTAAGATTTATGCGGTTTAATACACCTCAACAAAGCAACGATGCTTTGAAAAATGAATGATTAACCCTAAATTTAAGAGGAAAACTTTATGAAAAAATTAACATTAGCCACATTGCTTGCCATTGCGACCTCAACAGCTTTTGCCGGTTTTAATGGAAATACCAATACCGCTCAAGGCGGATTTAAACAAGCGCCTGCACAAGTGATTAGCGTTAAACAAGCTTTATCGGAAAAAGATAATACGATGGTGAGTTTAGTAGGAAATATTACCCAGCAAATTGATAAAGATGATTATCTTTTCACCGATGGTTCAGCACAAATTAAAGTGGAAATTAAAGATCGTGTATGGAACGGTTTAAATGTTGGGCCGCAAGATAAAGTTAAAATTACAGGAAAATTGGATAACGATGCTTTTGAAAAAGCAGAAGTTGATGTATACAGTATTGAAAAAGTGAATTAATCATAAAAATGGTGGGCGTTTTGCTCACCATTTTGTTTTGAAAGCGCGTGCACAAAAACGCTGTTTTTGAACGTTGGCTTTGCCAACGGCCTCGTGAGAGGTGAACAAACGAATGAACGAGTTTGTGAATAAATTTATGCGAATTTTATTAATTGAAGATGATGCGTTAATCGGCAATGGGCTACAAATTGGGTTATCCAAATCCGGATTTGTAGTGGATTGGTTTACAGATGGAAAAACCGGTTTTAATGCCCTCAATGCCGCGCCCTATGATGCGGTTGTGTTAGATCTCACCTTGCCGAAAATGGATGGATTGGATGTGTTACAACAATGGCGAAGCCATAATCAGTCTATTCCTGTGCTGATTTTGACGGCGCGTGATACCTTAGATGAACGTGTAAAAGGGCTACAAAAAGGGGCGGATGATTATCTTTGTAAGCCTTTTGCACTGGCAGAAGTTGTTGCACGTCTGCAAGCGTTGATCCGCCGTAGCTATGGACATACCACACCGCTACTTACCCACCTGAATGTTACGCTTGATCCGAACCAGCGAAGTGTTCGATTAAATGATGAACCGCTTTCTCTTACCACTCGGGAATATAAGCTGTTAGAGCTTTTTATGCTGAATAAAGATCGTGTGCTTTCCCGCTCAACCATTGAAGAAAAATTATCCACATGGGAAGAGGAAATTAGCAGTGCTGCCTTAGATGTGCATATTTATAATTTACGCCAAAAACTCGGCAAACAATTTATTCGTACCGTTCATGGTGTAGGCTACGCACTGGGGCAACATGATGACAAATAAAAGTTTAAAGTTCCGCTTGATGAGCGGATTATTTTTGATTGCCCTGTTCGTATGGTTGATTTCCACTTTTGTGGCTTGGAAAGTCGCTAAAAAAGAAGCTTATGAAGTGTTTGATGCTCAGCAAGTGCTGTTTGCCGAGCGTCTTGCTACCTCGGATTTACAAAATATTTTACTGGGTAATACCGAGTTTAATCGTGGTGGATTTAAACCCCTAAAACGAAAATATGATGACGATGCCCTGGCTTTTGCGATCTTTTCAAAAAACGGGGAGCGACTATTAAGTGATGGGGATAACGGCGATCATTTTATTTTTAGTGATAAAGAAGGATTTGCTTCAGCCTACATCGAAAACGATGATGATAAATGGCGAATTTATTGGTTACCTGTGGCACAAGGGGAATTGCGTATTGCGGTGGGTCAGGAAATTGAATATCGGGAAGAATTAGTCAATAAAATGGTTTTTGGACAAACTGCGATTTGGTTTGGCAGCTTACCGATTTTATTGGCTGTGGTTTTTTATTTAATTCACCAAGCCTTAAAACCGATTAATCAATTAAGTCGTGAACTGTTAGGAAGAAAACCGGGGGATATTTCGCTACTTGATACTTCAAACGTCCCAACGGAAATTTTGCCGTTAGTGAAAAATTTAAATCAATTTTTTGACCGCACTTCTGCGATGTTAAAAAGAGAGCGTCGTTTTACCTCGGATGCCGCCCATGAATTACGCAGTCCCTTAACCGCTTTGCGAATTCAAACGGAAGTCGCCCAACTTGCGGGGGAGGATAATGCCTTGCGGGAACAAGCTTTGGCGAATTTAACGCAAGGGATTGATCGTGCCGGTCAGCTAATTGAGCAGCTTTTAACCTTATCCCGTTTAGACAATTTAAAAGAACTGGAAGAATTACAACCCGTAAAATGGCAAGCGATTATTCCTTCTTTGATTAGTGAGCTTTATAGCTATGCACAAAAGCGACATATTGATTTATCTTTTAAAGAACAATCCGTTCCGTTAGAAAAGAAAGGGCAACCTATTTTGGCTTCGCTCATGTTGAGAAATCTAATTGATAATGCCATTAAATATGCAAAATCAGGGGCATCGGTAAACATTATTCTATCTAAAAATCACATTATTGTAGAAGACAACGGCGGCGGGGTGAGTGAAAGTGATTTAGCCCGATTAGGACAACGCTTTTATCGCCCAGCAGGACAAAATGAAAAGGGAAGTGGTTTAGGGCTTTCCATTGTATTTCGGATTGCAGAGCTGCATCATTACAAAGTTCGGCTAGAAAATGTGGTAGAGGAGGGGAACATCATCGGTTTTCGTGCCATTATCCAACTCTAGTAACAGCGGTTTAGCATATCGCAATTTGCACCTTAAAGAGGAAGCCTTTAAGGTGCAAATTTATTAGAAGTTCTTCAGATTTTAGGGAAATTAGGGTTTCCAAATAACATGGAATTGCCGATCTTCCTCACGGTGAGAAATCAGGAATTTGGCAAAGATATCATCCATTTCATCTTTATCATTAACCAAACCAATCCAGACTTCGGCAAACGCATCCGGGTCAATTAACACGCCAATTTCTTCTTCCCAATTTTCTGCGGTTTCCACAAATTCCACCGCCCCACGTTCTTCAAATTGAAGATTAAATAATATTACATCGGCCGGATCGAGGTTTTCCTCCGCCATTTCTAAGAAGATATCATAAGCCATATCAATGGCGGCATCGGGATCGAGTTTTTGAAGTTCGGTTGTCATATATTGTCTCTTATTCATTAGATTTGCTGTATGATACTGAAATAAAAAGTGCGGTCAAATTCCTTGATGTTTTTGATAAGGAAATGACACCTGATCTTAAGTATTTCTTATATGGATGAATTACTCGTTTTGATCTTTTTTCAAAATATCTTCCTCTTCTAAAGTGAGCAATCGGGCAATCGCATTTCGATAGGATATTTCGAGGGTTTCGCGGCTGGTTGCCATCACCCCTTGATCTACTAAAAAACCATCATTGACATCATAAACCCAACCGTGGAGGGAGAGTTTTTGCCCTCTTTCCCATGCGCTTTTTACAATAGAGGAGCGCCCAAGGTTATAAACTTGTTCGGCAACATTAATTTTGGTCAGCATATCGGCACGTTTTTCCGGGGAAAGTTTGCCAAGCATATGGCCATGTTTAAACCAAATGTCACGAATATGAAGGAGCCAATTATTAATTAATCCCAAATCTTGGTCAGCCATTGCCGCTTTAATGCCGCCACAGTTGGTGTGACCGCAAATAATAATATGCTCGATATTGAGGACATCAACGGCATATTGTACAACGGAAAGGCAGTTAAGATCCGTATGGATCACTTGGTTTGCCACATTACGGTGTACAAATAATTCACCGGGTTCTAAATTAGTGAGTTTTTCAGCCGGGACGCGGCTATCGGAGCAACCAATCCAAAGGTAGTGTGGCGTTTGGTGATCGGCAAGTTCTTTGAAATAGGTAGAATTTTCCTCTTTCATGCGCTGCGCCCAGCTTGAATTATTGGCAAAAAGTTGTTCGATCTTGTTCATTAACTTTCCTCAAAAATATAAAAAATTTGACCGCACTTTAATGTAATTAGCCCTATAACGTATAAGATTTAATTCTTTTTAGAATGGCGATGATACACAAAGGCACGCCCTTCTTTGGGTTTACGTTTTCGATTTGCGTGCTTGAAAGTAGGTTGGCGGTACATAGCATAGTAGCACGTCTTTTTGTCTTGATAATTAAGGTAAGATCCTACTAAACGTATTACTAAAATTCAAGAATTTAGCCGAGTTTCATTGGTCGCATACGGATAATATAAAAGCCTTGAAATGAGTATTTCAAGGCTTTATCGGTTTTCATTGAATTTTAATGCAGTAAAGTTCCATACGGCATTATGTAGCAGTTGCACAAATAGATAATTTTTCGCTCCCTCCTTTTACAGGGAGCGAGGCGGCACCTTAAGGGGGATTGCAACAAAGTTGCAAAAACTCAGTGAAAAGTAACCGCTCTTTTCCCCCCTCCGCCTGCGGGTACAACCTGATAACA
>NZ_MLHL01000050.1 GCF_002000545.1 Rodentibacter trehalosifermentans | reverse complement strand
TCTACGTCAGCCCCAAATTTTAAGTGTTGTGCTCGGTGTTTATTACACGATTGTAGCCGCTTATGTTGGTTTTATTATCGTACCGACTATTACTGAATGGCGTGGTTGGGTAGATATCGCATCAATTGCATCACTATTATTAGCTACCTTTCCTATTTTTATTATTTTACTCATGGAATTAAAAGTTATTCATAAAAATCTCGTGGATAGTGCAAAAATTAAATTACATGCGGTTTATCTTGTGATTTTCTTATTTGTGAGTCACTTTGCTATGATCTTTGGCATGGCAGATCCTATTTCAGCAGGCTATCAACCCACTACACCAGCAATGACTCATTCAATGCAAATGGATGCTAAACAAATGACAGAAATGCACAACCAAATGATGACGGGCGAAATAACGCCTGAAGAAATGATGAAGATGCATCAAGAAATGAACCCTAATATGAATATGCCGAATACTCAAGGTGGTCATTCAGAACATCATAAATAATAATTCTGATCACATTTTAAAAAATAATAGTGGATGGTACGTTGGCATATCTCTACTACAAGCAGTAGGATTTTGAGAAAAATTTTCAAATGATAGAATTTTTTCAGATTACTTGACCTTAACCCTAGGTCAAGCTTTAACATTGCGCCATTCCATCTCAATAAAAATAAGGACATCTTATGAAATTACATAAATTCACCCGCTCATTGTTGCTTTTAAGTTTAGGGATAACCGCTTGTGCTCAAGCACAAACACTTTCTATGGAAGTGTGGAAAAGCCAGACTTGTGGCTGTTGTAATGAATGGATCAGCTATATGCAGAAAAACGGTTTTGAGATTAAAGTCAACGAAACAGGCAATTATGATGCTCATAAGCGCTTTAACATTAAAAATGAACACGCCTCTTGCCACACGGCAGTGATTGATGGCTATGTGATTGAAGGACATGTACCTGCTGAGGATATCAAACGTTTACTCGCAGAAAAACCCGATGCAGTTGGCTTGTCCGCACCTGGCATGCCGATTGGTTCACCAGGTATGGACGGTGAAGCATACGGCGGACGCAAAGATCCTTATGATGTTGTTTTAATTAAGAAAAACGGTGAAAGTGAAGTGTTCAAATCCTATAACCAATAGGGGGGTGAAAGAATGAAACGTCGAGATTTTTTACGTTATGGAATTGGAATTAGCTTAGCCAGTAGCTCGCTTTATAGCCTTGCGAATATGATGAACCACGCACAACATGGCAATATGGTGATGATGCATTCAGTACCTACTGGCCTAATGCCAACTGAGGCAATGCCTTCAGGTTTATCGCTTAATGGGATATTGCCAAAACTTGCTAATCAATCGACTCAAGCAGGGCTATTCAAAGCCACTTTAAAAGCAGAGCCAATTAAAATTCGCCTCGCAGACAATAAAGAAACGGAATTTTGGGCTTATAACGGACAACTACCAGGGCCACAAATTGAAGTATTTGAAGGCGACACCGTAGAAATTGAATTTATCAATCACCTACCACAACCCTCAACAGTACATTGGCACGGCTTAGATGTACCAAATGAGGCGGATGGTAACCCGATGGATATGGTTGAACCGCAAGGGAAAAAAGTCTATCGCTTTACGCTACCTCAAGGCAGTGCTGGGACATATTGGTACCACCCTCATCCACATGACCATGTTTCCGAACAAGTCTATAAAGGCTTAGCAGGCACTTTCGTTGTTAAAGCGAAAAATGATCCGCTTGCACACCTTCCTGAACAACATTGGGTGATTTCCGATCTGCGTTTAAATGCCGATGGCACCATTCCAGCAAACACGATGTTAGATTGGATGAACGGTCGTGAGGGTGAATTTGTGTTAATCAACGGTCAATATCAGCCCCAGATTCAAGTGAAAACGAATGAACGAATCCGTCTTTGGAATGCCACTAGCGCTCGTTATTTTCGTTTAAACATTCCAGGGGTGAAATGGATTGTGGTGGGTACCGAAGGTGGTTTACTTGAAAAACCTCGCTCGCCTGTTGATGAACTGCTACTTACACCAGCCGAACGCGTTGAAGTGATTATGGTGGGTGAAACGCAAGGAACAGTCAATTTACAAAGCGGTTATTATGATCGCCGTAAGATGATGGTTCAAGAACAGCCTAAAGATCTCACTTTAGCCACAATTCAGGTGAAATCAGAACCTGTTCAGTTACCTGAAAGCTTAAGGTCCTTGCCTAACTGGGATGAGCCAAAGCAGGTTCGCCAAATTCGCTTTAGTGAAAAAATGATGAACCATACGAATATGCCGATGATGAATCACGGTACACATCACGCTACTACAACACCAACGGACAACCCTATTCCACCAATGATGAATGGTATGTTCTTAATCAACGGTCAAACCTTTGATATGAACCGTATTGATTTTGTTACCAAATTGAATGAAGTGGAACAGTGGGAAATCTTCAATGAAAGCCATATGGATCATCCATTCCATTTACACGGCACTCAATTTGAAGTAATTCAACATACGTTAAACGGTAAAACCTTTAAGCCAGAAGGCAGAGCGTTAAAAGATGTGGTTAATTTACGCCCTTATGAAAAAGTGATTATTCGCTTTAAGCAAGGACATACTGGGTTGAAAATGTACCATTGCCATATTTTAGAACATGAAAATCTCGGTATGATGGGGATGTTTAAAGTGGAATAGTGGTATCTAACTATAAAAATAGAGGGATTTTCGTGAAAATTTGTAAATTGCGAAAATCCCTCTGCTTGTCATTATTTATTCCAACGGTTTAACAACGCAACAAGTGAGAGCATCACAGTCACTTCAACCAATACACCGATAACAGTGGCTACATATGAACTTATTTAATAACCTATCTGGTAATTCACTTTCCGGTTATATAGATAATATTTTATGGTCTTGATGCTTTAATAAAAGTGAGTATTTTCTTCTCTTGGTTTTTTATGATTTATTTTTACAAAATTTAATTATTGATCTGCCCCCAAAAAGTTAGACTACGTTAATTCAAGGACTGAGTTCTGTATTGCACAGGGCTTAGCCCTTTTAGTCTCACTTGAATACGCTCGTGATTGTAATAATGAATATATTTGTGAATAGTTTGTTCGAGTTGCTCAAATGTTTCAAATCGTTTACCAAAATAACATTCCGTCTTCAATCGCCCGAAAAAGCTTTCCATCGCACTGTTATCCAAGCAATTTCCTTTTCTTGACATACTTTGCACGATGCCATTTTGTTTCAATATCGCCTGATAACCTGCCATCTGATATTGCCATCCTTGGTCGGAATGTAAAATCAGGCTTGCTCCTTGCGGGAGCTTTGCGACAGCTTGTTTCATCATTCGCATTATTTGCTCAAAGTTTGGGCTTCGGGCAAGGTCATAGGCGATAATTTCGCCATTAAATAAGTCCTTAATCGGCGAAAGATAAAGTTTGCCTTCCGCACATTTAAACTCGGTAATATCCGTGACGAGCTTTTCATTTGGAGCGTTTGTGTGAAAATCCTGTCGCAATAAATTCTCGGCAATTTTACCCACTTCGCCTTTGTAAGAACGATATTTTCTCTGCTTACATTTTCCTTTTAAATCAAGCTGTTGCATTATCGCTTGCACACGCTTATGGTTAATTGCACCGAACATTTTTCGCAATGCTAACGTAATACGACGATAGCCATAATTGCCGTCATTTTTGCGATAAATCTCAACAATTTCCTGCCTAATTGCCACATTTTTATCAATTTTAAGCTGTAAATGATAAAAGAATGAACAGCGTTTTAAACCTGTCAAATGGAGTAATATTTCCAAGGAAAAATTTACCCTCAACATTTTCATGATGGCTACTTTTTCCGCATTTTTGCTTGGTTGAGTTCCCGCAACTTTTTTAGGTAAGCATTCTCCGCTTCCAGTTCCAAAATCCGATAACGCAAGCGTTCTTCTTCGGTTTTGGGGGGGAGGCATTTTCGGGTATTTCGGTTTCATTGCTGGTCGTCCTTTCGGCTTTGGAAATAAGCCGTTTATACCTTGTTTTTCAAAGGCTTGCAACCACTGGCTAATCACCCCTGAATTAGCAATACCAAAATGCAGACAAGCACTTTCTGCAGAAAATTGCCCCTTTTTGACCGCTTGTATGACGGTTAATTTAAATTCTGGGGAATATTTTTGCTTCTTACCCAGTACGGCTAAACTATTGATTCCATTATAGTTATATTGCGAAATCCAACGACGTAGCGTGGAGGCTTTAAGCTGAAATTGCTGGCGAGTGAGTGAGCAATTTTTCCCGTTTTGGAGAAAAAATGCGATCACTTCTTGTTTGAAAGATTGGTTGTATTTCGTCATAAAAAATCTGCACCTTAATCAGTTGGTTTTTAGTCCAACTTTTGGGGTGCAGATCAGACGCTCACTTTGTCGCCGATTTGAAATTCGCCAGCGTCATCGCCCACCGCCACGACCACGCCTGCCCCTGCATAACCCAAAGTCGCAGGGAACACAGAGTCAATCACATACGCCCCTTCCCGATACATCATCTCGGCACGGTTTAGTCCCAAAGCGTGCATTTGGATTTGCACTTCGCCCGATTTTGGGGCGGGGATTTGTACATCAACGATTTGCAGGACATCAGGCGAACCTGTTTTTGTAAATTGGATTTGTTTGCTCATTGTTTTGACCTATATTAAAAAATGGGCGTATTTTAGCGTTTTAAAATAACAATAAGAATGGCGAAAAATGGGAAGTTGGTTTTTAAAAATGGAAAGATTGGGTGTTTTAGTCCGTCTGAAAAAAATGCCGTCTTAAAAAAGCATCAAAGATGTAGGGTGCAACTTGTTGCACCATTTTCCTGATGAAATATTGGGTTGGTGCAATGACGCACACTGCGAAACTGTTTGAAAAACACAATGCCGTCTGAAAAAGTATTAAAGACCTTTTCAGACGGCATAAAAAACACCGCTTTATCAAAAGCGGTGTTTTTGAGGTCGTTTTGTCATTGGAAGAAGCCTGCGGGGCTGTGGTCTACAACTTGCTTTTGCGCAGCCGCAGTGCGTTGCCGACCACGGATGCCGAGCTTAGGCTCATCGCCAGTGCGGCAATCATCGGCGAGAGCAGCCAGCCGGTAAAGGGGTACAGCACGCCGGCGGCAACGGGAACCCCCAGGCCGTTGTATAAGAAGGCAAATAACAGGTTTTCCTTCATATTGCGCACGGTGGCCTCAGACAATTTGCGTGCGGTGGCAATACCCCGCAAATCACCTTTGACCAGCGTGATTTGCGCACTGCTCATTGCCACATCGGTGCCGGTACCCATTGCGATGCCGACATCGGCTTTGGCCAGTGCGGGGGCATCGTTGATGCCGTCGCCTGCCATTGCGACCACCCGCCCTTCGTTCTGAAGCCGCTCGATCAGTGCCAGTTTGTCGGCGGGCTTGACTTCGCCGTGCACTTCGTCGATGCCCAGTTTTGCGCCCACGGCGTTTGCCGTGGTCAATCCGTCGCCGGTTGCCATAATGATGCGCAGGCCGGCTGCTTTGAGCGAGGCCAATGCTTCGGGGGTGCTGTCTTTTACAGGATCGGAGACGGCAAGCAGTCCCGCAAGATGTCCGTCCGCAGCCAGATATATCACGCTGGCACCTTCACTGCGCAGGGATTCGGCCTGCTCGATCAGTGGTTCGACGCTAAGCCCGTTCTGCTGCATAAACGCCGTGTTGCCCAGTGCCAGCGCACGCCCTTCAACCACGCCGCTCACGCCGATGCCGCTGCCTGAATCAAACTGTTCGGGTTTGCTCAGCTTCAGCTGTTGTGCCCGTGCGGCCTGCACAATGGCGTCGGCCAGCGGGTGTTCGCTGCCCTGATCCAAGCTGGCGGCCAAACGCAGCACTTCTTCGGCGGAAAAGCCTGCTGCCGCAACGGCACGGTCAAAGGCGGGTCGGCCTTCGGTGAGTGTGCCGGTTTTATCAATCACCAAAGTGTCTACTCGCCGCAAGTTTTCGATAGCGGCGGCATCACGGAACAATATGCCCCTGCCTGCCCCGCGTCCTGTGGCGACCATCACCGACATCGGCGTGGCCAGTCCCAGTGCACAGGGGCAGGCGATAATCAAGACCGCAACGGCGTTGATCAACCCGAACACCCAAGACGGTTGCGGGCCGAACACGCCCCAGACAAAGAAAGTGGCAACGGCGACGGCGACAACCGCCAGTACGAAATAGCCTGCCACCCCGTCGGCCATACGCTGCATCGGTGCTTTGGAGCGCTGCGCCTGGGCCACCATCTGGACAATCTGCGAAAGCACGGTTTCCGAACCGATGCGCTCGGAGCGGATGACGAGCGCACCGCCGGTGTTGAGCGTGGCGCCGATGACTTTGTCGCCGGTGGCTTTGCGCACCGGCAGCGGCTCGCCGGTCAGCATCGATTCATCTACCGAGCTTGCGCCCTCAACCACCACGCCATCGACAGGCACTTTTTCGCCGGGGCGCACACGCAGAAGGTCGCCGATGTGGATGTGGCTGAGCGGCACATCTTCTTCAGCACCGCCCGGGCCGATACGCCGTGCGGTTTTGGGCGCCAGTCCGAGCAGGGTCTTGATTGCCGCCGAAGTCTGCGACCGGGCTTTGAGTTCGAGCATCTGGCCGAGCAAGGTCAGCGAGATGATGACGGCCGCCGCCTCAAAATACACGCCGACCCGCCCCATCGATACAAACGATGCCGGAAAGATGCCGGGTGCAGCGGTGGCAACAACGCTGTAAACGAAGGCTGCACCCGTTCCCAGTGCAATCAGCGTCCACATATTGGGACTACGGTTTGCCAGCGACTGCCAACCCCGTGAGAAAAACGGCAGCCCCGCCCACAGCACGATCGGCAGCGACAGCACCAGCTCTACCCAGCTTTGTGCGGCCATATCCATCAGGTTCAGACGCTCGCCGAACATCGCCAGCACCAGCACTGCCGCCGTCAGGGGCAGCGTGTACCAAAAGCGTCGGGAAAAATCACGCAGCTCCGGATTGTCGTCGTCCAATTCAGGCATCAGCGGCTCCAATGCCATACCGCAAAGAGGGCAGTTGCCGGGGCGGTCTTGCCGGATTTCCGGATGCATCGGGCAGGTGTAGCCCGAAGCAGCCGCTGCATCGGACGGTGTCTGCACAGGGCGGTGCTGTCCGTGTCGGCACTCGTGGTGTTTGGGCGGTTTGTGTGTTTCTTGCTTCATCACAATTTCTCCTGTTGAGTTCATAGGGTCATCACCGGTCGTTTACCGAAAAAGCAGGTACGGATTGGGCCGGTCAGAATGACGGTTTTTTTCAGGCTGCCTGCAAATACCGATGCCGTCTGAAAAAGCAGAAGGTTCAGAACATCGCTTGCCGATGTGTCCGACAAGTCGGCATCATCATTTCCTTGGGGCTTGTTTTAAAGGCTGCCTGAAAACCCCAAATGCTGTCTGAAAAAGCCTTAAACCTGTTTTCAGACGACCTCAAAAGCACCGCTTTATCAAAAGCGGTGTTTTTGCCTTATTGCCCCTACTGTTTTAGCCAGTCTTGCATCAGCTTGATTTCAGGTTCTTGGGCTTTGATGATGTCTTGAGCGAGCTTTTTCATTTTTTCGTCTTTGCCGAACTGTAATTGCACTTTTGCCATCTCGACCGCCCCTTGATGATGCGGAATCATTGCTTTGGCAAAGGCAACATCAGGGTTTGGCTCATTGATTGCCGCCATCATCGCCTCGTGGTGCGCCTTGCCTGCGGCATAGGCCTTGGCGTGCGGGGCTTGCGGGTTTTGGGTTGCGGTGTCTTTACCCGCCAGCCAAGCGTTCATCAGGTCGATTTCACTTTGTTGTCCATCAATAATCGCTTGGGCAAGTTTTCTCATTGTTTCGTCTTTGCCAAATTCAAGCTGTACTTTTGCCATCTCAACTGCTCCGATATGGTGCGGAATCATACCTTTGGCAAAAGCGGTATCAGCATCGGCAAGATTGCCCGCTTTGCTCATCTCATCGCCCATCTTGTTCATCATTGCAAGATAGGCTTGGGTGTGGGGCGGAGCATTTTGAGTATCCATCGCCATAGCAGAGTGGTTCATATGGGCGTGGTTCACCGCTGCGTGCCCGTTTTGGTTATTTGGGCAGTCGTGGGTGGTTTGGGTGTAGTTATTGTCGCACGCCGTCGAGTGCGTCGGCACTTCGTTTTTGCCGTCGGCAAAAGCGGTTGAAGTCGCCAAAACAACAGCAGCAGCGACAAGATGTACGGCACGGTTTTTGATGAATGTCATTGGATTCTCCTTGTCAAAATGGGCATTGATAACATTGGGCAAATGACAGATTCGCCCAATGTCCATTTCACTATTTGGTTTTACGATTCACACGCACAGCCGTTGCAAGTGCAGTCATCACAAATGCAGGGCTTGCCGTTTTGGCATTGGCAGTCCGGACGGCAGTTTTGCCCCGTGCAAGACTGGCAGCCGCAATGGGCGTGTCGGTTTTGAACAAAATCAGCGTTCATAACAGTTTCTCCGAATGTTAAGTTAAAGTGGATTATCAAAACAAAGTGCTTTTAAGCGATTAAAAGCATTGCTTTTTTGTTTTGATGTGTGCATCATAAACCCTAACCTTGCGTTAGGGTCAAGGGTTGTTTTTACTTGATAACATTTTTTTACACACCACTCAATAAGGAGCAACAATGAACATCGGACAAGCGTCTAAATCTACCCAACTTTCCGTCAAACAAATCCGTGATTATGAAAAAGCAGGCTTATTAATTAACCCATCACGCAGTGAAGCAGGTTATCGGATTTATAACTCCAATGACATCGCTCGGCTAAAATTCATCGCCAAAGCCCGCAGCGTCGGTTTTTCGCTTGCACAGATTGGCGAGCTTTTGGCACTGCAAGACAATCCACACCGCACAAGTGCTCAGGTCAAAACGCTCACCGCCAGTCATATTGATTTTTTATCCAATAAAATCAAAGAATTAAAATCAATGCAACACACCCTGCAAGTGTGGAGCGATGCCTGCGGGGGCGATGACAATCCCGACTGCCCCATCTTAAAAGGCTTGGGCGATTTTTAACCACCATCAAAGCAGATGAATGCCATAGCTTGATAACAGCCTTTTACGATGGCACTTGTGGGCTGGTTGTTTTTTTAAGGTGTTTTTTGCTGGCTGGGTAGATGAACAATCGGCAGGCGAGTACATTGCAGGTATGATTTTGCTTGGGGTGGCGCCTTGTACGGCAATGGTTTTTGTTTGGTCTCAACTGGTCAAAGGCGACCCCAATTACACGCTGGTGTAAGTGTACTTAAATGATGTGATTATGATTTTTGCCTTTAGCCCCAAAGCGTGCATTTGGATTTGCACTTCGCCCGATTTGGGGGCGGGGATTTGTACATCAACGATTTGCAGGACATCAGGCGAACCTGTTTTTGTAAATTGAATTTGTTTGGTCATTTTTTTACCTTATTTATGAAATGGAATGAGCGTATTTTAATGTATTGAAATTAGGATAAGAATAGCGAAAAATGGGAAGTGGGTTTTTGGATTTGGAAAGGTGGCTTCGGACAATTAAAAAACATTTCAATCATACTTGAAATATTGAAATTTCTTGTTATAATTACGCCTATGAATACGATACAAGCAAGCAAACTCTTTGAGAGCCTGTCTTCTCCGATAAGACTGGCGATTTTTCAACAACTTACCGCCGCAGGCAGTACTGGCATGATTGCTGGCGACTTGGCAAAACAGCTTAACCTTGCCCCGAATAATGTGTCTTTTCATCTAAAAAGCCTGTTGCATTCGGGGCTTGTGCGTGTGGTGCAGGAAGGACGGCACATGCGTTATTTTGCCGAGCTGGATTTGATGATGGCATTGACCCATTTTCTGACCCAAAACTGCTGTTCTCAAACAGGCGAATCTTGCCAGTGATTTTCAGGCAGCCTGAAAAATTATTGCCAAATATTTCTATATTTCTTGAAAGATTGGAGTAACTATGAACATTACCATTTATCACAACCCAAACTGCGGTACTTCACGCAATGTGCTGGCACTCATCCGCCACGCTGGTATTGAGCCACAAGTGATTGAATATTTGAAAAATCCGCCAAGTGAAACGACTTTGCGTAATTTAATCAAACGCATGGGCATCACGCCCCGCCAGTTACTTAGGACGAATGTAGTGCCGTATGAAACGCTTGGTTTGCAAAACGAAAAGTTAAGCGATGACGAACTCATTTCCGCCATGCTTCGTGAACCGATTTTAATCAATCGTCCGATTGTGGTGAGCGAAAAAGGCGTGAAATTATGCCGTCCGTCCGAAACAGTTTTGGCATTTTTACCGCCTTTTGCGATCCCGTTTGTCAAAGAAGACGGCGAAATTATTAATCATAAGGAGTAAATCATGGGGTTGTTTGAACGTTTTTTAAGCCTTTGGGTGGCGTTGGCGATTGTGCTGGGCGTGGTTTTGGGTGTTTGGTTGCCCAATGTATTTCAATGGGTTGCATCTTTGGAAGTGGCTCATGTGAATTTGCCTGTGGCGATACTGATTTGGCTGATGATTTATCCGATGATGATTCAGATTGATTGGTCGGCAATCAAAGACGTGGGCAAAAAACCAAAGGGCTTATTTTTAACCTTATTTATCAACTGGTTGGTCAAGCCGTTTACGATGGCGGTGTTCGGCTGGTTGTTTTTTCGGGTGTTTTTTGCAGGTTGGGTGGACGCACAGTCGGCACAAGAATACATTGCCGGCATGATTTTGCTGGGTGTGGCACCGTGTACGGCAATGGTGTTTGTGTGGTCGCAACTGGTCAAAGGCGACCCCAATTACACTTTGGTGCAGGTTTCGGTCAATGATTTGATTATGATTGTGGCGTATGCTCCGATTGCAGGCGTATTGCTCGGCGTAAGCGACATAGAAATTCCGTGGAATACCTTGATTTTAAGCACGGTTTTGTATGTGCTGTTGCCCTTGCTGGCAGGCTGGCTTACCCGCTCTTATTTACAAAAATCGGGTAAATCGGTGGCACAATTTTCAGGCAGCCTAAAACCCTTTTCCGTGATGGGCTTGATTTTGACGGTGGTGTTGCTATTCGCCTTTCAAGCCCAAACCATTATTGCCAACCCTTTGATTATTCTGCTGATTGCTATTCCCCTGCTGGCACAGACTTACGGCATTTTTGCCTTGGCTCACGTTTTGGCAAAATGGCTCAAATTACCACACGAAATTTCCGCCCCTGCGTGCTTGATTGGCACGAGTAATTTTTTTGAATTGGCGGTAGCGGTGGCAATTTCTTTGTTCGGTTTGCATTCTGGGGCGGCATTGGCAACGGTGGTCGGTGTGCTGGTGGAAGTGCCTGTGATGCTCTCGCTGGTGTGGTGGATAAACCGAAAATCGCTGGGGAATAAAGGGGTGTAGGTTTTTCAGGCAGCCTGAAAGTTATTTTGCAAAATTTAAAAATAAAAACACCGCTTGAACATCAATCCAAACGGTGTTTTAAATTAACTGACTTTTAATTCCGCCCAAGCCCTTTTGATGATTTCTTGACTGGCTTGTAATGCCAAAAATGCCAAAACAAACGCCACAATTAAATCAGGATATTTTGATTGAAAAAAATAAACTGCCATACCCGCCAAAATTACCGCCACATTACCAATCGCATCGTTTCGGGAACACACCCACACACTGCGGACATTGCTGTCGCCATCACGAAATTTTAATAATATCAACAATGCCGACACATTGATCAATAACGCCAAAAATCCCACAATGCTCATTTCAGAATAACTGGGCATTTCCCCATAAAACACACGATAAATGGTTGTCATTAAAATAAATAAACCAAAACCGCCCATCGTTAGCCCCTTAACCATAGATGCTTTGGCTCGGTAACTTAACGCCATTGGCAAAACAATCAAACTTATCAAATAATTGGCACTGTCGCCCAAGAAATCCAAACTGTCCGACAACAGCGAAGTTGAACCTGATTTAACCCCCATCACAATTTCCACAAAAAACATTGATAAATTTAATATCAAGACAATCCACAAGGCTTTTTTGTACTTGGGCGATTGATGAATGGGCTGATTTGAACCACAACAATTTTGGCACGCCATTTTTTTTGCTCCTGTTTTAAGATGAAATTTCCTATACTATAAACTCCGTAGTCATTACAGGGTCAAGCCAAAATGTCAAAATTTTTTAAAATAAAACAAGCCAGTGAACAAACAGGCGTACATTTGGAAACCATTCGTTATTATGAAAAACAAGGCTTAATCGCCCCTACACATCAACAAAACGGCTATCGTGTGTTTGATGAAAATCAGTTAGAACAATTACGCTTTATTAAAACTTGCCGTAATATCGGTCTTTCTTTAAGTAACATCAAAACGCTGTTGCAATTACAACAAACGCCTAACAAACAATGCAATGAAATCAATGCACTTGCCGAGCAACATTTGGCATATTTGGACGAACAAATCACAGAACTACAACAAGTTAAAACTTTTCTAATGCAATTTGTGGGTTGTGAAAATAAAACAGTTGATAAGTGTCAGATTATTCAAGGTATTAAAGAAAAAGAATAGCGGAATATTTTTCAGGCAGCCTGAAACCTTTTTCCATTATGGGTTTGATTTTGACGGTGGTGTTGCTGTTTGCCTTTCAAACCCAAACCATTATTGCCAATCCCTTGATTATTTTGCTGATTGCCATTCCCTTGCTGGCACAGACTTACGGCATTTTTGCCTTGGCTCACGTTTTGGCAAAATAGCTCAAATTACCACACGAAATTTCCGCCCCTGCGTGCTTGATTGGCACGAGTAATTTTTTTGAATTGGCGGTGGCGGTGGCAATTTCTTTGTTCGGTTTGCACTCGGGGGCGGCATTGGCAACGGTGGTCGGTGTGCTGGTGGAAGTGCCTGTGATGCTCTCGCTAGTGTGGTGGCTTAATCGGCAGGTAAAATAACGATGTGCCGTCTGAAACTTATTTTTCAGACGGCATATTTACCTTAAAACAATCAAACCTTTACCAAAATCTTCCCAATCTGTGCATTGCTTTCCATATAACGGTGAGCTTCCGCCATTTCATCAAAAGCAAAAACTTTGTCAATTTCTGGTTTTAATTGACCGCTTGCTAAGCCGTCAAACACGAATTTTTTCGCTTGAGCGAGTTTTTCTGGTACGGTAGTGATTTCAAACAATTCATAGCCTCGCACGGTTAAGTGTTTGCCTAAAATTGGGAACACAGGCACGGCGATATCATCGTGGCTTAATGCACCGTAGATGATGTATTTGCCGTCTTGTGTCATTGCGTTGATAATTTTTGCTGCTTCTTTGCCACCCACAGGGTCGAACACCAAATTCACGCCTTTGCCGTTTGTAATTTCTAGTAATTTAGCCGTAACGTCATCTTCTTTGGTGGCAATCACAAAATCCGCCCCTTTCTGTAAAAGCACATCGCCTTTGGCGTGCGTGCGAGACAGAGCAATCACGTTTGCCCCTTGCATTTTGGCGATTTGAATGGCGGCAATGCCTACCGAGCTGGTCGCTCCGCCCAATACAACAAAATCGCCTTTTTGCACCTTGCCAAATTCAATCAAACCGCCGTATGCGGTTACAAACATCATCCAACTGGCAGCCGCTTGCTCCATCGTCAGATTTTCAGGGTGTTTTACCACTGCGTGAACAGGCATATTCACGAGCTCGCCATAAGTGCCGTATCGTTGCCGATATTCATCGGCAAGTTTAGAGCGTTTCGACCGTGAACGCTGCATTGCGGTGGAAGCCGATTTAGCATTAGGGCAAACCATCGGCACCTCATTATCGCAAATCAACGAACTGCCGATAATGCAAAACTTGCCCGACGGCGTGCGTGTGCCATCATCGGGCGATGCGGAAATGATGGACGAAATGTTCAACCAATTCGGCTTTGCAATGGCAGCTAGCGTGGTAATGGTGCTGTTGGTGTTGGTACTATTGTTCAAAGACTTTTTGCAACCGCTGACCATTTTAACCGCACTTCCACTGTCTATCGGCGGAGCCGCAGTGGGCTTGCTCGCCTACGGTGCAGCGTTGGATATGTCCTCTGTGATCGGGATTTTGATGTTAATGGGCATCGTAACCAAAAACTCTATTTTGCTGGTGGACTTCGTGATTGAAAAACGCCAACAAGGAATGACAC
This sequence comes from Rodentibacter trehalosifermentans, assembly GCF_002000545.1. Classification (GTDB taxonomy): domain Bacteria; phylum Pseudomonadota; class Gammaproteobacteria; order Enterobacterales; family Pasteurellaceae; genus Rodentibacter; species Rodentibacter trehalosifermentans. The sequence continues at coordinate 5,732 of NZ_MLHL01000050.1, read as the reverse complement.
GTCATCAAGCCCTTATTCAATCAGGCGCAGAACGTGTCCGACCGATTTTAATGACCACCATCTCAATGGTCGCAGGTATGGTTCCCGCGGTGTTCGCCAGTGGTGCAGGTGCAGCATTCCGCGCACCGATGGCAATCGCCGTTATCTGCGGCTTAATCGCCTCAACCTTATTGAGCCTAGTGTTTGTGCCTGTGGTTTATTCTTTAATGGATGACCTACGAGAATGGCTTACCCCGAAATTAGCTAAATTGACATCGGTTACAGTGGAGGATAGAATTCCAAGAAAAGAAGGATAATCTTTTTGAAACAAGACCATTTGAAATTTAGATTCAAATGGTCTATATTTATTAGCGACTTTGTCTATTAACTGCAATAAGTGGCTTATTTAGCTTATCTTCCGTCATTCCATGCATATATGCATTATACTGCCATACAATGAATTTTTGCTTGTATTGCTCATTGATTTCTTCTAATCGTTGTACTTGAGCCTTTAAATTATTTACTTGTTTTTGCAAATAATCTATCGTTACATTTGGTTGAGGATTAGCTTTAGAGTTTTCTTTTATTCTTTGTTTCCGTGTACTAAAAGCCTTTTGTATATCACTATAATTAGCTAATGATTGTCTTTCAATGCTTTTAATATTCAATAGTTGTGAAACTTCAGAACAAAGTAAATCCCATGTTAATTTACCCTCCCAAGTATTAATCAACATGATTATATCTTCTAAATTTTCTTCTGTGATAAGAATTTTAGGCATACTATAACTCCATTAGTCTATATAAATCATCGTCTAATCTAGCTGTTTCAGGCTTTTGAAGATCTATATCCATTCCCTTTTCCTGTAAAGCTAATTTAACTGGAGAAGGGTCGTACTCATCAGGCATTCTTAATAATGATCCATTTGGGATTTCACTATTTTCTAAGAACTTAATTTTAGTTTTTATATGTGTTAATCTCCATCCTAGGTTACTTATCCAACGATCTGCACCAAAAACACCTATTTTATGGTGTTCTTTGGCTTTATTAAATTGCTCGGTTAATTGAGTCTCACGTTGCTTTAATATTTCTAAAGAAGACTCTAATCCTTTAATACAAATAAGCTCTTTACATGTTTCACAATCACCATGACGAGAACATGGAGACATCGCATAATCATGTTCACAAATACCTATTTCTGTTATCGTTGCAACTCCAATTCTGTCTTTACCTAAGTCTTCATAGGTAATAGGAAGATTTAAATGAATTTTGTCTAATATTGAAATATCCTCAGGAATGAGTAAATCTCGAACTGCCTCACTTTTTTCTTCTTCTGTCCTGTGATCATAAGCTTTATTATCTGCCACTCTAGCTCTGCCTGCCCAATTAGCTAAAGTTAATTCATCCATTCCACCTCGCTCAGCTTTTGTACTCAACCAATGCCTTGCATTATGCGATGGTAATCTAATAAATTCTCCTTTAGATGTACCTATGCAATGCTTTTCCCATAATGACGTTTTAGGACGTGTTTCCGAATAGCAAAATCTATCATTAATATGATTCACTGTTGGTAATACAAAAGAAAATTTTTTAGGGGGAAAATCATCATGAAATTCATTTTCTCTGAACAATAACAAAGCTTCAGAAGCCTTAACATTTTTATTTTTATCGATATATGGCCAGTAATTAAATTTTGAGGTATATTTTTCGTATAAGTATTTCCCTAAAACATCATAAGTGATAACAAAATCATTTTCCTTCATTAATTTTTTAAACCACTTAGTTCTAATCCCATACTTTCCATTAAATCCTAAAGCCTTACCTATTTCTATTTCAGTTAAAGGCTTTTGAGATAAATAAGGGGATAATTGTACGTCTTGATCGGATATCATCAACGTATTAGGATTTTCTTCCGCAAACTTTGCTGCATTTCTTGCTAAAGCTCCTATATTTGTTAAACGTTTGACAGCTTCAATAATCACATCTTGCATGCTACTAGGAACCCATTTCAAACCCTCTTTTCCATTTTTTGCAGGTATCCATCGAATACCTAATTGCTTGTTTCCTAAGCTATCTTCTTCCCATTCTAAGCAATTAACAGATAAAGACATCAACTCAGAGCAACGAGATGGAGCAACCATAAGTAGGGCCATAACTGCTGTATAATATTCAGTTTCTTTATCTAAATTTGGTGCATCATGAAAGAGTTTAGCAACCAACATCATTTCTTCATCTGTTGGCATTTTACTTGAACGGTATTCTTTTCCTCTTTCGTCAAGTAATATCGTTAAATCTCTAGGGCGTTTATAAGGATTTTTCCATAAAGGTAGTTGAGGTGTAATTTTATTTTCTCTGCAAAAATCAAATAATTTTTGAATTTGATAACCTAATTTATTGACTGATTTCGTACCTTTTTTATATTTTTTTGATACGATATTTTCTACTTCATGAATAACTAAATAATCAAGCTGAAGTATGTCAGCCTTTCCTTTAATCTTATAAAGAGCTATTTCAACTATACGTAAAGATTCAATATGTCGGGCTAAATTACGAATAGGATTTAGAGAATAAGTATAACGAATATAGGCTTTGGCAAATTCAATGAATGGTTCAGATAACGGTTCATATTGATACGATGTAGATTTAACTCTATCGGTGGAAAAACGAACTTGAATGTTGTGAAGATTAAAAGTATCTCTCCATTGATTATTTTCCCAACAATCACTTCCGAAGGCTGTAAGTTGATTTTTACAGAAAGTGATAAAATTTTCTAAACTAGATTCTGGACTCTCATATACTTGGAAAAAAATTGGGTTATTCATGATTAATGAGCTTCCATAGTTTTTTTCATTTCATTACACGCTTGAACAACATATTCAACAGCCAATATAATACGATCTTTAGAGGATGCATAATCTATACTTTTAGTTCGTTTTAAACGCTCTTCTTTTTCTTTATATAGCTTATTTAATATTTGTTGATGTGGCCCATCAACCAAAGGTCTAAATTTAGGGCATAAATAACAAGTTTCATAGCCAGTTATACAAAAATCATTTGTTCCACATGCACCTATAGTATCTACTCCGTCATTAGTTATTAAAGATGTTGGATCATATCCTCTCTCACTTTCATTTAAATTAGAAATAATTCTACCAGTAAACGCTTGAGCCAGTTTTCCCATTTCAGCTCCCATAACACGATCAATGTATTGCACTGTATCAGCTGTATTTTCTGTGTAAACTTTTACATTTTGCGTATCTGTGTGATCTAAAAGCTCCGCAATGATTGTCGCTCCAACTCCTTTTCTCCCTAGATTTGTTCCTCTTGTATGGCGAAAACGTCTTGCTGTTATATGAATAATTTCACCTGTTCGTTCTGAAATTGCTTTTTGGTGAATACAGAATTTTCGTAATGTATTTTGCTCTAATGAAGAAGCTGAATAATGAAAAATATCTTTATCTAATAATGAAAGATCAAAATTCCTATTTTTTATATTCCTCTTCAAACAATTCCAATCGATAAACATTGGTAATTTCATTTTAAACCCAGAAATAGAATCTTCATCAACCATACTAAGCAATTTATTATATTGATATTCTATAAAATTTAGGAGAATTAAATATAAATCCTCTGTGATAGCAAGCTTTTTAAAAGTTTCTCTAAATAATCCGCCTCTCTTTTTTGCACTAGGGATATTTAGAAAATAATTCCATGTTCCTTGAGAAATTTCCTTTCTTAGATCTTCAAATTTTAAATGGCGTATTTGAATAGGTCTTCTAGCGGTAGCTTGAAGTAAGTGAATATATGCGTATGTTTCAAATGAAATAAAATCTTCTCTCCAAAGTCTAGCTAGTTCAGCCATTAAAGCCAAAATTTCATTTTCGGTAAATGCTCCTGTATAAGGGCATCTCATTAATACTGATTTACCTTTATCATTTCCACTCAAAGTAAAGCTTTCTAGCAGCGATACAACAGATTTATCAATTCCATAATAGCCATACTCATACCATGATAGTAAAAAACCTTTTAACGCTCCTAAATACCATTCATATTCTTTTCCTAATTTATCTTTCCAATTCAATATTGTTGATACATCGATGTTCTTTAGATTAGTTGAAATTACTAATCGTTGAAACTGTTGATACATGTGAGATACATGATAACTTGAATATTTTTCAGCATATACAGCTAATGTTTTTCTGAATCCTTCTAATGTTTTTTTATTTATGTTTAATATTTGTTGAGAAAAATTAATTGTTTTATCTTTACTTATATGCCACGAATTTTCATTTTCATCAAATGCATATCCATCTCTTGACTGTCTAAAACGTTTATTCTGATTCATAATCATCAACCTTTTTCTGAAACTCGGCTTGAAGCTCTAATAATATTTTATTAGCTTTTTCTTTAATATAACGTTGATTGTAGATATTCCCTGATTTTTCTGATGTATGGCCCATGAGATGCTGTCTCATTTTTGCTTCTTTTTCAGGAGAAATAAAGTCTTTATGTGAAGAATCATTATTCACACGTTGGTTATTCTTATCTATTTTTCGTGAAAAATCTAAATTCCATTCATGACGGAAAATATGTGGATGAATTATAGAGAACTTAGGATCTACTTTTTTCATTGTTGGTACAATAACATTATCAAATGAACTTGTACTAATTGGACTTCCTTGAGTTTTTCCTTTTCGATGAGTTACAAATAAATATGGGTGTTTATTTGCATTAGGAATTTTAGAACGATAATTCATAATATAGTCATCAATAAGTTTAGCTATACTTTGTGAAATAGGGAGTCGTCTTTCTTTTGTTTTACTCACAGCCTGTATTTTTCTTGAGTCAAACTTATCGTCATGAGTTCGTCTAATTAAAATAGATGGTCTAGCTGTTCCTATCTCAATAAATGGAATCTGGATTGATAAAAGTTCTCCGCGTCTTATACCTAGTTTTTTTAATAAGATAAACATTAAGTGATTTCTTTTTTTGATACCTATATCTTGAAATGGATTATTAGGATGAGAAGAATTAGCAATGGACATAAATTCATCTAATAATCCATCAGGTAACTCACTTTCTGGCTGTATAGATAATGTTTTATGATTTTGTGGCCTTGATACTTTAATTAAAGTAAGTAACCTATTCAATTTTTCTAGATATTCATCAGATACACAAATTATTTTAGAAAGAAACAATATATATTCTGAAAGGGTAGTAAGCCTATTATATTGGTGACTTAAAGAAACAGATGAGTAGATATTAATAAACTGAGCTTTATCTTTTATCAATACCTTTTTCGCAATATTCTTACTTTTCTGTTTTATTACATTTAACCTCATATGTTGAATAAGAGATTCTAATTGATTTTCAGATAAGATTATTTCTTGATGAATTAAATCACTAATAGCAAGTTGATTCTTTTTTTCCCAATTTATTAACCATTGTATAGTTACTAGTTTATTTCTAATTGTGTTTACTGCCGATTGATTTCGTAACTCTACTGTAACCCATAAGGTTGAATAAAAATCAGGAATACCAGTGTCCTTATTAATCAACAAAGGAAAGCGCTCTCCATTTGTAAAAAGAGTTGTTTCTAATCTATACATAATCTTTTAATTTACATAAAATTATATATAAATACTAACAAAAACAACAAAAAATGTCAAAATAAATGTAAAAAAAGAGAGCCCTTATTATTAAAGGACTCTCTGCACTTATATATATTTTATTTTACAGTTATTCTGTATATGGA
>NZ_MLHL01000005.1 GCF_002000545.1 Rodentibacter trehalosifermentans | reverse complement strand
CGGTGCAACAAGAACTCAGTGATGCTAAAGCAACGCTTGAACAGGCGAAAAAGGACGTGGCAGAAGCGACCAAACGTTTAGAAGCCGAAACCGCTAAAGCCACCAGTGAAGACCAAGCCAAACAAGCGGTGCAAAAAGAACTCAATGATGCCAAAGCAACGCTTGAGCAAGCTCAAACCAATTTAGCAACTGCTTTAGCTAATGCCACTAAGCAAGAACAAAAAATTAATGAATTTAATGAGCTGATAAAAGAAATTGTTGGAAATCAACAAGGTGACGGTTCAACAATTGGCGGATATGCTAATACCCAGATTGATGATTTGCCAAATGGTCTAAATTCTGCTCCTTACGTTGTGATTTACGCTGAAGATGGGCAAGGGACAGTTTCAGGCGGTTATGCCACAATTTACAAGCAAAATTATTCTGTTGTTTATGGTCGGGATATGCGATTTTTCTCTGATTCTTTGAATGCCCCTAATAATTTTCGTATTGAGGAACGCGGATTTTCTGGTGAAAAAACAACGGCACTACCAAGCGAAGGAAATGCCACCTATAAAGGTAAAGCCTTTACATCCAACCCCGCAGCCATCATTCATAGCGGTGATTTAACCTATAACGTGGATTTTGCTAATCGAACAGGTTCAGGTAAATTGTCAGGTTTCAGTGGGATTGGTGACATCAATTTGGATGAAGGGCGTATCGGTAAAACAAATCATGGGGCAGGTCCGAATTATGGGGTTGCCTCAAGTGCCTCAATGGCGGATGGTACAAGAGGGGAATATGATTTAGTCTTCTATGGTCCAGATGCCGAAGAAATTGCGGGCAACGCCTATATGTATAAGCAATTAGATAACACAATGCGTGTCAATGGTGGCACGGCAAGAAAGTATAATCAAAAAGACGAACAGGGTAATTTAATCCGTGGCACGCACATCGGTTTTGGCGGCACACGTGGCGAGATCCAAAAATAATCTTTAACCCTTAACAAAATGCCGTTTAAAACCCATTTAAACGGCATACTTTTATTCCGTTATAAAGTCAAATTATTTCAATATGTTATAAGCGGACACACGCAGTGTGTCCCTACTGTTAAAATTCTACTTTTATGTTTACGAAACAATACCGCTCTGTTGTCTATTCATTATGAAAAAAATTGCTTATTTTTTACCGCTTGTTTCCTTTTTGGCTCAGGCTGCACCAAGCCCTACGCACCGCCCTGTTTTCTTTGAAGAAACGGGCGTGCCGAAAATGGTTGAACCCGAGCTAAAAACACCCGAAAAATCTACCGCACTTTCCACGCCTCAAATCTCATTAAATGAAAGCGATTCAATGCAAACCAAACTTGAAAAATTGATTAACTATGGCGTAGTGAATCAACAATGGGGCTTGCTGAAAAAATTATTACCGCTCTATCACGCACAATTCGATCACGATGCCACGCTTTACCGCTATGCGAGAGGGGCGATGTTGCGTGCCGAACGCCAATATGTTGAAGCAATTTCCCTTTATCAGCAGATTGTGAATGAAAAACCTGAGCTGGCATACCCACGTTTTGATTTGGGCGTAATGCTGTTTGAAAATAAGCAATATCGCCAAGCGAAAGCCGAACTTGAGCGGGCAATACCTGATTTATCGCCACAAATGCAAGGTTTAGCCCAACGTTATTTACAAGAAATGAAAAAACGCCAAGGTTGGCAAGTAGATGCTGAGTTGCAATATACCCAAACGGACAATGTGAATAATGCCTCCGATCAGCGAGAAATTATCCTTGGCGGACTTCGTTTTCAAAAAGACGAAGAATCGCTCCCCCAAAAAGCACACGGTTTTCGTTATGGTTTTGGGCTAAATCGTGAAGTAAATGTGGCAGGCAATCATTTTGTGTCTTTCAATAGCTATTTTAACGGTGTGCATTATTGGGATAATCAAGATTACAGCGAAAAGTCCTTGTATGGAGCGCTAGGTTATCGCTATCGTTCTGCTTTGCAATCTTTCGGATTAATGCCTTTTTTTGAGCAAAATTGGTTAGGCTCACCACGCTATAGTAAAAACTATGGCGTAACTGCAAATTTTCATCGAGAATTGACCGCACTTTGGTCGATTTCCGGCTCACTTTCCCATGCCCAAAAACGCTATGCTGAAAGCAATGTGGCTCGCAGACACAATGGCTATATCAATGGGGCAAGCCTTTCATTTAGTTATCAAGCCAAGCCGAATTGGTTGATCTTTGGTGGATTGGAAGGAAGTCTGGATCGCAGCAAAGATAAGGCGGAAAGCTCCAGCAGAGTTGGGGGTAATATTGGCTCTGTGTGGGAAATCAAAGATTTTGTCACTCGTGTCAGTCTGCGTTATGTAAAGCGGAATTTCCAAGCGGAAAACTTCTATTTACCAAAGAAAAAACGGCAAGATAAGGAATATAGCTTTAACGCTACTGTTTGGCATAACAAGTTGCAATGGAGAGGCTTTATTCCCAAATTGAATTATCGTTACCGTAAAATTGACAGCAATATTCCCGAATTTTATTCACGCAAAAGCGGAGAGTTTTTTGTTTCCATTGAGAAAAACTTCTAAAAAGTGCGGTCAAAAACGGGGATGTTTTATCCCCGTTTTCTGTTTAATAAAACGCCACCCCTTCAATAGATTTTGTGACACGGGTGCCCGCTTCGCCTTTGACAATGCGTTCAATATCATTGAGAGAACCAATAACCGCATCTTTACCGGTGGCGTTGACGAAATTACAAACGGCTTTCACTTTTGGTCCCATTGAGCCCGGAGCAAATTCTGAAGCCAATTCGGCTAAAGCCTGTGGATTAGCTTTGGCAATTTGTTTTTGTTCCGGTTTATTGAAATTCACGCAAGCGGCAGGCACATCAGTGGCGATGATAAATAAATCCGCTTCTAATTCTTGGGAGATAACAGCTGTGCATAAATCTTTATCCACCACGGCTTCCACGCCTTGTAATTCTCCTTGGGCGTTGTAATAGCTTGGAATACCGCCACCGCCGCCACAAATCACAATATTACGATTGGCTAATAAGGCCTTCACGGAATCAATACCTGTCACAGATTTAGGTAACGGGCTTGGCACGGCACGGCGATAATATTGTCCATCAGCCATCACTGTCCAGTTTTTTTCAGCCGCTAATTTTTCCGCCTCTTCTTTGGTATAAACTTGTCCGATAGGTTTGCTTGGTTTTTCAAATGCCGGATCATTAGGATCAACAACCACTTGGTTTAACAGCGTAATGGTTGGGGTTTGTGGCAATAAATTGGTTAATTCCTGTTGCAACATATAGCCGATCATTCCCACGGTTTGTGACACTAATACATCTAATGGATAGGGTTCAATTTTAGGATCTTGTGCGTAATAGGCCGCGTGTTGTAATGCCAGCAATCCAACCTGTGGCCCATTGCCATGGGAAATCACGAGCTCATTTTCTTGTTTAATTTTTGTCAATTGTTCTGCCGCAATGCGAATATTGGCAGACTGATTTTGAGCCGTCATCGGCTCCCCTCTTTTTAATAGGGCGTTTCCCCCTAGTGCCACGACAATTCTCATTTTCTTTCCTTTCAATTCATTGATAAAAAAATAGCACCGTTCATATTGACGATGCCATAAAGCATTATGCCAGACTGGCTACCATTACGGCTTTAATGGTGTGCATTCTGTTTTCCGCTTGTTCAAAAGCCACATTAGCCGGCGATTCAAAGACTTCCTCCGTCACTTCAATGCCATTTGCCAATTGTGGATATTTTGCTGCGATTTCTTGCCCCACTTTAGTTTCACTGTTATGGAATGCCGGTAAGCAGTGCATAAATTTCACTTTTGGGTTACCCGTGCGTTTCATTAACTCCGCGGTTACTTGATAAGGCATCAGCATTTCGATACGTTCTCCCCAGGTTTCAAGGGGTTCACCCATGGAAACCCATACATCCGTATGCACAAAATCCACCCCTTTGACCGCCAAATCAATCTCTTCAGTGACAGTAATTCTCGCACCGGATTGTGTGGCAAATTCTTGGCACATTTTCACCAGCCCCTCTTCCGGTAATAAGGCTTTCGGCGCACAAATTCGCACATCCATTCCCAATTTCGCCCCAATTAATAATAACGAATTCCCCATATTATTACGGGCATCGCCAATATACACATAGCTGATTTGGCTGAGTGGTTTTTCGCAATTTTCTATCATCGTGAGAACATCAGCGAGCATTTGGGTCGGGTGAAACTCATCGGTTAAACCGTTAAATACCGGTACACCGGCATATTGCGCCAGCTCATTGACGACCGATTGTTTAAAGCCACGATATTCAATAGCGTCATACATTCTCCCTAATACACGGGCGGTATCTTTCATCGATTCTTTATGACCGATTTGCGATGAAACAGGATCGATATAAGTAACGTGTGCACCTTGATCATAAGCAGCGACTTCAAAAGCACATCGGGTGCGGGTTGACGTTTTCTCAAAAATAAGAGCGATATTTTTTCCGGTTAAGCGAGGCTGTTCTGTGCCATCATATTTTGCTCTTTTTAAATCTCTCGCTAAATCTAATAAAAACCGAATTTCACGCTCAGTATGGTTCACCAAACTCAATAAATGTCTATTTTTAAGATTAAACGCCATTATTTGCTCCTCATTATTGTTGACATAAAAAATCGGACCATTCTAGCAAAGCAATCGTTTGCGTTCAATAAAAAGATAATATTTAAAGAGGATAAGGAAGGAAATGAAAGGGGGAAAATGTGGTAAGAAAATAGGGAGATTTTCACCCCCTATTTTTATTTATTAAGTATTAAGTACAAACAATTTTCACCGCTAGACCGCCTTGTGAGGTTTCACGGTATTTGGCGTTCATATCTTTTCCGGTTTCGTACATGGTTTCAATCACTTTATCAAGGGAAACCCGAGGGTTTGTGGTACGGCGTAATGCCATACGGGCGGCATTAATGGCTTTCACCGAGGCTATGGCGTTACGTTCAATACAAGGCACTTGCACCTGCCCTCCCACGGGATCACAAGTTAAGCCAAGGTTATGCTCCATGGCAATTTCTGCTGCAATACACACTTGCATTGGATTTCCTCCGAGAATTTCCGTTAATCCGGCTGCCGCCATTGAACACGCTACCCCCACTTCCCCTTGGCAACCGACTTCTGCACCGGAAATAGAGGCATTCATTTTATAAAGCGAGCCGATCATTCCGGCAGCCAAGAGATAACGTTCAACGGTTTCCGATGTTAAAGGTGAAATAAATTTATCATAGTAAGCCAGTACAGCAGGGATAATGCCACATGCACCGTTTGTCGGTGCCGTCACCACCCGACCACCTGCCGCATTTTCCTCGTTTACCGCCAAGGCAAACATATTGACCCAGTCAATCACACGCATTGGGTCATTGGATAAATTGGTGTTCGCCTCTAACATACGGTATAAGGAGGCTGCACGGCGAGGCACTCGCAACGGTCCCGGCAAAATGCCTTCTGTATGCAATCCGTGATCAATACAAGCCCGCATAGTTTTCCACACATTGTCTAAATGCGCACTCACCGCATCTTTTCCATGCAATGCGATTTCATTTTCAAGCATTACCGTTGAGAACATTAAGCCGTTTTCACTGCAATGTTTTAAAATATCCTCTGCATTTTTGTAGGGATAAGGCACGCTAACCGCACTTTTTTCATCTTCTCCAAAATGGGCTTCATCCACAATAAAACCACCACCGATCGAATAATAAGTTTGGCGGTAAAGTTCTTGTTGCGCTGAATCAAGAGCGGCAATTGTCATTCCATTTTCGTGCAATGTTAAAAAAGTGCGGTGAAAAACAAGATTGTTTTCAAAATCAAATTTCACTGTCTTTTTGCCTTGAGCGATAGACAATTGGGCAGTTTTTTTCACGTTTTCGATAAAATGTGGAATGAGATCAATATCCACATCATGCGGTAAATAACCGGCAAGTCCCATAATGATGGCTATGTCGGTGCTATGCCCACGTCCTGTCATAGAAAGGGAGCCGTATACATCCACACGAATTTCTGCTGTTTGTTCAAACTGCCCTCGTTCAATTAAATCATCAATAAATTGTTTACCGGCTTTCATCGGTCCAACCGTGTGGGAACTGGAAGGTCCAATTCCCACTTTAAACATATCAAATACGCTAATCATAAATTTCCTACTAAATAAGCGAAATAAAACGGCAGATTATAACAATCCATAAACTACTGCAGAGATAGCAATTAATCCCATTATTGTGACAAAGACATTACTAAAACGGCCTTGATAACGTTTCATTGCCGGTACTTTGCGAATGGCATACATTGGCATAATAAATAAGATCATCGCAATGATTGGACCGCCAAGGGATTCAATTAAACCGAGGATGCTTGGGTTGATAATCGCCACTCCCCATAAGGTGAGTAAAAAGAAAAGTGCGGTTGCATAATTTAATTTTTTGCGATTCACCGCTTCCCCTTTCATTTTTAAATATAAGCCTTCTAAACCTTCACGCGCCCCTAAATAATGCCCAAAGAAAGAGCTGGTGATCGCAAGGAAGGCAACTAGTGGACCAAAGTAAGAAATATAAGGGTTATCAAATTTATTCGCCAAGAAAGACAAAATACTGATGTTTTGTTCTTTTGCCGCTAGTAATTCTTCCGGTGTTAAGGTTAGTACACAGCTAAACACGAAGAACATCACAAAAACAAGCAAAATGGTTGATGTGCCTTTTTCTGTGTGTTCAATATGACGTTCTGCACGGTCAAACGCTTTATATTCACGATATTGTGAACAAGCAAAGGAAGAAATCGCCGGAGAGTGGTTGAAAGAGAACACTAAAACCGGAATCGTCACCCATAATGTGGTGATAAAACCACCTACTGTTGGCATTTCATGCAACATTGCTCCGTTCCATTCAGGAATGAGATAAATGGATAGTGCGAATAAAATAAGCACAAGAGGATAAACCAACAATTCTGTAATTTTCAGCATCACTTTTTCATTAAAAAGCATCACTGAAATTAAGAGCGCAATTAAGACAAAAGAAAGCAATGCACGATTAGGCGATGCCATCCCCAATTGATTGACAATAAAAGAATCGACGGTGTTGGTGATGCCGTTACCGTAAATTAATAAAATAGGGAAAATAGCGAAAAAATAAAGTAGCGTAATTAATTTACCGGCTGTTTTACCAAAATGCTCTTCCACCACTTCAGTAATATCACTTCCCGGATTTTTAGAAGAAAGGACAAAATAGGCTAGCCCTCGGTGGGCAAAATAGGTCATTGGTCCGACTAAAATTGCCATAACCACCAGTGGCCAAAAGCCGCCCATTCCTGCGTTAATCGGTAGAAAAAGGACCCCCGCCCCAACTGCCGTGCCGAATAAATTTAACATCCACGCCGCATCAAATTTGTTCCATTTTGTTTTTTTCATAATGAATACCTTAAAAAAAGATAAAATACAGATTAAATCTCAATCTTTCAGGAAAACTCCTGATAAATTTGGCGCGCATAATATGCCTTAATACAATGAAATTCAAAGAAATGTTTTTAGAAATGTGATCGAGATAACGATTTTTTAAACACTAAATTAGGTAATTTTTATCTAGATCAAAGTGCGGTTAAAAAAACATCTTATTTTTTAACCGCACTTATGAGAAAAATTAGGCATTTTCAATGGAAAAAGCGATCACTTCTTTAATATGAGCTGCCTTTAAGGCTAGCATAATGAGGCGATCAACGCCCAAGGCAACCCCCGATGTATTGGGTATACCTGCTTGCAAGGCGCTGAGAAAACGTTCATCAATTGCCCGTGTTGGCAAACCGAGTTTTTCACGCTGACGATTATCTTGCTCAAAACGACGGCGTTGTTCGCTGACATCCGTTAATTCATGGAAACCATTCGCCAACTCTAAACCTTTGTAGTAAAACTCAAAGCGTTCAGCCACTCGTTGATCTTCCATACTTAATTGCGCCAACGCCGCCTGTGAGGAAGGAAAATGATAAATCGCCACCGGTGCATCTTGCCCAATTTGAGGCTCGACCACCTCACTAAATAAAAACTGTAATAAGGTATCACGCTCCTCGTCCTCTTCTGCCATAAAGTGGTGTTGATGGGCAACCTCGACTAATTCTTTACGACTGGCAGAAAGGGGATCAAGCCCCACATATTCTTGAAAAGCAAACTGATAACTCATACTCTCTGCCGGTTTACAATCAAGAATTTGTTGAAGTAAGTCATCCACTTCATTAATCAAGCGATACATATCAAAATGCGGTCGATACCATTCCAACATGGTAAATTCCGGATTATGACGATTGCCGGCTTCTTCATTACGAAAAACTTTGCTGATTTGAAAAATCGGTCCACTGCCTGCCGCCAATAAACGCTTCATATGATATTCAGGGCTGGTGGAAAGCCAAAGTGTTTTTGATAATTCATTAAAAGGAGCGATAAATTCGGTGTTAAAGGTCGAAAGATGAAGATCGGTCACGCCAAATTCACTAAGCACGGGGGTTTCCACTTCAAGTAAACCCCGATCAGTAAAAAAGCGGCGAATATCCGCCATAATTTTGGCTCTAGCCAGTAAATTATCAATGGAAGCAGAAGGTTGCCATAAGGTTGGTTCAAGGGAAAGTGCGGTCATTTTTTTCTCTGTTTTTATCATCAATTCTGTGATTTTAAACGAGTCAATTCACCAACTCAACTTTACTATTTTTCTGTAATGTCTCTCAAATAAAAAACCTTCTCATTTGATTTACTTAGACAAATTAACTTTTTTGAGGTAGATCACAAAATGAGTAATTTATCCGAAATTCCACTGAAAAAAAGGTTATTAATTTGTAAAAAAGTGGCACAATGGCTCACCCCTTTAGGGTGTTTTATTTTTTTACTTTCTATAGATTGGAGGATATCGTGCAAACAGTTAATGTCGATATTGCGATTGTTGGTGCAGGTGGTGGCGGTTTACGGGCAGCAATTGCAGCAGCAGAAGCAAATCCTAACTTAAAAATTGCATTAGTTTCAAAAGTGTATCCAATGCGTAGCCATACTGTGGCGGCAGAGGGCGGTGCAGCAGCCGTTATAAAAGAAGAAGATTCTTATGATAAGCACTTCCAGGATACCGTAGCCGGTGGTGACTGGCTATGCGAACAAGATGTGGTGGAATACTTCGTTGAGCATTCTCCGGTAGAAATGACCCAGTTAGAACGTTGGGGTTGTCCATGGAGCCGTAAAGCCGATGGCGATGTGAATGTCCGTCGCTTTGGTGGAATGAAAATCGAGCGTACTTGGTTCGCTGCGGATAAAACCGGTTTCCACTTGTTACATACCCTTTTCCAAACTTCAACACAGTTCCCTCAAATTCAACGCTTTGATGAACATTTTGTCTTAGATATTTTAGTGGATGACGGTCATGCTCGTGGTATGGTTGCGATGAATATGATGGAAGGGACATTGGTTCAAATTAATGCGAATGCCGTTGTGATCGCCACCGGCGGTGGTTGCCGTGCCTTTAAATTCAACACCAATGGTGGCATTGTGACCGGTGATGGTTTATCAATGGCTTATCGTCACGGTGTGCCACTGCGTGATATGGAGTTTGTACAATATCATCCGACCGGCTTACCGAATACCGGTATTTTGATGACGGAAGGATGCCGTGGTGAAGGCGGTATTTTAGTCAATAAAGACGGCTATCGTTACCTTCAAGATTATGGTCTTGGACCGGAAACCCCAATCGGCAAACCGGAAAATAAATACATGGAATTGGGGCCTCGTGATAAAGTTTCCCAAGCTTTCTGGCAAGAATGGAAAAAAGGCAATACGTTAAAAACTGCCAAAGGGGTGGATGTGGTTCATCTTGACTTACGTCACCTTGGTGAGAAATATTTGCTTGAACGTCTTCCATTTATTTGCGAATTATCCAATGCGTACGAAGGGGTTAACCCGGTGAATGAACCGATTCCGGTTCGTCCTGTTGTTCACTATACCATGGGCGGTATCGAGGTGGATTTCAACAGTGAAACCCGTATTAAAGGCTTATTTGCTGTGGGGGAATGTGCCTCTTCAGGCTTACATGGCGCAAACCGTTTAGGTTCTAACTCTCTTGCCGAGCTTTTGGTTCTTGGTCGTGTGGCCGGTGAATATGCCGCACAACGTGCCGTTGAAGCCCAACCGGCGAATCAAAGTGCGGTCGATGCTCAAGCAAAAGATGTGGTTGCCCGTTTAGATGCCCTTTGCAAACAAGAAGGTAACGAATCTTGGTCCGAAATCCGTGATGAAATGGGTACCGTGATGGAAGAAGGTTGTGGTATCTACCGTGACCAAGCAAGCATGCAAAAAGCCGTGGATAAAATCGCTGAATTAAAAGAACGTTATAAACGTATTCGTGTTGCAGACAATTCCAGTGTGTTCAACACCGATGTCCTTTACACCGTTGAATTGGGTTATATCCTTGATGTGGCACAATCTATTGCGAATTCTGCGATTGAACGTAAAGAATCTCGTGGGGCGCATCAACGCTTGGATTACACCGAACGCGATGATGTGAATTATTTAAAACACACCCTTGCTTTCTACAATGAGAATGGCGCACCGCGCATTGAATACAGCCCGGTAAAAATTACCAAATCTCAACCTGCAAAACGTGTTTACGGTGCGGAAGCAGAAGCTCAAGAAGCGGCTGCGAAAGCTAAGGAGCAAGCAAATGTCTAATTCACCAGTAATGAATGTGGAAATCTTACGCTACAATCCAGAAAGCGATAAAGAACCGCACTTAAGCACTTATCAAGTGCCTTATGACAACCAAACGTCCTTACTTGATGCGTTAGGTTATATTAAAGATAAACTTGAACCTTCCCTTTCTTATCGTTGGTCTTGCCGTATGGCGATCTGCGGTTCTTGCGGAATGATGGTTAACAATAAACCAAAACTGGCTTGTAAAACCTTCTTGCGTGATTACAGTGGTCATATGCGTATTGAGCCATTAGCCAACTTCCCAATTGAACGGGATTTGGTGGTGGATTTAAGCCACTTTATTGAAAGTTTGGAAGCGATCAAACCTTATATTATCGGCAATGAAGCACCACCATTAGATGGCAAACCTCATCCTTCGGCAGAGTTGGCGAAAAGCCGTACAAAACAAACTCCGGCACAGCTTGAAAAATACCGTACTTTCTCTATGTGTATCAACTGTGGGTTATGTTATGCTGCTTGCCCGCAATTTGGTTTAAACCCAGAGTTCTTAGGACCTGCCGCCATTACCATGGCACATCGTTATAATCTTGATAACCGTGACCACGGAAAAGCACAACGTATGCCATTGTTAAACGGTAAAAATGGGGTGTGGAGCTGTACTTTCGTGGGTTATTGCTCTGAAGTCTGTCCAAAACATGTGGATCCGGCTTCTGCAATTAACCAAGGTAAAGTGGAAAGTGCCAAAGATTATGTTATCTCGATGCTAAAACCAAAAGGCTAAGGGGGAAAAATGTCAGTAACTGTAAGTAAACGCAAAAAATATGTTCGCCCAATGACGGCTACTTGGTGGCAAAAATTAGACTTCTACAAAGCCTATATGCTGCGTGAAGCCACTTCAATCTTTGCCGTGTGGTTCTGTATTGTTCTGCTTTATGGCGTACTCTGCCTCGCCAGTAATCCTATTCCAGGACACGGCGTTTGGAGTTTTATTCAATTTTTAAGAAACCCAATTGTGGTGATCTTAAATATTCTGACACTGGTCGCTACGCTTTACCATACCGTCACCTATTTCTTAATGACACCAAAAGTGATGAACATCATTGTTAAAAATGAGCGTTTACCACATCATGTCATCAGAAATGCACTTTGGGCGGTCACTGCGCTTATCAGCGTGGTTGCATTAATTTTAGTTTATCTCTAAGGGAGAGAAAAAATGGTTGATAAAAATCCAAAACGCTCTGGCGAACCACCGGTATGGTTACTTTTCGGTGCTGGGGGGACTGTAAGTGCCATTTTCTTTCCTGTGGTGATTTTAATTTTAGGGTTATTACTCCCCTTTGGTTTAATCGATCCGGCAAACTTAGTCACTTTTGCCTATTCTTGGATCGGTAAACTGGTGATTCTCGTGCTCACTATTTTCCCTATGTGGTGCGGTTTACACCGAATTCACCACGGAATGCACGATCTTAAAATCCATGTGCCGGCAGGTGGCTTTATCTTCTATGGTTTAGCAACCATTTATACTGTTTGGGTATTATTTGCGGTGATTGGTTTATAAGAAAACCAAAAGAGAAATAGCGAGTTTTTACACTCGCTATTTTTTATCTAAAAACTAGATATTGTAAATAAATAGAGTATCCGAAAAGAAAGATTGGTAGAATATTGACGGTTTAAGTGAGAGCTTAGACTAGGTGGGTCTGCTAACAGGCCCACCAGTAGCAGCTAGTGGGCTTGTTGCAGACCTTGTGATTCATCTCATCAAGGAGATAATATGAAACGCTATTTGCGATTGAGTATTATTGTTCTGCTCTGTTTACTACTAGTTAGTAGTACTACTGGTTTATAGCAGATCATTTACCTTAAAGCACCTAGACGGGCATCTAGGTGCTTTTATTATAAGCGCTTCATTCATTTTTTCAACGAAATTAATATTCACAAATTTCCGAATCTGCAAAAAAATAGGCAATTTCACGATTTGCACTTTCTACACTGTCTGAACCATGCACGGAATTTTCAGTTTGACTTAATGCAAAGTCCTTGCGAATTGTGCCTTCCTCTGCGTTTTCCGGGTTTGTTGCACCAATCAATGTGCGGTAGTCTTTCACCGCATTTTCTTTCTCCAATACCGAAACCACCACTGGTGCCGATGTCATATAATCCACTAATGATTCAAAAAACACCTTGCCTTGATGTTCGGCATAGAACCCTTCAGCTTGCGCTTTCGTTAAATGTACCATTTTTGTCGCCACGATTTTGAACCCACTTTGCTCAAAGCGCGCTAAAATTGCCCCGATAAGGTTACGTCTCACTGCATCAGGTTTAATAATGGAAAGTGTTCTTTCTGTCATATTCATCCTCACTTTTCTGATTTTGACAACAATAAATTCGCTAATGTTTGTACCCCAATACCTGTTGCGCCAACCGCCCATAAATCACTCGCAGATTTACGATAAGTCGCAGAACAATCAATGTGCAACCAACTTTGTTGATAATTCTTCACAAAATAGGAAAGAAATGCGGTGGCGGTACTCGCCCCAGCCCCCACAGGCACCGTCCCAATATTGGCAATATCCGCAAAGGAAGAACTAATTTGTGAACGATGAAATTCCTCAAAAGGCAAACGCCAAAAGGGTTCATTCTCAGCTTGAGCCGAGTGAAAAAGTGCTGCTGCAAGCTCATCATCCATTGTCAGTACCGAATGGTAATCATTCCCTACCGCCACCTTTGCCGCACCGGTTAATGTGGCACAATCAATTATCAACTCTGGGTGTTGATTATCGGCTTCAATTAACCCATCTGCTAACACCAAACGCCCTTCGGCATCGGTATTTAAAATCTCTGCGGTCACCCCGTTTCTATAGGTAATAATATCGCCTAATTTGAAGGCATTACTACTCACTAAATTTTCAGCACAGCATAAATAGAGCTTCACACGTTGCGTTAATCCGCGCGCAATCGCCAAACCTAAAGCGCCGGTTAATAACGCTGCACCGCCCATATCCGTGCGCATCGTGCTCATCCCATCGCTGGGTTTGATACTATACCCACCACTATCAAAAGTGATGCCTTTCCCCACCAAACAAGCCAACACCGGTGCATTCGGATCTTGTGTCGGATTGAAATCTAACTGCAACATGGCAGGAACATTCGCCGAACCTTTGCCCACTGTCCAAATGCCTTGATAACCTTGAGTTTCCAATGCTTTCCCAGAAATAATCTGAAAACTGACCGCACTTTTTTCCGAATAATGTTCTGCTTGAGCCGTAATAAACGTTGCTGCACGTTCAGCCAATTTCATTGGCGTAAGTGTTTGCGCCGGCTCATTAATTACTTCTCGAACAAAATCGCTACATTCAATACGGGCTAACAATTCATCTTGTAAATCATGGTCTAAATGCGGAAACTCAATGGCATAATCTTGTTTTGCCGTGTAAAACCCTTGATAAAATGCCCAGCAAAAATCTAAATTCCATTCCTCACCGACTAATTCTACTTCTTTGATACCTTGTCCACGTAGCTTGCGTGCGGCTCGTTGCACCAAAGTGCGGTCGTTTTTTTCATGATTTTTTAAGTGAATAACCGCTTCATCACCATTAAAACTTAGTATCGCCCCTTTTCCCCAGCTCGCTGATGCCGGGCTATAAGAAAGCATAATCTCCATTTTTTAACTCCCCTTATAAAAGAAAAAACCAGTTAGCGAACTATACCAGTTTTTATCCTTTTAAACCTAAAATTTATTTAAATTTCACGGCTTCCATTAATTTTTTGCCGGCTAAATCCTTTGCTGACAAACTCGGTTCCCCTTCAAGAGGCCAGTCAATATCCACGCATTCATCATTCCAAATCAGTGAGTGCTCTGCTTTTGGATTATAGTAGTCCGTGCATTTATAGGTAAATTCGGCCTCATCCGTCAGTACATAAAAACCATGGGCAAAGCCTTCAGGCACCCATAATTGACACTTATTTTCCGCAGAGAGAATCTCTCCGACCCACTGTCCAAAAGTGGGTGAATGTTCCCGCATATCCACCGCCACATCAAATACCGCACCGGATACCACTCGAACTAACTTACCCTGGGTATTTTCTGTTTGATAATGCAAACCACGCAATACCCCTTTAATCGATTTTGAATGATTTTCTTGCACAAAGGTGCGATCTGCCACATTTTCTCTAAACCATTCATCACGGAAGGTTTCCATAAAAAAACCACGATCGTCACCGAATACCTGCGGTTCTAATAATTTCACATCAGGGATTTTGGTATCAATGACTTTCATTGTGAATCCTTATTTTTTACAAAATTTCTCTTATATTTTCGATGGCTTTGAATGTTTTTTTCTGCATCTTTTTTATCCCAGATTTGTAACTCCCAAGGATAATAAAAATTACTGGCATTTTTAAAATAGAGATGAATTCCTACATATTCATCTTGATCTCGTAAATACCAATTTTTTAAACCATATTTCTCTTTCCAATGATCTAATTGCGCGATTACTTGGGCAATATCATCAGAAGAAACAATAATCCGTGCGCCAAAAATATCATTTAAAATACTATTAACAGGATAACCTTCACTACGCTGTTTAAATCGCTCAATTTTATCTAAAATAGACTCCGATGTTTTTACCCGATAAAAATAAGGCACATCATATAAATCTGCACGATATAAATAATCATTGATCGATTCATGTAAGTTAAGACGATAAGATAAAATATGCTCGGCGGGTACTTTTGACAATGTATGTTTTAAATTCACTTTTTCGATTTTATCTGTTTCAAAATAATCCTTTGAAAAAGCGAGATGGACTTTGTTAATTTCGTCAATAAGACGTTCTATTTTTTCAAGCATATTTTTACTCTTTTACTCTGTGTAAGCTTTAATATTTTTTAACGCTTTTTTCCAATCACTTGGTGTTATACCGAAAGTCTGCTGAATTTTAGTCAAATCTAAACAAGAATTCGCTGGACGCTTGGCTGGTGTCGGGTAATCTGCCGTACTGATTGCATTAACCCAAGGTTTTTTTTCTAACTGTTTTTGTGAAACTGCCTCGTCAAAAATTGCTTTGGCGAAATCATACCAGCTCACATAAGGCGCACCTGAGAAATGATAAATACCATATTGGATATCTTCACCTGAGATAATTCTTTCTGCGATCTGAATAAGAGCCGTGGCAATATCACCCGCATAGGTTGGGCCACCGATTTGATCGGCGACTACCCCTAACGTATCCCGTGTTTTGGCTAAACGTAGCATCGTTTTCACAAAATTATTGCCGTGTTCCCCAAATACCCAAGCGGTCCGCAGGACAATAAATTTATCGTTCGCTTTTACAACCGCTTGCTCCCCTGCTAATTTCGTTTTGCCATACACGCCTTGTGGATCAGTCGCATCGGTTTCTTTATATTTACCTTTTTGCTGACCGTCAAACACATAGTCCGTTGAAATATGCAAAATCGCCGCACCAACATTTTTGGCAGCCTCCGCTAAATATTGCGGGCCTTTCACATTAATGGCTTCAGAAAGTTCAACCTCGGTCTCAGCTTTATCCACAGCGGTATGTGCTGCAGCATTGATAATGATATCCGGGCGAAAATTTTCGATCGTTTTTTTCACCGCACTTTGATCGGTAATATCCAATTCATCACGATCAACGGCTAAAATTTCATGCTTGCCTTGCAGCTGTTGGGTTAAACAATACCCCACTTGCCCCTTTGCACCAGTAATCAAAAATTTTGCCATTTATCTGCCCTCTTTGATTAAGCGAAGCAAATATTGCCCATATTCATTTTTCGCCAGGGAATTAGCGAGTTTTTCGATGTGTTCAGAACTCAACCAACCATTTCGCCATGCAATTTCTTCTAAACAGGCCACTTGCAAGCCTTGCACATTTTCAATAGTGCGAACAAAAGAGGCCGCTTCATGTAAGCTTTCGTGTGTGCCGGTATCTAACCAGGCAAAACCACGTCCAAGTAACTGTACATTCAATGAGCCATCTTTGAGATACATTTCATTTAGTGTGGTAATTTCAAGCTCCCCCCGTGCTGAAAGTTTCACTTGTTTGGCAAACTCAACCACACGATTATCATAGAAATATAACCCTGTTACTGCATAATTTGATTTTGGTTGTGCCGGTTTTTCTTCAATCGAAACTGCTTTGAAATTTTCATCAAATTCAACCACACCGAAACGTTCCGGATCTTTCACTAAATAGCCAAATACCGTTGCACCATGCGGTTGCGCAACGGCTTCTTGCAACATTTGTGAAAAATGCTGCCCATAGAAAATATTGTCACCCAATACTAAGCAACAGCTATCGCCATTAATAAATTCTTCACCAATTAGAAATGCTTGCGCCAAACCATCCGGGCTCGGTTGAATCGCATAGTGCAAGTTCACACCAAAATCAGAACCATCACCTAACAAACGTTTAAAACTTTCGTTATCTTCAGGTGTGGTGATAATCAAAATATCACGAATCCCTGCCAACATTAAGACAGAAAGCGGATAATAAATCATCGGTTTATCATACACAGGCAGAAGCTGCTTTGATACACCACGGGTGATAGGATAAAGGCGGGTGCCAGAACCGCCTGCAAGAATAATACCTTTCATAATAATACTTTCAAAAGAGCGGTCAAATTTACGGTATTTTTATAAATCCAAAATCTGACGGCTTAGAAATTATTGATTGCCTAAGCGTTCACGACTGTAAGAACCATCCAACACTCGGCTCCACCATTTTTTATTATTAAGATACCATTCGACGGTTTTACGAATGCCGGATTCAAAGGTTTCTTGTGGTTTCCAACCTAATTCACGACCAATTTTTGTGGCATCAATGGCATAACGAACATCATGACCCAGGCGATCTTTCACATAGGTAATTAAATCTTCATATTTCGCTACGCCGGCAGGTTTATTGGGCACTAACTCTTCTAATAAAGCACAGATCGTACGAACAACATCAATATTGGCTTTTTCATTGTGCCCGCCAATGTTGTAAGTCTCCCCTACTTTTCCTTCTGTTACCACTTTGTATAACGCACGGGCGTGATCTTCCACAAATAACCAATCACGAATCTGCTGACCATTGCCATAAACTGGGAGTGGTTTTCCCTCTAGGGCATTTAAGATCATCAATGGGATCAATTTTTCAGGGAAATGGAAAGGACCATAGTTGTTAGAGCAATTGGTGACAATAGTTGGCAATCCATAAGTACGCAACCACGCACGAACGAGGTGATCGCTTGAAGCTTTAGAAGCCGAATAAGGGCTAGAAGGAGCATAAGGTTTAGTTTCAGTAAAGAGATCATTCGTCCCCTCTAAATCACCGTAAACTTCATCCGTTGAAATATGGTGGAAACGGAATGCCGATTTTTTCTCATCGCTTAAACCATTCCAATAAGCACGAGCGGCTTCCAACAAAGTATAAGTGCCGACAATATTGGTTTCAATAAAGGCAGCCGGTCCATCAATGGAACGATCGACATGACTTTCGGCCGCCAAGTGCATAACCGCATCAGGCTGATGTTGTTCAAACACTCGAGCGAGTGCTTTCGCATCGCAAATATCCACTTGCTCAAAAGCATAGCGTGGGCTATTTTTCACCGATTCGAGCGATTCCAAATTACCCGCATAAGTCAATTTATCAACATTAACTACGCTATCTTGCGTATTTTCAATAATATGGCGAACAACTGCAGACCCTATAAAGCCGGCACCGCCTGTGATGAAAATTTTCATAAATTTTTTAATAGGCCCCATCTCTTTTTAAAACAACATTGACGGTCTTAAATAAAATAGCAACATCATTCCATAACGACCAATTTTTGACATACCATGCATCAAAATAAACGCGCGTATCATAATCAACGTCATTACGACCACTTACTTGCCAAAGCCCGGTCATGCCAGGTTTAGCCATGAGATAATAATCAACATTCTCTTCGTAGCGTTCTAGTTCCTCTTGAACGATAGGTCTTGGACCAACAAGGCTCATTTCACCTTTTAGCACATTAAAAAGTTGAGGAAGTTCATCTAAACTTGTTTTACGAAGAAAAGCGCCAACTTTTGTAATTCGTGGATCATTTTTTAATTTAAAATCTTTTTCCCATTCCGTTCTTGCTTTAGGATCATTCGCTAGTAATTCTTCTAGCACCTCTTTTGAATTAACTACCATTGATCTAAATTTCAAACATTTAAATGTTTTACCATTTCGACCGATTCTTGGGTGCCCATAAATAGCATTACCGCCATCTTTTTTAATTAAAAAATACAAAATTAATAATAGTGGCAAAAGTGCGGTAATAATTAAAAACGATCCAACGATATCCACTGTTCGTTTTAAAATACGAGAGGATCGTTTAGTAAGATTATTGTTGATACGTAATAATAACATTTCGTGGCTAAATAAAAATAACATATCAGTACCATATAATGGGATACCACGAATATTAGGAATAACTGAAACTGTTCTACATTTATTTTTTGCCAAATATCTCAACCAGAAATCTAAGCGAGCTTCATTATCTAACGCTAAAATAAACTGTGTATTTGTTCTATCTACATCTAATAATTTTAATAAATCCTGATCTTGAACATTAATAATAAAAATATTTTTTATATCATCCTTTTTAACTTGATCAGAGGATATAAAATAACGTAGATTAAACCCTAGATAAGATTCATCGGTTAATGCTTTACATACTTTCTTTGCATTCTCACCTGTTCCAATAATAACAGTATCCTTTTTATACCAGTTTGACTTAATTAGCAATTTTTTTAAAAGAACCCGAACTATAGGCAGTAAAACAAAGATAATAGACCACGTTAAAATCCAAAATGTTCTTGAAACATAAAGCTTAGATAATGCAATAATTGACAATTCAATAATGAAGAATATTAATAAAGTTCTAAAAATCTCTTTTAGCTCAAACCAAAAAGGCTTTCTATAAGTATAATGGCGTAGCCGAATCCAGAACCAAGTAGTACAAACTAAAGCCGTAAATAAATGAATTTTTATATACTCATCCACATCTTCAATAGGAAAATAAATTTGTTCTTCACCAAAGAAAGAGAGTAAGAATAATGCAATAAAAAGCGAACCCAGGAATGATATAAAATCACTATATAAAAGTAAAACTTTACTCAGTATCATTTTATTCATAAAAAACCTTAAATTTTAATAAATAATCTTGCTTTATATAAAATTTGGGGCTGAAGTAGATTATCCCTAAATATCACACCAT
>NZ_MLHL01000049.1 GCF_002000545.1 Rodentibacter trehalosifermentans | reverse complement strand
ATTAACGGCATTGAAAATTTTTGGAGCCAAGCCAAGCGGATACTCCGAAAATATAATGGAATCGACCGAAAAAATTTTCCCTTATTCTTGAAGGAATGTGAATTTCGGTTTAACTTTGGAACACCAAAAGAGCAACTTAAAATGTTGCGAAAATGGTGTGGAATTTAGGGCTAATCTACGTCAGCCCCTAAATTTATTATATTTATTATGAGATAAGCCTGATTGATTTGGCGCAGCAATATTCACTATTTCCACACCTTTTTGACGAGTAACTTGTGTATTGCTATTTGAGGTTTGAATATCCGCATAGCTAAATTGTGTTAGATAGCAAGCTGATAAACCAATTGCGATTTTAGAGAGAGAAAATTTTTGCATAGATAGCGATCCAAAATGAGAAAGATAAAGACCAAGTGAGCAAATATTGCTATTCACTGCCTATTTTGCCAACAGTTTCTATGAGTATTTCTGATAATATTCACACACCATTTGGCGTGCCGGATATTTTAAGCATCAATGATTAAAATCCGATGGCTTTTTTCAAGAGAAATGTAAATTTGTGACCTATATCACAAATTTTTACATATTGTTATTTCCTTTAACTTCAAATAAGTTATAACTAATTAAAGGAATGTAGCTTATTGATTTTATTAAAATATAATATTCCAATTCACATTGACACTTCGTTCTTGAATAACTTGATTTTGTTGAAACAATCGTCCTGTTGCCCATTCTAATTGCATATACCAACGAGGATGAGATGTTTTTAGCCCCAATACATAAGCAAACGCTTTTTGACTATTGGCATCTGGTAATATTGGTTTCTGAACGCCAATATCCATCCCTAAATAAGGTTTAATCTGCCATTGCTGATATTGATATAACCAACCTAAATCATTTTGCAGAACAATACCTTTCTCCGCAGACAAGGATAAATCATTAAAACCACGCACAGCATAGCGCCCAAGTAATTCTTCCTGTTTGATAGCAGGTAAATGGTTATGACTATAGTGTCCAATTAAACGGCTTGATTGATGAAACGTCAGAGATTTAATTGGATAGAAAGCACTAAATTGTAATTCTGCCCGCCAACGATTAAATTGTCCTTCCGGCTGATCTCTCCCTTGATTTAATGTCGCATTCCACCACTTTAAACCTCTTTCATAACTAAAATCGGTCATCAATGAGCCATAAGAAAATAGTTGTAAATGATTAATACCAATCTGACCTGCTGTTAATGTAGGGCTTTGAAACAAAATTAAACTATCTGCAAAATAACTTTTACTTTTGATTCTTTCTAACTGAGCATAAAGATTAGAAATTGAATTAGAATCACGTTGAAATGTGTAGTCGGTACGCAATGCTGCTTGCCAAGTATGCCCCTTTTGTTCAACAGTATTATACTGTAATGGAAAATTAGATTTAAACGCTGAAAAAGAACCAAAGGTACTCAATGACCAATAGCCATAGGGGATAGTATGGAAAAATGAAAATGAGCGATTAAAATTATTGTGATGAGACTTCAAACTGTGGCTTACATTAAAATAAAGGCTATCGGAAAGTCCCAAAGGATTATCAATATTCAGCCCCCCCCTTCACTTGCCAGCGTCCTGAACGTTTTGAGGCAAAATTATCCATTCCAACATAACCGGTTACACGGGATTTTTCTTCATTCACAAAAGATAGCTCAATTTCACCGCTCTTTGCAGGTAGCACATCAACACTCACTTTGCTTCCAGGCATTTTATTTGCCTGATCCAACGCCTGATCCAGCTCTTTAATATTTAATGGCTTACCTAAACTATTCGGTAAAAGCATAGCAAAATTTAGTCGGTCACTGTTGCTGGAAAGTAAACTGATTTTCCCTTCTGTTACTCTCATCGTCAGTTTTCCGGAGCCATCATCTTCAAATTGAAAAGGATTATAAATATAGCCTAAAGCTAAATAGGCTGAAGTAAGTTCCTGACTGAGTCGATTTAAACGCACCTCATTTAAACACTCATTCTTTTTTGGGGAAAAAGGTAAAGGATCAATTAAATGAAATCCAACAAACCGCACTTCGTTATAGGGTAGGCAAACTTGAGATAAATCCTCATAAACATCCGCTTGTTGTTCTGCTTGATATTGATGTCGTGAGAGCCAACGTTGTTGCTGTATTTGTTGGAGCTGTTCCTGCTGATTTTTTGTTTGCTGTTGAAAACGACTAAAGTCATTTTGTATCGGTATTGATTGCTGATTTGCCCAAGTAAAAATCGGCACACAAGCAAGCAAGATGAGTAGATGCTTCATAAGTATACCCTTAAATAAACCCTGTGCCACATCATACCGCATAATTATTAGAGCACGAAGATTAAAGCACATTTTATGCTTATTTGTTTTGGACTGCGGGTTATAAAAAAGATCCATGGATCTCTTTGGGAGAAAACGACAAATAGAATTAAGCTACAAATATTTGATTTTACCCACCGCCCCAATATACATAAAAAAAGACCCTTTCAAAAGCTGAAAGGGTAAAAGTTATTTGGAGTCATACTATGAGTTGTTGAATTAACAAATCAGGTATGGGGCTCATTATACTCAAATTAAAAATAAATGCAACCATTATTTAACAAATATATTACAATTTTATTTGTGCGGGTTACGTGTATTCGCATCCACCAAATTTCGCATTAAGAGCGCATATGCCAGACCAATATCTTGCGGCACATTTAAGAAGACAAAATGCCCATCACCTAATGCCGCCTCGATCGGCTCATTTTTCCGATTAAGCATTTTCTCTATTTTAAAATTGATATTGCCTTGTGGTGTCATCATTTCCACATCATCGCCCAGTAAAAATTTATTTTTTACCGCCACTTCTGCCATGCCTTGCTCGTTGCGTTTTCCAGTAAATTCACCGACAAATTGCTGACGATCAGAAATCGAATAACCGTATTCATAATTTTGATATTCATCGTGCGTATGACGGCGTAAAAACCCTTCGGTGTAACCACGGTGAGCAAGGGATTCTAAAGTATCCATTAAACCTTCATCAAAAGGTTTACCTGCTGCCGCATCATCAATAGCTTTTCGATACACTTGTGCGGTACGGGCACAGTAATAGAAAGATTTGGTTCGGCCTTCAATTTTTAAGGAATGGACACCAAGCTCGGTCAATTTTTCTACATGTTGTACGGCACGCAAATCTTTTGAATTCATAAAATAAGTGCCGTGTTCATCCTCAAAAGCGGTCATTTGCTCATCGGGCTTTTGTGATTCCGTATAAAGGAAAACTTTGTCCGTTACCTTTCCTTCCCCCAGTGTGGGCGCAACGTTTTTGACGTCGATTTGTTGGTGAGGATCGATTTTTGGCACAATGTTTCCAACCTCATCGATTGTACCCTCTTCCATTTTATATTCCCATCGGCAGGCATTTGTGCAAGTGCCTTGGTTTGGATCCCGTTTATTAATGTAACCGGAAAGCAAACAACGACCGGAATAGGCCATACACAAAGCACCGTGTACAAAAATTTCGAGTTCAATATCCGGTACTTGCCGACGAATTTCAGCAATTTCATCTAACGAAAGCTCACGGGATAAAATAACCCGAGTAAGCCCCATTTGCTTCCAAAACTTCACCGTTGCCCAGTTTACTGCATTAGCCTGTACGGAAAGATGAATATCCATATCAGGAAAATGTTCACGGACTAACATAATCAAACCGGGATCAGACATAATTAAGGCATCCGGCCCCATATCAATTACCGGTTGTAAATCTTTAATAAAGGTTTTCAATTTCGAATTGTGCGGGGCAATATTCACTACCACATAGAACTTTTTGCCAAGGGCATGGGCTTCATCAATGCCGATTTTTAAATTCGCATGATTAAATTCGTTGTTACGCACCCGTAAGCTATAACGGGGCTGACCGGCATAGACTGCATCTGCCCCATAGGCAAAGGCATAGCGCATATTTTTTAAAGAACCGGCAGGAGAAAGTAATTCGGGCTTAAATGAGGTTGTCATAATTTACTCTTTTTCTGATTTCAAGTCAGTCACCTGCCCATGGGCAAGTGGGGTTAAAAGCCCGTATTTTAGGTCGATTTCCTTATTTGTAAAGAAAAAGCGCAGTCAGTTTTTGCAAGTTTAAAAAAAGAAACGCCCACATCTCTGTGGGCAACTTCATTATTTCTCTGACGAATTTTCCAATGAACGTTTCTCTTCTCGCAATATTTCTTGTTCGATTTCTTCCAAGGACTTCCCGTTAATGAAATAACGGTTGTCATTTTTCTCAAATTTAGCCACATAGTTTTCACCTTCTTCGACAAAAATCGGGAGAATGGTATTTTGAGGTTTAAGTTCATTTTGAATCGTCTGCCAAAACCAGCTATGCCCTTTAATGTTATTTGTTTTCTCATCGGATGTTTCAACTAATCCTTTATTAAATGAAATCGTTAATAAACCTTTTATTCTATCTGAGAAAGACCAATCCTGAGATGACAGCCCCCTTTCTTGCAGTTTGGCTAATATTCCATTTGCTTCAAATTTTACCGGATAGGATTTGGTTTTAGGTAAGGTGTCCAAATTAAAACTAATAGCGGCATTATCTAAAGCAAAATCAAGCTCTTTTAATCTATTCTCAAAATAACGTAACTGCGTTTCCTTAGCCAAATATGCGCCACAAAGTTGACTATAATAACCACTCGTACAAAATGTATTGCCTAAATAAGCTTTATGATAATTTCCTTTTAACGGAATAGAAACAGATAGATTTTCTATTTGCATATTTTCCGCAATATAATCTATTTTATTAGCCGTTAAAAAAATATTTTGCTCATATTGATCATTTTCTAATGACTCATACTTAATTTTAAATGAAATTTCATTAACTTTATTTTTGGCTACTACTAAATCACTTAATGAAAAATCAATATTTGAGTTTCCATTAAATTCTTTTGTCCACTTTTCTTTTTGGATTAAGAATTTTTTATTATCTTTAATGGGTAATTCTTTTGCCATTAAACTATCCAACCAAAAAGGAATAAATGCAAGTTCATTAGCAAGATTATAATCATTTAATTGAATATTGAGTTTTCCTTCTTTAGCTTCCCACTTTTGGGAATCTTCCTCTGGGGTTTGCTTAACATTTGCAACATTCAGTTTGAAATTAGCTGCAACTTTGGTGAGGTCTTGATTATTTAATTGCAGTATCAATTCCCCATCTTGTAAATTAAAATAAGGCTTTTGATTTTTTGGCGCATTTACGGAAATAACGGAAAGCTTACCATCAAAAATATCATTTTGGGTTAGGATAGCAATGAGCAGATCTATCCCACCTTTAATATTAGTGCCGGCTTCAAGTTTTCTAAATTCATTATAAAAATTGACCGCACTTGGTACACCTTTCTGATTCAGCGTAATATTTAAACCGCCAAATATGGTTTGGCTTTCATCTGTTGTGCGATTTTTATTAGAGATACGCAAAATATCACTACTAAATTTTGTAATTAAATCACGTTTTTCCAAATGATCTTTCTTATCAAATTTATAGGTAGCATTTTTTAAATGTAACCCTGTATTTTCCCCATTTAATAATGCAAGATCGGCAGTCTCAGCAAATAATTCAATATGAGCCAAATCATATTGACGTGGTGTAACAGGAACAAGATGAATTGTTCCCTCAAGTTTTTTTATCTTGCTCTCATTGTTATAATTAAAACCTGTTAAATTTCCCTTTAACTCAACGTTGCTATTATTTAACAAATTTAATGAAACTGATAATTCTTGGGATTTATTTGCAAAATCCCGAAATTCTGCCCAAATATGGGATTGTAAATAATCACCTACCGGAGAAAATTTACTATTAATGGTATTTTTATCAATCGTAATATTTAAATCTTTATTTAATTTTCGAACAAACTGATCGGAAAATTTGGATTCAGCCGTAATAAAGAAAGGTAAAGTCGTTAATTTAGTGGAAATAATCTCAGCATTTTGTTCATCATTATCTTTTACACTGAATATTAAATTACGGCTAAAAAAGTTTTTATTACTTTCAGTAATCTGTAATGTTGCTTGGTTATCCAAAGAATAAGGAAATTTTTGTAATAGTTGATCCACTTTATGATTGGTATAAATTTGTGCACCTGTGCCAGCGATAACGAGTATCGTAGCGAGGGTGAAGGTGATTTTTTTTCTTTTACTCATATTTCCCCCCAAGTCAATATTGAAAACAAGCAAGAAAACGACCGCACTTTTAATTAAAGTGCGGTCGGATTTTTGGGATTTTTAACCTAAGATTTTATCCAATTCTTGGCTGACGGCTTCCACCTTTTGTGTACCATCCAAACGGAAATATTGCGTATTGCCCGCTTTCGCCTCAGCTTGATAATAATCCACCAACGGTTGGGTTTGTTTGTGATAGACCGCTAAACGATCCAATACCGTTTCCGGTTTATCATCGGCACGGATAATGAGATCTTCACCGGTAATATCGTCTTTCCCTTCTACTTTTGGTGGGTTATAAACAATATGGTAAGAACGCCCGGAAGCTTGGTGAACACGGCGACCGCTCATACGCTCAACAATCACCTCATCAGGCACATCAAACTCTAATACATAGTCAATTTTCACACCTGATTCTTTCAAGGCATCCGCTTGTGGAATGGTGCGAGGAAAACCGTCTAACAGGAAACCGTTTGCACAATCCGGCTGAGCAATGCGATCTTTGACTAATGCTACCGTTAACTCATCAGGGACTAATTTTCCTTCATCCATTAATGCTTTTGCTTGTTTGCCCAGCTCCGTACCGGCTTTAATGGCCGCACGGAACATATCACCGGTCGAAATTTGAGGAATACCAAATTTTTTCATAATAAACTGTGCTTGTGTTCCCTTCCCTGCGCCCGGTGCACCCAAAAGAATAATTTTCATAAAAAATCTCCAATTAAATTAATCAATGTAAATAAACCTGGGTAAGATACTGATAAAGGGAAGTGCGGTCAAATTTTTTATCTTTTTGAGCGCACTTTTCCACTATGCAGATTTTTTCTCGTTCCAAGGGGCGACCCAATATAGGCAAATCATCCCTGGAAGGGCTAAAAATAAGCATAGCCAAAAATAATCATAATAGCCTACTGCCCCCACTACATAGCCAGAAAGCATACCTAACCCTTTGCTGGGTAAAGCGGAGAGGCTGGTAAACAGTGCCAGTTGGGTGGCAGTATAAAGCGGGTTGGTTTCACGCGCCATAAAGGCCACAAAGGCTGCGGTGCCAAGCCCTACACCAATATATTCAGCAGCAATAACAAAACCTAATCGCCATAATTCGGTAGAACTGATGCTGTCAAAATGACCAAATTTTGCCAACCAAATAAAACCGCCAATGGTGACCATTTGCACAAAACCAAATAACCATAATGCTCGGTTAATGCCGAGTTTTAGCATAATCACGCCTCCCGCAAGCCCGGATAAAATGCTTGCCCAAAGAGAAGTGCTTTTCACCACCAATGCAATGTCTTCTTTGCCAAATCCTATGTCGTAAATGAATTTGGTTTGAAGCGTGGTGGCAAAGGAATCGCCAAATTTATATAAAAACAAAAACAGTAAAAAACCGAGCCCTTGTGCCACACCTTTACGTTGGAAAAATTCTTGCAAAGGAATCCAAAAGGTTTGATAAAAAGGCTGATTGTGTTGCGGCGTATCAATCTTGGGTTCTTTGGCGAGAAATAACGTCATAAAAATCCCTGCCAGCATACAAAGTGCCGTCCATAAAAACACCGTTTCCCAAGGGTAAATTGTAGCCAGATAAAGAGAAAGCCCACCGGGAATTAAACCGGCAATACGATAGGCATTAATATGGATGGTGTTGCCTAAGCCTAGTTCATGGTCACTTAAAATTTCACGGCGGTAAGCATCAAGCACAATATCTTGTGTGGCAGAAAAAAAGGCAATCAGCAATGCAATATTCGCTACCACCGTCAATTGTGAGAGAGGATCAAAAAGGCTAATAATATAAAGTAAAATCAATAAGATCACTTGAGAAATTAAAAGCCAACTTCGGCGGCGGCCTAAAAAACTGGGAAAATAGCGATCTAACAACGGCGCCCATAAAAATTTTAAGCCGTAAGGCAACATAACGCCTGTCACCGCCCCGATTAATTCCACAGAAAGCTGCTTATCGGTTAGCCATACCGGTAACATTTGCAATAGCACAAAGAGCGGTAAACCGGAGCTAAAACCGGTGAACACGCAAATCAGCATCTGACGTGTAAAAATTTGGGAAAAAAGCGAGTTTGGCATAAAAAGTGCGGTCAATTTTAGTTATGTTTTCGTGGCACAGCGTTGGCTGCCGTGCCACCATAAAGAATTTTTAGAAAAATTAATCCTTATATCCTTGCGGATTATTTTTTTGCCAATTCCACGTATCTTTCATCATTTGCTCCAGATTACGTTCAGCACGCCAACCTAGTTCTTTTGCCGCTAAACTTGGATCGGAATAACAAGTGGCGATATCACCCGGACGGCGATCCACCAGCTTATAAGAAATCTCAATATTATTGGCTTTTTCAAAGGCTTTCACCATATCTAACACCGAATAACCTTGCCCTGTGCCAAGATTATAAATGTGTAACCCGGCATCCTCTTCGTGACGCTGAAGGGCTTTCAAATGCCCGATAGCTAAATCCACCACGTGAATGTAATCACGCACGCCGGTGCCATCATGCGTGTCATAATCACTACCAAAAACCGAAAGCTGTGCTAGTTTACCAATCGCCACTTGGCTAATATAAGGCAATAAATTATTCGGAATACCGTTTGGATCTTCACCAATCAAACCGCTTGAATGCGCCCCCACCGGATTAAAATAGCGTAAAATCGTCATACTAAATTGCGGTTCGGCTTTTGCCACATCCCTTAGAATTTGCTCCACCATATATTTTGATGTGCCATAAGGATTGGTTGTGCCGCCCACTTCGCAATCTTCGGTAATTGGAATGATTTTCGGATCACCATAAACGGTTGCAGAAGAGCTAAAAACAAAGTTCCATACCTTTGCTTTTTTCATTTCTTGCAACAGCACCAGCGTACCGGCAACGTTATTCATATAATATTCCGCCGGTTTTTGCACACTTTCACCCACCGCTTTTAAACCGGCAAAGTGAATAACGGAATGAATGGCATTTTCAGCAAAAACTTTTTGCAGTAATGCACGATCTAAAATATCGCCTTCGTAAAATTTAACGCTTTTACCGGTGATTTGTTTAACTCGCTCAAGGGACTTCGGTGAGGAATTGCAAAGGTTGTCCAATACCACCACCTCTTTGCCTGCATTTAATAATTCAACAACTGTGTGCGAACCAATATATCCCGCACCACCGGTGACTAAAATTGCCATCTTCGGCTCCTTTTTATAGACTTCTCATTGGCGTTGATTATAGCACTATTTTGCTTGAAAAAATGCAGCAATTTTAACCGCACTTTTCCTGTGATCTTTGTCACAGAATCATTTTTTAGTACTGGCATAATTTTTCATTGGCGTATATAAAATAACAACGACTTTTTAACATACCGATTACAACGCATGATGAATCAATTAATTTCTCAACTGACAAAAATTGTTGGCACACGATACATTATCACCGATCCTTCAAAAACGGCCTCTTATCGCAGCGGATACCGCTTTGGCTCGGGAAATGCCGTGGCTGTGGTGAAACCTGCCACTTTACTTGAGTTTTGGCAGGTGCTCAAAATCTGTGTAGAACAGGATGTGATTATTATTAACCAAGCTGCCAACACAGGCTTAACCGGTGGCTCAACCCCGAACGGCAATAATTACGATCGTGAAATTGTGATTATCAATGCTATGAGGATCGATGGTATTCAATTGATTAACAATGCCGCCCAAGTCGTTTGCCTACCGGGTTCAACCTTAAATGATTTAGAAAATAAGCTAAAACCTCATGGACGTGAACCCCATTCGGTGATTGGTTCTTCTTGTATTGGAGCCTCTGTCATTGGGGGAATTTGTAATAACTCCGGTGGTGCACTCGTTCAACGAGGCCCTGCTTATACTGAAATGTCACTTTATGCGCAATTAAACGAACAAGGTGAATTAGAACTTAAAAATCACCTTGGTATTGATTTAGGCTCCACCCCGGAAGAAATTTTAACGAATTTACAAGCTCATCATTATCAGCAAAAGGATATTGTGCAAGATTGTGGCAAAGGCCATGACCACCGTTATTGCCACCATGTTCGTCAAGTAGATGAAAGCACCCCGGCCCGTTTTAATGCCGACCCTAGCCGTCATTATGAAGCCTCAGGTTGTGCGGGTAAATTAGCCGTTTTTGCCGTGCGTTTAGATACCTTCCCCCTAGAAAGCGAAACGGCGGTTTTCTACCTAGGAACGAACCAAACCCATGTGCTTAACGATATTCGCCGACAAATGTTAGCGCATTTTGAACAATTACCGATTTCAGGTGAATATATTCATCGGGATGCCTTTGATATTGCCGCCCGCTATGGAAAAGATACTTTTTGGGTGATTAAAAAATTTGGCACGCATTGGTTACCTAAGTTATTTTCCCTAAAAGCCAATGTAGATCGCTTAAGTAAGAAGCTCCCTTTTTTACCACCGCATTTAAGCGATAAATTCTTACAATTCGTATCCAAAATATTACCGGCGCACTTACCGAAGAGTTTATGGCAATATCGGGATCGCTATGAACATCATTTAATTATAAAAATGGGGGGAAAAGGGGTGGAGGAAGCCCGCCATTTCTTAAAAAATTATTTTAGCGAGCCTCAAAAAGGCGGATATTTTGAATGTAATGCGGTGGAAACTCAGGCGGCTATGCTCCATCGTTTTGCCGTTGCTTCAGCCGCTGTCCGTTATCGTGCTATCCATGAAAAAGAGGTGGAAGACATTGTTGCTCTTGATATTGCATTGCGCCGCAATGATAAAGACTGGTTTGAAAAATTACCTCAAGAAATGGACGAACAAATCAGCCATAAACTCTATTATGGGCACTTTATGTGTCATGTATTCCATCAGGATTATATCGTTAAGAAAGGTTATGATTGCGTAAAATTAGAACATGATATGTTGAAATTACTGGATCAACGAGGTGCTCAATACCCGGCAGAACACAATGTCGGCCATTTATATGAAGCAAAACCTCCATTACATCAATTCTATAAAAAATTAGATCCAACCAATAGTTTTAATCCCGGTATCGGGCAAACCTCAAAGAAAAAATATTGGGCTGAATAGCATCAGTATTAAAGGGGCTGAGTTGGTGTTGAGCTTAGTCCTTTATAACCGTCTAAAATTTAGAATTGGGTTATATTTTTATTCAAATTTATCGGTGTATATCGGTAATACGCTTGGCTCTGTATAAAAGAGTCGAAAATAGTTTGCTAACAGTGACAATCAAAGGAGCGGCATATGGCAAAAAATCTGAATGTTTTTGATCAAGAGTACGGTTTATTCATTAATGGTGAATGGAAAATGGGGGGCGAACTACTTTCCTCTCATAATCCTGCAAACGGGGAAGAGCTTGCGAAATTTGTTGATGCAACGGATGCTGATGTTGATGCAGCTGTTACTGCAGCACAGCAAGCATTCAAAACTTGGCGACATACAACCGTGACAGAACGGGCTGCGATATTAAATAAAATTGCCGATGTGATTGATGAAAATGCAGAATTATTTGCCTTACAAGAAACTTTGGATAACGGCAAACCGATTCGTGAAACGAGAGCGGCAGATATTCCGTTAGCCGCAGATCATTTCCGTTATTTTGCCGGAGTGATTCGTTCAGAAGAAGGTTCGGCAAATCAACTGGATGGCGAAGATTTATCTGTGGTACTGCGTGAACCTATCGGTGTTGTGGGACAAATTATTCCGTGGAATTTCCCATTTCTAATGGCGGCTTGGAAAATCGCCCCTGCATTGGCAGCCGGTTGTACGATCGTCATTCATCCTTCCAGTGCAACTTCATTAAGTCTATTATCTCTTGTGCAAAAAATTAATCATTTGTTACCGAAAGGTGTATTAAATGTCATTACCGGACGAGGCAGTAAATCCGGAGAATATATGCTGCATCACAAAGGATTTAACAAATTAGCCTTTACCGGTTCAACGGCCATTGGACGGAATGTTGCCGTGGCTGCTGCCGAAATGCTCATTCCCGCAACCCTTGAGTTAGGTGGTAAATCAGCCAATATTTTCTTTGATGATATGCCGTTTGATAAAGCATTAGAAGGTGCACAAAAAGGGATTTTATTCAATCAAGGTCAGGTCTGTTGTGCCGGTTCTAGAATTTTTGTTCAAGAGGGCATTTATGATAAATTCGTCGCTGCATTAGCCGAAGAGTTTAAGAAAGTCAAAGTTGGCTTGCCTTGGGAAGATGATACCCAAATGGGGGCACAAGTGAATGCCGGTCA
The DNA here is from genome assembly GCF_002000545.1 of Rodentibacter trehalosifermentans. Lineage (GTDB taxonomy): Bacteria > Pseudomonadota > Gammaproteobacteria > Enterobacterales > Pasteurellaceae > Rodentibacter > Rodentibacter trehalosifermentans. Next base: position 25,566 of record NZ_MLHL01000049.1, on the reverse strand, counting down.
ATTAGAAACGATCTTGAAATACGTCAAAATTGGGGAACAAGAGGGATGTCGCATTATTACCGGTGGAAAACGCTTGCAGGAAACCGGCTTGGATAAGGGAGAATTTTTAGCCCCAACATTAATTGAAGCGCCGAATAATCAAGCTCAAATTGCACAAGAAGAGATTTTTGGACCTGTTGCCACCGTCATTAAATTTAAAACTGAAGAGGAAGTTATTAAAATGGCAAATGACAGTGAATACGGTTTAGGTGGTGGTATCTGGAGCCAAAATATCAACCGTTGCTTACGTGTTTCCCGTGCCCTTGAAACAGGACGGGTTTGGGTGAACTGCTATAACCGCTTACCGGCAGGCGCACCGTTTGGGGGATATAAACAATCCGGTATCGGCCGTGAAACCCATAAAATGATGCTTGATGCTTATACTCAAGTAAAAAATATTTATATCAGTACACGTGAAGAGCGTGAAGGTATGTATTAATCGCATAAAAAAGGGTAACCTATAAATGATCTGTACCCCAAAAGTTGGACTACAGCTCAACTCACCAAATGAGTATAACTTTTGGGGCAGATCATTTTGACCGCACTTTTTACTTATCAAAATACCATTTTGCCAACAAAATGCCGTTGTTTACCGCAATATTTAATCCATTTTTGAGTGGATTGCTTAAGGATAAACAAACGCTAACATCTTGTTTTTCGTATAAATCCTCCGTGTCGGTTTCACTGAGTAAAAATACCACTTTTTTATTAAATTGCACTTGGGTCAAAGGAATACCTTTTTTACCCTGAGCAACATGAATAATTTGGTATCCGGCCTGACGAAGTTGCTGCAACGCCGATTCGGTATCCCAACATTCCAACAAACGAATATGTTCCGCTCCTCCTTCCGCAATGCGCATCGCAGTAGGAGAATATAGATTTTCAGACTGATTCGTGACAAAATTTTTCACACCATAAAAGGCACAAGTACGCAATACCCCCCCGATATTTTGAGCATTATTCACCTTATCCAACAATACTAAAATGTCTTCTTTATGCGAAACAGACAAATAGCCTTGCAATGTGAACGGGCGTGTTTTTTTCACCAACATACAAATGCCACCGTGATGCTCTGTGCCGCTCACTAAGGATAATTCTTCATTACCCACCACATGGTACACCTTTTTATTTGCCGCCAAATAGCGCAATATTTCCCCGATTTTATGAGACATCTGTACCGTTGCCCAAATGCGGACAATGCTTTCCGGACGCTGTGCAAACAATTCAAGACAGGCATTTTCACCGCAAACTTTCATTTCTTCCGCCCGGTTTTTCTTAATCTTTTCCGGAGCCCGCGGTGAAAGTGCACCGGTTTTCTTTTCTTTTGGCTTATACGCAATACCGCTACTTTTTACCACGACACTCACTTGATTTTGCTCATTATTTCTTGCAAAAGAAGGGGCTTTGCTTAAAGAAAGTTCTTCAACACGCAGTTCACGTACTTCGGTTTGAAAATGAGCCTCACTTTTTTGGCTATCACGTTTTCTATTAAAGGGCGGTCGATTTTGACGGTATTTTTCATCATTTTGATGATTTTCCGCTCGGCGGAAAGGTTCACGTTTAGGGCTGCGTTCTTGGAAAAATTTACCGGAATTTGTTTGGAAAGTGGGTTTGCGGGAATGATTCATATTGCATTACTCAAGAGAAGTTGGATAATAATTCGTCAAAAAAGGCGAAAATTTGTGAGCATTATAGCGAAAAAAAACCTTTTTTCTATTAATCCTCAAAGGAAATATTGTAAACTAGCCCATCCCTAGAGATTGCAGAGACAGATTATGTTAATCAATAAAGTAAAACGCACTGAGCAAAGGCTACAAAATTTGCCTTTTTTACCTTTAGAGAAAACACAGGTTGAGTTTTTGTTTAGTCCGGTTGAATTTAAAGCACAAATTATTGAATTAATTAGAAATGCGAAAAGACGTATTTATGTCACCGCACTTTACTGGCAAAAAGATGAAGCAGGGCAAGAGATTCTTGATGAAATTTATCGTATAAAACAAGAACACCCTGAATTAGATGTCAAAATTCTTGTGGATTGGCATCGTGGACAACGCAACTTATTAGGCGCAGAAAAATCCGCAACCAATGCCGATTGGTATGTAGAACAACGTCAAATCTATCAACTTTCGGAAGACCCGAATATGTTTTTCGGTGTGCCGATTAATACCCGTGAAATATTCGGTGTGCTGCATATTAAAGGTTTTGTTTTTGACGATACGGTGCTTTACAGTGGAGCGAGTATCAACAACGTGTATTTACAACAAGAAGGGAAATATCGCTACGATCGCTACCAAAAAATCACCAATGCCCGATTGGCGGATTCAATGGTGAATTTTATTAACGATTATTTATTGGACTTCACTGCGGTTCATCCCCTTGATGTAGCAAACCGCCCTCGCACGAAAGAGATCCGATCTGCTATTCGTGCTTATCGTAAAAATTTAGCCAATCACGCTGAATACAACGTAGAAAGTGCGGTTAGTTTTTCCGAAGTTTTAAGCATTTCACCTTTATTTGGTTTAGGCGCATCAAACAATGAATTAAACCAAATCATCGAGGAGCTTTTTTCTCTGGTGCAAGAAAATTTAGTCATTTGCACGCCGTATTTTAATTTCCCCCGTACCTTGCAAAACAAAATAGCCACGCTCTTGGAAACAGGAAAAAAAATAGAAATTATTGTAGGTGATAAAGTAGCAAACGATTTTTATATTCCACCGGAACAACCGTTTAAAATGGCGGGCGCTTTGCCTTATTTATACGAAAGCAATCTGCGCCATTTTTGTGAAAAGTTTCAACAAGAAATTGAACAAGGGCGATTAACGGTTCGCTTATGGAAAGATGGTGATAACACTTACCATTTAAAAGGAGTATGGGTGGATAATCGCTACATTTTATTGACCGGTAATAATTTAAACCCTCGGGCTTGGCGTTTGGATGCGGAAAATGGGTTATTAATTCACGATCCGAAGCAGAAATTGCGGGAGCAGGTTGAAAAGGAACTTGAGCATATTCGCCAACACACTCATGTATTAAAATATTATGCTGAGTTAGAGGCGCTTTCCCAATATCCTGAACCCGTTCAAAAATTACTGAAAAAATTTGCCCGAATTAAAGCGGATAAATTGGTCAAAATGATCCTTTAACAGGAAAGGGGGAAATGAGGAAGATTTCCCCTTGAACTTCCCGCCCAACCACAATAGACTAGCCCATTTTTAGCCAGTATGACGATTATGCGAGTTTCCGATTTCCATTTTGATTTACCTAATGAGCTTATCGCCCGTTATCCTAAAGAAGATCGTACTTCCTGTCGATTGTTAACATTAAACGGTGAAAACGGTGAAATGGCTCACCGCACTTTTACAGATGTATTAGACCTCGTTGAAACCGGTGATCTATTGATTTTCAATAACACCCGTGTGATTCCGGCACGCATGTTTGGTCGTAAAGCCAGTGGCGGAAAAATTGAAGTGTTGCTTGAGCGTATGTTGGATGAGCATCGCTTCCTTGCCCATATTCGTTCTTCAAAATCGCCAAAAGAAGGCGCTGAATTATTTTTAGGGGAAGATAAACTGGGCGAAAATAATGGTATTCAAGCCGTTATGATAGCGCGTCACGGCGCACTTTTTGAAGTGGCATTAAAGGATAAATCCACAACCCTTTTAACGGTGTTGCAACAAATCGGGCATATGCCATTACCGCCTTATATTGACCGCCCAGATGAACAAGCGGATCAAGAATGTTATCAAACGGTTTATAGCAAAGTGCCGGGCGCGGTAGCAGCTCCCACTGCGGGTCTGCATTTTGATGATGCACTCTTGGCAAAACTTCAAGCCAAAGGGGTGAATTTTGAATTTGTGACACTCCATGTGGGGGCGGGGACATTTCAGCCCGTTCGTGTAGAAAATATTGAAGAGCATATTATGCACGCCGAATATGTGGAGCTTTCGCAAGAAGTGTGCAATGCCATCATTGCGGCCAAAAAAGCAGGAAAGCGTGTGATTGCGGTGGGAACGACTTCCGTGCGTTCTATTGAAACGGCAGCGTTGTCTGCAGAGGAAAACGGAAATTCGGATTTGATTGAGCCGTATTTTTCCGACACCTCAATTTTTATTTATCCGGGGAAAACATTTCGTGTGGTAGATGCCCTCATTACTAATTTTCACCTGCCGGAAAGCACGCTCATTATGCTGGTTTCCGCCTTTGCAGGTTTTAGCCACACAATGAATGCTTACAAAAGTGCGGTGGAAAATCGCTATCGTTTTTTCAGCTATGGGGATGCGATGTTTATTACAAAAAATCCAAAGGTGAAGGGATTGGAATAAGTCGTTTGACTTAAAGAAAATCAACGCCTACAATAAAAAACAAGGGACGAGGTAATCGTCCCTTGTGGCATCAACTACTAATAGCCAGTGCTACCTTTCAATAACAGGCAAAGTAGAGTAATGATGACCAATTTAATTGTGAAGTTAGTCATATTTTTATCCTTGATATGATTAACAATCAGGATCTACGATATAGCCCGACAGCGGCAACTGGCGGACTATCTTAGTAGATCCGCCTCTGCTCAAAGAGCATTGAAAAAAGTATAACATAGAGCCTGTAAATTTAAACAGGCTTTTTTATTGACAAAATCTTCGAACTGTTTATTCGTTGAGGAAATAAAAATGAAATATGAATTAGACAAAACCAGCGGTAATGCACGCCGTGGTCGGTTGGTATTTGAGCGTCCACAAGGCACATTCAGCGTGGAAACCCCTGCATTTATGCCGGTGGGCACTTATGGTACGGTAAAAGGAATGACGCCGGAAGAAGTGCGGGCAACGGGCGCAGAAATTTTGCTCGGTAATACCTTCCATTTGTGGTTGCGCCCGGGGCAAGAAGTGATGCGTAAACACGGTGATTTGCACGATTTTATGCAGTGGCATCGTCCCATTTTGACAGACAGTGGCGGTTTCCAAGTATTTAGCCTTGGCAAGTTACGCAAAATCACCGAAGAAGGTGTCAAATTTCAAAACCCGATTAATGGCGAACGTATTTTCCTTTCTCCGGAAAAATCCATGGAAATTCAATATGATCTTGGATCCGATATTGTGATGATTTTCGATGAATGTACCCCTTACCCAGCAACTTTTGACTATGCGAAAAAATCCATGGAAATGTCCCTTCGCTGGGCAAAACGGAGCCGTGATCGCTTTGACGAACTTGGCAATAAAAATGCCCTTTTCGGGATCATCCAAGGCGGTGTCTTTGAAGAATTGCGTAAAATCTCTTTAGAAGGTTTGGTGAATATTGGCTTTGACGGCTATGCCGTAGGTGGTTTAGCAGTGGGCGAACCGAAAGAAGATATGCACCGTATTTTGGAATATATTTGCCCACAAATTCCGGCGGATAAACCACGCTATTTAATGGGGGTGGGGAAACCGGAGGATTTAGTTGAGGGTGTCCGCCGTGGTATTGATATGTTTGATTGTGTTATGCCAACCCGCAATGCCCGTAACGGCCACTTATTTGTTACAGACGGTATTGTGAAAATTCGTAATGCGAAATATCGTGATGACACCAGCCCGCTAGACCCTCATTGTGATTGCTACACTTGTAAACATTACACCAAAGCCTATTTATATCATTTAGATAAATGTGGTGAGATTTTAGGGGCCCGTTTAAATACCATTCATAATTTGCGTTATTATCAACGTTTAATGGCAGAAATTCGTCAAGCCATCGAAAAAGATCGTTTTGATGATTTTGTGGTGGAATTTTATGCCAGAATAGGAAAACCGGTTCCTCCGTTACAACTTTCCACCGCCCAATCAGCACTATCTGAGTAAAATACCAAAAGTGCGGTTAATTTTGATCTGCGCCTAAATGTTGATAAATTTCAACTAATTAAGGTGCAGATTTTTTATGGCTAAATAGTTAGCCGTATTAGGGCATGAACAAAACTATTCTCCCGAATTTGAATTCCCACTCATCCGGGTGGAAACGTTTGAATTGCTTAATAATGCTATTCATAAATACATTCGTTATTACAATAATGAGCCTATTCAGGTAAAGCTAAAAGGACTGAGCCCTGTAGAACACAGAACCCGGTCCTTAAATTTAATAAGCCTTTTGGGCCAATTATTTTTGACCGCACTTTTGCATATTACATCTTATCTTTTTTCATTTCATCCTTCATCATCTTGTCGGATTTCATTTCCTCCATCATATCACCCTGTTTCATTTTCATGTTATCTTTCATCATGCTATCAGATCCCATTTTCATCTCGTCTTTCATCATACTGTCGGATTTCATTGGCATAGATTTTTCACAACCCATTTTGTCTTTTACACAGTCTGTTTGCATTGACGAAGCATAAACACTTGTTGCACCGAATAAAATCGCTATACTGACCAAGGTGCTTTTTAATGTGATATTTTTCATTTTTAGTTTCCTTCTGTAAGTGGTACATTGTTTTTTTGAACGTGCTTTTTCGTTCACTGATATTAGACGAAGGAATGTTTCATTTCTTACAAAATTTTTTAAAGGAATAACCATGCCTAATCAAATTTCCGAACAGGAATTAAACGCCATACGGCAAAAAATGCTGAAATTTGCCGAATTACAATTACACAATCACGAACTGGCGGAAGATCTTGTACAAGAATCTTTTTTAAGTGCATTTAAGAATATCGGGCATTTTAAACGTGAGGCGGCATTTAAAACCTGGATGTTTGCCATTCTCAAAAATAAAATTATTGATTATTTACGCCAAAAAGGGCGAGTTATATTGGAAAGTGAAATTGAAGAGGATGATTCGCCAAACAGTTTTTTTGATGACTCGGGCCACTGGAATTTGGCTTGTACGCCGAGTAATTTGAGAGAATATGAGGAAAAGATTTATGCTGAAGAATTTTGGCTGATTTTTGAAGCCTGCTTAACCTGCTTACCTGCGCAACAAGCCCGAATTTTTATGATGCGTGAGTTTTTAGAGTTATCATCGGATGAAATTTGCCATGAAACGCAAGTAAGTACCTCTAATTTACATACCACACTTTATCGTGCCCGTTTACAACTACAACATTGTCTTTCTCAAAAATTATAAGGACCTGCCATGCATTGCCGTCAAGCAACAAAAATCATTTCCGATGCTCATGAACGTTCACTAAACCTACAAGAGAAAGTGGGGTTACGCTTTCATTTAATGACCTGCTCCCATTGTCGTAATTTTAGACAGAACTGTGCTGAAATGAGCCGATTAATGAAAGCATTTGCCCAAAATACAAAGGCGAAAAAAGGCGAAAATTAAGGCTTTCATTTGAATTTTATTGCGCCGATTTTGTAGGTAGAATTTGATAATTTTTCTTTCGAAAACGCCCTGATTTTCTACCGCTCTTTTGGAGAACGCCCTATTTTTTGCTATACTCGCACGCCTATTATGATTGAATAAAAAAGGAAAATCCTATGGAACAAATGCCTGCTTGCCCAAAATGTCAAAGTGAATATGTCTATCACGATTCGGTGAATTTCGTTTGCCCGGATTGCAGCTATGAATGGAACGGCACAGAACCCGCCGATACCGATGAAGATCAATTAATTGTAAAAGACAGTAACGGTAACTTACTTGCAGACGGTGATGATGTGCTTTTAATTAAAGATCTCAAATTAAAAGGCTCATCCGAGGTGTTGAAAAAAGGCACAAAATTCAAAAATATCCGTTTAGCCAAAGGCGATCATAATGTAGATTGCGGCAAAATTATGCTTAAATCCGAATTTTTGAAAAAAGCATAACAGTGAAAAAATTGTAACAGTAAAAAGTGCGGTCAAAAAACAATGATTTTTACAACCGCACTTTTTATTGCTAACTAAAATTCCCCACACACGGATACTCGTGTTCAAAAACACCTCTATCTATAGGAAAAGAAGACTCCCTTTTCCAAAATGGTTAGGAAGATATTTACCATCTAATCTTCTTTCCCTAAAATCTGATTGACTTCACTTTTATATAGTACAGCTTTCGCCCCAAAAATCGCTTGGATTCCGCCACCGACTTCCAATACATCAATGGCGCCAAGAGATTTTAAGCGGGCTTTATCGACTAATTTCACATCCTTAACGGATACCCGTAAGCGGGTAATGCAAGCATCTACATTTTCGATATTTTCCGCTCCGCCAAGACCTAAGATGATGTGATGAGCATTTTCAGTGAGAGAGATATTTTGCCGTTCTACGCTTTCCTCTACCTCTTCCGCTCTTCCCGGTGTCATGACATCAAAGCGGGTAATTAAAAAACGGAACGAAAAATAATAGAGTAACGCCCAAGGAATTCCTACTAGAACTACGCGAATCCAATGAGTATTCCCATTGCCTTGTAAAATACCGAAGAGCAAGAAATCAATAAATCCGCCGGAGAACGTATTTCCAATAGAAATATTCAATAAATCGGCAATATAGAAAGAAACCCCGTCTAAAAATGCATGGAAGACATAAAGCCAAGGCGCAACGAATAAGAACATAAATTCGATAGGTTCGGTAATGCCGGTGATAAACGAGGTTAACGCCGCACCTAAAAATAATCCGCCAATTTTTGCCCGTCGGGCTTTTGGCACACAATGATACATGGCTAAACAGGCGGCCGGTAAACCAAACATCATCGTGTCAAAACGCCCTGCAAAAAACCGCGTGCCTTCAGTAAATAAACCTTGATGGTTAGAATCGGCTAATTGAGCAAAGAAAATTTTTTGTGCACCAACAATGGTTTCACCGTCTACGATTTCTGTCCCTCCCAATTCGGTGTACCAAAATAGCGGGTAGATCATATGGTGTAATCCCACTGCGCCACTGAGCCGCATAAGAAAGCCATAGAAAAATGTGCCGATCTCGCCCATTGAGGCAATGCCTTTACCTGCGGATACCAGCCATCCCTGAAAGGTCGGCCAGATTAAAAAGAAAATTGTGCCGATAAAAATTGCCGTAAATGCCGTGACGATTGGCACAAATCGAGAGCCCCCAAAAAAGCCCAAAATTTGTGGTAATTGGATATTATGATAACGATTATGCAGTTTTACCGTCACCAATCCCATCACCAATGATCCGATCACGCCGGTATCAATGCTTTTTACTTCAGGAGAAAAAAGCGGAATTAACGCAGAAATCGTCCCCGTCATAATCAAATAACCGACAACCGCTGCAAGAGCCGCAACACCTTTATCCCGTTTTGCTAACCCAATGCCTAAACCGATACAAAGAAATAATGCCAAATTCGCAAACACGACCGAGCCTGCAGAAGACATAATTTGAAAAATCCCCTGCAATAACGAATTATCCAGTATGGGATAGGCTTGTAATGTCGCTTTATTAGATAACGCACCACCAATCCCGAGTAGCAGACCGGCGGCAGGTAAAATCGCAATCGGCAGCATAAAGGCTTTTCCGATTTGTTGGAGTTGTTTAAACATAGTTACCTCTCTGAGTTAAAGTTTGTCATTTCCGGTATAAAACGGATACGTTCTTTCATCGACACTCTATGGTTAAATAATCCAGCAATCAACGGAAGAAATTTGATTTTGTGATAGCCTTAACATTTTTTATAGAAATTTTATTTCCTAATTTTCCCCTAATTTTTTCTCTTTAGAATGCACGCCATCGGAAAGCAAACGGGGTGCGAACCCTAATATCAAACTTCGTACAAGGAGAAAAAAATGAAAAAAATCAACAAAACTATCTTAGCCGCCTTATTGACCGGTGCGATGACATTGAGTGTGATGAATACAGCCCTAGCGATGTCTCCTGAGACGCAAGAAGCCTTGGCAAAAACACAAATTACGGCAAGCCAAGCATTAAGTGCCGCACAAAATAAAATAGGGGCGGATGCCAAAGTAAAAGAAGTGGAATTTCACCACACAAAATATGGCAAAGATTATTTTGAGGTGGATTTGATTGCCAATAATCAGCACCACAAAGTAGATGTAGATGCCGCCAACGGTGAAATTCTAGGCATGACCAGTAAAACACCAAAAAAGGTGAAAGTGCGTGCCGAGCAAAACGCACCAAAAATTACCTTTGAACAAGCGATGAATATCGCTGTAGAAAAAACAGGCGGTAAAGTGGCGGAAGCCGATTTAAAATTCCGAGACAGGCAAGGATTTTATAAAATTGAAACCCTTGCCAATGGGCAACGTTTCGATATTGTCGTCAATGGTGAAAACGGTCAGATTATGGATATGCCAAAGCACAAAGGTAATCATAAAGAAAGACACGGTAAAGGCAAATATCATTATGAAGAAGGGCATAGAGGCGGTTTCCATGCCGAACACCCAACTCAAAAAAATTAATTGAAAATTGACCGCACTTTTTCGTGAAGTGCGGTTTTCCTTTGCTAAATTTTCGGTATGATGAGCCTTATTTTAGTGAAAAGATTATGCGAATTTTATTAGTCGAAGACGATCAGATGATCGCAAAGGTTGTTTCAGAGGGTTTGAAAAACGCACGTTATGCCGTGGATTGGGTCAATAATGGCAATACGGCAGAACAAGCCCTCGCCGCCCAATCTTATGATTTGGTATTGTTGGATCTTGGGTTACCCGGACAAGACGGATTGCAGGTGCTACGCCATTTGCGTCAAAACAAAAATCATATGCCCGTTCTTATCGTCACCGCCCGTGATGATTTGGACAGCCGCCTTGCCGGCTTAGACGGTGGGGCGGACGATTATATTATTAAACCTTTCGATCTTGCAGAACTCTTGGCTCGCATCCGTGCGGTATTACGCCGACAAAACGGACAAAGTACGCCACTACTGAGTAATGGAATATTAACCTTAAATCCGACCAATTATCAGGTTTCCATTGCAAATCAATCCGAACCGATTCTTTTAAGCAATAAAGAATTTGCTATTTTACAAGCCTTAATGAACCGATCGGGGATTATTCATTCCCGTGCCGAATTAGAAGATAAAATTTACGCTTGGGGCGATGAAGTGGAAAGCAACGCCATTGATTTTCTCATTCACAGCCTGCGGAAAAAAATCGGTAAAGAGCATATTAAAAATGTGCGTGGCGTAGGCTGGCTGGTAGCAAAATAAGGGCACATTATGAAACATTCTTTACAACTGCGTTTAACGCTGGCGTTTATCGTGCTATTCACTCTGGCGGCAGCAAGTGCGGGGGGCGTAGCGTTTTACAACACGTTTCGGGAAACCAATAAACTGCAAGATGAAATGCTGGAACGCTTTTCAGGCTCGGTTAATTTATCGGAAAATCCGACCGCTCTTTTGCCGCCCGAAATGTTAGACGGACATGTGCGGGTTTATTTTGACCGTCATCGCCCGAATGATCCTACCAATGATTTCCCCGATCAAATGCCGGACGGTTTTCACAATCTGAAAAAGGAGGGCAAAAAATATCGCAAAATGTTGGCAGAAAATATGCCACGGGAAATGTTGCCGAAACGGCATAACAAAAACTCGCCCAAAATGTACCGCACTTACGTCCGCCACACACCGGAGGGACGGATTATCGTCATTCAAGATAACAACTACCGTGAAGATTTAGCGTATCGCAATGCGTGGTCGAGCGTGCTGCCACTCTTGGTACTTTTACCATTGGTAATTTTACTCACCATCGTGATTGTGCGGATGGCAATGAAGCCGGTGCAACGGCTCTCGAAAAAGGTGGAACGCCGCCACGAGCAGAATTTACAACCGCTTCCAACCGATAAAATCCCCGGTGAAATTCGTGGATTTGTGGTAGAAATCAACCGCTTGCTGGAACGCACCAACGGCTTTATTCAGCAACAAAAACGTTTTATTGCCGATGCTTCCCACGAATTGCGCAGCCCGATGACCGCCCTTTCCTTGCAAGTGGAACAGCTTGCCACCCAAAACTTACCGGCGGAAACCCAAACGCAAATTGCTACGCTTAAACAAGGCATTCAACGCAGCCGCCATTTGTTAGAGCAACTACTTTCTCTCGCACGCCTACAAAATCAAGGGGAAAAACCTTACACGGAATTAGACGTACAAGCCATTTTCCGCCAAGTTATTAGAGATTTACTTCCCCTCGCCTTAGAAAAACAGCAAGATTTAGGCGTGGACGGCGAACAAGCGGTCAAATTTTACGGCAACGAAACGGATCTCTACCTGCTCATCAAAACCCTTACCGACAACGCGATTCGCTACACCCCAAACGGAAGCCAAATAGACCTGAGGGTTGAACCGCTTGAAAACGGCATCCTTCTACAAGTAGAAGACAACGGCAACGGCATACCCGAGGAAGAACGCCAACGAGTCCTCGATCCGTTCTACCGTATTTTAGGCTCTAGCCAACAAGGCTCAGGCTTAGGCTTAGCTATCGCCAGCGAAATCGCCAAACACTACGGTGGCACAATAGCATTGAAAGAGAGTGGGAAATTTGAGAGTGGATTATTGGTGGAGGTGGTGTTGGCTTACCATTAGCCGAGAACCGAGAACAGCAGAGAGTAATCCCCCCTCGACCAGCCATAAGCGTTCCCCTTTGGGGAGCAAACTAATCAATCCCAAAGGGGATAGTTTATACTTAACCTAAGGTAACTTGTTACCCTAGGGATTCCGTCAAAGCGTAGGGAGAAAAACGCAGTTTTACTGCGCCAAAATATCAATACGTGCATAACTGATAAATCATTCACGCACCCTACAATTTTTAGCTTTTACCTAAAACTGATTTTATCATTCCCCTACTAATCAAACCCAATCTATGGCGTATAATACGCCACATCAAAACAACGAGGCGTTGCAAAAAAATTGGAAAAAATGACCGCTCTTTGGGGATTATTTTTGTTGTTTTTGATAGCTGGCACTCATCAAATCAAGAAAATTCACCACGGCTTGACGTTGTTGGTGATCGAACTGTTCCCAGTGATAGTCGTAACGGGCTTTCAGTTCATCGTTGGTGAGGGTGGCTTTGCTGCAACAATCCAAGAAAAACCAATTTAACGGCGTATCTAAGGCTTGAGCAATGAGCATTAAATGGCTGATATTAATTTTATTATCGCCACGTTCATAACGAAGCAATTGTTGTTGCGAGATCCCGATATTTTCGGAAAGTTGATCGGCGGTTAAGCCAACTTCCTTACGTCGCATTTGAATGCGTTTGCCAATCAGATGATCCGCTTTAGAAGGAGTTAATTGAGCCATTATTGTCTCTTTTTGCTTAAAAATTTCATTTAATGAATTGTCAAGCAAATCGGCGGACAACTGAATTTCACCAATTAAAACTTATTTTGAAAATTATCATCTATTAAAAATATAAAATTTTTTCGCTATAATATTTCATCTATTAAAAATATATATAAAATTTTTCAATAAATGTATTAAGGAGTAAAAAATGCGTATTTTAGTTTTAGACGTACCACGTGAAGGTGTTACCCCGGCAGATTATGCCCCACATTTGTTAAATGAAATCAAACACGGTTGGGCATTGCTTAAATCTGACATCATTCGTGAGATTTATATGCGTCAGGATCACCCGGGCGTGGTGGTGATTGTGGAAGCAGAAAGCGTGGAAAAAGCCAAAGAAATTTGCGATGACTTCCCATTATGTAAAGCAGGGCTAATTGATTTCCAATATATCCCATTCAGCAACTATCTTTTTGTTGAACAACTTTTTAAAGACGAACACAAAGCCTAATTGAAAACTCAAACATTGAGGAAAGTAAAATGACAAAACCAATCTTATGTGTGGTCACCAGTACCACTGAAAAAGGCAATACCGGTATCCCGACAGGTTTCTGGTTAAGCGAATTAACCCATCCATTAAAAGTGATGGAAGAGGCAGGTTTTAAAACGGTGATCGCTTCCATCAAAGGTGGTCAGGCACCAATTGATAAAGACAGCCTTGATTTCACTGATCCTGTGAACAAATACTTCTGGGAAGAAACAGACTTAGAAAAGCGCCTTGCCAACACACCAAGCGTCGCAGAATTAAATGGTGCAGATTATTCAGCCATTTTCTTCGCCGGTGGTCACGGCACCATGTGGGATTACCGTGAAAACCTTGATGCTCAACGTTTAATCCGTGAAGTGTATGAAAACAACGGTGTGGTTTCTGCGGTTTGCCACGGTCCGGCGGCACTAGTGGATGCAAAATTAAGCAATGGCGAATACTTGGTAAAAGGCAAAAATGTCGCCGCCTTCACCAATAAGGAAGAAGAGGAAGTGGGTGGCACGGCAATTGTGCCTTACTTGCTTGAAAGTGCGTTAATCGAACACGGTGCAATCCACCACGAGGCTCCAAACTGGTCTGAAAATGTCTATGTAGACGGACGTTTAGTGACCGGTCAAAACCCGGCTTCTGCACACAAAGTGGGTGTGGAAATAGTGAAGGTGCTGAAAAGTTAATTAACCTTTATCTCTTTGCTCCCTTCTTTCATAGAGGAGGGAGTGAAGACAGAGTTGTAAAAACATACTTGCTATACAAAAGTAAAATATATATAGAATGAGGATTCCTTTTCGAGGATAAATCCTAAAGTGCGGTCAAATTATCTGCGTTTTTTGACCACACTTTTTGTTGTAGCCTTTTCTATCGTATTTTATTCTACTATTTTCCTCTGATTAAATTAGAAAATTTATTATTGTTACTAATACTTCTCATTATTTCAGTTTGATTCTAATCATCTTTAACTCAAATTTTATTCTTCTATTTTTATTTATGTGATCTGTCTCAAATTTTCTCCTTTCTTTAAATGATTTAATGATGCTAGTTTAATAATTACTCAACCTGACCATGGTGAACAAAATATATGGGGGAACAACATTATGAGTAATATTGATCAAATCAATCGTCGAAATTTTCTTAAAGCATCCTCGGTAGGTGCAGCTCTTGCGGTTTCCGACCTTACTTTACCTTTCAATGCGGTTGCTGCAGAAACGCCAACACTTCCTGAGAATAGCGAAGAAAAAATTATTTGGAGTGCCTGTACTGTCAATTGCGGAAGTCGCTGTCCTCTTCGTATGCACGTTAAGGATAATCGCATCACTTATGTAGAAACCGATAATACAGGCACAGAAACCTATAATGTAGATCATCAGGTTCGGGCTTGTTTGCGTGGTCGATCTATGCGTCGCCGTATCTATAATCCGGATCGATTGAAATACCCAATGAAACGCGTAGGTAAACGTGGTGAAGGGAAATTCAAACGTATTAGCTGGGATGAAGCCTTAACAGAAATTGCCGAGGCATTAAAACGCAACATTGCAAAATACGGTAATGAATCTATTTATTTGAACTACGGCACAGGCACATTGGGTGGCACAATGACAAAATCTTGGCCTCCTGCTTCAACGATGATTGCGCGTTTTATGAACTGTATCGGTGGCTATTTAAATCATTACGGTGATTACAGCACAGCACAAATTGCCGTAGGGTTGGATTATACCTATGGAGGCGGATGGACACTCGGAAATGGAATGGCTGATATTGAAAATACCAAACTCATCGTACTATTTGGTAATAACCCTGCTGAAACTCGAATGAGTGGTGGCGGTTTAACTTATTGCATAGAACAAGCCAAAGCCCGCTCTAATGCCAAAATGATCATTATCGACCCACGCTATAACGACACAGGAGCAGGTCGTGAAGATGAATGGATACCTATTCGTCCCGGCACCGACGCCGCATTAGTTTCCGCATTAGCTTATGTGATGATTACCGAAGATTTGGTTGATCAATCTTTCCTTGATAAATACTGTATCGGTTATGATGAAAAAACTTTGCCGGCTGATGCACCGAAAAACGGTCATTACAAAGCCCACATTTTAGGACAAGGCGATGACGGCATAGCAAAAACACCGGAATGGGCGGCCCAAATTACCGGAATTCCGGCAGATCGTATTATAAAATTAGCCCGTGAAATCGCCGGCACGAAACCGGCGTTTATTTCACAAGGTTGGGGGCCTCAACGCCGGAGTAATGGAGAACTCATTTCCCGTGCCATTGCGATGCTACCTATTTTAACAGGCAATGTAGGGATTCATGGCGGTAATACGGGCGCACGAGAAAGCGCATACAGCATTCCTTTTGTGCGGATGCCAACCTTAGAAAATCCGGTTAAAGCCAGTATTCCGATGTTCCTCTGGACGGATACCATTATTCGTGGGCCGGAAATGACCGCACTTTCCGATGGTATTCAAGGCGTGGATAAACTTTCCGCCCCCATTAAAGTGATTTGGAATTACGCCAGTAATTGTTTGATTAATCAACATTCACAAATCAACCGTACGCACGATATTTTACAAGATGATTCTCAATGTGAAATGATCATTACCATTGATAATCATATGACCTCGACAGCCAAATACAGTGACATTTTATTGCCTGATTGCACGGCTTCAGAGCAAATGGATTTTGCGCTAGATGCTTTCGTGGCGAATATGAACTACGTGATTTTCGCCGACCAAGTGATTAAACCTTCTTTTGAATGCCGCAATGTTTACGATATGTTGAGTGATTTAGCTGAGAAAATGGGCGTAAAAGAAAAATTCACTGAAGGTCGCACACAAGAAGAATGGCTACGCCATATTTATGCACAATCTCGCGAAAAATTGCCTGAACTTCCTACCTTTGAGGAATTTAGACAACAAGGTATTTTCAAGAAAGTCGATCCGAATGGTTTCTTTGTAGCATATAAAGCATTCCGTGAAGATCCTGAGGCCCATCCGCTCAAAACACCATCCGGTAAAATTGAAATTTATTCCTCCCGCTTGGCAGAAATTGCTAAAACGTGGAAATTGGAAGAGGATGAAGTTATTCATCCGCTACCGATTCACGTACAAAGTTTCGAGCATTATGGCGATCCGCTGATGGAAAAATATCCATTGCAACTTAGCGGTTTCCATTATAAAGCCCGAACTCATTCCACCTACGGCAATGTGGACGTATTAAAAGCGGCCAATCCTCAAGAAGTGTGGATGAACCCGATTGATGCCGAACCAAGGGGAATTAAAAACGGTGATATGATCCGCATCTTTAATGACCGCGGTGAAGTGCATATTCATGCCAAAGTGACACCACGCATCATCCCCGGCGTCATTGCATTGAGTGAAGGGGCTTGGTATGCCCCGGATAAAGATCGTATCGACCACTCCGGTTGTATCAATGTGCTGACCACCCAACGTCCGTCACCACTGGCTAAGGGCAATCCGCAACATTCTAATTTAGTTCAAGTGGAACGCTTATAGGGAGGTAATGATGGAACAATATGGTTTTTATTTTGATTCGGATCGCTGTACAGGCTGTAAAACCTGTGAATTAGCCTGTAAGGATTACAAAGACTTAGGCTCGGAAGTCAATTTCCGCCGTATTTATGAATATACCGGCGGCAACTGGAGCTCACAACCGAACGGTTGTTGGAGTCAAAATGTGTTTGCCTACTATATGTCGATTTCCTGCAATCACTGTTCCGATCCGGCTTGTACAAAAGTTTGCCCGACCGGGGCAATGCACAAAAACGCAGACGGTTTTGTCATTGTTAATGAAGAAATCTGTATTGGCTGCCGCTACTGCCATATGGCGTGCCCGTACGATGCTCCACAATATGATGCACAAAAAGGTCACATGACAAAATGTGACGGCTGTTATTCGCGCGTCAAAACAGGGAAAAAACCTATTTGTGTGGAAGCTTGTCCATTACGAGCCCTTGATTTTGCCCCGATTGAGCAATTAAGGAAGCAATATGGCGAACAAGCCTCTATCGCCCCATTACCACCTGCAGAGATAACCCAACCAAATCTCGTGGTAAAACCAAATAAAAATGCTCGCCCAAGTGGCGATACCAATGGGTTCTTAGGCAACCCAAGAGAGGTATAAAATGAACGCAGGATTACATGAACTTCCACTTGTTTTCTTCACAATACTGGCGCAAAGTGCGGTCGGTGCGTGGCTCGTTTTCACTTTTGTATTATTAAATACAAAAAATGAAAAAAGTCGTGCTTACATCCATAAAGTGATGTTTGTAATTTTGGCATTCTTAGGAGTTGGTTTTATTGCCTCTATTACTCATCTCGGTTCGCCGATGCGTGCGTTTAATTCACTGAATCGTGTCGGGGAATCAATGATGAGTAACGAAATCCTCTCCGGTGCGATTTTCTTCTCCCTCGCCGGTTTTTATTGGCTCGTTGCTCTCACAGGCAAAATGCCCGTTGTTCTTGGTAACTTATGGCGAATAACGACCGCACTTGTGGGTGTTGTTTTTATGTATGTGATGAATCAGGTCTATCACATTGTCAGTGTACCGACTTGGGATACTTCACTCACTTCTTGGTCGTTCTATCTCACCGTTGCTTTGGGTGGACTAGCATTGGCTTACGCATTATTAATACCGAATAAGCACCGTGAATATTCGCTAAACTTCGTACCAAGTTTATTTGCAATCTCATTGTTGTTTGCTGCTATTGTGGCGGTCTACCAAGGTTTCGGCTTACCGCATATTCATAGTGCAATCCAAAATGCCGCTGATCTTGTGTCGGACTATGCCGTAATGACTTCCATACGCCTATGCCTGTTAGCCATTGCCGCATACCTATTATTCTGCACAGGAAATAGGGAATTATTAGGTTGCGCAGTTGTTCTCACTTTAGTGGCAGAAGGCATAGGACGAGTATTATTTTATGGCTTACATATGACATTAGGTATGACTATCGGCAGCTAATACAGAAACAAAGTGCGGTTAAATTTCACGGAGAATTTATGCAAGATACTTTTCAACAGATTTCCCTCTACGGACGTTTACTCGGTGCAGCATTTTATTATGAACCCCAAACGCCCCAAATTCGTGGCATTTTGGATTTTTTTCGCCAACCAAATTGGATAAAAGAATGGGAAATCCCACTTGATGTCAAAACATCTGAAAAAATAACCGCACTTATTACACAAGGTTTAACACAAGATATTTCTGAACAATATCAGCGCCTGTTTATCGGACCGAATGAATTACCCGCACCGCCTTGGGGTTCCGTTTATCTCGATCCTGAATCCGTGATTTTTGGCAATTCACAACTGGCTTTGCGTGATTTTTTGCGTCACCATCAAATTGCATTCCAAGCACAGCAAGATGAACCGGAAGATCACATCGGCTTAATGTTAATGCTTGCCGCTTATCTTGCAGAAAATCGACCGCACTTGATAGCAGAATTTCTCCGTGAGCATTTATTAATTTGGGCGTTACATTTTTTTAAACAACTTGCAAAAGTCGAAAATGCCCCTTTTTATCAAGGGATTGCCTTATTAACAGAGCAAACGTTACAACAATGGCAAAGCACATTGCATATTGATATACCGAAAGTGAGATTTTACCGATAATGAAAAATGCAGCTTATTATCAGGCTTATTTGAGCCACAACCAAATCTCACGCCGTAGATTACTGAGAAGCTTTTTCACTGTAAACGAAGGAAGAACAACGGAAGAACACATCTCACGCCCTCCTTTTGCCGCACGGGAAGATTTATTTTCTGCCGCCTGTAACGGCTGTGGCAAATGTGTTTCTGTTTGCCCTCATCGACTTATTCATTTAGTAAAACAGCAGGCAATACTTGAGATTGATTACGCCCCTTGTCATTTATGCGGAAAATGTGCAGAAGTTTGCCCTACACACGCATTACATCCCAATTTTTCCGCCGATACCCGACTCCGTCCAAAATTTTCTTCTACCTGTTTAATCAAACAACACCAAACCTGCACAGACTGCCAAACTGCCTGCCCACAACAGGCTATTTCCCCTGAGTTAATCGTAAATAAGGAATGTTGCAACGGATGTGGTGAATGTAAAATAGCCTGTTTCACAAGTGCAATAACCTTAAAATAAATGGGACTTTTACCGCACTTTTTCCTTTTTTATCCTCTAGGATGAAACCTTTCATGCAAGCGTTTCAAGCGCTCTTTCGCCACATGAGTATAGATTTGAGTGGTGGATAAATCGCTGTGTCCGAGTAGCATTTGCACCACGCGTAAATCGGCACCGTGATTCACCAAATGGGTCGCAAAGGCGTGGCGGAGAACGTGGGGAGAAAGGGTATCGCTATCAATATCCGCCAACATCGCATAATGTTTAACCCGATGCCAAAAGGTTTGGCGGGTCATTTGCCGGGCTCGTTGGCTGAGAAACACAATATCGGAACTTTGTCCGTTTAATAAGACAGGACGACCATAAAGCATAAATTGACGCACCCAATACGCTGCTTCTTCCCCCATAGGCACAATGCGTTCTTTATTGCCTTTACCAATCACCCGCACTACACCTTGTTGTACGCTCATATTTTCAATGGTGAGTGAAACCAATTCGGTCACACGTAAACCGGTGGCATAAAGCAATTCCAACATCGCTTTATCACGCAGTTCCAAAGGAATATCCACATCAGGGGTATTCAATAAATCACTCACTTGTTGTTCACTTAAATATTTTGGCAAGCGACCCGGTAATTTCGGTGAACTGAGGATAGCCGTGGGATCATCAGGGCGATATTTTTCACGGTATAAATATTGAAATAATTTCCGCATTGCACTGAGCATTCGTGCGGTACTCGTCGCTTTATAGCCTTGCTCTACCCGCTCCCCGAGAAAGCCTTGTAAATCCACTGTATCTAAGGTTTCCAAGGAAAGATTGTTTTTATCCAACCAATCGCAAAGTGCGCTCAGATCTAAGCGGTAAGATTGCACTGTGTTTTCCGAAAGCCCTTTTTCGATCCAATATTCATTGAGAAATAAATCAACTAATGCCGTGTTTTTCACTGTGTCCTCTCCGATATGATTAATTTGACTTCACCAAAAAGGCATCCAATTTACGTGGAATGATGAAAAATGATGCCGCGGCAATACCGCTCATCAGTAAGAACGTCATTGTCGGTGAAATTGGGTAAATCAAGCCTGAAACAGCGGTGAAAAGGGCAATAAGCGCACCATTTGATAAGCCGTTATATAGGCCTTGTAATTTGGCAATATGGCTTTGAGGTTGAGTGGTGATATAACGCACAATGGCATAATGGCAGGCGGCATAAGTTAGACTATGTGCCAATTGGAGCGGAAAAATCTGCCAGAATGTGTTTGCATAAGCCAAGCCTGACCAGCGTAAAATACTCACGAATGCAGACAAAAAGAAAATGCGGCTTACCCCCCAATTTTGGAATAAACGACGTGAAAAGAAGAATAATAAAATTTCTGCCAATACGCCAATGCCCCATAGTAAGCTGGTTTGTGGCACTGAAATGCCGATACCCGTCCAGTAAATTGTGCTATAAACATAATATGCCGCGTGAGCGCCTTGAATTAGCCCTACCGCAAGCATAATACGTAACGTAGTTGGATTTTTTAATAATGCTAAGAAACTAATTTGGTTCAGTGAATTATCTATCGGGAGTTCATCTTTTGGCAGAATAGTCGGTTTGAGTAATTGAATGAGGGTATAAAACAATAAAAGTGCGGTCAAAATCCACACGATATTTTGTTCACCCACCCAACCAATCATTCCTCCAAATACCACGACACCTAAAATAAAGGCGGCAGAGCCAATTAATCGCACTTTTCCATAATCCAAGCCGATTTGGCGTTGCCACGTGGAGGCTAATGAATCGCCAATCGGCATACCCGCAGAATTGACCATGGCAAAAAGCCCAATGGCAGAAAAAAGCAACCAGAAATTGTGGGAAAGCAAACTCATTGTCGCCATAATGATGGCAGAAAATAACGCCAATAAACGTAATGAATTGATAAGGTGAGCGGCCTTTTTAATTAATGAGGAGAAAAATAATCCGCCAATAAAACGAAAAAGATAGGCACTGCCAATGACAAGCCCGATCATTTCTTCGCCATATTGTTGGGATTTCAACCATGCCGGAAAGAACGGCAAAAACACGCCATAAGCACAGTAATAACCGAGAAAACTCAGGGCGAGCCAGTAAAAGGGACGAACTTGCATTAGAATAAGGTTTCCATTTCTTGTGAGCGTGCCACGCAGGCTTGCATGGCTTCTGCCATAATTTGATTAAATTTCCGTGCGTTAAACACCGATAACGCCGCAGCGGTTGTTCCGCCTTTTGAGGTAACATTTTCTCTTAAAGTGGAAAGAGCGGTTTGCGGGTTTTCCACCACCATTTTAGCTGCCCCCAGCATCGCTTGTTGCACAAACTGACGGGCGGTGTCGGCATCCATATTCATTTCAATTAATGCCTGTTGCATGGCTTCCAACATTAAAAAGAAATACGCCGGGCTGCTACCGGATGCGGCGGTAACGGCGTGCATTTGATTTTCCGCTTTCACCCACTGCGTTTGCCCCACCGAATTTAACAAATCTTGGGCAAAAGTGCGGTCGGTTTCCGCCGTATTTTCAGGAGCAAATAATCCCGCCATGCCTTCTCCCACTAATGCCGGCGTATTTGGCATCACGCGTACAACGGATTTTACACTGGGGATAAGGGCTTGTAGGCGTGCCGTGGAAATGCCCGCCGCAATAGAAATGAGTAATTTATCGGAAAAATCCACCACACTTAATGGGGTGCAGACTTCCGCCATCATTTGCGGTTTCACGGCAAGTAATGTCACCTCGGCACGTTTCGCACTTTCCGCATTATTTTCTGCGGTTTGAACTCCCAGTTTATCGAAAAATGCCCGCTTTTCAGCATTAGGATCATTCACTATGATTTTTGTCGCCGGATAACCTTGTTTCAATAACCCCAGCACGATAGCTTGTGCCATATTGCCGCCACCAATAAAGGCGATTAATTTCTGTTGCATCATTTTTTCCTGTGAGTTTATAAGCTACAATGTCGCCTATTTTACCCGATTATGAAGGATGTGTTACGTGTGGTTTAAAAATTTAATGAGTTATAGGCTTACCAAACCCTTGCAATGGGATCTTGAACAACTCCAAACGCAACTTGAAACTTGCCAATTTCATCCCTGTGGGGCGCAGGATCAAAGTAAATTTGGTTGGGGACGTCCGCTACAGGGATCGGATTTATTTTATTTCTCCGTAGGAAAACAAATTTTATTAATCGCAAAAAAAGAAGAAAAAATCCTACCGGCAAACGTAATAAAACGTGAGTTGGATGAGCGTATTGAAAGTTTGGAACAGAAAGAAAACCGTAAGTTGAAAAAGGTGGAAAAACAAACTTTAAAAGATGATGTAGTGATGACCCTATTGCCGAGAGCCTTCAGTAAAAATCAATATACTGCATTGTGGATTGATACGGAAAATCAGTTGATTCACGTGGATGCCGCTTCAAGCAAACGGGCGGAAGATGCTTTGGCATTATTGCGAAAATCTCTTGGTTCGTTACCTGTCGTCCCCCTTGCTTTTGCCAATGACCCCAGCACCGTGATGACAAATTGGATCGCACAAGACAGCCTTCCACACTGGCTTATCGCCCTAGAAGAAGCGGAATTACGCGGTAGCCAAGAAGACAGCGTCATTCGCTGTAAAAAACAACCCCTTGAAAACGATGAAATTCTCGCCCTTTTACAAGAAGGCAAAAAAGTGGTAAGCAAACTCGCCTTGGAATGGGAAGACACCCTCACCTTTGTGTTTAATGAGGATTGCACACTCAAGCGTTTAAAATTTGCCGATACGGTACGTGAAAAAAATGACGATATATTAAAAGAAAACTTCGCCCAACGGTTTGATGCGGATTTTGTGTTGATGACGGGCATTCTCAGTAAACTCACTGAAAATTTATTAAATGAATTTGGCGGTGAAAAAGCAAGGTTATAGGCAAAAGTGCGGTTAAATCGGGCAGTATTTTTATGTACCGCTATTCATTTCGGAAATAATGAAATATGAATATTCAAAATGCCATTTTATGTCGACGTTTCTTCTCCGGAGTGGCATATACGGCAATGCAGAGCGTCTTTTTTATCTATTTACAAAATAATAAAGGATTTGACACCTCGCAAATTGCGACGGCATTCTCCTTGCTGGTGTTTGCCAGCCAAGCCTTTTCTCTTTTTGCCGGTGTATGGGGGGATCAGTTTGGACGATCCAAAATGATGTTACTTGGCTGTTTAATGGATGCCTTGGCTTACATTTTATTGATAACGACAGACTATTATCCTCTTTTGTTATTGGCGACATTCTTTTTTGGTTTGGGTAGCACATTATTTGGCACCAATGCCCGAGCCTTGTTGCTTTCAACCGCAGCGAATAATTATCAGGAGAAAGCCAAAGCACAGGGGAAATTTTTGCGCATCCAAAGTCTTGCTTCAATGTCAGCCCCCTTGCTTGCCCTGCCATTTTTGCATTTTCAACTACCTGAAATGTTGATTTGGTTGAGTTGTGCCATTGAAGTGTCAATGTTGCTTTTTATGCTTATCGCTGTGAAAGAAACGCCTTGTAAAGTGATCAGTACGCCTTTTAGATTTCAGAATATCCGGCAAGTATTAAGCAAGCGATTTGTGTTTGCCCATTTATTGCTTTTTATTCCATTAGCGATGAGTACCTCTTTCTATATTATTTTCCCCTATATTTTCAGTAACTTATTGGATAACCCCGAATCCATTCCGGTTGCCTTTTTTATTAATAATTTGATCGCTGTGCTATTCCAAGCCCGCTTTACCCGTAAATTGGATTTTGGCGTGGTCAAACTCACTTATATTGCACCGTTACTCGTGATCACCTTGATCGTGCCGTGGTTCTATGTAATTGATTTTCTTTCTTTTATGACAGCCTACCTTTATTTAGTAATCTTTGCCTTTGTGAGCTTGTTTGCCAATACGGCGATGGCAAATATGTTAGTGAAATTGGATAAAGGGGTAAACCAGGGCTTAATGTTTGGGACATCCAAACTAATTTTAGCCGGCACGACAACATTGGTGATGAACATTATTCCCATTGTCTTTTTAATTTGGTAAGTAAAATGAAATTACGCCATGTTTTCTTTTCTCTGTTATTATCGCTCACAGTTAGTGCGATAGCGATTGCCCCTGCTTTATACGATATGCGAAATCGTGAAGCCGAGCAGGTTGAACTCGCAGGATTATATGCCCAACTTGTGGTTGCTCTTGAAGATGAAAATTATCTTGAGCTTGATAAATTATTATCGGACGACTTCGTACTCACCGTAATTCGTGATGCCAAACGAAAGCGTTTTACAAAGGCGGATTGGCTGAATAATTTAAAAGACGGGCTACTGTATTATGATATGCTGAAAGCCATCAAAGTATTGCCAATAGGTAAAGACCGGTTAACCGCCACCTATGATCTAAAAGCTTCGTTTTTGGGCGAACAGGTAGAAGCGATGCGCTTAAAAATGTATTTCCGCACCAAAATGAATGAAGGACGACATCAAATCACCCGAATGTGGATTAATTGGGATAAAAACCAAGGAAAATGAGGGGGAAAATAACAAAAAAGTGCGGTCAGAATCCATTATATTCTCGGTGTTATGTCGCACTTGCACAAAACTATTGGCTTGTACAACCCAAACATCATTTACATATTTCCCTAAGGACATCGTTTACATTTTGTTGGGTTGCTGGTGCCACTGTGTGGCGGGTTTTATTTTCTTTTCTCCTTCGTCCATTTGACCGAG
>NZ_MLHL01000048.1 GCF_002000545.1 Rodentibacter trehalosifermentans | reverse complement strand
ATTAACGGCATTGAAAATTTTTGGAGCCAAGCCAAGCGGATACTCCGAAAATATAATGGAATCGACCGAAAAAATTTTCCCTTATTCTTGAAGGAATGTGAATTTCGGTTTAACTTTGGAACACCAAAAGAGCAACTTAAAATGTTGCGAAAATGGTGTGGAATTTAGGGCTAATCTACGTCAGCCCCTTTTTTTTAACTTCACTAACAGAGTCTTTTATAAACTCCATAATACCTTTATCAGAAATTTCCTTCAGGATTGACTTATTGCTATCAGCCTGTATCTCTTTTGTTGAAATTGATCCACTTTGACTTTCTGCAGAAGATTCCGGCATTTTCGTTTCCGTGTACTGCACTTCTACTTCCCGCACTTCTTGAAGGTGAATATTCGCCTTAATCATTCTTGCCCCATCGCCGGCAGAGCGTGCATAATCATAGCTGGTAATATTACAATTCGGATAAATCGCTTCCGGTGTTATCACCATGAACAAATCCGTACTGTTCGCAAATGTATCAAGCAAAGCTAAAAATGCACCACGCTCCATCACACCACCGCTTGCTTTTGTCATCACCACATCAACCGCATAAGGTTCTGCCACTTTGTTATAACTGGCAAATGACCCTTTCTCAGTTGGCGCATCAGAAATCTTTGAACGGTTTTGAAATTTAACGGAGCTCACATTGTCAGCAAGTAAAAGAGGGATTCCGTTTTGATCGAAAATCCCCCAATAGTTTCCAAAAAATTGATTAATGAGCTGCGAACCACCGAATTTGATCGCCGCATCACCGATATTCTTAGGCAATCCCGGTACACTCGGCACGCCGATTGAACTCCAAGACATAATGACTCCTATTAAATTTTCTTCATTTTAGTACTCTAATTAAATTAGCGATGGCGTTTAATAATTTAGGGAAAACAAATACTAAGATAGGAATTGTCACTGCAAAAGTTATTTGCCATAAACCATATTCCATAATTAACTCCTTGAGTAATTGAGTGATAACGTTTAAAATATCGCCATTCATATAAATACCTAGTTTATGTGTTTAAAAGAAAACCCTGAGCATTGCCGTGTTCGGGGTTTTGTTTTTTAGATAAAAAAACCGCACATAAAAGTGCGGTCAATTCAATAACGGTAATTCAACTTGTAATTTATCTTCAAATACTTTTAATGTCGCCTCTAGGTACGGCTTTTTGTCTTTCCATTGATTGAGCCCTTTTCCACATAGACTGGCAAATTGTTTTTCAGCTTTATGTTCGCCTAATGCTTGATAGTATTGCTCAAGCAATGTCATTCCATTTTGTGCTAACTGTTCTTGCATAAAATTAAAGGCTTTAATGTAGGCAATTTTAATCGCCATCGCTTTCTTGGTTTTATACCCCATCACCAATAACAAAAAGCCGTCTTTGGTCATCTCAAACATTGGGCGTTTTTCGCCTTTTTTATCGATATATTCAACGAGACCAAAATTGGTCCGGTTAAATTCATCATCTCCTGCCTCTAAGATTTCACGAATATCACGCATAACGTGTTTATGATATTTACCAAACACTTTCGCCACCGTTTCAGATGTGGTAATCGTTTTGGAATCTTTGTTTTGTACAAACTGTTTAAAGTTTTCAGGATTAGCAAGTTGCATAATATTCTCCTCTGCTAGTTTTTAGATAATAAAAAACCCCGAGAAATGACTTTCTCAGGGTTATTTAGGGTGAAGAAAACCGCCGCACGGTTTTCACGAGGAAAAGTGCGGTCGGCTTTTAGTTAATTTTTACAGAATATCGAGTTGAAATCCGCTTTTCTTCGGATTGTAGGCTCGTAAGTATTTTAATACTCGCCAGTTGCTACTTGGCTCACAGGCAAATTGTTCTGTAATTCGGTTTAATGTGTTCTGCGATTGACGTATGGTGTAGTTGTACTCAACCCCTAAATCACGCACCGTAGCGGCGTAGCTCGAGCCAATTTGTCGCAATGCAGGATAAAGCACTTGGCACATTTCAGCACAGCGGAGTAAGGCGAACCATGTCCATACAAGCTGTTGAAGTTCGTGTTCGGTAAATTCAAAAGAATAATGCTCATTTTTCTTCGGCTCAATCCATTCCCCCTCAAGAGCGATTTTATGCACATATTCCACCGCCATTCCAATCTGTTCCGGTGTGAGTTCGTCAATGTGTTCAACATTAAAACGCTGATGAATGAGTGAATAAGCCTCTGAATAGATTAATCCTTTCTTACTCACTAACGCACTTACCGCTTGTCTTAATCCTGTTCTTTCGTCTGTGGTTGTTTTACGTTCGGCTTTGCCTTTTATCCAATAATCCGCTAATGCTTTGTAGCACTCTTTTTTGTACATAATTAGCGTGTCTCGGATTTCAGGTTTTACCCGTTTCACATCAATTCCAAATAACCAACCATTTAGGTAGTCGATTGGGAGACAAAGCATTTGCTGCTCTCCGCCATTTGTAGGTGTTGTTATTATAACAATGGTTGAATTTAACACTTCATCACGTTGAATACGTTGGCGTTGTCCGTCCCAGTTTAAGCCGATGTTTTCGCAGATCGGCTTCATTGCTACATATTGCAGATTATCTTGTTCAAATGTAATTAAGGTTTGGTTGTGAAATTGAACTGTTGAAACTTGAGTTGATTGAGACATAGTCTGCTCCTTACTGTTGTTTTTTTCGAAATTTAAAGGTGCGGTTATGATAACCGTAGCTTTGTTGAGGGTGTCGAGTGGTTCGAAAACCGCAGTAAGTCGGCTGGGATTATTCCCCTTTCGGGTGTTGTATTCTCCGCCCACTCGACATAGATAAATTTTAGGTATGCACAACCAAAATTCGTAGGAAGAGAGAAAAGAGATCACGAATTTTACGCATAAAAAAACCGCTATGCTATCGGGTGCGGATTTCCGCTTACTGTTTAAGGCTTCGACACCTTAATTAGGATAATACAAAAAAGCCCCATTGATTGCAATAGGGCTTTTGAAATTTTAGTAAGTTGCAATATTAGAGCACCAATTTAAATCACATATTGAATTTATGAGAGTTTATTCCTTATTTCTTTTACCATAAATAAGCGCAGTAACAATCCCCACCAGTCCCGCACCCATTAATAGTGCTGCGCTTGTCGTATCACCTAGAATAGCTAACAGTGCAGACAAAGCAGTAAATAAAGTAATAACAGCAAGTGAAATCCATTGCCCACGTTTGATAACATCAATTTCATCCTGCCCTTGTTTGAGACGAACATCATTCTGTGCCAATTCCTGATCACGTTGTTCTAACTGTTTACGGCGATCTGCATGATTAGCATCCTGTTCCTTTTCTGCCATCATCATAATGCGGTTTGCTCCATCGGGGATAACCTCATTATACTTTGCAACTTCTGAAGCCATTGGAAGCGGGCCAGAATGGCTAATTTGTTGCTGAACCATAATAGACAAAACACCAGCAACTTCTGGTGTTTGTACTAATTTTTCAAGTAACTTTGGATCTTTAGCAACAGTCTCAATGAGTTCTTGTTCCTGACTCTCTTCTAAATTATTAGTTTCTTTGCTCATGGGCTTCCTTTGCTTTTGCTAATGAACTTCGCACATACCCACCAACGTTATGCCAATATTGATTAATATTTTGAGATGCATTTGGAACATTAAATTTTGATACATCAGATAGCTTAGCACTAGATACCGTCGGTGCAATAGATAAAACAGACCCGATCCCTAATGCAAGGCTGATACAAGGTGTCGTTTTACGCATTATTTTTCTCCCCAAAAATCATAAAAAGTATGATTCCCCTAGGATCATATCAAAATTTGTTTCAAATGAAAAAAGAATTTATCAATTATCTTGCTAAATATCTTTGGGAGTTAAA
The DNA here is from genome assembly GCF_002000545.1 of Rodentibacter trehalosifermentans. Taxonomy (GTDB): domain Bacteria; phylum Pseudomonadota; class Gammaproteobacteria; order Enterobacterales; family Pasteurellaceae; genus Rodentibacter; species Rodentibacter trehalosifermentans. The sequence continues at coordinate 210 of NZ_MLHL01000048.1, read as the reverse complement.
CCTATCTTTGCGTAAACACTCGCTCCCAAGCCTTAGGCGGCTCTTTTCAGTATGTTCCGGGTGGTGCGTAAACAAAAAAGCCCAGTTTTTATCAACTGGGCCTATTAATTCATTGTGTAATTTAATATTTGGGGCTGACGTAGATTAGCTAGTATGTTAGTCTACAAAAATGAAGATAACTCATTGTAAATTAAAAAATCTATCCAGAAA
>NZ_MLHL01000047.1 GCF_002000545.1 Rodentibacter trehalosifermentans | reverse complement strand
AGCAAGCAAGCAAGCAAGTCTAACTGATAAACTAAAAATTACAAATGAACAAAAATCGCTATCTCACTCAAAATTAGTCATTGCTCATTCTAAAATGATGAAAGATGAGTTAGTGCAATTTTATAATATCGATAGCAATAAAATATCCACTATTTATCCTCCCGTTGATATTAATAAATTTACATTGCCGGAAAGTGATAATAAAAGATCAGCTTTAAGAGAAAGATTTGGGTTTAATGATAATGAAATTATTTATCTTTTTCCCTCTACAGGACATAAAAGAAAGGGATTTGATATTTTAAAAGAATATTTTGAAAACTCAGCTCTACCAATTAGACTAGTCGTTGCAGGCACTCCGGTACCCGAAAGTAAAAATATAAGCTCACTGGGCTATTGCAAAAATATGCCGGAATTATATCAAGCAGCAGATTACACCATAATGGCATCAATTTATGAGCCTTTTGGATTAGTGGGTATTGAATCAATATTATCCGGTACACCTATTATATTTTCAGATAACATAGGCTGTTTAGAAGTATTGAAAAATAATTTTGGTTATAGCTTCTCTAGAGAAAATTTAAATACCTTAGATAACGCAATCAAAGAATCCGTTAAAAAAGCAAAGGCTTTTAAACATAGAATAAATAACCCTTTTGATTGTATAGATTATAATCCCAGCTTACTTTCCCATGTAGAGAGATTATTGGAAGAAATCAAGCAGTTATAATAAAAAGCGTTGGTTTTCCAACGCTTTTTAATTTCCTAAAATATATTTGTTAATTGTAGAAAATAACCAACTCGGATATCACAAAATTATCTAAAAGAGAATAAACTATAAAATCAAATGGCACGCCCTAAAGGATTCGAACCTTTGACCCACGCCTTAGAAGGGCGTTGCTCTATCCAGCTGAGCTAAGGGCGCATTTTAAAGGTACATTTTCTGTATGAAACTTGAGGAAAATATAGAAGAAGTGGTCGGCGAGATAGGATTTGAACCTACGACCCACTGGTCCCAAACCAGTTGCGCTACCAAGCTGCGCTACTCGCCGACAAGTGCGGTTAATTATAGAGAGGTTTATTATTCAGTCAATCAATTTTTATCATTTTTATCTTAATTGCTCAAAATTATTCCAATTTTTTTTATTCGCTATATTTGATTTTGTAAATTTTTCCATTGTCAGCTAAAATAGCAAACGTTTACTTTAACAATTAAGGCTTCGCCCATGACTGCAAAAATTATCTCCGGCACCTCACTTTCCAAACAAATCAAATCAGATGTTTCGCAAAAAATCTCACATTACCGCAATGAGGGCAAACGAGCCCCGGGGCTTGCTGTGATACTTGTGGGGAGTGATCCTGCCTCTCAGGTTTATGTGGCAAGTAAGCGCCGTAGTTGTGAGGAAGTTGGGATTTTTTCACAGTCTTACGATTTACCGGAAACCACAACCGAGCAAGAATTACTTGCGCTCATTGATCGACTAAATGCTGATGAAACTATTGATGGTATTCTGGTACAACTTCCTCTTCCGAAACAGATTAGTTCGGAAACCATTATTGAACGCATTGATCCGAAAAAAGATGTGGACGGTTTCCATCCTTATAATGTTGGGCGTTTATGCCAACGTATCCCCACTTTACGGGCTTGCACGCCTTATGGTGTGATGAAATTATTGGAAACCACCGGTATTGATTTACATGGTAAGCACGCTGTAATTGTCGGTGCATCAAATATTGTTGGTCGTCCAATGTCCTTAGAATTATTGCTTGCAGGTGCAACGGTTACTGTCACTCACCGTTTTACAAAAGACCTTGAAAATCATGTTCGCCAAGCGGATATTTTAGTCGTCGCAGTTGGTAAACCTAACCTTGTACCGGGTGACTGGGTGAAAGAAGGTGCGGTTGTCATTGATGTCGGCATCAATCGAGTTGAGGGAAAATTAGTCGGCGATATAGAATTTGAAACTGCCGCCCAAAAAGCCGGTTATATTACCCCCGTTCCGGGCGGGGTCGGTCCAATGACAGTTGCAATGTTAATGTATAATACGCTTTACGCTTACGAGCATAATAATCGGTAATTTAATAATGAAAAAGTGCGGTCAATTTTGACCGCACTTTAAGATCCTCCCTCTAAAGGGCATCTTAACTCAAGGATTAATACACATTTTTATTTCTTATTAAGGATTACTTCTTCCTGACAATGCGGGCAATTTATCAAATGTTCTTCATTGTTATGCACAATATAATGCCCCATTTTTTTAGCTTTTGTGTCCAAGTATTTTGTATTATAGCGGTTTTCACCTACATTGAGCGGCACACGTTCCACCACGTTAATACCCGCTTTTTTCATGGTTTCCACTTTTTCCGGATTGTTTGTCATTAGGCGAACTTGTTTCACACCCAGTAAATCAAAGATATCGGCACAGACTTCAAAATTACGTTCATCGGCTTTGAAACCCAAGGCAAGGTTAGCCTCAATCGTATCCATCCCTTGATCCTGTAAAGAATAAGCTCGAATTTTATTGATTAATCCGATTCCGCGTCCTTCTTCACGGTGATAAATCAATACACCGCGCCCTTCCTCTTTTATTTGACGTAGTGCGGTGGCGAGTTGAAAACCGCAATCACATTTTAAACTGTGAAGGGCATCACCGGTTAAACATTCGGAGTGAATCCGTGCCAAAACGGGCTCGTCAGTTTTTGAAATATCGCCCATGACTAACGCAACATGTTCTTTTTTGGTATCGGGAAACTCAAACCCTACCATCTTAAAAATACCGTATTCTGTGGGTAAATTGGCTTGAGCAACCAGTTGAATTTTTGCCATAAAGTTATCCTTCTTCTGTTTCATTTCTGCTAAAATGCGCACTTTCTTTTTCTTATCAAGGGGCGGGTATGTTTAAAAGGCTGTCATTATATACGTTATTACTTTGTCTTGTACCGTTTTTTATATGGAGTTTTTCCTATCAATGGCAGGGTAACGGACAATTAACGAAAGCAGATTATTGGCTTTATTTACTCACCGAAACCGGTAGCGTGCCTTATGCGTTAATAACTTGCGGCGTATTTGCATTGATGTTTAGCTTTCTGTTTAAAAGCCGCAAACAATGGCTATTAGGTGTGGCAGTAATGGCGTTTTCTGTGGTAGCGACTCAAGCGGTGAAAACAGGATTAAAAGCGGTGTTCAAAGAGCCTCGCCCATTTACTGTCTATTTGGCGGAACACACAAACCGCTCTGTGGAAAATTTCTATGAAAACGATCGCACTCAGCGTGCAGTCATTGCAAAAGAATTTTATTCGACACAAACTGATACGCCGGCTTGGTTGGTGAAACATTATGAAGACGAAACGGGTTATTCTTTCCCATCCGGACATACGATTTTTGCTGCAACCTGGTTAATGCTTGCCGTTGGATTCACCCAATTATTGGGACAGCGCTCATGGCAGGCTAAATTGTTGGTTGGGGGAATGGCTGCTTGGAGTTTATTGATACTGATTAGTCGTGTGCGTTTAGGTATGCATTATCCTATCGATCTTTTGGTTGCAACCCTTTTTGCTTGGTTAATCAACCTGATTATTTTTAGTTTTTTACAGAAAAAGCGATCTTCGTCATAAAATCAATATAAAAGTGCGGTTAAAATTCGGCTGGTTTTCTATTTTTATAAGAGGATTTGATTATGTACTATGGTTTGGATATCGGCGGCACAAAAATCGAGCTTGCGGTATTTAATGAAAAGTTAGAAAAACTCTATTCAGAGCGAGTGCCTACACCAAAAAACGATTATGATGAATGGCTTAATGTGATCGTGGATTTGGTCACGCGTGCCGATGAACAATTTGGCGAACGTGGTACAGTCGGTTTGGGCGTGCCGGGATTTGTGAATCAACAAACGGGACTGGCTGAAATTACCAATATTCGTGTGGCTGACAACAAGCCTATTTTACGTGATCTTTCCGAACGTTTAGGGCGTGAAGTACGGGCGGAAAATGATGCAAATTGCTTTGCCTTATCGGAAGCTTGGGATGAAGAAAATCAGCAATATCCGAGCGTGTTGGGTTTAATTCTCGGCACAGGATTTGGCGGCGGTTTTGTGTTAAACGGCAAAATTCATTCCGGTCAAGTGGGGATGGCAGGTGAACTTGGGCATTTACAATTAAATTACCACGCCTTGAAATTGCTGGGTTGGGATAATGTCCCGATCTATGAATGCGGTTGTGGCAATAAAGCCTGTTTGGATACCTATCTTTCCGGACGTGGCTTCGAAATGCTGTATCACGATCTTAAAGGGGAAAAATTATCCGCCCGTGAAATTATTGATGCTTTTTATCGCGGTAAAGAAAGTGCGGTGGATTTTGTGAATCTTTTTGTGGAATTGGCGGCGATTTCTATCGGTAATATTATTACGGCATTTGATCCGCATATGATCGTGCTGGGGGGCGGATTGTCGAACTTTGATTATTTATATGAAGCCTTACCAAAAGCCCTACCGCCTCATTTAATGCGTACGGCAAAAGTGCCACCGATTAAAAAAGCCAAACACGGTGATTCCGGTGGCGTGCGTGGTGCTGCGGCATTATTCTTAACCAAATAAAATCAACCCCGCTCGTTGTAAAATGGCGGGGTTTTCATAAATAAGCTATTTTTTCTTTTGGCAGTTTGGACAAAGATAGCTATTGCGTTGTCCGATAATTAAACTTTCAATTTTTGTACCGCACTTCGGACAAGGCTTATCTTTATTGCCATAAACTAGCAATTCTTGAGCAAAATAACCGGGGCGACCGTCAGGCTGTAAAAAATCTTTGAGGGTGGTTCCGCCTTGTTCAATGGCTTTGGCTAGTACTTTTTTGATTGTGGCAACGATAAGGTCGCACTGTTTTCGTGTAAGGTTGGCGGCTAATTTCAGTGGATGTAAGCCACATAAAAACAGGGTTTCATTGGCATAAATATTTCCTACGCCCACAACAACGGCATTATCCATTAAAAAAGTTTTAAGTGTGGTCAGTTTTTTACGGGATTTTTTAAATAAATACTCGGCATTAAATTCATCAGAAAGTGGTTCAGGGCCGAGTTTTAGAAAAAGGTGAAATTCATCAAGATTTTTTGTCCACAGCCAGGAACCAAAACGGCGGGGATCATTATAGCGCAATAATTTTCCGTTATTCATGACAATATCCACATGATCGTGCTTATCAACAGGGCTATCATGCGGCACAATCCGAATAGAGCCTGACATGCCCAAATGTCCGATGATATAGCCTTTTTCTGTATGAAGAATCAGATATTTTGCACGGCGTGTAAGATCGAGGATTTTAACATTTGCCAATTCCGTTAATTCGGGGGATACCGCCCAACGTAATTGGGGTTGGCGAACGACAATTTTTTCAATTATAAAGCCTTTCAGATAAGGGCTTACGCCACGCAGGGCTGTTTCAACTTCCGGAAGTTCAGGCATAATGTTCTTGTTGATATTATGAGGTTGGTTTTTCAATGGTGGGAGAATTTATTTTTTCCCGTTAAAAATACAAAAAACCCGAACAATGTCGGGTTTTTTCAATCAATAAAATTATTTGATTTTTGCTTCTTTATAGATAACGTGTTTACGTACTACCGGATCAAATTTTTTGATTTCCATTTTTTCAGGCATATTACGTTTGTTTTTATCGGTTGTGTAGAAATGACCGGTCTCTGCAGTAGAAACTAAACGGATTTTCTCACGAGCGCCTTTCGCTGCCATATTTTAGCTCCTTAGATTTTTTCGCCACGAGCACGGATTTCAGCTAACACTGCATCAATGCCTTTTTTATCAATAATACGCATACCTTTCGCTGTTAAGCGTAAAGTTACGAAACGGTTTTCACTTTCAACCCAAAAACGGTGGGTGTGAAGGTTTGGAAGAAAACGACGACGTGTCGCATTCATTGCGTGTGAGCGGTTATTACCCACAGCCGGACGCTTGCCTGTTACTTGACAAACTCTAGACATAATAATCTCCAATAATTAAATATAAGCTCGAGCTTACGGTTCGGATTGTTCTAAACCTAGTTTAACCAGGTTTGCTGCCTCGTCAGGTCGCGCAAATCCGACCCGCTTACTATATTAAAGACCGCAGATTATACTGACTTTATTTTCATTTCTCAAGCATAAATGCGATTTTCCCCATGTGAGGAATAAAAAATACTCGGTTTATATTAAACCTTAAAGTAGATTATGCTCGGCAAAGGAATAGCAATCACTTTTTCCCACAATAAAATGATCAAGAATTCGAATTTCCATTAATTCTGCCGCATCACAAATTTTTTGCGTAATGATTTGATCGGCATAACTGGGTTCGGCGATTCCGGAAGGATGATTATGTGCCAAAATTAGTGCGGCGGCATTGCAATAAAGTGCTTCTTTTATGATTTCTCGAGGGTATACGCTTGAAACATTGATTGTTCCTAGAAATAACCGCTCTTTCTTGATAAGTCGATGCTGATTATCTAAAAATAGCACCATAAATATTTCCCGTTCTTCGTGTTGAAGTTCTGTTCGTAAATAGAGTTTGACGGTTTCGGGATCGTGAAAAATCGGTAGATTTAGCATCTCTTCTTGGAGGCAACGTTTCGTCATTTCTTTGGTGGCTTGGAGTTGAATAAATTGGGTAATGCCCAAACCTTTCATTTCGCAAAAAGCGGTTTGATCTGCGGAAAGCAGGGCTCGGAGTGAGCCAAAATGATTAAGTACTTGTTCCGAAAGCTGCATAACTGGGCAGCCTTTTATGCCGGTGCGCAAGAAAATTGCCAAAAGTTCGCGATCGGAAAGGGCACTAACGCCATATTTTAATAATTTTTCGCGCGGCATCAGTTCGGTAGATTCCATCATTTTCTGGTATGTTGGTTAAAATCTTATTGAATTTTGACCGCACTTTGCGCATCAAGCGAATTGAGGCGATGAACTCTGCGAAAAAGATCGTAAAAATAAAATTTTTTATTCGGTTAAATTGAAGTAAAATGCAATGCTTGTGATCAAGTGCTAACAAATTTATTAAAAATGGAGAGACAATGAATTTAAGCGGAAAACGTATCGTTGTGGGGATAACCGGTGGTATTGCCGCTTATAAGACCATTGAGTTTATTCGCTTATTGCGTAAAGCCGAAGCGGAAGTGCGGGTTGTTCTTACGCCGGCGGCGGCCGAATTTGTTACACCACTCACTTTGCAAGCCATTTCCGGCAACGCTGTGTCACAATCTTTGCTGGATCCGCAAGCTGAGTTGGCGATGGGACATATTGAGCTGGCGAAATGGGCGGACGCTGTTGTGATTGCTCCGGCAAGTGCGGATTTTATTGCTCGTTTTACTGTAGGCATGGCGAATGATTTACTTTCCACACTTTGTTTGGCGACAGCTTCTCCTATTTTTCTCGCATCGGCGATGAACCGGCAAATGTTTGCGCAACCTATAACACAGCAAAATTTAACCGCACTTCAAGCCAGAGGCGTTCAGTTGGTCGGGCCGAATAGCGGTTTCCAAGCCTGTGGCGATGTGGGGACGGGGCGGATGTCGGAACCGATGGAAATTTTCACTGTGCTTTCGGATTTTTTCAGTCAGAATCAAGATTTGCAGGGATTAAATGTTGTTATCACTGCAGGGCCAACCCGTGAGCCAATCGACCCGGTACGCTATATTTCCAATCACAGTTCCGGCAAAATGGGTTTTGCCATAGCGGAATCTTTTGCCAAGTGTGGGGCTACAGTCAGTTTAATTGCCGGGCCTGTGAGTTTGAATACTCCGAAAAATGTCAATCGGATTAATGTGATTTCAGCCCAAGAAATGTGGCAGGTATCCCTTGAAAGTGCGGTCAAAAATCACATTTTTATCGGTTGTGCGGCAGTGGCGGATTATCGTGTGGCAAATGTGAGTGAGCAGAAAATCAAAAAATCAAGTGATGAAATATCGCTCAAATTGATTAAGAATCCCGATATTATTGCGGATGTGGGGCATTTGACGGAGCATCGTCCTTTCACGGTAGGATTTGCCGCAGAAACACAAAATGTTGCAGATTATGCAAAAGATAAATTACAACGTAAAAATTTAGATATGATCTGTGCTAACGATGTGTCGGGAGGGCAAGTATTTAATGCAGATGAGAATGCGTTACAGCTTTTTTGGAAAGGGGGAAATAAAATACTGGCATTAAAATCCAAAAAGGATTTGGCTGCCGATCTCGTGAATGAAATTGTGGAACAATATAAAAAAACACGGTAATTTTTGACCGCACTTGGGCGATAAACGAATTTCATACGGAGTATTAAATGAAAAAAATTGATGTAAAAATTTTGGATCCGCGAATTGGTCGGGAATTTCCTTTGCCGACCTATGCAACAGAAGGTTCCGCCGGGTTAGATTTGCGGGCTTTGGTCGATGAGACTTTTGATATTCAACCGGGTGAAACCAAACTCATTCCGACGGGGTTATCTATTTATATTGCGGATCCTAATCTTGCTGCGGTGATTTTGCCCCGTTCAGGCTTAGGGCATAAGCACGGCATCGTATTGGGGAATTTGGTGGGTTTGATTGATTCCGATTACCAAGGCCCATTGATGGTGTCAATGTGGAACCGTAGTTCTGAGCCTTTTAAAATTGAGGTGGGTGATCGCATTGCGCAACTTGTGTTTGTTCCCGTGGTGCAAGCGGAATTTAATATTGTTGATGAATTTGCGGAAACAGAGCGTGGTGAAGGCGGTTTTGGTCATTCGGGTAAACAATAATTTATGATAGAAGAGCAATTATCTTTATCCGGTGTGGAAGAAATCGAGCCGGAAGTGAAAGCACCTAAAATTGAAAAACGTACGGTGAAAGAACGTCGTCAGCAGGTGCTGACGGTATTAACCCATATGTTGCATTCCGAGCGGGGGATGGAGCGTATGACTACGGCGCGTTTGGCGCAGGAAGTTGGCGTGTCGGAAGCGGCACTTTATCGTTATTTTCCAAGCAAAACAAAAATGTTTGAAGCGTTGATTGAAAATATCGAAAACAATTTACTGAGCCGAATTAATGCTTCCATCCGTAATGAAACGAACACGATGAATCGCATCCATGATATTTTGCAGATGATTTTGGATTTTGCCCGTAAAAATCCGGGATTGACCCGAATTTTAACCGGCCACGCACTTATGTTTGAAGATGCACGGTTACAGGCTCGAGTGGCACAATTTTTTGATCGTCTTGAAATGCAATTTGTGAATATTTTACAAATGCGTAAATTACGTGAGGGAAAAGGGTTTGTAGTGGATGTTCGTATTATTGCTGCACATTTAGTAACTTTATGCGAAGGGCAATTTATGCGTTATGTACGTACAAATTTCCGTGCTACTTCAAATCAATCTTTTGAACAGCAATGGCGTTTTATTGAACCGCTGTTTGCTTGATTGACTTTCAAGAGGAAATGTATGATTATTCCATGGCAAGACTTGGAACCGGCAACTCTTGATAATATTGTTGAAAGTGTGATATTACGGGAGGGAACGGATTATGGTGACGAAGAGATTCCTCTTGCACAAAAAAAGGCTCAATTATTAAGGAAAATCCGCAATGGAAGTGCGGTCGTTGTTTGGTCGGAATTGCACGAGTCCATTGACATAAAAGATAAAATGGAATTTTTGAAATAGAAACTGATAAGGAGTCAATATGTCAGATTATATCGATGCAGATGTTGAAGTGGAACAACCGTCAGAAGTGCGTTCGACAAGGGATCCCGCTTTAGATTGGTTTTTGACACATTGCCATTTACATAAATACCCGGCTAAGTCCACACTGATTCATGCCGGTGAAGATGCTACCACACTTTATTATGTGATTAAAGGAACGGTAATGGTTTCAGCCAAAGATGATGAGGGCAAAGAGATGATTTTAACTTATCTTAGTGCCGGCGAATTTTTTGGTGAAGTAGGATTATTTGATGAAGGTTCAAAACGTTCAGCATGGGTGAAAACAAAAACACCTTGTGAAGTCGCTGAAATTTCTTATAAAAAGTATCGCCAGTTGATTCAGATTAATCCTGAAATATTGATGTTTTTAACGGCGCAGTTAGCCCGTCGGGTACAAAATACTTCACGTCAAGTCAGTAATCTTGCTTTTTTAGATGTGGCGGGACGTATTGCACAAACTTTGATTAATCTTGCAAAACAGCCGGAAGCAATGACCCATCCGGATGGGATGCAGATAAAAATTACCCGTCAGGAGATTGGGCAAATGGTGGGTTGTTCCCGTGAAACAGTAGGACGTATTATTAAAATGCTGGAAGACCAAAATTTAATTCATGCTCATGGTAAAACCATTGTTGTTTATGGCGTAAGATAGCAATATAAAACCACCGAAAGGTGGTTTTTTTACATGAGAAGTTATTTGCGTATTTAATCTTCAAATAGTGACACATTAAATTGACAATGACATCAAAGGGATTTATGATACGCACAATTCCTGCAGGGTATGCAGGAAGACAGGGTTGGTCTCCTGAAAAGTGGCTTTAATAGGTTGAAAAACCTTTTTTGTTGTTTGATGTCGCACAGACTAGAACACCTTCAATGGTGGGCTAGGTAGAAATCCCGCAGGGATGCGCGCAGTAAGCCACTTGCTGTTAAGACCAATTCTGCTTAGTTCACCACCCTTATATTTCAATAACTTTCCAAATCTCCCTCATACTAATCATTTCATAGTTTTGATGCATTAAAAAAATGGCTGAGCATAAATTAAGATCAACCATTTTTATTGTGTTTCTTGTTAATTGGGTTTCGTATTGGTGCTAACAATAAATACCGTAAATTTATACCGCACTTTTACTCTTGTTGTGCCTTCACAGCAGCGTATGCCACCATATTAATGATGCGGCGCACAGAAGCGCTCGGGTTTAAGATATGGGCAGATTTGTTCATTCCCATCAAAATAGGCCCAACAGTCACCGCTGTGGTCGTCCCCCGCAATAAACTATAACTAATGCGCGCCGCACTTAAATTCGGGAACACCAGCAAATTTGCCGAGCCTTTTAAAGGGCTATCCGGCATCACTTCGGTGCGTTGTGCAGCACAAAGGGCGATATCCCCTCTCATTTCACCATCAATCATTAACTGTGGATTATGTGCTTGCACCATTTTCAATGCTTCACGCACTTTCGGGGCACCAAGGGTATTTGATGAACCAAAATTGGAGTGAGAAAGCAAAGCAACAGCTGGTTCAATACCAAAACGATGGACTTCCTCTGCCGCCATTAAGGTTATTTCCGCTAATTCCTCTGCACTTGGGTCGTCATTCACATGGGTATCCGTTAAAAACACGTTGCCACTTGGCAACACAAGGCTATTTAACGCTGCGACTGTTTTGACGCCCTCTTTTAAGCCGATAATGTCTTTAATGGAGTCCAAATGCTTACCATAAGAACCAAACAAACCACAAACCAATCCGTCTGCATAACCTAAATTGACTAATACAGAAGCAAGCACAGTGGTATTTGAACGGACAACACGTTTGGCGATGGCTGGTGTGATACCTTTACGTTTGGTCAGATCGTAATAATATTTCCAGCATTCTTCATAACGTGGATTATTTTCATTATCCACTACTTCAACGTTAACGCCCACTTCTAAACGTAAACCCAATTTTTTGATTTTTTCTTCGATCACATTTTTACGCCCGATCAAAATTGGCGCAGCAAGATCCATCGACACCACTTCTTGAACCGCATGTAAGGCTTTCGTTTCCTCACCTTCTGCAAGAATTATGCGTTGTTTTGCCGACTTGGCTTGGCTAAAAATCGGACGCATAAACAAACTGGTTTTATAAACAAATTGTGTCAATTTTTCAGTATATTCACTCCAATCTGAAATAGGACGTGTCGCCACGCCGGAATCCATTGCCGCTTTTGCCACAGCTGGGGCAATACGGACAATCAAGCGTGGATCAAAAGGGCGTGGAATCACATAATCTGCACCGAATGTCGCCCCTTGTCCACCATAGGCTGAGGTGACCACTTCATTTTGTTCTTCCAAGGCGAGATCGGCGATGGCGTAAACCGCTGCCTGTTTCATCTCTTCATTAATGGAGGTAGCGCCCACATCCAATGCACCACGGAAAATGAAGGGGAAACAAAGCACATTATTCACCTGATTCGGATAGTCGGAACGCCCGGTACAGACAATGGCATCAGGGCGAACCGCTTTGGCTTCCGGTGGTGTAATTTCCGGGTTAGGGTTGGCAAGGGCAAGAATAATAGGGTGTGCCGCCATGGTTTTTACCATATCCTGAGTTAAAGCACCGGCGGCGGAACAGCCAAGGAAAATATCCGCATTTGGCATCGCATCCGATAACGTACGCCAACCGTTATCTTCAATGGCGTAATCTTCTTTTGTTTTATCCATACGATCGCCACGATTTTTATACACCACGCCTTTTGAATCACAAATGGTGATATTTTCACGTTTCATTCCAAGAGAAAGCAGTAAATTCAAACAGGCAATGGAAGCCGCCCCGGCACCTGATGCCACAAGACGAACCTCATCAATTTTTTTACCGATAATGCGAAGTGAATTAATAATGGCTGCCGCACTAATAATTGCCGTGCCGTGTTGATCGTCGTGGAAAACCGGAATATTCATGCGTTCACGCAGTTTTTGTTCAATATAAAAACATTCCGGTGCTTTAATGTCTTCAAGATTAATTCCGCCGAAAGTCGGCTCAAGAGAGGCAATAATATCGACCAATTTGTCCGGATCATGTTCGTTTACCTCAATATCAAAAACATTGATACCGGCGAATTTTTTAAATAATACCCCCTTGCCTTCCATCACCGGTTTACCGGCAAGTGCACCGATATTGCCTAATCCAAGGACTGCTGTACCATTTGAAATCACCGCAACCAAATTACCCCGTGCGGTATATTTATAAGATGCCAAGGGATCTTTTTCAATTTCTAAACAGGGTTCCGCCACGCCGGGAGAATAAGCCAAGGCTAAATCACGTTGGGTTGCCAATGATTTGGTTGGGGTGACTTCAATTTTGCCGGGAATAGGAAACTCGTGGAAATCCAATGCTGCTTGGCGTAGTTGTTCGCTCATATAAATACTCCATTGTCGTGATACGGAACTTGGTTCGCAGAACCAAATTGAAAAAATCGCTTGATTATACTCCCTTTTTTTGCCCAAATTTGTGATGAACCGCAAATTTTTACAAATTTGTTACAAAATAACCGGTTGAATTCATAGGTTAAAGAGAGTAGCATACCGCCATTCAAGAGAGGCGCTATTGTTATCAAAAATCAAAACGGCAGTGAATCAACTGCAAAGAAAATTCATTAATCACCAACTCAGATCTCGTTTAAAAAATCACGGTATGACGGTTATCTCCGCCAACTGTGTAGGCGCATTTATTTTGCACGATCTTGGTGAACCTTTTAATTCACCTTTCGTGAATCTTTATTTAAGCCCTAAAAACTTTATTCGTTATTTGCAAAATATTGATTTTTATCAGCAACAATCCCTTGAATTTACCGCCTCTGAAAAAAGCTATCCGGTGGGTAAACTGGCAGATATTGAAATTCATTTTATGCATTATCACAATGCCCAAGAAACCAAAGAAAAGTGGCTGACCCGCTCTGCTCGAATTAATCCGGATAATTTATTTATTATGATGACTGATAAAGATGGGGCAATAGGTATTGCCTATGACGATCTGGTGGCATTTGATCAACTTCCTTTTAAAAATAAAGTCGTTTTTACCCACAAACCTTATCCTGAACTACGCTCTGCGTTTTACATCAAAGGATTTGAACAGCAAAACCAAGTGGGCGATTTATTTGCTTTTTCCGATTGGAATGGAAGGAAATATTACGATCAATTTGATTATGTAACTTGGTTTAATCAAACCTAGTTTGCCATTCTCCCCCAATCCCATAGGGTGTTTTTATTTTTCTTTTCCTACCGACAGATTCAAATCTGTAAAACACTCCTAATAATTTAAAAAGAGAAATTCTTATGCGATTAGACAAATTCATTGCCGAAAATACCGGTTTAACCCGCTCTCAAGCCACCAAAGCCATTCGCCAAAGTGCGGTCAAAATTAACGGTGAAATTGAAAAAAACAGCGCCCGCAAAATCTCACAGGACGATGAAATTTACTTTGAAGATACCTTGCTCACTTGGCTGGACAACGGACAATATTTTATGTTGAACAAACCTCAGGGCTATATTTGTTCCAATGAAGATGGCGACTATCCGACCATTTATCAATTTTTTGATTATCCTCTGGCGGGGAAATTACACAGTGCCGGACGTTTAGATGTGGATACCACCGGGCTGGTTTTACTCACTGATGACGGACAATGGTCACACCGCATCACCTCTCCAAAACATCATTGTGAAAAAACCTATTTGGTCACCTTGGCTGATCCGGTTGAAGCGCATTATGCCCAAACCTTTGAAGAAGGGATTTTGTTACGGGGAGAAAAAACACCCACCAAACCCGCAAAACTTGAAATTTTAGATGATTACAATGTGAACCTCACCATTTCGGAAGGGCGCTATCACCAAGTAAAACGAATGTTTGCCGCCCTTGGCAATAAAGTGGAGGCATTACACCGTTGGAAAATCGGCGCTGTGATCTTAGACGAAAACCTAGAAGAAGGGGAATATCGCGCTCTCACCCCCGAAGAAATTGCCAGTTTGGGAAGCTAATATGAGCAAAACCATTAAACCGACTTTTATCTTTATTGTCACCCTCGGCATATTATCTATGTTGCCACCTTTTGGTGTGGATATGTACCTGCCTGCTTTTTTAGAAATTGCCAAAGATCTGAAAATTAGCCCGGAACAAGTTCAACATACCCTCACTGCCTTTGCCTATGGCATGGCGTTCGGACAATTATTTTGGGGGCCTTTCGGCGATAGCTTTGGGCGAAAACCCATCATTTTACTGGGTGTGATTATCGGTGCTATCACTGCTTTGGTGCTAACAGAAATCAATGCGATTGGAAATTTCACCGCACTTCGTTTTATGCAAGGTTTCTTTGGTGCAGCACCGGTGGTGCTTTCTGGGGCATTATTACGGGATTTATTCAGCAAAAATGAACTCTCAAAAGTGATGTCAACCATTACATTGGTGTTTATGATTGCGCCCTTGATTGCTCCAGTTATCGGTGGCTATATTGTGAAATATTTCCACTGGCACGCTATTTTTTATGTCATTGCACTCATGGGGGCACTCTCTGCCCTACTGGTGTTTTTCATCATTCCTGAAACCCACAAAAAGGAAAATCGTATTCCCCTTCGTTTGAATATTATTGCCCGCAATTTTATGAGTCTTTGGAAGCAAAAAGAAGTGTTAGGCTATATGTTCACCGCCTCTTTTGGATTTGGCGGGCTATTTGCCTTTGTGACCGCAGGCTCCATTGTGTATATCGGAATTTACGGCATTCCAGTGGAGAAATTCGGTTATTTCTTTATGCTAAACATTGCCATTATGACTTTTGCTTCTTTTCTTAATGGGCGGTTTGTCACAAGACTCGGGGCGGAAACTATGCTTCGTATTGGATTGAGTATTCAATTTTTATCGGGAATGTGGCTCATTTTAACCGCACTTTTTGATTTGGGTTTTTGGTCGATGGCAATCGGTGTCGCCTTTTTTGTCGGACAAAACCCTTTGATTTCCTCTAATGCCATGGCCTCTATTTTAGAAAAATTTCCAACCATGTCCGGCACAGCGAATTCTTTGGTAGGAAGTGTACGTTTTGCCACCGGTGCATTGATGGGAACATTGGTTGCCACAATGAAAATGGACACTGCCGCCCCAATGTTATTTACCATGGGGGCTTGTGTCATCATTGCCGCACTGGCCTATTATTTTCTGACTTATCGGAATTTGAAAGGATAAAAAATGTTTAATTTAATTAAAAAGTTCGCTTATATAGCGATGTTAAGTATCGCTTTAACTACTCAAGCTTCAGAGGAAAATACAATGATCAAAAATATCGTTCTCGTTCACGGTGCATTTGTTGATGGTTCGAGTTATCGCTCAATTATTGAACCTTTGCAGACAAAAGGCTATCAAGTTACATCTGTGCAAAACCCCTTGACTTCTTTAGAAGATGATGTGTCGGCTGTGGAACAAGTTTTAAACCGTCAAAAGGGTGATGTAGTCTTAGTCGGACATTCATGGGCTGGTATGGTGATTAGTCAGGCAGGACAACACGAAAAAGTCAAAAAATTAGTCTATTTATCCGCAATTGTGCCAAATACTCAGGAAAATGCAGCGATGGCATTGGAACGTCATCAAGCATTAAATGAAAGTTTACAACCTGATGAACAAGGTATGATCTGGCTGCCAAATATTGAGACTTATCAAGCAGTAATGGCGAATGATTTACCATTGAAAGAAGTTGCCTTATTATTTGCTACTCAACCCCCAATTAGTGCGAAAGCCTTCAGTCAAAAAATTAACGAACCTGCGTGGAAAACCAAACCAAGCTATTATTTATTGACTGAACAAGATAATGCGCTACCGTTTAAGGTCCAACAATCTTTTGCTAATATGATTAAAGCACAAACGAAAAGCGTTGCAGCCAGTCATTTATCATTGATCTCACAACCGCAAGTAACCGTTGAGTTAATTGAACAGGCAGCAAAAAGTAAGAGTGAAAAAGAATAGTGAGATGGCAAAATAAAGAGAATAAAAAAATCCACCTTCATCAAACGATGGGTGGATTTTTTTGTGATAACTTGATTATTTTATCTACTTTCTATTAGGGGCTGACGTAGATTAGCTAGTATGTTAGTCTACAAAAATGAAGATAACTCATTGTAAATTAAAAAATCTATCCAGAAAAAGCTCCTTGAGTTTTTTGTATTAGAAGTAACGGCTCGCTCAGCTGCGGATTTACTCGGTATTCAGCCCAATTCAGCTATCCTGTTTTACCGCAAAATCCGTGAGGTTA
>NZ_MLHL01000046.1 GCF_002000545.1 Rodentibacter trehalosifermentans | reverse complement strand
TAATCTACTTCAGCCCCAAATATTTTAGTCTGTTGCGGATTAAACTTACCCCTATTACTCGATGTACTAATGAATCGTGATTTACCATTTGGTGAAATGAAATCACTTATTCAAACAGCCTATCAAAACGGATTAACTATTCGAGATTTCAATGATTTACAAAAAAAGGAGGACGAAGATGATTTGCTTTAGTCGCATTGATGATCGCTTAATTCACGGACAAGTCGTTACCACTTGGGTCAATCTATTCAAAGTAGAACAAATTGTGGTGCTAAACGATAAATTAGCGACCGATCAAACTCAAAAAAATATTTTAGCTATGGCTGCCCCTCAGGGAATTAAAGTCGTTGTACTGACAATTGAGAAATTTGCAGAAATTTATCGAACTAAGGGCCTCAGCAGACGCACAATGTTGCTCTTCACTAACAGTATTGATGTGTTATCAACTGTCAATGCAGGCGTTCCTATTAATGAACTAAATGTTGGCGGAATGCGTTTTCAAGAGGGGAGAACCCAATTAACGAAAGCTTTATCTGTGACTAACGAAGAGCGTTCGGCTTTTCAACAACTTTTGGATAAAGGGGTGACGGTGACCATTCAAATGGTACCCAATGATGAAAAAGTAAACTTAACGGAGGTGATTAAATGATAACTGCACTTTTCGTTGCATTATGGTCAGGCATTTGTGCGATTGATGATATCGGTACGCAAATGATTAGACGACCACTTTTGATCGCAACAGTTGTCGGCTTAATTATGGGTGACTTACAGACCGCACTTTTAATTGGCGCAACCTTAGAAGTGATGTGGATGGGGGTAGGGAATGTTGGTGCCTATTCCGCACCGGATATGATTTCCGGTACTGCAATTGGTACGGCATTAGGTATTGCCGCAGGAGGCACAGAAGCGGCGATTGCCCTTGCTGTTCCAACTTCATTACTTGCTCAGCAACTTTTGATTTTATATCGCTCAGGTATTGTAGCCCTCAACCCGATTGCAGAGCGTTGGGCTGAAGAAGGAAATTTCGATAAAATTTTTCGGATCCAATATATTCCGATGATAATCGCTTTCTTAATTCGTGCTGTGCCGACCTTTTTAGCTGTCTATTTCGGTGCGGATTTAATCGCACAAATCGTGGCGCAATTACCGGGTAAAATGATTACCGGTTTGAATGTTGCCGGCAAAATCATTCCCGCTATCGGTATTGGTTTACTTATGTTAATGATGTTGAAAAAAGCAGAACTCTGGCTCTTCTTAGTCGCAGGTTTCACGCTTGCCGTTTATCTTAAATTATCCGTCTTACCGATCACCCTAATTGCCTTACCGTTAGCCCTAATTTATGACTTAGCCATTCATAAAAATACTCAAACGGTAGCTTCCAATCAAAATACGAATGATGAGGACTATGATCTATGACCCAGCAAACTTCACACAAAATTACTAAACAGGATTTAAACAAAG
This sequence comes from Rodentibacter trehalosifermentans, assembly GCF_002000545.1. Classification (GTDB taxonomy): domain Bacteria; phylum Pseudomonadota; class Gammaproteobacteria; order Enterobacterales; family Pasteurellaceae; genus Rodentibacter; species Rodentibacter trehalosifermentans. The sequence continues at coordinate 50,388 of NZ_MLHL01000046.1, read as the reverse complement.
TCTTTTGGCGAATGCAGTTACTCAATGTCACCAATAATTATCAATCTATGCAGGCTATCGGTTTTCTATCCAGTTTTATTCCTGTTTTAAAACGACTTTATCAAGATAAACCTAAAGAGCAGAAAGTCGAGGCAATGAAACGCCATTTAAAATTCTTTAATAGCCACGTCAATTCAGATGCCTTAATTCTAGGTATTGCGGCTGCGGTGGAAGAATCTACTCAAGAAAATGAAAAAGAAACCGTCACCGCAATAAAAACCGGTTTAATGGGCCCGCTAGCGGGATTGGGTGATAGTATTTTGAAATTCACTTGGTTACCTATCTGTGGCAGTATCGGTGCAGCACTCGCACTCAACGGTAGCCTGTTGGGCCCCATTTTAATGTTCTTGCTCTACAACATTGTCAATGTTGCCTCCAAATATTATGGTATCCATTATGGTTACCATAAAGGGATGGATATGATTAACGGTAACAGCAATATTTTGCAACGTATCAGTAATATGGCGAACGTTGTGGGGCTAATGGTTATCGGCGCACTCATCGCCTCCGTTGTAAGGGTGAAATTCGGTGTCGAATTTAGTGTGGGTGAAAATACGATCAAACTCCAAGAAATGTTTGATAAAGTGATGCCAGGTTTGTTTAGCCTATTAGTCACGGTCGGTATTTATTCAATACTGAAGAAAACCAATGGTAAATATGCCGCCACACTGATTATTGGCACAATGCTCCTCTGTATTGCCCTTGTCTATTTGGGAGTATTAGTAAAATGACGGCAAATTTACAACAACAAGCCCAATTACGAACTCTCCCCATAGAAGGAATGAATAACTTTCGTGATATGGGGGGCTATCTCACCCAAGATCACCGAAAAGTCAAATGGCAACGGCTTTATCGTTCCGATCATTTATACAATGCGACTGAAAATGGGATAGCAATGCTAAAACCCCTGAATATTCAGGCAGTGATCGACTATCGCAGTCCAAATGAAATTGCTAAATATCCCAATAAGGTGATAGGGGCAGAGAAAATTTACCAATTTGATCCCAATGCCCACACAGCAGAATTGGCGGCACAATTCACCTCATCAAAAGAAAATGAAAATGAAAATTTGGTGAATAAAATTATTGAGCAGAAACAAAATGGTTGTTTGGTACATTATGATGATATTGTGATGAAACAATACAAAAATTTTGTGGAAAAACCAGAATGTCAACAGGCTTTTGCTTCAATGTTAAAAGTTGCCGCTCATCTGAAAGGGGGGGGCTTTTATACAACATTGTCGAGGGGGAAAAGATCGCACCGGTTTTGGCGCTATGTTATTGCTAGGGGTTTTAGGGGTCGATAAAAATCAAATTATTGATGATTATATGCTGACCCATATCAATCGCTTGGAACGTAATCGTCAAAAAATGGCAATTTACCGTCAACTCACTCAAGATCAAGAAGTATTGAACTATCTTTACTCACTCATTGATACCAAACCCGAATTCATTGAAATGTCGATTGATACCATTGAACAGAAATATGGTTCAATTCAACGCTATACTGAACAACAACTTGGTATCAGTAAGGCTGAAATTCTTCAATTACAAGCAGATTATCTTGAATAATCAGGTCATATCTTCTCAAAGTGCGGTCAATTTTGCCGATATTTTTGCGTTATGCCGCACTACTCAATAACTGAGGTCTAACATGAAAAAATCATGTCTTTTGCTACTCTGCGCTATGAGCTTTTTATCAAATTATGCCGTAAGCGCTGTATATACTACGCCAACAACCGACTATCAGCTGGAAAAAATCTTTATTTTTAGCCGACACGGTGTCAGAACGCCGATTATCAAATCGGATAGTCAACTCACACAAGTTACCCCCTATCAATGGACGGCTTGGCAAGAAGCCCCGGGAGAATTAATGTCTAAAGGCGCTGACTTGGAAGTTAAATTCGGGCGTTATATTCGAGATTACCTCAATCAACAAGGTTTAACAAAAATCAACCAATGTTTACCACCTGAACAAGTGTTGATTTATACCAATAGCCTTCAACGAACCTTAGCAACAGGCCAGGCATTAACATTGGGGCTATTCCCCGGCTGTGGCATTCAGCCGGTAAACAATAGAGCCCTTGGCACAATGGATCCGGTATTTAATCCAATTGTGCGTAATGATAGCGAAACCTTCAAACAAGCGGTCATTTCCCGCATTCCGTTAAAACAAACTCATCAAAAATTACAAACAGCATATCAAGTGCTTAGTGAGGTGATTGATTATGCCCAATCCCCGCATTGCAAAGGCAAAAGCGACTGCGCTTTTTTCTCCGAAGAAGGAAAATTGAAAGTGGAAAAAGAAAAAGAAGTGGGGGTATCGGGAACATTACGTCTAGGGAAAAGTATCGTAGATAATTTATTAATTGAACTCTATGCAAACCCAACTTCATCGAAAATGCTTAGCCAATTAACACCAGAAAAATGGGAAATCATCAATCAAATTAAAAATGAATATTTCACCGTGTTACGAGGCGAAAAATTCATCGCAAGCCACCTTGCCCAACCCTTAGCCACATTTATGCAGCAAGAATTGAACAATTCCCAACGAACAATGAGTTTATTGGTCGGACATGATACTAATATTATTACCCTACTCGGTGCATTAGGGGTAAAATCATACCGCTTGCCAAATCAGTATGAATCGACTCCAATTGGAGGGAAAGTCTTTTTTGAAATATGGCGGGATAAAAAGAACAATACAAAATGGGTAAATACACAATATGTTTATCAAAGTATTGAACAAATTCAGCAAGATCAAGCACTAACACTGGCCACTCCACCACAGTCCGTTCAACTTCATTTTGAACAATGCAAAGAAAATGAACTGGGATTTTGTGCATATTCGGATATTGAAACAAAATTGACTGAAATTATAAATCAATCATTTGATTAGATTAAATAAAGGCTGTTATTTCGGACAGCCTTAATACATTAAAGAAAGGGAATTAAATGGATATTAGTCAAATTTTAAGGATATTAGATAAAAATAAAAGGTATAAAGCGATCTTTCTACTGCTATTAAGAAATAACCAACATATCAACAGTGAAAAGTTATCAAGTGAAATACAAGTAAGTAGCCGAACAATAAAAAATGATATTAAATATTTAAAAGAAGCATTAGAAAAATATCAAATTTCTATTTTTTCTAAAGCGGCTTATGGTTATAAATTGCATATCGAACAAGATGAATTAGCCAACGCCCTACTTTCCCACTTTCAAATCTCACAACTTTCTAATATCAATAATAAATTTGAACATAGAGTTAACTATATTCTACGCCAATTACTTTCCAGCGAGCACTATATTAAAATTGAGCAATTACAAGAAGCTCTCTTTTTAAGTTTTAACAGTTCGTTAAGCAAAGAACTCTATCAAGTAAGAAAAACACTCGAAAAGTATGATCTAAAATTAGTGAGCAAACCTTATTATGGTATAAAAATTGAAGGTGCAACCTTTAAGAAAATCATGCTTACGGTGAGAATGTATAAATATTTTAACTATAAAACGAAACCAAACTTTTTCATACCTCAATTCAATCAACTTTTTAATCATCCTAAAAAAGAAAAAATTCGTCTTATATTAAATAAAACATTAATTCAATCTGAAATTTTGCTTTCTGACATCTATGCAGAGCGATTTTTGTTGTATCTGATTTATTTTTATCATCAATACGATCAGCAAAAAGATTATTATATTGATCTCCCTGTTTTGCCATTCCATTATAAAAAGACAAAAGAATATTTATTTTTAACTCAACTGAGTGAAAATCTAAAACAGGAAAAAATGCCCCTTTTATTCTCTCCGGAGATTATACGTTTTCTCACTTATGTTCTCATTATGAGTAATGATCTTTATCGTTATGCAGATTGTAGTAAAGAAAATTACAACAATCTCATCAAGCAAACGACTGAAATTCATCAGTTTATTTTTAATGAGATCGCCGCTATTTTATATGTAGACATTTCAAGGGATCACACTGGTTTCAAGGATCTGTTTAAATTACTCATTCCAATTACAGTGAAAATTTCACTTGGCGTATCGGATGATGTGGATCTTGGTTTTTACAATACGAATACCATTCAATCTAATCCTTTGTTACTGAAAGTTGTTGAACGTTTAGACAAGGTATTTAAACAAAAATATTACTATCAATTCTCACAACGAGAGAATTACTTTATTTTCGATATACTTTCCGGTATTTTCAATCGCATAGCGTTAAGTAAAAAGAAGCTCAAACTAGCGATCATTTCAATTAATGGTAGGTTAAGTACACAACAAATCAAATTTAATTTAAAAAACTATTTTAGTAATGAAATACTCAAAATTGATACTAAGATGCTCTATGAATTAGAGTTAAATAAAAATCTCGATTATGATTACTACTTATGTAATAGCTATGGAAAAAATATGGATATTCCTTACTCTCCTATCTATTACGCTGATGATAATATGCAGGAAAATGAATATGTGAGTTCACTTTCCACTATTTTCTACCATACCTATCAATATGATAAAACCTTACCTAAAATCACCCCTAAACTTATTCCAAAAGAATATAAACTCAATATATTTCCTATTCAAAATCAATTAGAAAAAGGCAAACACTATCTCTACTTAGATATTTTATCTAAAAAACAGAAAATAGGTATTTACTGTAATTTATCGGCGAGAGAAGAAAAGTTTGATATCCACTATTTCTCAGATAGTGAAGATTTCACTTTACATAGTGAAATTATCTTTATGGTAATTAATCTTAATATTAACCAGAATACTCAGAAGCTAAAAATGTTGATGAATATTATTAAACAAATTGCAGGTCATCAGCTTGATTTACGCCAACTTTGTTTAAGTGAAAATCCTAATTATCAATTCTTTTTTATGCCGGATTATTACAACATTTAAAGCGATAGTTAATAGAAGATTAAACCATAATCTTTCATTATCACTGAAATTTGATATCGTTAAGGAGACATCAATGAAAATGTTTAAAACCCGCCGACTTTTTACCGCACTTTTATTCGGAATTGGGACACTTTCCCTTTCAGGATGTATGCAAAATACCCAGGATATATCACCGCTTGGTTTTACTTTATCAAGTGTCGTTGAAGCACCTAAAGGTAAAGAAACTGGACGAGGAGAGGCAATTGAGCATCTCGTTGTAAAATATGCTCAAGATTATGAAAACGATCCTTATTTGAAAGACGATGTAAAAGCTTTCCGCCACTGGGAATGGCAAAAACTTTATCGTTCTTTAGATCAAAAAGTGAAAGAAAAACCCGATTATCTTAACACCTACCGACTTCAAGCTGAAGCCTATCTCATCAATAAAGACTACCGTCAAGCCCTTTCTCAGTTAGATCAAATTCTACGCCGTAAACCGGATGATCTACACGCCCTTGCAGTCAGTATTTTGGCAGCAAGAACCTTGGAAGATGAAAAACAAGTCAATCAACGTTTAAATGCCTTAGAAAAACGTTCACCACAAGCGGCACTGGCGATGCGTAATTTTTTCCGTTTCACCGAAAAAATTCTACAACAGCCATTTTCCACTCAACCTCAAACCCAATTGAAATTTGATGCTATTGCCGTATTCGGGCAATCACCCAATCCGGACGGTTCACCATCAAAGGGCTTATTACAACGCTTAGAAAAAACCAAAGAAATGGCGGAAAAATATCCAAATGCAAAATTGGTACTAAGTGGAGGGCCGGTCAAAACGCCTTATGCAGAATCCGATGTGATGGCAAAATGGCTGAAAGAAAATGGCGTAAATCCAAATCGTTTCTTACTTGATCCGATTGCCCGAGATACCCAGGGAAATGCAATTGGTATGGTAAAACTGTTTAAACACCATAACCTGCATACCGTTCTTGGTATCGGAACACAACTTCATATCCCAAGAGCTACCGCCGTATTAAAAGGTTACGCTGATTATGTGGGCTATCCACTCAAAATTGATGGCGTTGGCGGTGGGAGCGCACCAAGTGCTGAGAAAAAACAGATTGAAGCGCTCTATACTTATGTCAATGTTGCCCGCTCAATGGGATTATTCACGCTCAGTGATTTTCAACGTTTCCAATAATCATTAAATTCACTATTTCTCAATCATCTCTCCCCGTTTAAAAACAAACGGGGAAGGGATTTGATACGCTTTTTATAAGGTAAATATGATGAAAAAATTAGGCTTATTTTTATTCACTTCAGCTCTTGTCCCTTACTCTTTTGCCGCACCTATCTATCAAGAAGAGGGCTCTCGAATTGATTTAGGGGGTTCGCTCCGCTTCCAACTACACCATAAACAAGGCGAACGCACCGATTTAGACGATAATGGCTCACGCATTCGTTTGCGGATAAACCATAAAATGAGTGAAAATTTAACCGCACTTGGTTATGTCGAAATGCGTTTTACCGATAAAAAAACAGGGAGTTCTCTCTACACTCGCTATCTTTACACTGGTTTTCAATATAAACCACTGGGCACTTTCACTTTTGGTAAACAAATTACTAATGGTGATTTACTCAGTGCTGCAGATTACAGCTATAACCTAACTGATGTAAAAAAAGTGATTAAACGGGCAGATCAGGTCATCCATTTCACATCAAGGGAGTTCTACGGTTTTAAAGTCGGAGCAGATTATATTTTTGGTGAAAGCGGTAAACAAACCGTAGATAAAAGTGGACAAGTAAAAACGTTACCGAACACCAATGGTTATGTTTTAGCACTATTTTTCAATAATACTTTTCAAGATTGGAAAATTGATGCGAAAGTGGGGGCTAGTCGTCAACGGAAATCAGAAACCAATGTCGAGCGGGCATTAGGATTGGGATTAGGATTAACCTACCACGATTTTTCGGTGGGCTTGGATTACGGTCGCCGCCGCTATCATCAACAATATGGTTTTGGTTGGCGAGGACAAAAAGTCGAGGTCAAAAACAAACAAAGCAATGTCCAATTCCGTCAAGTGGAAGAATGGCTCGTTGCTGCCAAATATCAATTTAATCCGAAAAGTAAAATTTATGCTGGCTATTTGTGGGGGAAAGCACAATCACCAATCAAAAATGGTAAAGAAAACTTCACTACACGAAAATTAAAAGGAATTATTTTAGGCGTAGATTACAAGTTACATCGCCAAGTCGTCGCATTTCTTGAGGGGGCAAAATATCGCTATAACGGAGGAAAATCATCAAAACAGCCTTTTGTAAATAATTCGGATTATGTCATCAGTTTAGGATTAAGAGTTCATTTTTAGAAAAACGAGGAAATAAACACCAACGCTGCATACCTGAATTTACAAGGCTGTATATATAATTAAACTAAAGCTTATATGACCGCACATTAAATCAGATCTATTAAAGTGCGGTCAATTTCAACCCTGTTTTTAACGATACTTATCCAAAAATTGATAGTATTTCACCCCAATTTTTGTAGCTAAATTTTTCACCCATTTCCCACCGTAAACAGAAGGGACTTTTAATCCTTCAAAAATTTGCAGGCGTTCGTCATTGCCTAAAATGGCTTCCGCAATAATGCGACCGGCCAACCCAGTTAAGGCGACACCATGCCCCGAATAACCTTGTGCAAAATAAATATGCGGAGAAATTCGCCCGAAATGGGGGGTAGAATTCATCGTCATATCAATGGGGCCTGCCCAGCCGTAATCAATTTTCACCCCCTCTAATTGAGGGAAAACGTGCAACATATTTTGTCGCATAATGGCGACCATATCTTTTTCCGAGCTGGAATCGCTACCAAAAAGCAGGCGGTTGTCCGTACTTAAACGGTAATAATCAAGCAATAAATTGTTGTCGCACACAGACATCCCATTATTAATCACCGAGTCTGCCATCGCTTGACTGAGGGGTTCGGTGGCGATAATAAAACTTTCCACCGGCATAATTTTTCGGTTAATACCATGATGAATAGATTTAGGGAGCGTATCAATATAAGCGTTGGTGGCTAAAATAACATCTTGCGAAATGACCGCACTTTGGTCGGTTTTCACCTCAATACAACCACTTTTTTCAATAAGATCCACCACCGGTGATTGTTCAAAAATCTGCACGCCAAGATCTAAACAGGCTTTCGCTAGCCCCAAACAATAATTGAAAGGATGTAAATGACCGGAATGGCTATCGTATAAGCCCCCTACATAAATATCGCTCCCTAAATGCTGTTTGAGTTTCGCTTTATCCCAAAGCTGCATATTTTGATAGCCAAAATTTTTGTGGCTGGCTTTTTCCATTTCAATCAGATCATCCATACGGCGATGGTTCAATGCCAGGGTCGCATAGCCTTTTTTCCAGTCGCATTGAATACCGTATTTTGCGATGCGTTCATCAATAATATCAATGGCTTCCAACGACATTTCCCAAAGCTTACGGGCTTTCTCAAAGCCGACTTGATGAATATATTCATCAATGCCTTCTTCAAACCCATTAATCGCTTGCCCACCACTTCGACCGGAAGCGCCAAAGCCCACCCGAGCGCCTTCCAATACCACGACTTTTTTCCCTTTCTCTGCCAGTTCCAATGCGGCAGATAGCCCAAAAAAGCCGGCACCGATAACGCAAACATCAGCCCGTTCAAGCTGTGTTAAAGGAGGGAGTTGGAAATCTTGATTGCGGGAATCAAAATAGTAGGAGGAAACGTGTTCTTGATGAGCAAAAGTGAGCATAAAACCTCTCGTTAATAAAAACCGGCGAAATCTTACGCTTATGGGGAAATATGTCAAATCCTTTGCGAAAAGTGGTCGGATTTCATTAGGATATTTTTTGAGCTATTATGCCGAAATTTGTGATTTATAACAGCTTAACAGCTTAACAGCTTAACCTTAACAGCTTAACAGCTTAACAGCTTAACAGCTTAACAGCTTAACAGCTTAACAGCTTAACAGCTTAACAGCTTAACAAATATAAAACACAAACTGTCTATCGTCTATTTTGTTAAGGAATCACAATGATGAAAAAAATCTCTTTTTTTCTTATCTCTATCTTTCCCTGCTTAAGCTACGCTGATGTAATAAAAAACGGTTCAATAGATGCTATTGAAGCATTCATTGATAATCCGTCAAAAGATGAGGAGGGATTTCATTTTTATAACTATTTAATTGTTGGTGAAAAAGATAAAGCTGAACTGACTATCAATAAGGGGAGCAAAGTTAGCATACTTGGTTATCCCGGGAAAGGAAGATATCGCACCAATGGAAGTGTGACAGTGGGTTATGGAAAAAACGGTGATGGAAAATTAATCGTTGATGGCGAAGGTAGCATTTTGAAAGTAGGCAATGCGATTCTCCTTGGGGACAGTCGTGGGAATGCTGAACTTCATATCACCAACGGTGCAAAAGTGATACAGGTAGGAATAAATGATCCTTATTCCTCAAGTAGTAATCTAGCTGGGGATAGAAACGAAAAAACACTTATTGTCATTGATGGAAAAGGTTCAGAACTTACTTATAGCGGGGGAATCGCCACCCCTGCGCGCACAGATAAAATCACCCTTCTAAATGGCGGCACACTCACCCTCCCCGGTCAACCGCTCACAGATATTGAAAACCAAGGCTACTTAAATGTGCTCAATCACACTCTAACTATTCATAAAACCCTAAAAATAGGGAGTGATGATCACAAAAATGCAGGTGAATTTAACCTTCCACATGGTGTGATAGCAAGTAGTCCGGGCGATAGTTATCCCGTCCGTTTAATTTTTAATAAATTGAAAGAAGATCAGATTATTTTCCCGTTGTATCAATGTTCAAGATGCACGATTGAATATAATGCCCCGGAAAATATGAAGATAGAATTGCTTAATCATGGGATTGGGCGAGAAGGGCAAGCGAAAAATGCGAATGTTTCTATTAAACAAGGCACTTTATCACTGACCGATCAATCAACCTTTGATCGTTTTAGCTTGCGTGATTTAACCCTTTTGAAAAAGGGTACGCTTTCGCTTAGTCATCTTGGGTACAAGCAACCTTTTGATGAAAATAGGCTAGATGTATCAAGAATTAAATCTGATCTTGAGATAGATGATCGCAATGATAATTGGCTGAGTAATGAGAACTTTATTGTAAAAAGAACCTTTCTTCATCAAGGCACCCTTGATTTAGCCGATGGCTCAAATCAACCCAATTTCACTCATTTTATTGTTAATCACTATACTTCCGGTGGAACATTGCTTGTAGATACGGTTTGGAATAAAGATTCAAATATATCAGGCAGTGATATTTTGCACGTGCTAGGTCATATTGATACCTCACTCGGTGCGACCATCGTCAAAACTAAAACAGGGATTTTTGGTGATATTGAAAAAACGGCTCAGGAACAAACATCCTCTCCCGTTGTTATCGCTGAAAAAGATCATAATGGATTAGCATTTGTTGGGAAATCAGACACATTGAATGCCGGCGAAGCACAATTAGTGAAAATTGGTAATAAATACTACTGGACACTTGAGGCACTTGAGCCGAAACCTAATAAGGAGATTAGAACAGCAGCCTCATCTACTTATATTCAAATGCCTTATACCAATATGGAGTTGGGTTACAGTGCTATTGATACCTTAGCGAAACGGCGTGGTAGCACAGTCAATCCGCAAGCATCTGCTCAAAACGGTGTTTGGGGACGGGTTGTCAGCAAATATCTGAAAGTTGAAGGTAAAAATCGTCTTAATCATAGACAAAACCAATACCTTGCTCAAATTGGTGTGGATTTAGATATCAATACCCAAGATTCAGTCACCAAACAAACAGGGATTTATGCCACTTTTGGTTATAATCACCTTAATTTTTCCGATAGATTCCGTGCCGAAAATGGGCGGATCGTTAGTGATAAACACACTGGAAAAGGAAAAACCAAAGCCGGATTATTTGGGCTTTATCATTCAATCTTTTGGCAAAATGAATCTTATCTCGATCTTGTCGGACAAGTAGGCTATTTACGTAATGAATATCGCCCAAGAGAAGGAAGTAAGCTCAGTCAAGATGATATGACCACCTTAATTTCGACAGAAATAGGACAAACTTTCCATCTTAATGAAAATTGGTCATTGGAACCGCAAACCCAATTAATTTATCAACACTTGTACTTAAAAGATCTGTACGATAAACATCTTAATATTCAATTCCATAACCAATCAGGCTTACGAGGACGATTAGGTTCAAGCCTTAATTTCCGAAATGAAGCCTATTTGTTTGCTCTGACGACAAATGTTTGGCACGATTTCCTGCACAATAAATCGGTGAAAATCGGTAACCGTGATTATCGGGAAGATTATGCTCAAACGTGGTTAGATGTGGGATTACAGTTCCAATGGAATGCAACAAACAATCTTTCATTCTATGCACATACCCATTTGGAGCATTCACTGAAAAGCCAAACCCGTAATACCTATCAGCTTGGCGCAGGTGTACAATATGTTTGGTAATTGATAAACTTCGCTCGGTAATGAAAGTTACCGAGCGATTTTTTACTTATCATTTTTTATTTTATCACCCATAGGAGGTCAATAAATTGAAAAAATCCCTTGTTCGTACTCTCAAAAATCTTTTCCTTTCTGTGACCGCACTTTTTGCAGCATCCGCTTTTGCCAACAACAAACTTTATGTTTATAACTGGACGGATTATGTCCCACCTGAACTCGTTGCACAATTTACCAAAGAAACCGGTGTGGAAGTGATTTATTCCACCTTTGAAAGCAACGAAGAAATGTATGCCAAATTAAAATTGACGGAAAGCACCGGATCAGGCTATGACGTGGTGTTTCCATCAAGCTATTATGTCAATAAAATGATCAAGGAAAATATGTTACAGCCCCTCGATCACAGCAAATTAGCGAATTTAAAACAAATTCCAAAACACTTGCTGAACAAAGAATTTGACCCTGAAAACAAATTCTCCCTGCCTTATGTTTACGGTTTAACCGGGATTGAAGTTAATGCTGATGATATCGACCCGAAAAGTATCACCAGTTGGGCGGATTTATGGAAACCCGAATTTAAACACAAAGTGCTGATGACAAGCGATGCCCGTGAAGTATTCCATATTGCACTGTTACTTAATGGCAAATCCCCAAATACGACCAACGAAGAAGAAATCAAAGCGGCTTATGAGCGTTTAGTAACCTTATTGCCGAATGTGATTACCTTTAATTCCGATTCACCGGAAGTGCCTTATGTGCAAGGTGAAGTGGCACTGGGGATGATTTGGAACGGCTCTGCCTATCTCGCCCATAAAGAAAATCCAAGCCTACAATTTATCTACCCGAAAGAGGGCGCAATTTTTTGGATGGATAACTATACCATCCCGAAAACGGCAAAAAATGTGGAAGGGGCGCATCAGTTTATTGATTTCCTCCTTCGCCCTGAAAATGCCAAAGTGGTGATTGAACGAATGGGCTTTTCAATGCCGAATGAAGGGGTGAAAGCCTTGCTCAGCCCGGAACTTGTGAATGACCCAACCTTATTCCCTCCTTCAGAAGAAGTGGAAAAAGGCATTATGCAAGGCGATGTGGGTGATGCCGTAGATATTTACGAAAAATATTGGAATAAACTAAAAACCAATTAATTCTTATAAAAAAGTGCGGTTAAAATCATCAAAGATTTTAACCGCACTTCAGTTACTTATTTTATGAAACTATTTGTTTAATTTCGCTTTGTAGGTTGGGTTCATTAAGTTTTCCACAGAAAGAATATCATCTAACTGTTCTTCGGTTAACAACCCTTTTTCAAGCACGACTTCACGCACGCCTTTGCCGGTTTCTGCACAGATTTTACCCACTAAATCACCATTGTGGTGACCGATAAACGGGTTGAGATAGGTGACGATACCGATTGAATTGAAGACGTAGTTTTCACAAATTTCTTTGTTAACGGTGATACCGTCCACGCATTTATCCCGTAGGTTTACGCAAGCATTGGCTAAGATATCGATAGATTCGAACATCGCTTGACCGATAACCGGTTCCATCACGTTTAATTGTAACTGACCGGCTTCTGCGGCAAAGGTGACGGTTGTGTCGTTACCGATTACTTTAAAGCATACTTGGTTAACCACTTCAGGGACAACAGGATTGACTTTGGCCGGCATAATAGACGATCCAGCCTGCAATTCCGGAAGATTAATTTCTTTTAAACCTGCACGAGGGCCGGAAGAAAGTAAACGCAAGTCATTACACACTTTAGAGAGCTTCACCGCCGTGCGCTTTAATGCACCGTGAACCATGACATAAGCTCCGCAGTCAGAAGTGGCTTCAATAAGGTTTTCCGCCGGGGTGCAAGGCAATCCGGTCACTTCCGCAAGGTGTTTTACGGCTAATTCACTGTAGCCTTGAGGAGTATTTAATCCCGTGCCGATTGCGGTCGCACCAAGGTTCACTTCTAACAATAATTCGCCAGTTCGTTTCAAATTACGCACTTCTTCTTCAAGCAAGACGGCAAAGGCTTTAAATTCCTGACCTACGGTCATTGGCACGGCATCTTGTAATTGGGTGCGGCCCATTTTTAAGATGTTGGCAAATTCTTTTGCTTTATTTTCAAAGCCTTCTTGTAAGTATTGGATTTTATCAACTAATTTCAGAATACTGTTATAAACAGCGATACGGAAACCGGTCGGGTAGGCATCGTTGGTGGATTGGCTGGCATTGACGTGATCCATTGGGTTGATAAGGTGATATTCCCCTTTTTGATGACCCATTTTTTCCAGCGCCAAGTTTGCTACCACTTCGTTGGTGTTCATATTCACTGAGGTGCCGGCTCCCCCTTGATACACATCTGAAGGGAATTGATCCAAACATTTTCCTGTGGTTAAAATTTCATCGCAAGCAGCCACAATCGCATTGGCAATGTCAGCCGGAATCGCACCTAATTCACCATTGGCAAGGGCAGTGGCTTTTTTCACCATGACCATTCCACGGACAAATTCCGGTACATCAGAAATGGTGACATTCGAAATATTGAAATTTTCAACCGCTCTTAATGTATGAATGCCCCAGTAAGCATTGGCAGGCACTTCACGTTCACCGAGTAAATCCACTTCTGTTCTAAATTGTGTCATTGTTATTCACCTCTTTGGGTTAGTTAATTCGTGGCTATTATAAAAATTCCTACAGGAAAAAAATTGATCTAGGTCACAATTTTAAAATGGGCTATCACGACATATTTTCATTTTTCGCATTAGTTTTTTTAAGGGAAAATTTTTTTGCTTTTCCCCTTGAAAGGGGAATTTTGCACCCTATTATAGTAAACGCATTTCAAACTTTAGAAGGAAATTAACCAATGAATATTCGTCCGTTACATGATCGTGTCATTATTAAACGTGAAGAAGTGGAAACCTTATCTGCAGGCGGGATTGTATTAACCGGTTCTGCAGCAACCAAATCAACCCGTGCAAAAGTTTTAGCGGTAGGAAAAGGCCGTATTTTGGAAAATGGCACGGTTCAACCTTTAGATGTGAAAGTGGGGGATACCGTCATTTTTAACGAAGGTTATGGCGTGAAAAGCGAAAAAATCGATGGCGAAGAAGTGTTAATCATTTCTGAAAACGATATTTTAGCGATTGTAGAATAATGAAAAGACGGTGAAAAATAACCACACTTTTCATCAATTAAGAGAATAATAACTGAGAAAGGAAAACATAAAATGGCAGCAAAAGATGTGAAATTTGGTAATGATGCACGCGCAAAAATGTTAAAAGGTGTGAATGTATTAGCCGATGCAGTGAAAGTAACCCTTGGGCCGAAAGGGCGTAATGTGATTTTAGATAAATCTTTCGGTGCGCCAACCATCACGAAAGACGGGGTATCGGTGGCCCGTGAAATTGAATTGGAAGATAAATTTGAAAATATGGGCGCACAAATGGTGAAAGAAGTAGCCTCTAAAGCCAATGATGCCGCAGGTGACGGTACGACAACGGCGACTGTGCTTGCTCAAGCCATTGTGAGCGAAGGATTAAAAGCCGTTGCGGCAGGTATGAACCCAATGGATTTAAAACGTGGGATTGATAAAGCCGTTAGCGCAGTGGTGGCAGAGCTGAAAACCCTGTCTAAACCTTGCGAAACCTCAAAAGAAATTGAACAGGTGGGAACGATTTCCGCCAACTCTGACAGCGTGGTAGGTCAGTTAATTGCCCAAGCGATGGAAAAAGTGGGCAAAGAAGGTGTGATTACTGTTGAAGACGGTACAGGCCTTGAAGATGAGTTAGCCGTGGTAGAAGGTATGCAGTTTGACCGTGGTTATCTTTCTCCATATTTCATCAATAAACCGGAAGCGGCAACCGTTGAATTGGATAACCCGTATATCTTATTAGTGGATAAAAAAATTGCCAATATCCGTGAATTATTACCGGTATTAGAAGCGGTGGCGAAAGCCGGCAAACCATTATTAATTATTGCAGAAGATGTAGAAGGCGAAGCCCTTGCAACCCTCGTGGTGAACACCATGCGTGGTATTGTGAAAGTGGCAGCAGTGAAAGCGCCGGGCTTTGGTGATCGCCGTAAAGCCATGTTACAAGATATTGCGATTCTCACTGCGGGTACCGTGATTTCTGAAGAAATTGGTATGGAGCTTGAAAAAGCGACATTAGAAGATCTTGGTCAGGCGAAACGTGTGGTGATCAATAAAGACAACACCACCATTATTGATGGCGTAGGAGATCAGGCACAAATTAACGGTCGTGTGGCGCAAATTCGTCAGCAAATTGAAGAATCAACGTCTGATTACGACAAAGAAAAACTTCAAGAACGTGTGGCAAAATTAGCCGGCGGTGTTGCGGTAATCAAAGTAGGTGCGGCAACCGAAGTGGAAATGAAAGAGAAAAAAGACCGTGTAGATGATGCGTTACACGCAACCCGTGCTGCGGTTGAAGAGGGTATCGTTGCCGGTGGTGGTGTAGCGTTAGTGCGTGCCGCTTCTAAAGTGGCTGCAAGCCTACAGGGTGACAATGAAGAACAAAATGTGGGTATCAAACTTGCATTGCGTGCAATGGAAGCGCCTTTACGTCAAATCGTCACCAATGCCGGTGAAGAAGCTTCTGTGGTGGCAAGTGCGGTGAAAGCGGGCGAAGGTAACTTCGGTTATAACGCCAGCACCGAACAATACGGTGATATGTTAGAAATGGGGATCTTAGATCCAACAAAAGTGACCCGTTCTGCATTACAATTTGCTGCATCGGTTGCAGGCTTAATGATTACCACCGAATGTATGGTGACCGAATTACCAAAAGAAGAAAAAGCCGATCTTGGTGCCGGCATGGGCGGTATGGGAGGCATGGGTGGAATGATGTAATTTTTCCTCCTATGACGAAATAAAAAGTGCGGTCGTTTTTCCATGGGAAAAGCGATCGCTTTTTTATTGCTAAAGGGGTACACTGAACAGCATTTCACTACAGGAAGAAACGATGACAATCCTTCAAGAACTTAACCAACAACTCAAATCTCAAGGGATTGGGATTAATGCTACAGAGCTTCACGGCTTTTTAAGCGGTCTCATTTGTGGTGGGGTCAACGATCAAAGTTGGCAACCCCTCCTTTATCAATTTACCCACGACAATCACGCCTATCCAAGTGTCCTTCTCGCACAAGTGAGCGCACTTTATCAACGTATTTCCGATGCACTCGCGGATATGGAAGGTTTTTCTTTTGAACTGGGCTTGCCGGAAAATGAGAATGTTTTTGCCCGTGCAGACAGTTTATCCGAATGGGCAAATCACTTTTTACTTGGTTTAGGTTTGGCACAACCTCATTTAGATAAAGAAAAAGGCGAAATTGCAGAGGCAGTCGATGACTTACATGATATTTGCCTACTGGGTTATGAGGAAGATGATGACGAAGAAGAAATGAGTGAGGCATTGGAAGAAATCATTGAATATGTCCGTACCATTGCCACCTTGTTTTACACACAATTTAACCAAGCGCCAAATACGAAAAAACCAATATTACATTAATTTAAAAAACGCATAAAAGGAGAGAGAAATGGATCTTGCATATATGGCGGAATTGCCTCAAAAAGAATTTGCAGAACGTCGAAAACAATTATTGACAAAAATGCGGACTAATTCGGCATTGTTACTGTTTTCCGAAATTGAAAAACGTCGCAACAATGATTGCACGTTTCCATTTCGCCAAGACAGCTATTTTTGGTATTTGACCGGTTTTAATGAACCGAATGCCGCTTTACTATTTGTAAAAACCGAACAATCGGAAAAAGCGATACTCTTTCTTCGACCGCGAGATCCTTTACTTGAAACTTGGAATGGTCGCCGTTTAGGGGTAGAGCGTGCGCCCCAAACTCTTGAGGTGAATGAGGCTTATTCTATTGATGAATTCGCTATTCATTTGCCAAAAATTACCGAAAATCTGACCGCACTTTATCATGTGCCGGCGCTTCATTTATGGGGGGACAAATTACTTTCGGAAAGTGCGGTTAATTTTACGGAAATTTTAGATTGGCGTCCTATCATCAGTGAAATGCGCTTGATTAAATCTCCCAATGAAATCCGCCTTATGCAACAAGCCGGGCAAATTAGCGCATTAGCCCATATCAAAGCCATGCAAGAAACCCGTCCTCATCGCTTTGAGTATGAAATTGAAGGTGAGATTTTGCATGAATTTAATCGTCATGGCGCTCGTTTTGCTTCTTATAATTCTATCGTTGCCGGCGGGGATAATGCTTGCATTTTACATTACACCGAAAATGACCAACCCTTGAAAGACGGGGATTTAGTGTTGGTTGATGCCGGTTGTGAATTTGCTATGTATGCCGGTGATATTACAAGAACCTTTCCGGTAAACGGCAAATTTAGCCAAGCCCAACGTGAGATTTATTCGTTGGTATTAAAAGCACAAAAACGTGCTATTGAGTTATTGGTGCCGGGCAGCTCTATTAAACAAGTGAATGATGAAGTCATTCGTATCAAGGTGCAAGGTTTGGTGGAATTAGGGATTTTACAAGGCGATGTCGATGAACTGATCGAACAAAAAGCCTATCGTCAGTTTTATATGCACGGCTTAGGGCATTGGCTCGGTTTAGATGTACATGATGTCGGAGAATATGGTGAGGAACGTAGCCGAACGCTCGCCGTTGGCATGGTGATTACCGTTGAGCCGGGGCTTTATATTTCGGAAGAGGCAGAGGTGCCAGAGCAATATAAGGGCATTGGGGTGCGTATTGAAGATAACTTATTAATGACGGAATATGGCAATAAAATCCTAACGGCAGCCGTGCCAAAAGAAATCGAAGAGATTGAAAATCTCATGGGAAAAAGTAGGGAATTTCTCAAAATGTGATCTAGTGCAAGTTTTTTTGATGATTGAAATGCTACTATGCATTCAAAAGAAAGACAAACTCAATCAGATAAGGAGTCGATTATGTATAAACATGTTTTAGTCGCCGTGGATCTTTCCGATGAAAGTGCTTTTTTAGTGAAAAAAGCTGCCGGCATTGCCAAACGCCATGATGCGAAGCTTTCAATTATCCATGTTGATGTGAATTTTTCGGATCTTTACACGGGGTTGATTGATGTCAATATGTCTTCTATGCAAGATCGAATTTCAAGTGAAACTCAAAAGGCGTTATTAGACCTCGCTGAAAATGCAGGTTATCCGATTCAGGAAAAATTGAGTGGTAGCGGTGATTTACGTCAGGTGCTTACCGATGCAATTGAGCAGTATGATGTTGATTTATTGGTAACGGGTCATCATCAAGATTTTTGGAGTAAATTAATGTCATCTACACGTCAAGTGATGAATAGCATTAAGATTGATATGTTAGTTGTTCCACTTCGTGACGAATAAGTGGCGCTTGTTTATTAGCAATCTAAGATAAATTTTAACCGCACTTCTCAAATTTCGTAGTGAAGTGCGGTTTTTATTTTTCAGTAATTAGTCAATATAATTTATTTTCAGCCTGTCTTTTGTCGGAAAAACAATAAGTAGCTTAAATAATCAACAAAGGCAGCTGAGTATAATTAAAAAGCCTTTTTATAAACTTGAAAAATATGCAAGAATAGTGCGTTTTAGTTTTTTTAACTTTAAATTATTTTTAACAATAGGTTTACGATGAAAACAACAGCGGAAATCAGACAATCTTTCCTTGATTTTTTCCATAGCAAAGGACATCAAGTGATCGCAAGCAGCTCGCTTGTCCCTGAAAATGATCCTACGCTACTTTTTACCAATGCAGGAATGAATCAATTTAAGGATGTCTTCCTTGGTTTGGATAAACGCCCGTATTCCCGTGCAACCACCGCACAACGCTGTGTGCGCGCAGGTGGAAAACATAATGACTTAGAAAATGTGGGATACACGGCCCGTCACCATACTTTTTTTGAAATGCTTGGCAATTTCAGTTTTGGTGATTATTTCAAACATGATGCCATTAAATTTGCTTGGGAGTTTTTAACCTCTCCGCAATGGCTTAGTTTGCCAAAAGAAAAATTGTGGGTGACAGTTTATGAAACGGATAACGAAGCTTACGATATTTGGAATAAAGAGGTGGGTATACCGGTAGAGCGTATCATCCGCATTGGCGATAACAAAGGTGCACCTTATGCCTCTGATAATTTCTGGGCGATGGGCGATACCGGTCCTTGTGGTCCTTGTACTGAAATTTTTTATGATCACGGTGATCATATTTGGGGCGGACCACCGGGTTCACCAGAAGAAGATGGCGACCGTTACATCGAAATCTGGAACGTGGTATTTATGCAATACAACCGTTTGGCTGACGGTACAATGGAAAAATTGCCACGTCCGTCAGTAGATACCGGAATGGGATTAGAACGGATTTCAGCCGTATTGCAACATGTCAATTCAAACTACGATATTGATATATTTAAAACATTAATTGCGAAAACCGCAGAAATTGTGGGAACCACCGATTTAGCGAATAAATCGTTGCGTGTGATCGCAGACCACATTCGTTCTTGTGCTTACTTAATTGCAGATGGTGTGATTCCGTCAAATGAAGGTCGGGGTTATGTGTTACGCCGCATTATCCGCCGAGCTGTACGTCATGGTCATTTATTAGGTGCAAAAGAAGCCTTTTTCTATAAATTGGTGCCGACTTTAATTAAAGTGATGGCTCAGGCCGGTCAAGATGTAAAAGAAAAGCAAGCGAATGTTGAAAAATTATTGCGTTTAGAAGAAGAACAGTTTGCCCGTACGTTAGAACGTGGGTTGACACTTTTGGATGAAGCACTTGCCGAAGTGAAAAACGGAGTGCTTTCCGGTGAAGTGGCATTTAAACTTTACGACACCTATGGTTTCCCATTGGATCTTACCGCTGATGTCTGCCGTGAGCGCAATATTATTATTGATGAAGCCGGTTTTGAGCGGGAAATGGAAGCACAACGCACCCGAGCACAGGCTGCAAGCCAGTTTGGTGTTGATTACAACAATGTCATTCGTGTGGAAGGTGAAACGAAATTTGAAGGCTATACCGAATCGGAATCTTTGGCAAAAGTGACCGCACTTTTCCATGACGGTAAATCAGTCGAACAAATTTCTGCAGGTCAAAGTGCAGTAGTGGTATTAGAAAATACCCCATTCTATGCAGAATCAGGCGGTCAAATTGGCGACAGCGGCTATTTATCCGCTCAAAGCTTGGTTTTCCAAGTAAAAGATACTCAAAAGTATGGTCAAGTATTTGGGCATATTGGTGAATTAGAGCAAGGCTCATTATCGGTTGGTCAAACCGTGAATGCGGTGGTAGATATTGAGCGTCGCCATCAAACCTCACTTAACCATTCCGCAACGCACTTGTTGCACGCTGCACTACGTCAATTATTAGGTACGCATGTAGTTCAAAAAGGGTCGCTTGTAGCAGACAACGCATTACGTTTTGATTTTTCTCACCCTGAAGCGATAAGTAAAGCGCAGCTGGCGGAAATAGAGCGTCTTGTGAATCAAAAAGTTCGAGCCAATTTCCCTATCCAAACAGATATTATGGATATTGAATCGGCAAAAGCAAAAGGTGCAATGGCTCTCTTTGGTGAAAAATACGCCGATCAGGTTCGTGTGCTAACCATGGGCGATTTCTCTATTGAACTCTGCGGCGGTATCCATGCAAAACGAACCGGCGATATCGGTTTATTTAAAATTACCGCTGAAACTGCCGTTGCCGCAGGTATTCGTCGTATTGAAGCTGTAACAGGGGAAAATGCGATAGATTGGATTTTAAATCAACAGCGTATTTTGAACCAAAGTGCAGAATTATTGAAATCGGATGTTAATACCCTTACGGAGAAAATCCAGCAGCTTCAAGACAAAGCGAAGAAAGGGGAAAAAGAACTGCACAGTTTAAAAGAAAAGGCTGCAATGCAAGCAGGTTCGGATTTGGCGAAAAGTGCGGTCAAAATTAATCATGTTTCTGTGGTTATCCATCAACTTGATGGAATTGAAACAAAATCGCTTCGTGTTATGGTTGATGATTTAAAAAATCAGCTTAGCTCGGGCGTCATTGTATTTGCATCGGTTTTAGATGAAAAAGTCAACCTCGTCGTTGGTGTGACAAGCGATTTAACTACTAAAGTAAAAGCTGGTGAGCTGGTGAATTTAATGGCTCAGCAGGTTGGTGGTAAAGGCGGTGGTCGCCCGGATATGGCAATGGCAGGAGGCTCCCAACCGGAAAATGTGGCACAGGCATTAAAAGTGGCACAGAACTGGTTAAACGAAAATCTGTAGTACAAGCCTTGGTTGGTGGGATTGCCAACCGTTCCTTGATTGATAGGGATATCTAATAAATGCAAACTAAGGAGATAAAAGATGTTAATCTTAACTCGTAAAGTTGGCGAAAGTGTACTTATTGGAGACGATATTTCTATCACGGTTTTGAGTGTACGTGGAAACCAAGTAAAACTCGGTGTTCAAGCGCCTAAAGAAGTATCCGTTCACCGAGAAGAAATTTACCAACGAATTAAGCAGGCTCAAGATGAATCTTCCAATGATTCAGCTTGATTATTCAAAATAATTAATGGATTTTAGTATGAAAGTAATTATTCCCGTCGCCGGTTTAGGCACGCGTATGTTACCTGCCACGAAGGCAATTCCAAAAGAGATGCTCACGTTGGTAGATAAACCACTGATTCAATACGTGGTAAATGAGTGTGTGGCTGCCGGTATTAGAGAAATCGTGCTTGTAACCCATTCATCAAAAAATGCTATCGAAAACCATTTTGATACATCTTTTGAGCTTGAAACAATGTTGGAAAAACGTGTTAAACGCCAGCTTCTTGAAGAAGTGCGTTCTATTTGCCCAAAAGATGTGACGATTATGCATGTTCGTCAGGGTAATGCGAAAGGGCTGGGGCATGCCGTGTTATGTGGTCGACCATTAGTGGGTAATGAGCCTTTTGCAGTGGTTCTCCCTGATGTTTTGCTTGCTCATTTTAGTGCAGATCAGCAAAAAGAGAACTTAGCGGCAATGATTAAACGTTTCAATGAAACCCAAGCCAGCCAAATTATGGTGGCTCCGGTCGATCAAGAAGATGTAAGTAGCTATGGTATCGCTGATTGTGGCGGCGTGGCATTACAAGCCGGGGAAAGTGCGAAGATAGAAAGTATTGTCGAGAAGCCCTCCATTGAAAATGCTCCCTCTAACCTTGCCGTTGTAGGGCGCTATGTTTTTTCAGCGGCAATTTGGGATTTATTGGAAAGAACGCCGGTTGGAGTTGGCGATGAGATCCAATTAACCGATGCAATTGATATGCTCATCGAAAAAGAAACCGTAGAAGCATTTCATATGACCGGCGAATCTTTTGATTGTGGTGATAAAATCGGTTACCTGGAAGCCTTTGTGGAATATAGTATTCGCCATGAAAAGTTAGGCAAAGATTTCAAAGCCTTTATTAAAAATCTTGCGAAAACACTATAAACATACTGAAAACATTGATTAAAACGAATCTGCACCTTAAAAATTAACTAAGGTGCAGATTTTTTTATAGTTAAATTGGGTTAATCAGTCAATCATTATGATTTGAGGAAATAAAACCTAAATCCCTTTTTCTCTAAGCTTCCATCGACTGACAAAGCAGAGTCAATGGGTGAATACAGGTTACATTAGATGACATATCAATTTGCCATTTACAGGTTTGGCATTCGGAAATCACATAATCAAATCCGCCTTCGTTGATATGCTCAAATAAGCTTTTCCCAATGGCTTGTGCGGTATCATAGTTTTCCGCTTTAAAACCATAAGTACCGGCAATGCCACAACATTGTGATGGCAACATAATGATTTCCAATCCCGGAATTTGTTTCAACACTTCCAATGTGTAAGGTGCCCAACCTGCTTTTTCGACATGGCACGCCGTGTGGTATGCCACCCGCAATTTCAGCGGCTTCAATGGTAAGCGTTTCCCCTCTTTAAAAAGCCGATATAAGAAAGGGGTCACCATATGGATATGTGGGCGAACTTTAGCATTGTCGATGCCCAAAATATGATGATATTCATCCCGTAAATTTAACGCACAACTTGAGGCTTCGCTAATCACCTCCAAGCCATTTTCGTCCACTATTTTGCCGATAAAATTGGTATTGAATTGAGCAATATTGCGTGCACGCTCAGGAAAACCATTCACCGTTAAAGGTAAACCGCAGCATTTTTCTTTTTCCAACAACATCACGCCAATCCCCATGGCATTGAATACTTTCAAAAATTCTTTGCCCAGTTGGGGATTGTTATAGTTCACATAACAGCCATGAAAATACGCCACTTTATGTTCAAACTTTTTCTGCGCTTCCAGGGCATTTTTCATATACCAGCTACGAAATGTGCCAAAGGCATATTTTGGTAAGGTGCGTTTTTTGCTGATATTGAGAGTTTTCTCAAGCACAAATTTTGTTGCGCTTAATCCGGTGATGGTATTTACAATCGGCGCAAGAGGTGTGTTGAGTTTGCCCATCACATCGGTGTTACTCAAAATGGCATCACGCAATTTGTTCATCAACGGTTTTTTCTGTTGTGCCAGATGATTATTGCGCGCCCGAACAATGAGGTCACCAATTTTAACATCAGACGGACAAGCCACTTCACAACGCTTACAGTTGGTGCAGTATTTAAGGGCTTCGTCATAAAGTTCGGCGGATTTTAAACGCAAACGCTCCCCATCAGGGCCGGACTGTTTCGGGCCGGGATAAAGCGGGTTATTACGGGAAACCGGGCAAACGGCAGTACAGGCAGTACATTTAATACAACTTTCAAAACTTTCATCAATATATTGATGGCTTGAGGCCGAATTAAGCGATTGTTTTGCGCTCTCAATTAATCGTTGAATATTGGTATCCATATCGCTCCCTATTTCGCCAAAATTTCATCGGCAACCGTCAATGCCGTCACCACTGCAACCCCGGAACCACAGCCGAGTTCTAAGGCATTAAAACCGCCGATGACATTCCCGACTGCATATAAATTCGTTAAAAATTGACCGCTCTTTTGCACTTGGCAATGGGCGTTAATCACCACCCCTGCCGATTGATAAGGTTGCGGATTTGCAAAACGGCTATCCGTCCAAGTGAAACGATCTTTCTCATCAAAACCGCTAACACCTGTGATATCGGCATAAAATACCGGTTCGAAAATTCGATCAAATTCGGACATTAAGCCTTTGCTGAAAAAACTCCCCGAAGCAAGCACAAAATTATCGGCAATAATTTCTTCATCATTATGCAAACGCGTCATAATGCAACGCACACGATCGCCGTCAAAATGTGCCTTTACCGCACTGTCGCCATTTATCATCAAACCGCCGAGAGATTCAAATTGACGGCGTAATTGAAGACACTGACGCATACCCAATAATGAGGGTGGCAAGGTTGGCAATTCAAATAAAGCAAGTTTTGTGGCTTGACGAAGCGCACGCATAAATGCCTGATTTTCTAACCCAAAGCACGCCGGTAAAAAGACCGCTTCAGCCCCTTTCGCCGCCTCCACAATTTCGTTTACTAAATCATCAAACGCTAATTTGTGTTCCAAAAGTTGTGCGATATTGACACTACGGAACTCTCGGGCATTTTGGCGAAGTTCGTCTAACTGTGGAATATTCAAGAAACCGCTGGTGACCTCGCAATGAGTGAATTGTGCATTAAGCACTAAATTTGCCGCTAATAATTGCGGTTGGAAATCGTGATAACCTTCAATCCCTAACACTGCAATGCGTTTGTGTGGGAAAGGTTCGTTCCCTTCTACCGTAGGCACACTATTCGGGGAAAGCCATGTGCCACGCAAACTCCCTAGCCCCGCAACCCGCCAGTGGTTTTTTTCACTCGAACCGACTAAATGAAGATTGAGCGATTGCGCCAAGTCTTCAAAGGCTTGCGCTTTGCTTATCACCTGTTCTGCACCTAATAGGCTATAAGGATGTGCCGGTAATGCGTTGCAAAGTGCGGTCAAATTTTCGGGTAAATTTTCCACCGCACTGCCGTCAGGCAAACGGCTTAATAAATCAAACGAACCGGAAGCAAAATCCATAGCGGCTTGTCCGTTGTTGATGATCACACAATGTTTACCCTGTTGTTGAAGGGCGATACCGCAGGTTAATCCTGCCAAACCGCCACCAATAATGGCTACATCAAAATTCATTACTGTCCGTCCCCTGTTGTGCTTGTTCTTCAAGGGGTTTCACATCATTCAACCCCAATACACTGCCATACATCCAAGCGGTAAATTCCGCCTCACGAATTGCCTCGCCCCAAGCGATAGGCTGAATTCCACGCCAACGTTCTTCCATAAAAGCATTCAGTTGCGTGGTGGATTGGCGAGGCGTGGCAACCTCAAAACGGTTCATCAACCCGGCAGCACGACAGGCGCAAAGTTCTGCTTGGCAAGTTCCCATACCCACTCGGGTGCGGCGGCGTAAATCCACCAGATTATTCACATCAAGTTCATCAACGGCATAACGCACTTCACCAGCTGTCACCGCTTCACATTCACACACCATGGAACGATCTAAACGATCTGTTTGAAGCAATCGGCTTGCCCTTGCACCGTGGCGATACACGGCGGAATAACGAATGGTGCTTGGTAATGAAATGACTTTTTGATTGGTTTCTTGGCGGCTTTCTGTCGAACCCGGCAAAGGACGCTCTGCGGTCACACAAGACGCATTTTTATTCAGTTTTCTGCACACCAAATCCGTAGCCCACTCCGCCATTAAGCGATAAGTCATCAATTTACCGCCGGTTATTGTGATAAATCCGTCTAAGCCATCACGCTCGGCATGATCCAATAAGACAATACCACGGCTCACATTCCGACCGGACGGATCATCATCCGTTGCCACTAATGGTCTAACCCCTGCATAAGCACGAAGCACACGGGTATGACGTAAACTTGGCGCTAATTTTTCCCCTTCACGGAAAAGAATATCCACCTCTTCAGGGGTAATTTCCATATTGTCAATTTGATCGTAAGGAATACGGCTAGAAGTGGTGCCAATCACACAAATGGTATCACCCGGCACAAGAATATCCGCATCTGCCGGTTTACGACAGCGGTTAATCACCATTTTATTGATACGGTGTCCCATTACCAACAATGCGCCTTTTGCGGGGAACATTTTTATTTTGAGATCCGCATATTCCGCAATCCCTTGTCCCCAAATCCCACTGGCATTCACCACTATCGGTGCAAAAAATTGGCGTTTCACTTTGTTTTTATGATCATAAACCTCAACACCAATGACTTTTCCCCCTTCCCGAATGAGATTTTTCACTTCACAGTAGGTGAAAACTTTCGCACCGTTTTCTGCCGCATCCATCATATTGGAGGCAGTTAAACGGAAAGGATCAATGGAACCGTCAGGCACTACCACAGCGCCCACTAAATTTGGATTAACGGAAGGTTCCATTATTTTGGCAAGTTGAGGATCAATCGCCACGGCTTCAATACCGGATTTTGTACAGCTTTCAATGAAGGTTTTTTGATAGTCGAGGGAATCTTCAGGTAGGGTAATAAATAGACCTTCTGTTTCGTCCACACAGTGACGAGCGATTTTGCGCAAAATACGGTTTTCTTTAATACATTCTTCCGCCGATTCCTGATCATTTACCGCATAACGCGCGCCACTATGCAAAAGCCCGTGATTACGCCCCGTTGCACCGGTGGCAATATCACGGCGTTCTAATAAAATGCAGGAAATCCCCCGCAATGCACAGTCACGGGCAATCCCCGCGCCGGTTGCCCCCCCACCGATGATAATCACATCTGTTGATAAAGAAGAAAAATCTCCAACATCTCGATATAAATTAGGCGATAATCCCATGTTTACCCCCACAGCCCACAAAAATAATAAAAAAACAAAACCTCTAAAAAAACCTTTGGCAAATTGTAGAGAATAACGCCTAAATTAACAACATTTTGAGCGAAAAAGAAAATAAATCTGTGAAATAGATCACAATATTTTCGCATTCACTCATATCAATATAACTTTTTTGTGAACAGGCTCACATTTTTCAATTCTCAAACTTTCTTATTTTTTATTTTTCATTATTATGCGCGCTATCCTTTCCTTTTAGTCGGGAAGGAAAACCATAACGATAAATGTTGGAGAAAAATTATGTTTGGACCATTTAAACCCGCACCGCACATTGCGGAACTTCCAGCGGAAAAAATTGATTCTACCTATAAGCGTTTACGTTGGCAGGTCTTCGCAGGGATCTTCTTTGGCTACGCCGCTTATTATTTTGTGCGTGCAAACTTTGACTTGGCTCAAAAAGGGTTAATTGAAGCCGGTATGTATAACAAGGCTGAGTTGGGTCTTGTTGGTACAGCTGCCGGTTTAGCTTACGGTTTGTCAAAATTCTTTATGGCAATGCTTTCGGATCGTTCTAACCCGAAAGTCTTTTTACCGTTCGGTTTATTGCTGTCCGGTTTATGTATGACCATGATGGGGTTATTCCCGTGGGCAACATCCGGCATCGTTGTTATGTGGATTATGATCTTCTTAAACGGTTGGTTCCAAGGTATGGGTTGGCCTCCATGCGGACGGACAATGGTTCACTGGTGGTCTAAATCCGAACGTGGAACCATTGTTTCTATTTGGAATACTGCACATAACCTTGGTGGTATGGTACCGGGTGCTATGGTGCTTCTTGCCGGCGCGCTTTATTTCAGCACACACGGTGTAGAAGCCACAGCGAAAGATGTATGGCAACAAGCCCTTTACTATCCGGGTATTGCAGCGATGATCATCGCTATTCCAATTTATCTTGTGATGAAAGATACCCCACAATCTTGTGGCTTGCCGTCTGTTGAAAAATGGCGTAATGACTACCCTGATGACTATAACGAAAAAACCTACGAGCATGAGCTTTCCACGAAAGAAATCTTTATGACTTATGTGGTGAAAAACAAATTGTTATGGTACATCGCCATTGCTAACGTCTTTGTTTATTTAATTCGCTACGGTGTGTTGAAATGGTCACCGGTTTACTTAGGTGAAGTAAAACACTTCAACATTAAGGGAACAGCTTGGGCCTACACCATTTATGAATTGGCTGCAATTCCAGGCACATTATTATGCGGTTGGGTTTCTGACCATGTATTCAAAGGTAAACGTGGATTAACCGGTTTCATCTTTATGATTTTAACCACGATCGCCGTTGTCGCTTTATGGAAAAACCCGGCAACACCGGAAGCCGAGATCGCAAGCTACGGTGCTTGGTATGAAAACCCATATCAATTAACCGACTTTATTTTAATGACGACTATCGGTTTCTTAATTTATGGTCCGGTGATGTTAATCGGCTTACACGCCCTTGAGCTTGCACCGAAAAAAGCCGCAGGTACGGCAGCAGGTTTCACCGGTTTATTCGGTTATTTAGGCGGTACGGTATCGGCTTCTGCTGTGGTTGGTTGGGCAGCAGAATACTACGGCTGGGATGGCGGTTTCTATGTGATGATCGCCGGTGGTATCTTAGCGGTATTACTCCTTTTCATTGTGATGGTTGAAGAAAGTAAACACAAAGCAAAATTAGGTGATACCTACGGTACGAAATAATTTACATAAATAAGGCGACAAGCAAAAGCTAAAGTCGCCTTTTTTATTTAATAAATCTTTAACATCAATGAATTATATTGATTCAATATTATTCACTCAAAAACAGTCTTAAAATTAACCGCACTTCTTCAAGGAGAAATAGTTATGAAACTTAAAACATTAGCCTTTTCTTTACTGGCTACGAGTGTATTAGTCGGCTGCAGCAGCCAATCTTCAATGACGGCAAGTAATATGAAATCAGAAAAAATCATTATCGCCCACCGTGGTGCAAGTGGTTATTTACCAGAGCATACACTGGAATCCAAAGCCCTTGCCTTTGGTCAACAGGCCGATTATTTAGAACAAGATTTAGCCATGACAAAGGATGGCCGCTTAATTGTCATTCACGATCATTTCTTAGACGGCTTAACGGATGTGGCAAAAAAATTCCCAAACCGCCACCGTAAAGACGGTCGCTACTATGTGATCGACTTTACTTTAAAAGAAATTCAAAGTTTAAATATGACAGAAAACTTTGAAACCAAAGACGGTAAACAAATTGCCGTTTATCCTCACCGCTTTCCGCTTTGGAAATCCCATTTCAAAATCCATACTTTTGAGGATGAAATTGAATTTATCCAGGGTTTAGAAAAATCCACCGGTAAAAAAGTGGGTATTTATCCGGAAATTAAAGCTCCTTGGTTTCATCACCAAAACGGCAAAGATATTGCGGCTGAAACACTCAAGGTATTGAAAAAATACGGTTATGATAAAAAAACCGATAAGGTTTATTTACAAACTTTTGATTTCAACGAGTTAAAACGTATCAAAACCGAATTACTGCCGAAAATGGGAATAGATTTGAAATTAGTTCAATTAGTGGCATATACGGATTGGCATGAAACTGAAGAAAAAAATGCTCAAGGAAAATGGGTGAATTACGATTACGATTGGATGTTTAAACCGGGAGCCATGGCTGAAGTGGTGAAATACGCAGACGGGGTGGGACCGGGCTGGTATATGTTAATCGACAAAGAAAAATCGAAAATCGGCAATATCCAATATACGCCGTTAGTGAAAGAATTGGCACAATATAACGTGGAATTGCATCCTTATACGGTGCGCAAAGACGCACTACCGGAATTTTTTACCGATGTGAATCAAATGTATGATGCATTACTCAATAAAGCAGGAGCAACAGGGGTATTTACCGATTTCCCTGATACCGGGGTTGAATTTTTAAAAGGTAAAAAATAATTTTTCTATGCTCAAAGAAAGAACCCAACCTTTTAGAGATTGGGTTCTTTTTTATGCTTGAAAAGTGCGGTTGTTTTTCAGCCTATTTTTCGAGCTACATCACCACTGCATAAACTGCCGCTGCTAATAATGCTCCAATAATCGGGCCTGCAATCGGAATCCAACTGTAACCCCAGTCCGGTTTAGTGTTTAACTGACGGCTAAGGAAAAGTCCTAAGGTTAAACGTGGTCCAAAGTCCCGTGCAGGGTTGATAGCGTAGCCGGTTGTCCCCCCTAAACTCAAACCGATCGCCCAAACCAGAATGGCAACAGGTAATGCGCCGATAGAACCTAAACCAATCGGTGTGACTTCTGTTTTGCCCGGTAAAGTAATATCCGCCCCAACGATATAGAAAATCACAAAGACCAATACAAAAGTACCGATAATTTCACTGACAAGATTGCTTGGATAATGACGGATTGCCGGTTCTGTACAGAAACAAGCACGTTTCGAGCCTTCATTTTCTGTAGCGAGGAAATGGCTACGATACATCACATAAACCAACAATGCACCCACCATGCCACCAACAACTTGAGAGATGACATAACCCGGTACTAGGCTCCAGTCGAACGCCCCTTTTGCAGCAAGCCCTAAGGTCACAGCCGGATTCAAATGCGCCCCACTGTAAGGTCCAACGACGACGACCGCTACATACACGGCAAACGCCCACGCGGTCGTAATCACAATCCAACCGGAACTTTGTCCTTTTGTTTTATCAAGACAAACATTGGCAACCACGCCGTTCCCTAAAAGAATCATAAGTGCGGTGCCGAAAAACTCTGCGAAATAAACATTCATAAGAGAATCTCCATACGATGATTGAAGAAGGCATTTCTAAAAAAGAAGTGCCGATAGGCAATTATGTTCGTTGTTTGATCAAAGGTGAGACACTCAATTTGAGTGTGTTCATTATCAGGCAAAAACCCTACAATTCAAGCAGGTATTTAAACTAAATTTTAGAAATGAGAAGCGGATCACATAATTTATCGAAAAAGAAAATTTTTTTGTGATCGCTGTCATAAAATCACAAAATAGGTATTTAATTTTAAGGGGAATTCCATTAGTTTATGAGCGCAATTTGTTCGTTTAAGCTCAAAATATTCGTTTATAACTAAAAAACGTGCATCAAGGAGTTTACCATGACAGACAAAAAATACATTATCGCTTTAGATCAAGGCACAACCAGTTCTCGAGCCGTATTATTAGATCACAATGCCAATATTGTTGAAATAGCCCAACGCGAATTTACTCAAATCTACCCACGTGCAGGCTGGGTGGAACATAACCCAATGGAAATTTGGGCAACGCAAAGTTCCACTCTTAACGAAGTTGTTGCCAAAGCGGGAATTACCTCCGATGAAATTGCCGCAATCGGTATCACTAACCAACGTGAAACCACCATTGTGTGGGAAAAAGCAACGGGCGCCCCGGTTTATAACGCCATTGTTTGGCAATGCCGCCGCACAGCTGATATTACCGATAAGTTAAAAGCTGATGGCTATGAGGAGTATATTCGCCACACCACGGGGTTAGTGGTGGACCCGTATTTTTCCGGTACAAAAGTGAAATGGATTTTGGACAACGTGGAAGGGGCACGGGAAAAAGCAGAGCGTGGCGAACTCTTATTTGGTACGGTAGACACGTGGCTTGTGTGGAAACTGACTCAAGGTCGTGTTCACGTCACCGATTACACTAATGCCTCACGCACAATGTTATTTAATATTCACACCAAACAGTGGGATGACAAGATGCTTGAAATCTTGAATATTCCTCGATCAATGTTGCCTGAAGTGCGTAATTCTTCTGAAATTTACGGTCAAACCAACATTGGCGGTAAAGGTGGTGTACGTATTCCGGTAGCAGGGATTGCCGGTGACCAACAGGCCGCACTTTATGGGCATTTATGTGTACACGCAGGGCAAGCAAAAAACACCTATGGTACAGGTTGTTTTATGTTGCTCCACACCGGTGATAAAGCCATTACCTCAAAAAATGGGTTGCTTACCACTATCGCTTGTAATGCCAAAGGCGAACCGGAATATGCGTTGGAGGGTTCAGTCTTTATTGCGGGGGCTTCTATCCAGTGGTTGCGTGATGAACTCAAAATTGTTCACGACAGTTTCGATTCCGAATATTTTGCGCAAAAAGTACCGGATAGCAATGGCGTTTATGTGGTTCCGGCATTCACCGGCTTAGGTGCACCTTATTGGGATCCTTATGCACGAGGTGCAATTTTCGGGCTTTCCCGAGGCGCTAATCGTAACCACATTGTGCGAGCCACCCTTGAATCTATCGCCTATCAAACCCGTGATGTATTAGAAGCCATGCAATCCGATTCAGGCGAACGCTTACAATATCTTCGTGTAGATGGTGGGGCAACAAACAACAACTTCTTAATGCAATTCCAAGCAGATATCTTAGATGTGAATGTAGAACGCCCTGTGGTAAAAGAAGTCACAGCACTAGGTGCGGCATACCTTGCAGGTCTTGCCACCGGTTTTTGGAAAGACTTGGACGAACTCCGTGATAAAGCACGGGTAGAACGCACCTTCACACCGGATAACGATAACGAAAAACGTGAACGCCGCTACAAAGGCTGGAAAAAAGCCGTCAAACGCTCACTGGAATGGGCAAAAGAAGATGCGGAATAGAGGTTAAATAACCCTTAAAAATGTAAAAAAACGGTGTTATGTCGCACTTGCACAAAACTATTGGCTATCTTCCCTCCCTCCGTTTACGGGGGGAGGTGCCGCAGGCGGAGGGGGGGAAAAGAACGGTTACTTTTTACTGAGTTTTTGCAACTTTGTTGCAATTCCCCTTAAGGTGCCGCCTCGCTCCCTGTAAAAGGAGGGAGCGAAAAATTATCTATTGTGCAACTGCTACATAATGCCGTAAAAAACGAAATTATGTAGCAGTTGCACAAATTTGATTTTAGGCTTATCTGTAGGGACACACTGCGCGCCCCTTTATAAAATTCAATTATTGCAATATGTTACAACCGGATATGCGCAGAATGTCGCTATATTTTATTGAAATGACGACTTTTGTGCATTTGCTACATAGTACCCTAAAAAAACAAAAGTGCGGTGAAATTTCACCGCGTTTTTTGTTCTTAAAGTCCTAATTTTTCCGTCATAGATTTTGCCAAATCATCCAACATCGCATAACGTTTTCGATACATTGAGCGTTTTTTACTTGGAATATCATCAAGGTTTCTATTTTCTTCCAAAGGCAAAACCCAATAATTTTTTCGCTGTCCGCCTGATTCTGAAAAAATAGCATCGTAATCCACGGTATAGCTTTTTGATTGAATAAAACGAGATTTATTTTGATATTTTTGCGGAATGCCAAGTAATGTTTTAAAACCTAAAATCTTAGTGAGAGCTTTCATTGTTTCCACCATCAAATAAGCCGGACGTAAGCCATGGCAAGATTTAGTCAGGTGTTTCACCATTTCTTTTGAACCCTCAAAATTCGGACCTTGCACAACAGCAATAAGCAAGGCATCTCTAAGTTTGGCAAAAGTGAGCAAATACACTAATTCATTTTGAGACTTATGCCACAGTTCCAATACCCAGTACCCCTCCATCGGCTGATGTGTTGTCATACTAAGAGTGATTTCAAAATCAGGAATAACTTCGCCCAAACTTAACGGCTTTTCCCATAATGGCGTAGAAAGTGCGGTGAGTTTTTCAGGTAAAAACAAAAGGTTATCGCACATACATTGAAAGCGTTGCGATGCACTAAAGCGTTTATCTAAAAAACGGGATACTAATGGATAGGCGTAATTTACACGCTCATTAAATATTGGAATAAGCGAAGGATGTTGATTAATAAAAATCTCAAATTTTTTGATCCAATACCAATGCAAAAGGCTACGCAAGTTGTAACGCAAACGTTTTAAATAATCAGATCGACCCGGACGGTCGGGGTGGATAATATTCGCTTTTATCCAAGTATATTGTTGTTTTGTTGTCATTTTTATTGTGATATCGGTTCTTAGGTGGAACTATTTTACACAATTTCAGCAAAATTATGATCTATGTTATGCTTAGCCACTATAGATAGAAGGAAAAATTATGTCTGAAATTAAATTGAATTATCACAAAACCCATTTTCTCACGAGTGCGCCGAATATCCGTGCAATTCCGGAGGATAGCGGTATTGAAATTGCTTTCGCAGGGCGTTCCAATGCGGGAAAATCCACGGCACTTAATGCGTTAACCAATCAAAAAAATCTCGCCCGCACCTCTAAAACCCCCGGTCGTACTCAGCTTATCAACTTGTTTGAGGTCGAACCGCATTGCAAATTGGTGGATCTGCCGGGTTACGGTTATGCCGCCGTACCGGAAAAAACGAAAATCCAGTGGCAAAAATCCTTAGGTGAATATTTACAAAAACGGGAATGTTTAGCAGGACTTGTTGTGTTGATGGACATTCGTCACCCACTAAAAGATCTCGATCAACAAATGATTGAGTGGGCGGTTTCCGCCGATTTACCGGTTTTACTCTTGCTCACAAAAGCGGATAAATTAAGCCAAAGCGCCCGAAGCAAACAGCTCAAAATGGTGCGAGAGGCGATTCTTCCTTTCCAAGGTGATATCCAAGTGGAAGCCTTTTCTGCCCAAAATAAAATCGGCATTGATAAACTGGCTGCCAAGTTAGATGATTGGTTTTCTCCTATTTTTGTCCAATAAAATGTGAATATTGCGATCTTATCCGCAAAAAAAGCCTATGATGAGTGATTTCATCGTAGGCTTTTTTTATAGTACGAAAACTTTTTAAATTTTAACCGCACTTTTAGGATCTTATGTCCCTTGCTATTGTTTACAGCCGAGCCTCTATGGGCGTTCAAGCCCCACTTGTAACCATTGAAGTTCATTTGAGTAACGGAAAACCGGGGTTTACACTGGTGGGATTGCCTGAAAAAACGGTCAAGGAAGCACAAGACCGAGTACGCAGTGCATTGATGAATGCACAATTTAAATATCCTGCAAAACGCATTACAGTGAACCTTGCGCCCGCAGATCTCCCCAAAGAAGGGGGACGGTTTGATTTGCCCATCGCTATTGGAATTCTTGCAGCGTCCGATCAGCTGGATGCCGGTCGTTTAAAACAATTTGAATTTTTAGGAGAGCTTGCTCTCACCGGACATTTGAGAGGGGTTCACGGCGTGATCCCTGCAATTATTGCAGCCCAAAAATCCAAACGGGAGCTTATCATTGCCAAGCCAAATGCTAACGAAGCTTCATTAGTTTCTCAACAAAATACCTATTTTGCCCAAACCCTCCTTGATGTGGTGCAATTTCTTAATAATCAGAAAAAGTTGCCGACTGCCGCTGAATTAACACAAGAAAGTGCGGTTAATTTTTCTCTTAAAAATCATCTTGATTTAACGGATATTATTGGTCAACAACACGCCAAACGAGCACTTACCATTGCTGCAGCCGGACAACACAATTTGCTTTTTCTTGGCCCACCCGGTACGGGAAAAACCATGTTGGCAAGCCGTTTAACCGCCCTGTTACCGGAAATGACCGATCAAGAAGCCATTGAAACGGCTTCAGTAACAAGCCTTGTTCAAAATGAACTTAACCTCTATAACTGGAAACAGCGTCCCTTCCGTTCTCCACACCATAGTGCCTCGCTACCAGCACTCGTGGGGGGAGGGACGCTCCCTAAACCGGGTGAAATTTCGCTAGCACATAATGGTGTGCTTTTTTTGGACGAATTACCGGAATTTGAGCGAAAAGTATTAGATGCACTACGTCAACCACTGGAAAGTGGAGAAATTGTGATCTCACGAGCCAATGCAAAAATTCAATTTCCTGCACGTTTTCAACTGGTCGCCGCAATGAACCCGAGTCCGACAGGTCATTATACGGGCACCCACAATCGCACTTCCCCACAACAAATTATGCGCTATCTCAATCGTTTATCCGGGCCATTTTTAGATAGATTTGATTTATCCATTGAAGTGCCTCTTTTACCCCAAGGCAGCTTGCAACATTCAGGAGATCGTGGTGAAACCAGTGCACAAGTGCGGGAAAAAGTCTTAAAAGTACGGGAAATCCAATTAGCCCGAGCCGGAAAAATCAATGCTTATTTAACCGGTAAAGAAATTGAACGGGATTGCCAATTAAAGGAAAAAGAAGCGCTATTTCTTGAAAAAGCATTAAATAAACTCGGGCTTTCTGTGCGGGCTTACCACCGTATTCTTAAAGTTTCACGCACCATTGCCGATTTAAATGGGGAGAAACACATCACTCAAGCTCATTTAGCAGAAGCTTTAGGCTATCGAGCCATGGATCGGTTATTACAAAAACTCGTTAATATGTGAATACGGTTGGGAAAATACAGAACGATATTATCTAATGAAGGAAGCTTTGGCGTTGAGATAATTTCTCTTAAGGAAAAAATCATCTTCCGTGGGAAAATCCACGGAAGATTTATCAGGTTATTTTTTCCAATTTTTTAAGGCATCGGCAAAGGCATTGCCCATTACACTATTGCTTGGGGAAGTTGAACTGCGATCTTGTCGTTTGCTGTGAGAGCGGTTTTTTGCTGATAAAGTGCGGTCAGATTTATCGCTGTTTTTCACCGCACTTTTTTCTAATCGCATCGTCAGGGCAATACGTTTACGGGGAATATCCACCTCTAACACTTTCACTTTGACAATATCACCGGTTTTCACCACTTGATGCGGATCTTCGACAAATTTATCACTGAGTGATGAAATATGCACCAGTCCGTCTTGATGAACACCAATATCTACGAAGGCACCAAAATTGGTCACATTCGTAATCGTGCCTTCTAAAATCATACCGGCTTTTAGATCTTCTATTTCTTCAACACCTTCGGTAAACGTAGCCGTTTTAAATTCACCACGAGGGTCACGCCCCGGTTTTTCCAATTCTTTGAAAATATCTTGTACAGTTGGTAGACCAAAACGGTCATCGGTAAACTGTGCGGCATTCAGCTGACGAATAGTATTGCTTCCCATTAATTCTTGAATGGTTTGCTGGGTCGCCTGCAAGATTTTTTCCACCAACGCATAAGCCTCGGGGTGAACGCCTGAGGCATCAAGCGGATTTTCCCCACCGGCAATACGCATAAAACCGGCGCATTGCTCAAAGGCTTTTGGCCCGAGGCGGGGCACATTTTTTAATTGTTCACGGCTATCAAAACGGCCGTTTTCATCACGATAAGCCACAATATTTTGCGCTAAAGTTTTTGTCATTCCGGCAACACGGGCCAATAACGGGGCAGAAGCCGTGTTTAAATCCACGCCAACGGCATTCACACAATCTTCTACCACCGCATCTAATTTACGGGCTAATTGGGTTTGGTTCACATCGTGCTGATATTGCCCCACACCAATGGCTTTAGGTTCGATTTTCACCAACTCCGCCAGTGGATCTTGTAGGCGGCGGGCAATAGATACCGCACCACGCAGGGAAACATCTAAATTCGGAAATTCATTGGCCGCAAATTCGGAAGCGGAATAAACCGATGCACCGGCCTCACTCACCACCACGGTTTGTGGTTTATTTTCCTTGATTTCTTTAATCACTTCTTTGGCAAAACGTTCTGTTTCACGAGAGGCGGTGCCATTTCCAATGGCAATCAATTCCACATTATGTTTACGAATTAAGCCAAATAAGGTCATTTGAGCCTCACTCTCACGACCGATATGAGGATAAATAGTTGCGGTATCCAATAATTTCCCGGTGTTATCCACCACCGCCACCTTCACACCGGTACGCAAGCCCGGGTCAAGCCCCATGGTATTTTTTGAGCCGGCAGGTGCAGCCATTAAAAGTGCGGTCAGATTTCGGGCGAAAACATCAATGGCCTCTTCTTCCGCTTTTTCACGCAATGCACTCATTAATTCCGTTTCCAAATGCAGGGAAACTTTAATTTTCCACGTCCACGCAATCACCTGCTCACGCCACTTATCTGCCGGCAGAGCGCTTAAACGCACGCCCAAATGTTCTTGGATAATCTCTTCACAATAACTGTGGCGTGTTCCCTCCTCCGCATCGGGGTCGGCATTTAAGGTCAGCTGTAAAATGCCTTCATTACGTCCTCTGAACATGGCCAAAGCACGATGTGACGGCACATTTTTCAATAATTCCTGATGGTCAAAATAATCTTGGAATTTTGCGCCTTCTTGTTCTTTCCCTTCCGCGACTTTCGCTCTAATTTGTGCATTTTGCTGTAAATATTGGCGCACTTTTGCTAATAATTGTGCATCTTCGGCAAAACGCTCCATTAAAATATAACGAGCCCCCTCCAATGCTGCTTTGGTATCCACAACGCCTTTTTCTGCATCCACAAACGCAAGTGCGGTCGTTTCCGGATCATTTTCCGGTTCGTTCCAAAGTAAGTCGGCAAGTGGCTCAAGCCCCGCTTCAATGGCAATTTGCCCTTTCGTACGACGTTTAGGTTTATAAGGCAAATAGAGGTCTTCAAGCTCGGTTTTACTTTGGGTGGCTTCAATTTGCCCCCGTAATTCATCGGTGAGTTTGCCTTGCTCTTCAATGGATTTCAAAATACTTTGGCGACGATCTTCCAATTCACGCAAATACCCCAATCGAGTTTCAAAATAGCGAAGTTGGGTATCATCTAAGCCACCGGTGGCTTCTTTACGATAACGTGCAATAAATGGAATGGTATTACCATCATCAAGCAGTTGAATGGCGGCAAGAATTTGATGAGAAGCAACATTAAGTTCTGCTGCGATAATTTGACTAATTTGTTGATTGAGCATTGGAATACATCTTTGTTAAAAATAAAGTGAATAAAATCGGGCATAGAATACTGGTTTTGATACCTTGGCTCAAATATAATTCAATAAATTTTCATCGCTTTATCAAATAAATGGCAAAATCAAACTACATCACACGTCAAGGCTGGAACAGCTTAGACAAAGAACTCAAATTTTTGTGGAAAGAAGAACGCCCCAAAGTCACCCAAGCGGTATCTGATGCCGCGGCATTAGGGGATCGCAGTGAAAATGCGGAATATATTTACGGCAAACGCCGCTTGCGGGAAATTGATCGCCGAGTGCGTTTTCTCACCAAACGTTTGGAAGTATTACAAATTGTGGACTACCACCCCAAACAAGAAGGCAAGGTGTTTTTTGGGGCATGGGTGGAATTGGAAGATGACAATGGTGAAATAAAACAATATCGCCTTGTAGGTTGTGATGAATTTGACCCGGCGAAAAATTGGATTTCTATTGATTCTCCTGTTGCTCGAGCATTAATTGGCAAAGGCATTGATGATGAAGTCCGGGTTCAGACCCCCTCAGGACCGATTACACTTTATGTGAATCATATCTGGTACGAAAAGGACTAAATGTGTCATTGTTAAAACCTGATATTTTTTGAAAATTGATTAACCTCTAAACCTCGGCTGTTTTTCAGCCCACTGCTTACAAGTAAAACAAAAAAGAACCCACACTTTTTATGTGTGGGTTCTTTTTCATGGCTTAACCTATGCTTTAGGGCCTGCGGCGATTAACGCTTTGCCTTCTGCATTGGTTGCATATTTTTCAAAGTTTTTCACAAAACGACCGGCTAAGTCTTCAGCTTTAGCCTGCCATTGGGCTTTGTCTGCATAAGTATCACGAGGATCTAAGATCGCAGGATCAACACCCGGCAACGCGTTTGGAATTGCTAAGTTGAAAATTGGTAATTCACGCATTTCCGCTTGTTCAATCGACCCGTCTAAAATCGCATCAATGATTCCACGGGTATCTTTGATTGAGATGCGTTTACCCGTACCGTTCCAACCGGTATTGACCAAATAAGCCTCTGCCCCTGCTGCCTGCATACGTTTTACTAATACTTCAGCATATTGTGTTGGGTGAAGCGTTAAGAATGCCGCACCGAAGCAAGCGGAGAAAGTTGGAGTTGGCTCGGTAATACCCCGCTCCGTACCCGCTAGTTTTGCAGTGAAACCGGATAAGAAATAATATTTGGTTTGTTCCGGTGTTAATTTAGAAACCGGCGGTAACACGCCAAAGGCGTCAGCCGTGAGGAAAATCACCTTGGTGGCATGGCCTGCACGGGAAACCGGTTTCACAATATTATCAATATGATAAATCGGGTAAGAAACACGGGTATTTTCTGTTTTTGAACCATTATCAAAATCCACAGAACCATCAGCACGCACCACCACGTTTTCTAACAAGGCATCACGGCGAATGGCGCGATAAATATCCGGTTCGTTTTCTTCGGAAAGGTGAATCGTTTTCGCATAGCACCCACCTTCGAAGTTGAAGACACCAACATCATCCCAACCATGCTCATCATCACCAATTAATTCACGTTTCGGATCAGTAGAAAGGGTGGTTTTACCTGTGCCGGATAAACCGAAGAAGACAGCAACATCGCCTTCTTTGCCCACATTCGCAGAACAGTGCATAGAAGCCACACCTTTGAGCGGTAGGAAATAGTTCATGATAGAGAACATCCCTTTTTTCATCTCACCGCCATACCAAGTCCCGCCGATTAACTGAATACGTTCCGTTAAATTAAATGCCACA
Organism: Rodentibacter trehalosifermentans; assembly: GCF_002000545.1. Classification (GTDB taxonomy): domain Bacteria; phylum Pseudomonadota; class Gammaproteobacteria; order Enterobacterales; family Pasteurellaceae; genus Rodentibacter; species Rodentibacter trehalosifermentans. Next base: position 9,524 of record NZ_MLHL01000046.1, on the reverse strand, counting down.
AAGTTTTCAGAATTTAATCCCTGTTCTTTCCAGTTTGGATTGGTGACTTTAGAACCGTTCATCACCACAAAATCCGGTTCAAAATTTTTCAATTGTTCTTCTGTTGGGCGGATAAACATATTTTTTACAAAGTGCGCTTGCCATGCCACTTCAGTCACAATACGCACGGCAATGCGATCTTGTTCGCTGGCTCCGCAGAAACCGTCAATTACAAACAAGCGTTTGCGGGAAAGTTGATTGGTGACTAAATCTTTCAGGCTTTGCCAGGTTGCCTGATTCATCGGTTTATTATCATTTTTTGCCGCATCCGATGTCCACCAAACGGTATCTTTGGTTTTTTCATCTAATACAATGTATTTATCTTTTGGGGAACGACCGGTAAAAATGCCGGTATCCACCGCCACCGCACCGGTTGTGGTTAATGTGCCTTTTTCAAAGCCCTCTAAACCCGGTTTGGTTTCTTCTTCAAATAATTGTTCATAGCTTGGATTATAGACAACGTCTTTTACATCATAAATGCCTAATGTTTCAAGTTGTTTGATTACTTTGTTTACATCTGTCATAACTCACCTCTTATTAAATTAAAGTCTAAAATTTAACCTGAGGGTATTCTAAAGAAAGGCAATTAAAAAAAATGTTAAGTAGATCTCATTTTTATAAATTGATGTCGCTTTTGAATTTTTTTAGATAGATTTTATGATCAGTATCAAAAAGTGCGGTTATTTTTTGAAGCGTTTTTGAAAGGAAAACCGTGGAAAAATACTTTTCAAATAGATATGCCCTCAATTCCAAGAAAAACTAAGGGCATATGCTTGAATGATTATGCGATTAGTATCTTATACTTACAAAATATGCTCATATTTTTCTAACATTTCTTTCGGCCACACGCTTGATTGCACCTCACCGATATGTTTTTTACGCAATAAGAACATTGCCATACGTGACTGACCAATACCACCGCCAATCGAGAGAGGCAATTTCCCATTTAGCAAGTCTTGATGCCAATCCATTTTTAAACAATCTTCTTTACCGGCTAAAGCTACTTGCAAACGAAGTGCCGCTTCATCCACACGGATACCCATAGAAGACAGCTCAAACGCAGTGTTGAGCTGTTCGTTCCAAACGAGAATATCGCCATTTAACCCTTTGTAGCCGTTTTCAGATTCAGTTGTCCAGTCATCATAGTCCGGCGCACGCCCATCGTGTGGTTTACCATCGGATAATTTACCACCGATACCAATTAAAAATACCGCACCATATTCTTTACAAATGGCGTTTTCCCGCTCTTTACTGGAAAGGTCGGGATAGCGTTTTACCAAATCTTCGCTGTGAACAAAGGTAATTTGTTTTGGCAAAATGGAGGGAATATCAAAACGGGCTTCCACGGCAAGTTCGGTTAAACGAATCGCACGATAAATCGAATTAACGGTTTCTTTTAAATATGAAAGGTTGCGGCGACCTTCCGGAATCACTTTTTCCCAGTCCCATTGATCCACATAAATGGAGTGGGTTGGATCTAAAGAATCTTCATCGGGACGCAAGGCTTTCATATGAACAAAAAGCCCCTCTCCTTCTTTAAAATGAAAACGTGCAAGCGTATGACGCTTCCATTTTGATAAAGAGTGAACAACTTCATATACTGCATTTGGAATACATTTCACATGTACTTGAACGGCTTTCTCAACACCGGATAAGTTATCTTGCATACCATTGCCCACTTCACTTAGGATAGGGCCTTGCACTTCAATAATGCCTAATTGTTCGATTAAGTTTTGAGTGAAGGTGTTTTTAACAAAACTTATCTCTTGCTGCTGTAAAATAAATGTTTTTTTCATATTTTCCGCCTGTTTTTAAAGGAATAAATAAAATTTTGAGCATTATTTAACAAATCATCACTTTCTTTCAAGTGATTTATTTACATTTAAAATAATTTTAAATATTATCTAATTAAATTATTATTTATTAAATTATTTCTAAATCAGGATAAATTATGCACAATATTGATAGCCTCGACCAACAAATTCTTCGTGTTCTCACTAAAGATGCACGCACGCCTTATGCGGAAATGGCAAAAAGTTTTGGTGTCAGTCCCGGTACGATTCACGTTCGAGTAGAAAAAATGCGTCAATCCGGTGTGATTGAAGGCACAAAAGTGATTATTGACGAACGTAAACTGGGTTATGACGTCTGCTGTTTTATCGGAATCATCCTAAAAAGTGCGAAAGATTACGAGAAAGTGATTAAAAAATTGGAAACCTTTGACGAAGTGGTAGAAGCCTATTACACCACGGGCAATTATTCCATTTTCATCAAAGTGATGACTCACACCATCGCCGAATTGCATGCTGTTTTGGCAACCAAAATTCAATTAATTGATGAAATTCAATCTACTGAAACCCTAATTTCAATGCAAAATCCTATTTTGAGGGATATTAAACCTTAATTGTGTAAAGTTACACTCTTTACTTTTTGATTTTAAAATTGTAGAATCCCTCCACTTTTTATTGTGGAGGGAAATCTTATGCTAAAAATGAATGATTTGGTGAAACTCAGCCAAACGCCGAAATCAACAGTATTGTATTATGTAAAAGAAGGGCTGCTGCCTGAACCGTTAAAAGATAAACCGAATTTTCATCTCTATGATGAACGCTGTGTGGAATTGTTGGCATTTATTAAATATCTGCAAACCAATTTCCAAGCGAGCATTTCTCAAATTAAACAACTTTTTTCTCACCCTGATTTTGACTGGCAAAATCCTTACGAAAGTTTGATTTCATTAATTGGAATTATTATGGGCGCGGAGAATGAAACTTTTTCTCCCTCAGATCTTTGCCAAGAATTTTCCATTTCTGAAACCGAATTGCAAGCTATGGTGAATGAGGGATTGCTTAATCCGCGCGAGGGTATTTTTACTGCAAAAGAGCGGGATATTTTAGCAATTGTTTGTCGTTGTAATGCGGCAGAACGTGAAATGGTGAAAACCTATTTGCAAACGGCGAAAACCCTTGCCACACAAGAAGTAAACCTCACCTTATCAGCACTAAAAGATAGTGACCAAAAAGACGAAAAACTCAAACACCTTTTTGATTTACTGTTGGTGCTGAAACCTTATGTGTTAAATATGCAAACGCTAAAAATTTATCAAACGGAGAGTGTGAAATGAAACTCTTAAAATATGCAGGTTTTTTGCCTTATTTGGCTATTGCTTTTTTGAATGCAAGCGTGGATTTAGCCCATAAAATCACGATTCAAAATGTGTTATTGAAAAGTTTTGATGGCAATACTTTAGTCGTGCTAACGGCGTTAATCAACGCAATGATTTTATTGCCTTTTATTTTCCTTTTTTCGCCTTCGGCATTTATTAACGATAAATTCTGTCGCACCAAAGTGATTCGCTGGAGCAGCTTAGCAGCAGTGGGTATTTCAGCGGCAATTTTACTCAGTTATATGATTGGCGAATTTTACCTTGCTTTTGCTTTAACACTGGTTTTAGCGGCACAAAGTGCAGTCTATTCTCCGGCTAAATATAGCATCATTAAATCCATTGTCGGCACGGAAAACATCGGGCTTGCCAATGGTGTGATTCAAGCCTTAACCATTGTGGCGATTTTGTTTAGTTCTTTTGCCTTTTCGATTTTCTTTGAAGGCTATTATGTACCTTCCGATAATCCGAATGAGGTGTTACAAAGCGTTTGGATGATCGGTGTGGCACTCGTGGTATTTAGTTCTCTGGAGGCGTTTTTCGCCTTTAAAATCCCGTTCTTTCCACAAGAAAAAACGGAAAATGAAAAATTTTCTGCGGGTAAATATTTCTCTTTCGGTTATTTGAAAGACAACCTTCGCACGTTGCGTAGTGATAAAAATATTTGGCTTAGCGTGATTGGTTTAAGCCTTTTCTGGGGCGTATCACAAGTGATTGTGGCGGCATTTCCGGCTCATTACAAAACTTTGTTTAATGCGGATAATGCGGTGATTATTCAAGCGATTCTGGCGGTCAGCGGTTTAGGCTTAATCGTTGGGTCTTATCTTGCCGGGCGAGCTTCCCGCTTGCATATTGAATTGGGCATTGTACCGGTCGGTGCATTGGGTATTTTTGTTTCGCTCTTTGGTTTAACCATAGTGAGTACAAATTTCTCGCTGATGCTTTGTTCCTTCGGATTCGGTTTTTTTGGCGGATTATTTATTGTGCCGTTAAATGCAACCATTCAATATTTTGCGCCTGAAAAAATCAGCGGCAAAATTATGGCAGGTAATAACTTTATCCAAAATGTCTTTATGGTGGGCTTTTTGCTACTTAGCATTGTATTTGTGGAATTTAGCCTCTCTACTACCGGCATTTTCTTAACGGTTTCCGTGGTTTGTTTATTGGGAAGTCTCTATGCCATGTGGCAACTTCCACATTTATTCGTCCGCTTATTACTCTTGCCTTTGCTGAAAACCAATTACCGTTTTCACGTAGAAGGATTAAAAAATCTTCCACAAAGCGGGGGCACATTATTACTCGGTAATCACATTAGTTGGATTGACTGGCTCGTATTACAAGCGGCAAGTCCACGAGCCATTAAATTCGTCATGTTCCGCCCAATTTACAATAAGTGGTATTTGACGTGGTTCTTGCGCATTTTCCGTGTGATTCCGATTGGTGCAGGCTCAAGCCGTGAATCTATTGAAACCATTCGTGAATATTTGGCGCGTGGTGAAGTGGTCGCACTATTCCCTGAAGGTCATATTAGTTATAACGGTCAAATCAACGAATTTAAAAAAGGCTTTGAACACGTATTGAAAGATTTGGATAACGTGACAACGGTGCCGTTTTATTTGCGTGGTTTGTGGGGTAGCAGTTTTTCCCGTGCGGATAATTTCTATAAAAGCCTCACTAAAAAACAAGGTAAACGTGAAATTTTAGTGGCGTTTGGCAAACCGATTCAGGGCTTTATTGATGCGACGGCAATGAAACAAAAAGTGCTCGAACTTTCTTTCTCTGTATGGGAAAAAGTGATCGCCAAACGCAAACCGCTCACGCACCATTGGTTGAACAGTGCGAAATCCAACTTGTTCAAAGAATCTGTGGTGGATGGGCAAGGTATGAAGCTGAACAACCTCAAATTTATTGCCGCCGTCTTGATGTTTGGCAAACAGCTCAAAAAAGCCTTGGGTGATGAGAAAAATATTGGTGTTTTGCTACCAAGCTCGGCGATTGGCGCCATTGTGAATATGACGTTGATGGTAATGGGAAAAGTACCGGTGAATTTGAACTATACGCTCAGCCCGGAAGTAATGGAAAAAGCCCTTGCTAAAGCGAATATTAACAAAGTCATTACCGCTGAAAAATTCTTAAATAAACTGAATACCAAAGGTTTTGCTTTTGATGAGGTTTTGGCTGGCAAAACGATCTTTGCAGAAGAATTGGGTAAAAAAATCACAAAAAGCGAAAAAGTGCGGTCGTTTTTAACGGCGTTTTTCGCCCCACGTTGGTGGATTAAATTGATGCATTTTGCCGATGTGCGTTTGAATGATACGGCAACGATTTTATTCAGCAGTGGTAGTGAGGGAACGCCAAAAGGTATTGAGTTAAGCCATAAAAACTTGCTCACCAATATTAAACAAGTGAGTGAACTGCTCAACTTCCAAGAAGATGACGTCATTTTAAATTCTCTACCGATTTTCCATTCTTTCGGTTTAACGGTCACGACCTTAATGCCATTGTGTGAAGGGATCAAAATGGTGAGTGTAGCCGATCCTACTGATGGCGCAGAAGTAGGAAAAATGTGCGCGCGCCATAACGTGAGCATTATGTTTGGCACTTCGACATTCTTCCGTTTGTACGCCCGTAATAAAAAATTACATCCGTTAATGTTGCAAAGTGTGCGAATGGTGATCGCTGGAGCGGAAAAATTGAAAGCGGACGTGAAAGAGGCTTTCCGTTTGAAGTTCGGTTTGGAGATCTACGAAGGCTACGGTGCGACTGAAACCGCACCGGTTGCCAGTGTCAATATGCCAAATATTTTAGATCCTGATAGTCTAAAAGAATTCACCTTCAACAAAGCGGGAACGGTAGGTATGCCATTGCCGGGCACGATTATCAAAATCGTCGATCCTCATACCTTGGAAGAATTGCCAACAGGAGAGGACGGGTTGATTCTCATTGGTGGTGGACAAGTGATGAAAAGCTATTTGGACGATGCTGAGAAAACCAATGAGGTGATTGCCGAACTTGATGATGTGCGTTATTACAAAACGGGTGATAAAGGGCATATTGATGAAAACGGCTTTATTACTATTGTGGATCGTTATTCCCGTTTCGCCAAAATCGGAGGGGAAATGATTAGCCTTGGCAGTGTAGAAGAAAATATCGCTCAAGTGTTGAATGACGAAAACCAATTTGTTGCGATTGCGGTGAATGATGAGAAAAAAGGCGAAAGTGTCGTGTTATTGGTGAAATCGCCACTCAGTCTTGAGGAAATTAACAGCCGTATTAAATCCCTCAATGTTCCACCCATTATACTCCCAAGCCAAGTATTCTTAGTCGATGAAATTCCGCTTCTTGGCAGTGGTAAAGTGGATTTCAAAGGGGCGAAAAAATTGGCGGAGGAAATGATAACGGTATAACCAACCTAGAACATTCAATCATTTTCTACGAAGTGCGGTTAAAAATGACCGCACTTTTTGCTATACTCCCACCAATTTTTCTCAGTTGAACGAATTTAAGGTTAAGCCAATGCGTACAAGTCAATATTTATTTTCTACATTAAAAGAAACGCCGAACGATGCTCAAGTGGTGAGCCACCAATTAATGCTACGTGCGGGTATGATCCGCCCGATGGCATCCGGCCTTTATAACTGGTTACCGACCGGCATTCGAGTGTTGAAAAAAGTAGAAAACATCATTCGTGAAGAGATGAACAAAGGTGGGGCAATTGAAGTATTAATGCCCGTGGTACAACCTGCAGAATTGTGGGAAGAATCCGGTCGTTGGGAGCAGTACGGTCCTGAATTGCTTCGTTTTGAAGACCGTGGCACCCGTAACTTTGTATTAGGCCCAACCCACGAAGAGGTGATCACCGATTTAATCCGCCGTGAGGTTTCTTCTTATAAGCAGCTTCCGCTCAATTTATATCAAATTCAAACCAAATTCCGTGATGAGGTACGCCCCCGTTTCGGTGTGATGCGTTCCCGTGAATTTATTATGAAAGATGCCTATTCTTTCCACACTACACCTGAAAGTTTACAAGAAACCTATGATGTGATGTATCAAGTTTACAGCAACATTTTCACCCGTTTAGGTTTGGATTTCCGTGCAGTGCAAGCAGATACCGGTTCAATTGGCGGAAGTGCTTCCCATGAATTCCAAGTGTTGGCATCCAGCGGTGAAGATGATGTGGTGTTCTCAACCGAATCCGACTTTGCGGCGAATATTGAACTTGCCGAAGCAGTAGCTGTGGGCGAACGTCAAGCCCCAACTGCGGAAATGGTATTAGTCGATACGCCAAATGCGAAAACCATTGCTGAATTGGTGGAACAGTTCAATCTACCGATTGAGAAAACCGTGAAAACCCTTATTGTGAAAGGAGCAGATGAAAATCAACCGCTTGTGGCATTGATTATCCGTGGCGACCACGAGTTAAACGAAATCAAAGCCCAAAAACATCCGTTAGTGGCAGATCCACTTGAGTTTTCAGACGAAGCAGAGATCAAAGCCAAAATCGGGGCAGGTGTAGGCTCATTAGGCCCTGTGAATTTGAATATTCCTGTTATTATTGATCGTTCTGTGTCATTAATGTCGGATTTTGGGGCGGGTGCAAACATTGATGGCAAACATTATTTCAATATCAACTGGGAACGTGATGTGGCAATACCAGAAGTATTCGACCTTCGCAATGTGGTAGAAGGCGATCCAAGCCCGGATGGTAAAGGCATGCTACAAATCAAACGTGGGATCGAGGTAGGTCATATTTTCCAACTGGGTAAAAAATATTCCGAGGCAATGAAAGCAACAGTGCAAGGCGAGGACGGCAAGCCACTTGTGATGACAATGGGTTGCTATGGTATCGGTGTAACCCGCGTGGTTGCTGCGGCGATTGAACAACACCACGATGAGCGTGGTATCATTTGGCCATCAGATGAAATCGCCCCGTTTACTGTCGCTATCGTACCAATGAATATGCACAAATCCGACAGCGTTCGTGAATATGCAGAAGAAATCTACCGCACTTTACAAACACAAGGTGTGGACGTGATTTTTGATGACCGTAAAGAACGTCCGGGTGTAATGTTTGCGGATATGGAACTTATCGGTGTGCCGCATATGATTGTGATCGGTGAGAAAAATCTTGCCAATGGCGAAATTGAATATAAAAACCGTCGTACCGGAGAGAAGCTGATGATTGCCAGAGATCAACTATTTGATTTCTTGAAAGCCAATGTCAAAGCATAATTTTTTCATTTAAAAAAACAAGTGCGGTTAATTTTGACCGCACTTTTATCCTATCTCAGCAAATTTTATTTATTTTGTTCAATACCATGTCAATCAATCAATCAATCAATCAATCAATCAATCATATTTATTATATCTTCACTTATTTTCATGCAAGAGGGGGAGATTATGTAAATTTAGCTCATATTCGTGCCCTGAATAAATTGGGGTTTAATGCCTCTATTTTATTTCTCGGTAGAGATTACAACACCTTTGCAAAAGCAATGGCTGCTTTTCCTGATATCCCTATTACTAGATTTGATCTTTTCCTCACTTTTCACCCAACAGATCGATTCATTTCAACTGAATGTTATCGCTTTATGTTTGATGGAACGATAAATTTCCCCAAAGAAAACATCATCTTGCACAATCAATTACCCTCCGCAACTTACGAAATTTTTGATTCAATTCATCAACTCAACGAACACCCTTTTCAGCATATTATTGTGCCAAGTGATTATGCGAAAAATACGTTATTGGAGATCGGGGTAAATAAATCTATTAAAACAATTTATCCTGCTATTCCTGAGTTTTTCTATCCGCAAGAAAAATCACAAAAAACGATCAAACTTACTTACTCTTCTCGAAAACGAGGCGAAGATTTTCAAACATTGCTTTTTTATCTTCGCTCGCTTTATACGAATAATACACCGCTCACAATTGTCAATTTAGATAATATGAGTCGGGAAGCCGTTGCAAAAGAGATGCAGGATGCTGCAATCTATCTCTCAATGGCACACCAAGAATCCCTCGGGCTAATGGCATTAGAGGCAATGGCGTGTGGTTGCCATGTAGTAGGATTTACGGGATATCCTGACAATGCCCGGCAATCCTTACTAAAAGATGAAAATGGCGACTGGGTAAATGAAGGAGATTATTATACTTTTGCCAAAAAAGTTTGCGAAGCGGTTGAGCTATTCAAATCCGGAGCTCGGAATCCTAAAGTAAAAAATGGATTACACTTAATTGAAACCCAATTTCGACAAGCTCATTTTGAACAGGCATTGCTGCAGTTTTATAACGGGCTATCCTAAAAAAGGGTTAAAACCTT
>NZ_MLHL01000045.1 GCF_002000545.1 Rodentibacter trehalosifermentans | reverse complement strand
ACAAAAATATCGTTTATTTACGCAGGTTGGTTTAGGAGGATTCATTAAAACCAAAAAATCAGAAAGAATTTGTTCCGAAGATGAAAGAAAAGCATTTTTTTCAATTAATCAACTGAGAGCGGATTTTCTTATTATTGATCGTTTTGGAAAGCCGGTATTAGTAATTGAATATCAAGGAACAGGGCATCGATTAAATAATTCAACAGATCGGGATACAAGAAAACGTTATGCTTGTAATAAAGTAGGCATAGAACTAATTGAAATTTTAGGTAAAGAAGATCAGAGTTATTTAAATAAAGTGATTTTGTTTTTAGATAATCACCAAAATAAATTAAGATAAGGATTAAATATGATAGAGATAAGTCAAATCAACTGGCAAAAAGTCGATAATTTACTACCCGTTATCGTCCAAAACGTAACAACGTGCGAAGTGCTAATGCTCGGTTATATGAACCATGAAGCATTGGAAAAAACCTTAAATGAAAAGCGGGTGACTTTCTATTCACGCACCAAACAACGTTTATGGACAAAGGGAGAAACCTCAGGCAATTTTTTAAATGTGGTGGATATGAGCTTAGATTGTGATAAGGATACTTTGCTGATTTTAGCCAATCCTATCGGAGCGACTTGCCACACGGGAGAGGAAAGTTGCTTTCATCAATTTGACACCCAATCGGAAGGGGATTGGACGTGGTTTAGTAAATTGGAACGCACGCTTGCTGAGCGAAGAAATGCCTCTCCTGAAACCTCTTACACCGCACAACTTTATGCGAAAGGCACGAAGAAAATCGCCCAAAAAGTCGGGGAAGAAGGGGTTGAAACCGCTTTAGCAGCGATGACAGGTGATTCCGAAGAATTAATCGGTGAATCGGCGGATTTGGTTTATCATTTAACCGTGTTATTACATCATCAAGGGCTGGAATGGCAGGATGTGATTGCAAAATTGCAAGAACGCCACAAAGGGATAGGGTTACATCCGGAAGGTTCAAATAAATAACGCTGTGGAATAATCTGTGTTGTGTTACAATTCGCACCGGTTTTTTTGAAGTAAAGGTAAAAGTAGTATGAAAAAATTATTATTCGTTATTGTCGGTGCATTGATCGTTTCAGCTTGTGCTAATAAAGATGTGTATTTTAATGGTTCGGAAGGCTCTCATTCAGGAATGAAATTTGATAAAGATACTCGTCATTGGGGCGTAAATCGTTAATAACAGTGTAAAAAGTGCGGTCGATTTTGACCGCATTTTTTTGGTTATAGTTAAATATATTCAATGGGTTGGGGATAGCCAATTTCAACGCTCAATGCCCGATCAGAAATCACAAGGTTTTCCCGATTTTTGATAAAAAATCTTGAGGTCATTACTTTTTCGCCATCGTTGAGGAAAATTTCTATAATCGAACGATCAAAGAAAATTTCCACAGTGCGAAGATCAACGATTTCACAATAGCGTTGTTCACCGAATTTCTCCATCAATTCCGTTTGTTCGGATTGACTGCGATCCAAACAAACTAATCCGTTTTCATAGGATAGCTTCAAGGTTTCGCCTTTTTCATTAGTGAAGAAAGATAAGTTGAAAGGTTGATTTTCCGCATCAAATTTTAAATAGGCACGCTCCAAACCCTCAATAGTAGTTTTTTGTTGCAAAAACCGGGTTGAAAGTGCGGTCATATTTTCATAAATTTTGGCTATCGGGCGTTGGTATAAGCGATTATTTTCAAGATGGATTTCTCGTGGCATCGTGAGGGCTGAGTGCCATTTGAATTGATCGGTCGGGTAAGTCAAATCCGGTAAGCCGATCCAGCCAAACATTATTGTGCTTGTTTTATTTTCCAAACCACTAAAGGTTTGAGGAGCATAGAAATCAAAGCCCTGATCCAGTTCGGCAATGTGTTCAGCATCTAGTACATTGCCGTTTAATTGCCCAACTGCATAAGTTGCGTGATAGTTATTTTGGAATTGATGGGTTTCGCGATCTTTACCTTGTGGTGACCAGATGAAAATATCCTTGCCGCTCAATGTCAATAAATCCGGGCATTCCCACATAAACACATGCTGATTATTAAAATCGGGGAGTGATAGTTCACCGATTAATCTCGGCGTATCATCCAAATGATCCATTTCAAAAATAATTGCTGTTCCGGTGAGATTTTCACGTTGCGCACCACAAACAAAACGGATTTTTCCTTCTTTTGTGAAGTAAGGTTTCGGGTCGCGCACATGCTCAGTGTAACCTTTTGGGGCATTTTCGATGAGCGGACGTTTGCTCAACAGTTTTCCGTTTAAATCAAAAATCGCCAAATTTTGATAAGGCACACGTTGATTATCTATTGTGCGGCGGGTATTGCCGGTGTAGAACATCGCCAGTTTATCACCTACTTTTAATGCCCCACCGGAGTAGCAACCATGAGATTCAAATAACTCACAAGGGATTAAATTATCGGCGGTTTGGTAGGTTTGGAAATCAGTCGTGATAAAATGCTTCCAATGTTTCATTCCGTGGATTGCATCGAAAGGAAACCATTGATAAAAAAGGTGATATTTTTCGCCATCAAAAATCAGCCCATTCGGATCGTTTAGTAAACCGGTGGGTGGTGCCAGGTGGTAGCTGGGATAGAAATCTTTGTCGCTTTCTACCGTTTTACGTATTTTATCAAGCTCGCCTTGTTGTGCCGCGAGAATGCTTTTGTATTTGCCGTTGTTGAAGATAATCATCGTTGTCCTATTTTGGGTAAGTTTCGTTTAAACAAGTATAACGGGCATTCATTTTTTCCGCCCATGATTTTAATGATTCCATGGCGGAATGCTTTGTAGCGTAAGTCCAATCATTACGGAATAGTAGAAAATCAATGGCACAAACCGTATTTATCGTACCGATATTGAGCTCTTCACCGAATAAATCAATGGATTTTTGAATTGCTATAAGACTTTGTTCCGTTCGTTGAAAAATTTGTTGATGGCGTTCTAACCACCATTCTGATTGGGGGCGTAGGCGTTTTTCCGGTATCACCGATATTTCGTTTTCTAAGATACCATCAGCTAAATAATGTAAGCGGAGGATTTGCCAACGTTGCTCTCCACTATCATAAAGTGAAGGTTGTGAACCTAAATGATCGAGATATTCTGCAATCAGAGAACTGTTATATAACCATTCGCCGTTTGCCATTTGAAGTGCAGGCAAGCGCCCAAGAGGATTATATTGATTGTGTGGCGAATTTTTATCCATTCCGCTTGTCGCTTGTAGAAATTCAATTTGATTTTGTAATTGGTGATAATGAATCACACTGCGTACTTTTCGAGCGTAAGGGCTGGAATCAGAATACCATAGTTTCATAAAATACCTCTGTTTATGACCGCACTTTAACAGAAGGTGAGTGAGATAAACTCACACACCTTAGGATTAATTTGTTAAAAATTCAGCCAATTGTGCTTTATTTGGTAAAGCTGACATTGCACCTTTTGCCGTTGTTGCCAACGCACCACAGGCATTCGCTTGACGTATAATTTTTATCAGTACATCATTTTCTTTCCAATTGTCATGTTGGGAAAGTCCGGCTAATAACCCGCCTACAAAGGCATCACCGGCCCCGGTGGTGTCGATAGGTTTTAAGGCTTTGCCGGCAACAACATCTTTTTTCCCCGCAAGGTGATACAACGCACCGTCTTTGCCGAGGGTGACGATAATCAGTTTTTCCGGATAAAGTGCGGTAATTTTTTCAAAGGCTTTTTCAAGACTGTCCGTGTTGGTTAAAAGGGTGAGTTCTTCCTCGGAGAATTTCAATACATCTGCCAAGGCAACCGCTTCCATCACCACTGTTTTCATTTCTTCTAGGCTAGACCACAGGGATTCACGTAGGTTAGGATCAAAGGAGAAAAATCCGCCTGCTACTTTGATTCGGCGAATTGCTTCAAAAGTGGCTTCTCTTGATGGATTATTAATGAGGGCGATGGAGCAGCAATGTAGCCATTCACCGGCTTGAAAAGGAGGAAGATCGCTGGTCTGTAGAAATTGATCGGCACTTGGATTCACCATAAAAGTGAAACTGCGTTCACCATTGTCAAGTCCGACAACCACCGTTGAGGTGCGATGTTGCGGATCTAAAATCATATGGGCGGTATCCACATTTTCGGCATTTAAGGTCTCTTGCATAAATTGACCGAGAGGATCGTTTCCCACTCGACCAATAAAGGCACTTTCACTCCCTAGACGTGCGACACCCACGGCAACATTTGCCGGCGCACCACCTGCACAACGTAAATAATGATTCTCACCGTCCGGGATAAGATCCACTACGGCATCACCGGTTACCCAAATTTTTTGACTCATAGTATTTCCTTTTTGAGCGGGAGCGAACCATCGCCCCATTAATGATTAAAAGTATGGATTTGTATTATTCATCTTAAAAAATAACCGCACTTTCAAAAAGCGCGGTCAATTTTAGCGGTGTTTTTATTATTCCACCGTTACTCGTGCAAATTTTCGTTTACCCACCTGATAAACATTCGTGCCTTTTGGTGCGTTTTCTTTCAGATTCTCAACTTTTTCACCATTGATTTTTACACCACCTTGTTGTGCGGCACGAATGGCTTCGGAGGTGGACGGTACTAAACCGGCATCTTTTAATAGCGTAGCTAAACCAATTTCACCGGCAAAGGTAAATTCCGGCATTTCTTCCGGCATTGCACCTTTTTGGAAACGGTTGATAAATTCTTGTTCCGCCGCATTTGCCGCTGCTTCATCGTGGAAACGGGCAATTAATTCTTTGGCGAGTAAAATTTTCACATCACGTGGGTTTTTACCATTTTTCACATCCGCTTTTAATTGTTCAATTTCACTCAATGGGCGGAATGAAAGAAGATTATACCAATCCCACATTAACTCATCGGAGATAGACATCACTTTTCCGAACATCTCATTTGGTGCATCGGTAACGCCAATATAATTGCCTAGGGATTTTGACATTTTTTTCTCACCGTCTAAGCCAACAAGTAATGGCATTGTGATAGCCACTTGCGGTTTTTTACCGGCTGATTTTTGTAATTCACGACCCACTAACAAATTGAATTTTTGATCGGTACCGCCAAGCTCTACATCGGCATCAAGTGCCACGGAATCATGCCCTTGTAACAGCGGATAAATAAATTCGTGAATCGCAATAGGTTGATTATTGGTGAAGCGTTTTTTGAAGTCATCACGTTCTAACATACGGGCAACCGTGTAATTGCTTGCAAGGCGGATCATCCCTTCCGTACCTAACTGACCTAACCATTCGGAATTGAAGACAATTTTAGTTTTTTGCGGATCAAGAATTTTGAAAATTTGTTCTTTGTAGGTTTCTGCGTTACGTAATACATCTTCACGACTAAGAGGCGGGCGGGTGGTGTTTTTACCTGAAGGATCGCCCACCATACCGGTGAAATCACCAATTAAGAAATAAACATCGTGACCAAGTTGTTGGAACTGACGTAATTTATTAAGTACGACAGTGTGTCCTAAGTGAATATCCGGCGCAGTAGGATCCGCACCTAATTTTACTTTTAACGGACGGTTTTCTTTGAGCTTTTCGATTAAATCCGTTTCAGAAAGAATTTCATCTGTACCACGTTTAAGTTCGGTAAGAACAGTATTAATGTCAGTCATTGTTTATTTCCTAATGATAATTTGAGGTGCTTTATTATAGGGAATCTTAAAAATTTGTGAATAAAAAAAACGCCTATTTGTGGGGAAATAGGCGGGAATGTTGGAGTGATTATCGCTGAGTGTTTTTAACTGAAACCAGCTTATTGTTATTGGAATGATTAGATGATAATTATTATCAAATACTTTGTCAATAAACAAATGCAAATAATTATCACAATTACTGTATTTAGTCAGAGTGTTTGTCTTTTTTTCTGTAAAATATTAACATTGTGAACATTTAAGTAAAAAAATTAGATATTTATCTATGTATCGGAATCAATTATCTCCTCATCAAGCTAAATATTATGCTTGGTTACTTACTCGTCAGGCTGAAAATGGTAGTATTGACTCTTTAGCAAGCACTTTAGTCGATTCGCAAGTGGATTTAAACCCGCATCAGGTCGATGCCGCTTTGTTTGCCTGCCAAAATCCTTTGTTAAAGGGTGTGATTTTGGCCGATGAAGTCGGCTTGGGCAAAACCATTGAGGCAGGCTTGGTGATTTTGCAGCGCTGGGCGGAGCGCAAACGCCATATTCTGATTATCACTCCCGCCAACCTGCGTAAACAGTGGCATCAAGAATTGCAGGAAAAATTCGGCCTGCAAGGCATGATTTTAGAAGCTAAAAGCTATAACGCCGCCAAAAAAGAAGGCGGCAACCCTTTTCGCCAAGATGTGCCGGTTATCTGTTCCTACCAATTTGCCAAAGCCAAGGCGGAAGATATTAAGGCAATCGGCTGGCATTTGGTGGTGATGGATGAAGCGCACCGCCTGCGCAACGTCTACAAAAAAGGCAATGTCATCGGCAAAACCTTGCAAG
Source organism: Rodentibacter trehalosifermentans (assembly GCF_002000545.1). Taxonomy (GTDB): domain Bacteria; phylum Pseudomonadota; class Gammaproteobacteria; order Enterobacterales; family Pasteurellaceae; genus Rodentibacter; species Rodentibacter trehalosifermentans. Next base: position 29,514 of record NZ_MLHL01000045.1, on the reverse strand, counting down.
AGGCGCTGGCAAATGTTTCCAGTAAAGTCCTGCTCACTGCCACGCCTTTGCAAAACTCCCTGCTGGAGCTTTACGGGCTAGTCAGCATGATTGACGAACGCGTTTTCGGCGATGTGGACAGTTTCCGCAGTCAGTTCGGTGCCAAAGCCACCGAGCAAACCTTGGCAAACCTACGTCAGCGCTTAAATCCCGTGTGCAAACGCACTTTGCGCCGACAAGTTCAGGCCTACGTTCCCTATACCCAGCGACTTGCCATCGTGCAAAGATTCACGCCGTCCGAGCAGGAGCAAGCTTTCTCTTCATTGGTTGCCGACTATCTGCGCCGCCCGAATCTGCAAGCCATGCCCGAAGGTCAGCGGCAGCTGATTTCCTTGGTGCTATGGAAACTGCTTGCTTCCAGCAGCCGCGCCATTGCAGGCGCCTTGGATACCATGAGCAAGCGCTTGCAAGGCGTGTTGGATCAGTCCAAGCCGCAAGATTTGGTGGAAATCCTCGATGAAGACTATGAAAGCTTGGATGAAACCGCCGAAGAATGGGAAGAAGAAACTGAAACCAATATTCTCACGACAGGCGAATACCAAGCCATTGCCGATGAAATCGAAGAACTCAAACACTTCAAAACATTGGCCGAAAATATCCGCGAAGACGCCAAAAGCCGTGCCTTATTAACCGCGCTTGAGCGTGCCTTTGCCGAACTTTCCCGTCTGGGCGCCGCGCAAAAAGCCATTATCTTTACCGAATCCAAGCGCACGCAAGATTATTTGCTGCAATGCCTTTTGACAAGTGAATACGCAGGTGAAAACGGCGAAGGCATCGTTTTGTTCAACGGCACCAACAGCGATGAAAAAGCGCAAAAAATCTATAAAAACTGGCTCAAACGCCACGAGGGTAGCGACAAAATCACCGGCTCCAAAACCGCCGACACCCGCGCCGCGCTGGTGGAATATTTCAAAGAGCAAGGCACGATTATGATCGCCACCGAAGCGGGCGCAGAAGGCATCAACCTGCAATTTTGCTCACTCATCATCAACTACGATTTGCCGTGGAACCCGCAACGCATCGAACAGCGCATCGGCCGCTGCCACCGCTATGGGCAAAAACACGATGTGGTCGTGGTCAATTTTGTGGATGAAAGCAATGAAGCCGACGCCCGCGTGTACGAACTCTTGGAGCAAAAATTTCAACTCTTTAACGGCGTATTCGGCGCCAGCGACGAAGTATTGGGCGCCATCGGCTCCGGCGTGGACATCGAGCGGCGCATTGCCGATATTTACCGGCATTGCAGGCAGTCAGAAGACATCAAAGCCGCCTTCAACGAACTGCAACGCGAGCTGGCAGGCGAAATCAACCAAAATATGGTCAAAGCACGCCAGACCCTGCTGGAAAACTTTGACGAAGAAGTACGCGACAAACTGCGCCTCCGCGACCAACAAAGCCGTGATGCACTCAAAAAATACGAACGCATTCTGATGGATTTAACCCAAAACGAATTGGCACAGCATGCCGATTTTGATGCAGAAGGGTTTACGCTCAACAGCCTGCCTGAAAACCTTTCAGACGGCCTCAACACCGTTGCCTTAGGGCGTTACGAGCTGCCGCGCAAAAGCGGCGAAGCCCATCTCTACCGCATGGGCCACCCCTTGGCGCAAGCCATCATCGAACACGCCAAAAACCGCGCCTGCCCAAGCGTGCGCCTGCAATTTGACTATCAGGCACACGGCAGCAAAGTCAGCACGCTGCAAGCCTATCGCGGCCAAAGCGGGCAGCTTGCCGCCAAACTCATCAGCATCAGCGCATTGAAAGACACCGAACAGCATCTGCTGATTGCCGCCGTTACCGACAGCGGCGAAGCCTTGGCAGCCGACGACCCCGAAAAACTCTTGAAACTGCCCGCCCGAGTGCTCGGTGCAAGCGCACAAACAAGCATTCAGACGGCCTTGGCTGCCGATATCGACCGCCGCCGCCAGCAACTGCAAAACGACGCCATCAACCGCAATCTCGGCTACTTTGAGCAAGAAGTGCAAAAACTAGACGACTGGATGGACGACCTCAAACACGGCTTGGAGCAAGACATCAAAGAAACCGACCGAGAAATCAAAGAAGCCCGCCGCACCGCTGCCACCGCCGCTACGCTGGAAGAAAAGCTCGCTTGGCAGAAAAAACAGCGCGAACTGGAAAACAAGCGCAGCAAACAGCGCCGCGAACTGTTTGACAAACAGGATGAAATTGAAAACCAACGCAACCAACTGATTGAACAACTGGAAGAGCAGTTAAAGCAAAAGGTTGAAGAGAAAGAGTTATTTTTTATTGAGTGGGAGATGAAGTAATGGGATATCCAGGATCAAATTGGTGGAAGTTTGATTTTCATAATCATACGCCAGCATCAAGCGATTACAGAGATAATGCGTTGGTACCACGTGATTGGCTGCTTGCCTATATGCGCTCAGGCATGGACTGTGTTGCTATTACCGATCATAACTGTGCTAATTGGATTGATAGTCTAAAAGATGAATTAAATAGAATGAAGAGCGAGCAGCCACGGCATCCAGATTATCGTGATTTGTATTTATTCCCAGGAGTTGAATTAACAAGTTCAGATGGGATTCATGTTCTCGCAATTTTTGATCCAGCAGAATCTGCATCCAAGATTCACGGGATATTGACATTAAGTCAATACAATAACGAGGTAAATAATGCTCATGGTATGTGTAATATGGGAGCTTCTGCTATTTGTGATCATATTCATAGTCATGGAGGTGTTGTTGTTCTGGCTCATGCGGAAGAGATAAATGGTTTATTTAACTCAACGACTACAGCGTGGGAATTCTCACCACGATCAGATCGTGTAATTGAACAAGTTTTGGAAAAAGCTGATGCTATTGAGATTCATGACAGGAATGCCCAAGCCGTTCAGCATTTCGCTGGCAAACTTGAAAGACGGGTAATTGTTAATGGCTCAGATGCTCATAAAACAAGTAACGCAGGCACACGATGGGTTTGGTTGAAAATGGCACGCCCCAACATTGAGGGATTAAAGCTTGCTTTATTAGACCCAGAAAGTTCTTTATTGCAATCAGAAAAAGAACCTAAGGTGCCTTTGTGTAGAATTACTTCTTTGCAAATAGAGCAACTTCACCTAAGACGGCAGTCTTTGAGCATTGATTTTAGTCCTTGGTTTAATGCCATTATTGGAGGTAGAGGAAGTGGGAAATCAACATTATTAGAAGCGCTTCGATTGGCTGTTGCGCGCGAAGTAGATATTCGGGAACTTGGTAATTCAGATGAGAGTGATGTCGTTCGTGCATTTAATCGATTCAGGGCTTTAGGAGGAGAACGGGGTAATTCTGGGATGGTGCGGCAAGATACGGTATTGAAAGCCAACGTTGAAAAGTACGATCCATCGGCAGGCACTAAGGAAACATATTCTTTCACATGGACGCCTAATGAATTTCAAGCGCAGCGGCTAGAAGGTGATATGTGGCAAGATACTGGATTGAGTGTTGAACAAGCCGCAAAAATTTTCCCTGTTAAAGTTTTTAGTCAAAAACAGATTTTTGAATTGGCAGAGCGCCCCAGTGCCTTGCTTAATTATATTGATAGAGCGCCTGAGGTTGGATTTCATGGTTGGAAAGAAGAATATAAAAAATTATGTCAAGACTTAAGAGAGTTGCGTCTTAAAGAGCGCACGTTGATGTCGTCTGTTGGAAAAAAAGCGGAGCTGGAAACAGAATATCGAGAAATATCTCGTAAGACACTTGCGTATCAACAGTCCAATATAGCTGAGCAGGTTAAGCAATATCAAGAAAATCAGAAAGCTCAGAATATAGTTAGTGATTTTGTTGGGCAGCTCTTAGCCCCTATTAATGGGATTCATTCAGTATTACAACAAAATATTTATAAACAAATTAGGCTTGGGGATATTCCCTTGCAAGATTCAGACCTTTCTAAGATTCAGCAACAAGCCGAAATGGTGATAAATGAATTAGATGCAAAATATCAACATATAATTCAGATTGCTGGGGAGATGCGGCAGCAAGTTGATGTATTTAAGCAAAGCCAACCGGTTATTGAATGCCTTCAGCAAGCCAGTTTAGCAATTTCTAATTATCAAAACGAAGTGGCCAGATTGAAAGCAGAGGGTATAGGCACAGCTCAAGAAGCTGAAAGTGCCCTAAAAAGAAAGCAAGAGTTGGAGGCTGAGCTAACCAAAATAAATGATCAGCAAGATGCTTTAATTAATGTGCGGAGACAAACTATTAAAGCTTATGCACGGTTAGATATGCATCGTAGAGAATTGACAAAATTGCGTCAGAATTTTGTGGATAATGTTCTTGCTGATAATCCAAATTTAAGAATTACAATTTGTGGACAGGCAGATATAGAACAATCCAACGATGCGTTTCGTTCAATTCTAAGATTGCAAGCAACTTCCTTCCAAGAAAATATTTTTGCTATAGATGATAGTGGAAATAAAACAGGATTGCTTAGCAGATTGGTAAGTAATGATATTTATGACCCAGTACATAAAAGAGTTGCAAACTTAAAAATAGGTCTTTTGGAACGCAGTAATAATATTCTAGGTCAAGTCGTGCATGGCAAGCTTATTACCGCAATAGGCAAACTTAGCCATGATGATGAGAATGCGTTGTTAGAATGGTTTCCCCACGACTTGGTAAAAGTAGAATTTAGGCGTAATAAGCATGATTCATTCCAATCATTGGAGCGAGCTTCTGCGGGACAGAAAACATCTTCAATTTTATCTTTTGTGTTGTCGCATGGTAATGAGCCATTGTTGCTAGATCAGCCTGAAGACGACCTTGATAATGCGCTAATTTCAGAATTGGTTGTTGATCAAATTCGTAATAATAAGTTTCGTCGTCAGATTGTCATTGTGACTCATAATCCAAATATTGTTGTTAATGGTGATGCGGAATTGGTGTTGCCAATGGTGTTCACTGGTGGGCAAATTCAACAAAATGATGCTGGTGGATTGCAAGAACGAGCTGTACGAGAACGAATTTGTAACATCATGGAAGGTGGTAGAGCTGCATTCTATCAGCGTTACAAGCGAATACTTGAAGATTTGGATTTAATTAATTAAGTGAAACACAACATGAAAAACCAAAAACTAGAACTCACTTGGATAGGCAAAGACAAGCGCCCTAAGCTTGAGGCGCGGATTTTGTTGGAGGATGCGGAGAAGTCGTATCATGCGCCCACCCGTTCGGAGCAGGCGATTTTTGATAATCGGCTGATTTTTGGCGATAACCTGCTGGCGCTTAAGGCGTTGGAGCAAGAGTTTGCAGGCAAGGTGAAGTGTGTGTTTATCGACCCGCCGTATAACACCGGCAGTGCGTTTGCCCATTATGATGACGGGCTGGAGCATTCGATTTGGCTGGGGCTGATGCGCGACCGCTTGGAGATTATCAAGCGCTTGCTGGCGGACGACGGCTCGCTGTGGATTACCATTGATGACAATGAAGCGCATTATTTAAAAGTGTTGTGTGATGAGGTGTTTGGGCGGGGGAATTTTGTTGCGAATTGTTTGTGGCAAAAAGTTTATAGTGAACGCATGGATGCTAAAGGATTTAGTACATCTCATGATCATATACTGGTTTATCAAAGGTCAGAAAAATTTTTCCCTTTACAACTTGCAAAAGAGCAAAATTCTGCGCAATTTAATTTCTTTGATGAAAAAAAGCAGAAATATTATCGCCGTAGATCTTTACGCAAAGAAGGCTCTGAATCTCTTAGGCAGAATAGACCATCAATGTGGTATCCCATAATAGCTCCTGATGGTTCGGAAATTTTTCCAATAAAGCCAGATGGTGTAGAAGGACGCTGGCGATGGAAAAAAGAAAATATTTCAGAAAAGGCGGATCAACTTGAATTTGTTCAAAAAGAAGGAAGATGGGAGGTTTATGTTAAACAATATCAAGAAGATAGTCCAACTCGACCACCTGCAACATTATGGGTAACCGATGAGGTTGGGCATAATCATGAAGCGAAATTGGAAGTAAGAGTTTTTAATTCACAAGATATTTTTTCAACTCCAAAGCCAGAACGTCTAATTGAGCGTGTTTTGCAAATCGCCACTAACCCCGGCGACCTAGTCCTAGACTCTTTCGCTGGTTCCGGTACCACCGGTGCAGTTGCCCATAAAATGGGGCGGCGCTGGATTATGGTGGAGCTGGGCGAGCATTGCCATACCCATATTATTCCGCGTTTGCAAAAGGTGATTGACGGCTCCGATCAGGGCGGGATTTCCAAGGCGGTGAACTGGCAGGGCGGGGGCGGTTTCCGTTATTACCGTTTGGCGCCGACCCTGATTGTGAACGATGCGTGGGGCAATCCGATTATTAACCCCGACTATAACCCCGAAATGCTGGCGGAAGCACTTGCCAAGCTGGAAGGCTTTACTTACAGGCCGTCTGAAACCTTGTGGTGGCAGCATGGCTATTCCAGCGAGCGCGATTTTATTTATGTCACCACGCAAACCTTGTCTGCCGAGCAGTTGCAGGCGCTGTCGGACGAGGTGGGCGAAAACCAAAGCCTGCTGGTGTGTTGTGCGGCATGGCGCGGCATTACGGCGGCGCAGGCGGCGGAGCGTTTCCCCAACCTTTCTCTGAAAAAAATCCCGAAAATGGTGCTGGCACGCTGCGAATGGGGGCATGATGATTACAGTTTGAATGTCGCCAATCTGCCGATAGCGGAGCCTGAACCGATGCCGTCTGAAAAGCAGCCTGAAAACCGCGCCAAAGCTGCAAAAGGCAAAAGTGCGGCTGACAATCAGGAGGATTTGTTTACGGAGGATGGCGGTGAGTAAAACGGCAAAAAAACGGGATGTTTCCATCACGCGCTCATCGGCGGCGGAATATCTGACCTTTGTGGCGGCCAATAAGGAAGGCGGTGTGCAGGCGGTGTATGCCGATGAGAATGTTTGGCTGACGCAGAAAATGATGGCGGCGCTTTATGATGTGGATGTCCGCACGGTGAACTATCATTTGGGAAAAATTTTTTCCGACAATGAGTTGCAGACAGATTCAGTTATCCGAAATTTTCGGATAACTGCCGCCGACGGCAAAAACTACCACACCAAACACTATAATTTGTCTGCCATTATTGCTGTGGGCTATAAGGTCAATTCCGAACGGGCGGTGCAGTTTCGCAAATGGGCAACCGAAATTGTGGAAAGTTTTACCATCAAAGCTTATGTGATGGATGACGAGCGTTTGAAAAACGGCGGTTCGGTATTTACCCGGGAATATTTTGAAGAGCAGTTGCAGCGGGTACGGGAAATCCGCCTGTCCGAACGCAAGTTTTATCAGAAAATCACTGATATTTATGCCACGGCGGTGGATTATGACGTAACGGCGCAAGCCACCAAGCGCTTTTTCGCTACGGTACAAAACAAACTGCATTGGGCGATTCACGGGCAGACGGCGGCAGAGGTTATTTATCATCGAGCCGATGCCGAAAAGCCGCATATGGGTTTGCAGTCTTGGAAGGATGCACCGCATGGCAAGGTTCAGAAATTTGATGTGGCGGTTGCCAAAAATTATCTGGATGAAAATGAAATGGCGCAGCTTTCGCGCCTAGTCAGCGCCTACCTGGATATTGCCGAGGATATGGCCATGCGCCACATTCCGATGACCATGCAGGATTGGGAGGTGCGCTTGAACCGGTTTATTGAAGCGACAGATCGGGAAGTATTGCAGGATGCGGGAAAGGTTACGGCAGAAATTGCTAAGGCGCATGCCGAGAGTGAGTTTGAAAAATACCGCATCGTGCAAGACCGCTTGTTTGAAAGCGATTTTGACCGCCTGTTAAAACAAACGGATAAGGAAAACGGATCATGACCACAAGCATTCAAAACCATATCAACGGGCGCTTGTCATTGCGTGCGCCGCAGGCAGAAAGTTTGGCGAAATTAAAACAAGCGCTGGATGCCGCGCCCCAAATGCTGAAACATCAGCGCGATGTCGCGGCGGTGCTTGAAACGCTGAAAGCCGAATTTCCGACCTTGCAGGAGTTTGAACGCGATTTTCCGTCGTTGTGTTTTGCTTTGGCAACGGGGGTGGGCAAAACCCGTTTGATGGGGGCGTTTATCGCCTATCTGCATTTGGCATATGGCATCAACAATTTCTTTGTGCTGGCGCCGAACCTGACGATTTATAACAAGCTGATCGGCGATTTTTCGCCCAATACGCCGAAATATGTGTTCAAGGGCATTGGCGAATTTGCCGTGAACCCGCCGCGCGTGATTACCGGTGATAACTACGAGCAGCAAAGCATCGGCATGGCGGATTTCTTTACTGAGGTGCGGATCAATATTTTCAATATTTCCAAAATCAATTCCGAAGTGCGCGGCGGCAAGGAGCCGCGTATCAAGCGGATGCGCGAGGTGTTGGGCGACAGTTATTTCAATTATCTGGCGAATTTGCCCGATTTGGTGCTGCTGATGGACGAATCGCACCGTTATCGCGCACAGGCGGGGATGCGGGCGATTAATGAGTTGAATCCGCTGCTGGGGTTGGAGCTGACCGCTACGCCGTTTGTGGAATCCGCCAAAGCACCGATTCCGTTTAAAAACGTGGTGATGGATTACCCTTTGGCGCGGGCGATGGAAGACGGTTTTGTAAAAATGCCGGCGGTGGTTACGCAGCGCAATTTTAATGCGAAAAATTACACGCCCGATGAAATTGAAAAAATCAAGCTGGAAGACGGCGTGCGCCTACATGAAAACACCAAGGTGGAGCTTTTGACCTTTGCGCGGGAAAACGGCGTGGCGGTGGTGAAACCCTTTATGCTGGTGATTGCCCGCGATACTACCCACGCTGCACAACTATTGTCTTTATTGGAATCGGATAATTTTTATAATGGGCGTTATCAGGGCAAAGTAATTCAGGTGGATTCCAGCAAGTCGGGCAAAGACGAAGAGGAGATGATTGCGCGGCTGTTGGCGGTGGAAAGCGTGGACGAGCCGACCGAAATCGTGATTCATGTCAATATGCTTAAAGAAGGCTGGGATGTTACCAATCTTTATACCATTGTACCGCTGCGTGCCGCTAATGCACGCACTTTGATTGAGCAAAGCATCGGTCGTGGCTTGCGTCTGCCTTATGGCAAGCGCACCGGTGTGGAAGTGGTGGACAGGCTCAATATTGTGGCGCATGACCGTTTTCAGGAAATTATTGACGAAGCCAACAAAGGCGATTCGGTATTGCGCTTGCAGCAGGTGATTTTGGAGCCTGCCGGGGAAGACGAGCAAAAAGTGAGCGTTACCGTGCCCAGCGGCGCAGAAAGCCGTTTGGGGCTGGATAGGCCGTCTGAAACGGTTGGTGTGTATCCGGCAGAAGCGTATCAGCCGATATTTACCAATGAGGCGGAGAAACGGGTTGCCCGCAAGGTGATGGAAGCGGCGGCGAAATACGAAGTCCGCCCGCAACAAGCACCGACTTCAAAAGCCTTATTGCAAGCGGATATTCAGGCAAAAATCACCGAAGAAGTGAAACAGCAATTGCAAGGTGCGCAGGACGAATTATTGGCGGATGAATTGCCCGATGTGGCGGAAATTGTGGCGAAAACCACGCAAGTGTTGGTGGCGCAAACCATCGATATTCCGCGCATTACCGTGATGCCAAGCGGGGAGGTCAGCACGGGGTTCCACCCTTTTACCTTGGATGTCGGCAATCTGCATTTGCAGCCGGGTGCGCGCGAAATTCTGATTCACAACCTGCATACCGATGAGCAAAGCAGCCTGTCTGCCGAGTTGGGGCTGGTTGAGAAACGCCCCGAAGACTATATCGTGCACGCGCTGATTGATTTTGACGATATTGATTACTTCACCCAATCTAATCTTTTGTATGACCTGGCCGGGCAGATGGTGCGGCATTTGCGCAGTTATCTTTCCGAAGCCGAAGCGCTGGATGTGTTGGATAAAAACCGCCGCCTGATTGCGCGGGAAATTCATGCGCAGATGACGGCGCATTTTTGGGAAAAAGCCACGCATTACGAAGCGCATGTCAGCCGAGGCTTTACTGCGCTCAAACCTTGCCACTACACTGCTTCTGCAAACGAGCCGGTGCATTTGGTGCGCGAAACGGTGCAAGATGTTTCGCGAATTAAGCAAATGCTGTTCGGTGGGTTTAAAAAATGCCTGTATCCACTGCAAAAATTTGATTCCGATACCGAACGCCGCTTTGCCGTGATTCTGGAGCGAGATACGCAAAAATGGTTTAAACCCGCCAAGGGGCAGTTTCAGATTTATTACAAACAAGGCGCTGAACAGAAAGAATATATTCCTGATTTTGTTGCGGAAGGCGATGATTTTATTCTGATGGCGGAAACCAAAGCCCGTGCCGATATGCAAAGCGCCGACGTGCAGGTCAAAGCCGAAGCGGCAAGTGCTTGGTGCAAACAGGCTACGGACTACGCCGCACAACACGGCGGTAAACCATGGAAATATTTGTTGATAGCCCATGATGAAGTCAATGAAGCAAAACGATTGGTGGATTTTTTAAGATTTGAAAACGCATACCATGCATAAATTAATCGCCTTTAAGTGAAAACTTAAAGGCGTTTTGCTATTCAACATAAGGCACGCTTTCCGTCAAAAAAAGTGCGGTAGGTATTTCCTCTGAAATTTCAAATTTACCGGCATAGGCGTATGCTTCCACGCCTTGTTTTATCGCATCTTTTAATAATCGATCATAGTCCGGATCGATATATTCGGCGATTTTAAAACGATCAAATCCATTGTGCAGACCGGCAAAAAGCACCACGGCACGATGTCCTTGTTTTTTCATTGCCAATAATTCCCGCACATGTTTTTGACCACGTGTGGTGACGGCATCGGGGAACATACCGAGGTTGCCTTTTACCAAGGTGATGGATTTCACTTCCACATAACAATCGGGAAGCCCTTCGCCTTTCAGTAAAAAATCAATGCGGCTGTTTTCTTCGCCGTATTTGACTTCAGAATAGATTTCCTCATACATCGCCAGTTCTTTAATTTGTTTGTTTTGTAAGGCTTCCAATACAAGTTGATTGGAACGATGGGTGTTAATACAACAAAGTTGTCCGTTTGCAAGTTGGGTCAGTTCCCACGAATGGGGGTACTTCCTTGTTTGACTGTCGGAATGGGAATACCAAATGGTGTCGCCTTTCTCGCCACAGCCGGTCATTGCCCCGGTATTGGCACAGTGAATCGTTATCACTTCGCCATTCGGTAATTCAATATCGGCAAGAAAACGTTTATAACGGCGAATGAGTTTTGCGGATTGAAGTGAGGGAAGTTGCATACTATTCCTTATTAAAGTGCGGTTGAAATGTCAGACGTTTTTAGTGTAAAGCGGTGATTTGAAAAATTTCCACGAATTTGTTTACGATAATTCATCGGAGAAAATCCGGTGTATTTTTGGAAATTTTCATAAAAACGGCTTAATGAATTGAAGCCTGCAGTGATCGATATATCAAGCATCGTTTTATCGGTATCGGTAAGCAAGGCTTTTGCGTGGTTTATTCGCATCATGGTGATGTATTGTTTAATCGTCAATTGCATTGCACGTTGAAATAATCCCATCGCATAGTTGGTATTTAACCCTACCGCCTCTGCCACCTGAGAAACCGTGAGGGGATGATTAAAATGGCTACCAATATAATTAAGCATCTGGATCACATAATGTTGTGTGTGGCGGGAAGCGTGGGTATGTATGCTGTTTTCGTAATGCGTTTTGAGTAAAAGTTCCCAGCCGTCAAGCTCTAAACGTTTTAGGAGGAGTTGCACTTCGCTATAAACCAAGTGATGACGGTTGTTGTCATTTTTTGCAAGCTCGTTTTGCCAACGTGTAATTTCAAAAGTGCCTGCGAGTGCCGGATTTTTAGATTGAATGACTACACCGTGGGTAATGTGGGTAACAAGATTATCCGGTAGTTGCCAAGAAAGAAATTGATGAATGGGAATATCAATCACCGCCATTTCCGTACAGTTTCTACGATTTACCAAGCTATGGGGAATGGATGCCCAGAAAGCGGCAATGTGATTTTCCTTAATTGTGATGAGTGAACCGTTATAGAAATATTCTATATCACCGTTAAAGGGAATATTGATTTCAATATGTCCGTGCCAATGGTGTGCCGGCATATTGACTGGCGGTTGCCAAAGTTTCACGCGGAGCGATTGTTTTTCCAAGGGTAAGGAAAGCGGGCTGGTGGTTTTACTCCCAAGGGAATCTTCAGAATCAAAATAGCCCAGAGCAAGATCTTCAGGTTTCATCGATTACCTATTAAATATGGCTAATCAAAAGTGCGGTCGAATTATAACGAATTTTTTTATGCATTCCCATTTTCTGAGAAATTTTTCCTAAAACTTCATTTTTTGTTATATAGATCTCAAAAAGTGAGATTTCAGGAATCTTGTATGAGAAAACGATATAGGAAAATGATTTCCCTTTTGTCATTATGATATTCAAAGATAATCAGTAAGGAGTTTCATTATGAGTTTATCAGTGAAGACGAAAATCAGTTTTGGTCTGGGCGCTTACGGTAAAGATTTCGCCATCGGTATTGTGTATATGTACTTGATGTATTATTACACCGATGTATTGGGCGTTTCTGGTGCTATTGTGGGAAGCATTTTTATGATTGCCCGTATATGGGATGCCTTAAATGATCCCATTATGGGCTGGATTGTGAACAATACACGCTCACGTTGGGGAAAGTTTAAACCTTGGATTTTGATTGGAACAATTCTTAACTCAATTTCACTTTTCTCCCTTTTCTGTGCGGATTATTTTTCCGGCACGGCGCTAATTGTTTATATTGCGATCACCTATATTCTTTGGGGAATGAGCTACACGCTGATGGATATTCCGTTTTGGTCGCTCACCCCCACTTTAACCCTCGACCAGCGTGAACGGGAAGAATTGGTGCCTTATCCCCGCTTCTTCGCCAGCCTTGCCGGTTTTGTTACCGCCGGTGTGTGTATGCCCTTTGTGGATGCGGTAGGCGGTGAGGATAAAGGCTTCGGTTTTAGAATGTTCACCTTGGTGATTATCGCCTTTTTCGTACTTTCCACCATTATTACGCTGGTAAATGTGAAAGAAAAATATTCCTCCGATGCCATTGAAACCGGCGAACCACAACAAAAAGTGCCGTTAAAAATCTTGGTCTCGCTCATTCCACGCAACGATCAGCTTTCAAGTTTATTGGTGATGGCTCTCTGCTATAACATTGCGGGAAACATTATTTCAGGTTTCGCCATTTATTATTTCACCTATGTCGTAGGGGATAAGGAAATGTTCCCATACTATATGTCATATGCCGGGATTGCGAATCTTGCCATCATCATCCTATTTGCCCGTTTAGCAAAATTTTTCTCACGTCGTACATTATGGATGACGATTTCTGTCAGTTCCATCATCAGCTGTGCAATTTTGGGTTACACCGGTATTGTGGAACATCACAGTGTTTTTTTGATTATCCTTGCCGGTATTTTTATGCAAATCGGTAGTGCTTTGTTTTGGACGTTGCAAGTGATTATGGTGGCGGATACGGTCGATTACGGCGAATACAAACTCGGTATTCGTTCAGAAAGTATCGCTTATGCCGTGCAAACAATGGTGGTGAAAGCCGGATCGGCGGTTTCGGCCTTGTTAATCGGCGTGTTGTTAACCGCTATTGATTATGTACCGAATGAAGCCCAAAGCGAAACCACTTTATTTTATATGAAAGTGATCATGATAGGCTTACCTATTTTCTTCTATGTCATCAAATTATTCGTCTATTTCCGTTATTACAAACTTCACGGTGATTTACTCGCCAAAGTCAATATCACCTTATTGGATAAATACCGCAAAGTTGAAACGAAATATTAACAGGAGCATTTTATGAGTTCACAATTAATTCGCCTACAAAGCAAAGAGACCGATTTAATTTTACGTACAGAACCTGCCGAAATCCTTTATTTTGGCAAACGCCTGGCGTTGGATGAAATCACGGAAGCGGATGTGATGAGCATTGAACGGGGCGTGGCAAATGGCAGCCTTGATGTGGATATTCCCCTCACTCTTGCCGCGGAAAACGGCAGAGGTTATTTTGGCGTTTCCGGCGTGGAAGGGCATCGCAACGGGTATGATTGGGCACCGGTGTTCATCACTAAAAATATCACAAAAACCGACCGCACTTTAGTGTTGGAAATGGAAGACAATATCGCCAAATTGGGTTTCAAAGCAGAAATTGAAGCTGATGAAAATGGCGTGTTTAAATTCCGTCATACTTTAACCAATTTAGCGGAAGGGACGTTTACCGTAAACCGTTTAGCCGTCACCTTACCTGTGCCTGAATATGCCGATGAAGTGCTCAGTTTTTATGGGCGTTGGTGTCGTGAACTTCAAGAAAATCGCCTTTCCCTCAAACATGGGGCATTTACCCAGGAAAATCGCCACGGACGCACTTCCCACGAATATGCACCAAATCTGATTTTAGGCACACCGCACTTTCGCCAACAACAGGGGGAAGTATGGGGATTCCATCTTGCCTGGTCGGGGAATCATCGTATTCGTGCCGATGTATTGATTGATGGTCGCCGTTTTGCCCAATTAGAAAATCTTTATTTCCCGGGCGAAATTCAGCTTAAACAAGGTGAGAGCCATTGCACCCCTTGGGTTTATGCGGTGTATTCGGATGAAGGCTTAAATGGAATGTCACGCCAATTTCATCATCACGTTCGCCAACATATTTTACGTTTTGTTCATCCTATGCGCCCGGTACATCTGAATATTTGGGAAGGTGTAACCTTTGATCATCACCCAAAACACATCATTGCGATGGCTGAAAAATCAGCGGAAATGGGGGTGGAACGATTTATCATTGATGATGGTTGGTTTATTGGGCGTAATAATGATTTTGGCGGTTTAGGCGATTGGTATTTGGATGAGGAAAAATACCCGAACGGTTTAAATGAAGTCATTAAGGCGGTGAAAAAACTCGGTATGCAATTTGGTATTTGGGTGGAGTTGGAAATGATTAACAAACCGACCAAGCTTTACCAAGCGCATCCGGATTGGTTGTTACAATTAGAGGGGTATGAGCAACCGGAGGAACGCCATCAATACGTTTTGGATCTCACGAAGCAAGAAGTCTTTGATTATTTGTTGGCACGTATGGATTGGTTACTTGGCAATCACGCAATTGATTATATCAAATGGGATCATAACCGCCGCCTTGTCCAACCTGGGAGTCGGGGGCGTGCCGCAGCAGTGGCACAAACCCAAGCCGCTTACCGTTTATTTGATGAATTACAAAAACGCTATCCAAATGTAGAAATTGAAAGTTGTTCATCAGGGGGCGCACGTATTGACTATGAAATCTTAAAACGTTCACAACGTTTTTGGTCATCAGATAATAATGACGCTTACACTCGCCAACAAATTCATCGTAGTATGAGTTATTTTTATCCACCGGAAGTGATGGGGGCACACATTGGTGGTTCACCTTGCCAAACTACGCATCGCCGTTTTTCGATTGATTATCGTGGTTTAACTGCATTATTCGGACATATGGGGGTGGAGCTTGATCCGGTGAAAGAAAGTGAAGAAGAACGAGTCGGCTTTGCAAAATATATTGCGTTGCACAAACAACTTCGTCCTTTATTACATAGCGGTGATGTGTTCCGTTTGGATTATCACGATGACAAAACGCTCATTCACGGTGTCGTCGCTAAAGATAAATCGCAAGCTGTGGCGCTGGTGAGCCAACTTGATATGCCGGATTACAAACAAATGGGCAAACTCCGCTTGCCATATTTGGCAGCCAACGAAACCTATCAAGTAAAAGTGCTCGCCATTCCGGATTATATCCGTGAGGGCAAAGCCGGACATTTAATGAAAGTGTTCCCACAATGGTTATATGATTGTTTTGATGGCAAAACCGTCACTATTCGCAGCGAATGGCTCGCCAACGCCGGTTTAACCATTCCGGTGCTAGACCCGCAAAGCGCAATGTTGTTAGAGTTTAAAAGAATCTAGGCGATAAAATCCAGCCGATGAAAAGTGCGGTCAAAATCTCCGTTGTTTTTGACCGCACTTTTTAATGGGCTAATTATTTTTGATAATTTAACTGTGGCACTTGAGATAAATCCATTCCCGCTTTCGCCAAGGTTTCCACAGGTAAATTGGCGGTTTTTGAGCGATGAAAACAGGCGAGGTTAAAATCCAAACCGGAAATGCTTTTTGCCTGATTGAAATGGTTATTTGGTTGATAGCGGTCGGAAATAAACCAAAAACATTGATAATCAAGTAAATTTAAATAATTCAAAATGGCTTCGTATTTGTCCGGATGGGCTTCAATAAAAATCACGGGTTTATGCTGATGAATGAGCTTATTCGCACCCTGCAACACATTCAAATCAAAACCTTCCGCATCAATTTTTAGCAGGGATAATTCCGTTAATTTTTGCATTTCGGGCTGTTCATCCAAGGTCACAACCTGAACCCATTCTTTATGTTGCGTGCCTTGAAAATTTCCTTCGGTATCGAATCCCTTATCCAAAGAAAAACTGCCGTAATTCCAAGAGGTGTCATAATTTGATGAGGGAATTTCGATGGTTTGTTTTTGGTTGCTCACCCCTTGGTGATAGGTGTAAACATTGGTGAGGTGATTTAATGAAATATTGGCACAGAGGGTTTGGAAAATAATCCGTTGTGGTTCAAAACAAAAGACTTTACCTTGAGGTGCGAATTTGGCAAGCGGCACGGAATGCATTCCAATATTTGCCCCCACTTCGATAATATTGCTTTGCGGGGATAAAATGCTACGGAAAAATTGCACCTCAACTTCAGACCATTCACCATAAGTTTTGACGTATTGGCTAATAAAGTCCCCCTCAATGAGATTAAACAGCCCCCATTTTGTTTGTTGTAATGAAGTACGCATAAATTGCCTCAATAAATAGAAATTGAGGTAATTATTTTATTTTGTTTTTTTTCGTCAAATTTGGTTTGTTTTTTATTCTTTTTTTGTCGAGGCAGAAAAATTTATTTTCCTCATCAAAATCTTCTCTAATTTGTGATCTCTCTCACAATTCTAATATGACAATCATCATAACGTTTAAAACAGCAATATATTATTGTTAAGCCGTGCAAGTCGATATTGGGAGGACAACATATGTTTATGACGATACTCAGCTTCCTCATTGTGACCGGTGTGGTGGCGTATATTTCTTGGTTAAAAACAAAAGGGGATGATTTAACTACATCCAAAGGTTATTTTTTAGCGGGACGTGGTTTAAGTGGTTTGGTGATCGGTTGCTCTATGGTGCTGACATCACTTTCTACGGAACAACTCATTGGTGTGAATGCCGTCTCTTATAAAGGGAATTTTTCGGTGATTGCGTGGACTGTGCCGACAGTCATTCCCCTTTGTTTTTTGGCACTTTATATGTTGCCAAAATATTTGCGCAACGGTTATACCACGGTGCCTGAATTTTTTGAGAGCCGTTTTGACCGTCAAACCCGTTTAATTATGTCCGCACTTTTTTTGGTGTTCTATCTTTTTATTGTGATTCCGACCGCACTTTACACCGGTGCCATTGCCTTTAACAAAATTTTCAATTTGGAAACCGCATTTGGATTGAGCTATGGTGCGGCGATCACTTATACGGTGATCGCCATTGGCGTGGTGGGGGCGATTTATGCCATCTTCGGGGGATTAAAAGCAGTGGCGGTGTCCGATACGATTAATGCGGTGATCCTCGTGATTGGTGCATTACTTGTGCCGTTTTTTGCGTTAATGTATTTAGGTGAAGGCAGTTTTTCCGCCGGGTTGCAGACGATTACCACCACGCACATTGAAAAATGGAATGCAGTGGGCGGTGAAAACGATGCGACACCTTGGCCGACCATTTTCACCGGCATTATGGTGGTACATTTTTTCTATTGGACGACCAATCAAGCCATTGTACAACGTTGCTTAGGGGCAAAGGATTTGCAATCCGGTCAAAAAGGGATTTTGGTCGCGGCATTATTCCTATTAACGTTACCCATCATTTTAAATTTACCGGGCCTATTGAGTTTCCACATATTGGGAGAGGGAGTGAATCCGATTGATGCATCTTATCCGCTTTTGGTGAATAAGGTGCTGCCAAGCTGGTTGCAAGGGTTCTTTATTGCTGCATTATTTGGGGCAATTTTGAGCACTTTCAATTCTTTCCTTAATTCTGCGGCGACTATTTTCTGTAAAGATTTATTGCCTTCAATTAGTCAAAAAGTGCGGTCGGAACAGGCGTTGATTGTGTATGCGAAAAAAGTATCAGCCATTATGGCGGTGGTGACAATGATTTTTGCTCCACTCTTAATGTTTGGTACAGATGGTATTTTCTTAATCACAAAACGTTTTGCCGGTTTCGTGAATATTCCCATTGTGGCATTATTTGCTGTGGGTATGTTTAACAAAACCGTTTCCGGTAAAGCCGCCCGCATTGCCTTACTCGCCCACGTGATTTTGTATTTCAGCATTGTTTGGGTGTTTGATGTGAAAATTAACTTTGTCTATGTGATGGGCGGATTGTTCGTGTTTGATGTGGTATTAATGCTGATTCTCGGTCAATTCTTAAAACGCGATCCTTACATTGAAAATAAAGAAAATTTGAGCAACGTGGATTTAACTAACTGGAAATATTTGAAAGTCACCAGTGTGTCCTTAATTTTAGGGTTATTTGCCCTTTATACTTTCCTTTCCCCACTCGGTATGGCATCGGAAAATGGCAATCCGTTGATGGTGTTAGGTGTTTGGGCGGTGTTGCAAATTATCGTCTTATTTGTGGTTCGGGATAAAGAGGT
Organism: Rodentibacter trehalosifermentans; assembly: GCF_002000545.1. Taxonomy (GTDB): domain Bacteria; phylum Pseudomonadota; class Gammaproteobacteria; order Enterobacterales; family Pasteurellaceae; genus Rodentibacter; species Rodentibacter trehalosifermentans. The sequence goes on along the minus strand of NZ_MLHL01000045.1, from coordinate 10,675 downwards.
AAAATGATGAACATTATTTATATTTTATTGGATCAAATTCGCAAAGATATGCTGGGGGCTTATGGTCATCAAGTGGTCAAAACGCCGAATTTGGATCGTTTGGCAAAAGATGGTGTACGTTTTAACAATGCTTTCACGCCTGCATCCGTGTGCGGCCCTGCGAGAACATCATTATTTACCGGATTAATGCCGTCTTCCCACGGCATTATCAAAAACGGTGAGAAAGGCGGCATAGGTGAAATTAGCCAAGATAAACCCAACATCGGTCATCTTGATGGCTACAATACTTATGTGGTGGGAAAATGGCACGTGGGGACGAAATCCGTACCGGAAGATTATGGCATTAAAGGGCATAATTTTGACGGTTATGGCTATCCGGGGAGTGGAGTGTATAAAAATTTAGTGTTCAACCAACCGCCGACACATTCAAATCGATACAAAGACTGGTTAGAGGAAAAAGGCTATGCAATCCCCGAGGTGAGCAACGCCTATTTTGGTGATAATCCACATTTACGGGTGCAAGAACTTTGTGGCTTACTTTCCGGTACGAAAGCGCAGACGATTCCCTATTTCATCATTGATGAGGCGAAAAAATACATTCAAGACTCCTTAGATGAGGGCAAACCGTTTTTTGCTTGGATCAATTTCTGGGGGCCGCACACACCTTGCATTGTGCCTGAGCCTTATTATTCAATGTATCGCAAAGAGGATGTGGTCTTGGATAAAAGTTTTTTCAAACCATTGGAGGGTAAACCGGGACATTTCCGTACCATTTCAAAAATGTGGGGTATGTGGGAAGCCAGTGAGGATCGTTGGAAGGAAGTCATCACAAAATTTTGGGGTTATATCACTTTAATTGATGATGCTATTGGTGAATTATTTGATTATTTGGAAAACTTGGGTATTTATGACCGCACTTTCTTGGTGGCAACCGCCGATCACGGTGATGCTATGGGCGCGCATCGAATGATTGAAAAAGGCGAGTTTATGTTTGATGCCACCTACAATATCCCAATGATTATCAAAGATCCGAACTCCGACCGAATCAATCAAGAGGACGACAATTTTGTCTATTTACACGATTTAACTTCAACGGTGTTTGATTTGGCAAATCAAAAAGTGCCGGAAACCTTTGAAGGGCAGAGCGTGCTACCGATTATGCGGGCGCATCAAAACAATGCCCGCAAAGGCGTATTGGGACAGCTTGCCGGGCATTTCGTTTATTTTGAACAACGGATGTGGCGGCGTAGAGATTATAAACTTGTGTTCAATGCAACGGATTTATGTGAGCTTTATGATATTCGCCAAGATCCGGAGGAAATGCATAATTTGTTTTACGATCCACAATACAACGCCGTCAAAAAAGAAATGTTAGAAGAAATGCGTTTGGAAATGAAACGTTTAAATGATCCTTTAGAAAATTGGGTCTATCGGATCATTGATGAAATTTAATCAATCCTTTTCATTAGGGCTGGGAGGGCGTAACATACGCCCTTTGTTTATTTTCACGAATTTTAATTGGAACGAAATATGAAAATACAATTACTCAAAACCCTCACTCCGGAACTCAATCTGGTGCAACAAAACGATATTCCCGTGCTACATTTAAAACACGCCGTTGGAATAGCCCAAATTTCCCTTCAAGGCGCGCAATTATTGAGTTGGCAGCCAAGTGGGGCAAAGCAAGATATGTTATGGTTGAGCGAAATTGAGCCGTTTCAAATGGGCACGGCGATTCGTGGCGGCGTGCCCATTTGCTACCCATGGTTTGGCTCAGTGAAACAACCTGCGCATGGCACGGCTCGAATTCGTCTGTGGCAACTCAGCCATTACGATGTGGCGAAAGATAAAGTGCGGTTAGTTTTTTCGTTGTTTTCCGATTTGCATATTATTGAAGCAAAGGTGGAAATGATTTTTACGGATAAATGCCGTATCACCTTTACACATTATGGAAAACAGCCGGCACAAGTGGCGTTACACAGTTATTTTAATGTGGGAGATATTCATCAAATTAGCATTGAAAATTTACCTACCACCTGTTTTAACAGCCTCACGCAACAGATGGAAACTGTGCCTTCGCCCCGAATGATTACAGAAAATGTAGATTGCATTTATTCTGCCGAGAAAACACAAAATCAAATTGTGGATAAGCGATTAAATCGTACTATTAGATTGCATCATCATAATGCCGGAGAGCTTGTCCTTTGGAATCCGTGGCATAAACCTACAAGTGCAATGAGTGAGCAAGCTTATCAACATATGGTTTGTTTAGAAACCGCAAGAATTGAACATTTATTAGCATTTGGTGAAAGTGTTGCTGTGGAAATTGAGGTAAAGGGCTAAATTCTGTTGCATAAAATCGGTGGATACTATAAAATCCGCCCGTTTTACTCACTTTTAACTTGGGAAAACCGGGAATCTTTCGCTTATTGTGAAAGGTTTTTACATAAAATTAATAGAAGGAATACGATTATTAAAACCGTAAAAAAAGCACCGGCAGTGAATCGCCCGAATCGCATTAATGATGAAATTCGTGTAAAAGAAGTTCGTTTAATTGACCAAGATGGTGAACAATTAGGCATTGTTTCTATTCAACAAGCCTTAGATATGGCAGAGCAAGCGGAGCTTGATCTTGTTGAAATTAGTCCAAATGCAGAACCCCCGGTTTGCCGCATTATGAACTACGGTAAATTCCTCTACGAAAAAAGTAAGACCGCTAAAGAGCAGAAGAAAAAACAAAAAGTCGTCCAAGTGAAAGAAATTAAATTCCGTCCGGGGACCGATGAAGGGGATTACCAAGTTAAATTACGCAGTCTTATCCGTTTCTTAGAAGATGGCGATAAAGCAAAAATTACTGTGCGTTTCCGCGGTCGTGAAATGGCGCACCAAGATATCGGTTTAGATGTGTTGGAACGGGTAAAAAATGATTTAGCGGAGATTTCAGTGGTAGAATCTGCGCCGGGTAAATTAGAAGGCCGTCAAGCGGTGATGGTGTTAGCCCCGAAGAAAAAATAAGAATTTTTTGTTGAGATTAACATCTTAACAAAAATCTTTTCACGAAAGTGAAAAGTCACGTCAGTTGGGCAGACTACGCAGCCTAACGACGTTGAGAAAAGGCAATTTATTTGCCTGATGATGGAAATGATCAGTGCCTTTCAAGTAACTTTTTAGTTCGCCTGATTATGTTGTTTAAACGAAAAATGCGGAGTTATTTTAACAATGCCTAAAATCAAAACAGTACGCGGTGCTGCTAAGCGTTTCAAAAAAACAGCTTCCGGCGGTTTTAAGCGTAAACAATCTCACTTACGTCATATTTTGACTAAAAAAACAACTAAACGTAAACGTCATTTACGTCATAAATCCATGGTAGCGAAAGCTGACCAAGTTTTAGTCGTAGCTTGCTTACCATACGCATAAGCCGTTATTTAAGCGAAACGTACGATTAGTTCATTTAGTAGAAAATAGACATAGGAGATTAAATAATGGCTCGTGTAAAACGTGGTGTTATTGCAAGAGCACGCCATAAGAAAGTTCTTAAGGCTGCTAAAGGTTATTATGGTGCACGTTCACGCGTGTATCGTGTTGCTTTCCAAGCGGTGATCAAAGCCGGTCAATACGCATATCGTGACCGCCGTCAACGTAAACGTCAATTCCGTCAATTATGGATTGCGCGTATCAACGCAGCGGCTCGTCAAAATGGTTTATCTTACAGCAAATTCATCAATGGCTTGAAAAAAGCTTCTGTTGAAATCGATCGTAAGATCCTTGCTGATATTGCAGTATTCGACAAAGTGGCCTTCGCTGCATTAGTGGAAAAAGCAAAATCTGCACTTTAATTTTTAAAGTTTAGAGAATGAGGACGCTGAAAAGCGTCCTTTTTTCTTAGTGATGATGAGGTTATTTGTCAATTGGCTGTAAAATTTCTTATTCATTGCCCATTTTTCATCTTTTCGTTTTTCTGTCCAAACCGTATAAAATAGTGCGGTCAAAAATCAAGGTGTTTTGAATGCCAAGGGCGTTAAAGGCGTGAATAAATATCAATAAATTTAATCAAATTTTTGCGAGGTGATTGTGGCATTAATTAGCTTAACAAATGGCTATCTTTCTTTTAGTGATGCCCCCTTATTAGATCATACCGAACTTCATATTGAACCGAACGAACGGGTTTGTTTGGTAGGAAGAAATGGGGCGGGGAAATCCACTTTACTCAAAATTATTGCCGGAGAGGTATTGTTGGACGATGGTAAGATCCAATATGAAAAAGAGTTGGTGGTCTCCCGTCTTGAGCAAGATCCCCCCCGTAATACTGCAGGTAATGTTTTTGATTATGTGGCAGAGGGCATTGGGCATTTAACGGATTTATTAAAAGAATACCACCGCATTTCTGTTGAGCTTGAAGAAAATTATACGGATCAAATGCTAAGCCAATTGGAACAAATTCAAGCCAAATTAGAACATGCTGACGGTTGGCGATTTGAAAATAAAATTCATGAAGTGCTGCTCAAATTAGGTTTAAACCCTAATACCAAACTGAGTGAACTTTCAGGGGGGTGGTTGCGTAAAGCGGCATTAGCTCGTGCTTTGGTTTGCGACCCTGATGTCTTGTTGCTTGATGAGCCGACCAACCATTTAGATGTGGAAGCCATTGAATGGTTAGAAAGTTTCCTGTTGGAATTTAGCGGTAGCATTGTATTTATTTCTCATGACCGTTCTTTTATTCGCAAAATGGCGACACGCATTGTGGATTTAGATCGAGGACAGCTTGTTTCCTATCCGGGGAACTATGATTTATATCTCACCACAAAAGAAGAAAATCTCCGAGTCGAAGCCCTACAAAATGAATTATTTGATAAAAAATTAGCACAAGAAGAAGTGTGGATTCGTCAAGGTATAAAAGCACGCCGAACCCGCAATGAAGGGCGGGTTCGTGCTTTAAAAGCCATGCGTGAAGAACGACGTCGGCGTCGTGAGGTGATGGGAGAGGCAAAATTACAGCTTGATACCTCAACCCGTTCCGGAAAAATAGTCTTTGAAATGGAAAATGTGAGCTATGAGCTGGCAGGAAAACAATTGTTAAAAGATTTCAGCACCACCATTTTACGGGGAGATAAAATTGCCCTAGTCGGGCCCAATGGCTGTGGTAAAACGACCTTTATCAAATTATTTCTCGGCGAAACCCAACCTACAGCAGGAAAAATTAAGACGGGGACAAAATTAGACATTGCTTATTTTGATCAATATCGTGCTGATCTTGATCCGGAAAAAACGGTGATGGATAACGTTGCCGATGGCAAGCAAGATATTGAGATAAATGGAGTAAAGCGTCATGTGTTAGGCTATTTACAAGATTTTTTATTCCCGCCTAAACGGGCGATGACACCGGTGAAGGCTTTATCGGGTGGGGAGCGTAATCGTCTGTTGTTGGCAAAACTGTTGCTAAAACCCAATAATTTGCTGATTCTTGATGAACCGACCAATGATTTAGATGTAGAAACCTTAGAATTGCTTGAGGAAATTTTAACGGATTACCAAGGGACATTATTAATTGTAAGCCATGACCGCCAATTTATTGATAACACAGTGACAGAATGTTATCTATTTGAAGGTGATGGTGTAGTGAATAAATATGTAGGTGGTTTCTTTGAGGCAAAACAGCAGCAAGCCAACTTTTGGGCAAGTAGGGCTGAACAAGAAGTGGCGAAGAAATTACGCTCAAAACCGCAAGAAAATCTTGCTAAAACTGACCGCACTTCTAAGCCGAAATCTGTGAAATTATCCTATAAAGAACAGCGTGAACTGGAACAATTACCGCAACAATTGGAAGATTTGGAAGAAAAATTGACCGCACTTCAAACAGAAGTTGGGGCGCCTGAATTTTTCCAACAATCCCATGAAGTAACGGATGCGAAACTGCGGGAGCTGACGGAAGTGGAAGCTGCCCTTGAGGAGGCTTTTTTACGTTGGGAAGAATTAGAAGAAAAGAAAAATTTGGCGGAAAATAAATAATGTAAAAAAACCGAGTCGTCACTCGGTTTTTTGTGGGCTAGAAAAGGTTGCTGATAAAAATCACCAAAATGATGACAGGCACAACAAATTTTACATAGTTAAACCAGATTTTAGTGAAGGTCGAATCCGGTGTCGGAGAGAGTTCCTTTTTCGCTTCATCTTTCAGCACAAAGCCTACAAAAACGGCGCAGCCTAGTGCGGTGAGCATAAACAGTATATTACCGCTTGCATAGTCATAGAAATCAAAAATACTTTTGCCAAAAAGCGTAAAATCTTTCCAAAGGTTATCGCCTAAAATAGCGGGAATGTTACCAAGTAAGAAAATTCCCCCTAAAACCAGTGCAATGGCTTTTCCACGGCGCATACGGAGTTTTTCTTGTAATGCGGTGATAAGCACTTCATAAATGGTAATAGAGGTGGTGAGGGCGGCAATTAATAACAAACTAAAGAAAATAATTGCAAAGAATTTACCTGCCCACAAATGGGAAAAGACGATAGGCAGACTTTGGAATACTAGTGTCGGGCCGGCATTGGGTTCGATACCAAAAGTGAATAATGAAGGAAAGATCATAAATCCTGCCAATACCGCAATAATGGTATTGGTAAAACCGGTAATCACAGCGGTTTGAATGAGGTTTTCCTCTTTATTCAGATAGCTTGAAAGGGTGATTAGCACACCAAAGCCAAGGCTTAAGGCAAAGAACACTTGCCCTAATACAAAAACGAAAAGTTCAGGCGTGATTTTGCTGAAGTCCGGTTTTAAATAGAAAGTGATCCCTTCCATTGCACCCGGTAAGGTGATATTGCGGATCACCATACCGATTAAGAAAATAAACAGGAGAGGCATTAAATATTTTACTGAACGCTCAATTCCGCCAATAATGCCTTTTGCCAAAATAATGTAATTCACCACCACAAAGAGGAAGGTATAGCTGATGATTTCATAAGGGCTATTACCAATATGCAGATCGTAGAAGTTCTTTGCTACCTCTTTGGTGATCGGTGCGGAAATATCAAGACTGCCGCTGATGAGGCTGACAATATAAGAAATCACCCAGCCGCCCAGCACCATGTAATAGGCCATAATGCCAAAAGCACCGAGCAATCCCATATAGCCGATAATTTTCCAATATTTGGAAATACCTCTGCCTTTATCCTGAAGTTTATCCCCAAAGGCATCAATGGAATTGACACGCAAGCGGCGACCAATCACATTTTCTACGAGGATCATGGGAATGCCGATCACGATCATCGCAAGACAAAAAAGTAGCACATAGGCGCCGCCGCCATTTTCACCCACAAGGTAAGGGAAGCGCCATGTTGCACCAAAACCCACCGTTGCACCGGCAACGGTCATCACATAAGTTAAGCGGCTTGACCAAGTTTGACGTTGTTGTTTATTTGTTGTCATTGTTTTTCCTATTAATAAAAGTGCGGTCAAAAAATAAATGATTTTTAATATTCGGTTTTCTCTTTATATTCACAAAGATCTTCGATAATACAGGAACCGCAACGGGGCTTTCTTGCTACACAAGTGTAGCGACCATGTAAAATGAGCCAATGGTGCACATCCACTTTAAATTCATCAGGTACGACTTTTAAGAGTTTTTCTTCCACTTTGACGACATCTTTACCCGGAGCGAAATGGGTGCGATTGCATACCCGAAAAATGTGGGTATCGACCGCAATCGTCGGGTGACCAAAGGCAGTATTTAACACCACATTCGCTGTTTTTCGCCCAACACCGGCAAGGGCTTCGAGGGCTTCACGATCTTCAGGTACTTCACCTTTGTGTTTTTCGATGAGATCACGGCAGGTTTTAATGATATTTTCCGCTTTACTATTATAAAGCCCAATGGTTTTAATATAGCTTTTTAACCCCTCTAAACCTAAATCCAAAATGGCTTGTGGCGTATTGGCAACGGGAAAAAGTTTCTCTGTTGCTTTATTTACCCCTTTATCTGTGGCCTGTGCCGATAAAATCACCGCGATTAATAATTCAAAAGGCGAATTATACTGTAATTCTGTCGTCGGATGGGGGTTGTTATCCCGTAATCGGGTGAGTATTTCAATTCTTTTTTTCTGGTTCATAATATTTTCCTTCTACTTTTTGGTTGTGCAAAAAGTAGCAAAGAACACACTCAGGCAAATTAGACGACGCCTTAATGGTTACTTTTTCACTTTCTGATGATTGTCAATTCTGTTTTTGAGGGCGAGGAGGAGCCCTAAGCCGATAAATGCACCCGGTGGCAGGATGAAAAGTAAAAAGCTGCTGTCTATTTGGTAAATATGCCAAGTGAGAAATTTAGCCTGTTCGCCAAAAAGATGCTCAATCCCTTCAAAAAGCGTGCCTTGTCCGAGAATTTCACGCAGCGCACCAAGCACAGTTAGGCTCAATGCCATGCCACACCCCATTGAAAAACCGTCCCATATTGAATGTAAAAGGCTGTTTTTGGAAGCAAAGGCTTCTGCCCGCCCAATTACAATACAGTTTGTCACAATAAGCGGAATAAAAATCCCCAAGGATTGATAGAGTGTATAGGTGTAAGCGTTCATCAATAATTGCACCACAGTTACGGTGGTGGCAATAATCATCACATAAATAGGAATACGAATTTCATGGGGAATGTGTTTGCGAAATAAAGAGATAACCGTGTTGGTACAGGTTAATACCAACATGGTTGCAAGCCCTAAACCCAGTGCGTTGGTCGCTGTACTGGACACCGCCAACAATGGACAAAGCCCGAGTAATTGAACAATTGCAGGGTTATTTTTCCAAATGCCTTGCGTGAAAATGGCTTTCCATTCAATGGTGTTTTTGGCGGTTTCAACAGACTGCTGAGGGGTTTCCTCTTCAAAAAGTGCAGTCGTTTTTTCGGTTGAATTTGTCATATCACAGTCCTTTATCGCAGTCCTTATGGGAGAGTGAGTTGCTGAAGTTCGGTTTGATGATTAAGCATCAATAAAGCGGAGCGTTTTACTTGATTAACAATGGCACGAGGTGTAATGGTTGCACCGGAAAATTGATCAAATTTCCCGCCATCTTTTTTTACCGCCCAATCATTGAGGTTCGTTTCATTAATGGATTTATGATTAAAACTTAAAATCCAATTGGAAATTCGTAGCTCTATTTTATCGCCCAATCCCGGGGTTTCGTGATGTTCAATCACTCGCACACCGAGAATTTCCCCTTTAGGGGTTAGCCCCACCAGTAAGCGGATATCACCGGAATAGCCATCCGGTGCGGTGGTTTCATAAGCATAAGCGGTAATGTTTTGCCCTTTTTTAGCAAAATAAACTTTTTGAATTCCGGCTAAATTTTCACTCTTTGGAATGACCGCACTTTCCACAAGCGGGTTATCAAAATAGTCATGGGGAATCACTTCTAATAGGCGTTCACGTTGTTGTGCCGCCATGGTTTCGTCAATTTTATCTTTTGTCAGGAAAAAGATGCCCGAGGAAATAGCGGTACAGATTAATGCGACTAATCCTAAAATCATTCCATAGCGTGAGGTGGTTTTAACAATGCCCATTATTTTCTTCCTTCTAAGCGATAACCTGCCACACGAGGTCTCGTGTAATGATCAATCAGTGGCACACAAATGTTACTCAGTAAAATGGCAAAGGCGACTCCATCAGGGAAATTACCCTGATAGCGAATAAGGTAGACAAAAAGCCCAACTAACGCACCAAAAACCAATTTTCCACGAGGTGTGATCGATGCCGTGACAGGGTCGGTTGCAATGAAAAAGGCCCCAAACATCATGGCCCCGTTAAACATCTGGCTCATGACACTTAAATGGAGATTGCCCATTAGAGCGGTAAGGGTTGCCAAGCAGAAAAAGGTAACGAGCATTGCCACCGGAATTTGCCAATGAATTGTGCGTTTTAAGAGAAGAAAAAGCCCCCCCAGTAAAAAGGCGAGGTTGACCTGCCACCAACCTTGTGCGAAATCGGTGCCATTGCCCATAAAAATCGGCATTTTGATGAGCTCATAAAAATCCGTTACGGCATTGTGATGGGCATAAAAGATTTTGGCGCTATCCAATGGTGTTGCTTGAGCGATACCGTCAATACTTTGAGTGAGTTGTGACAGGGTAAAACCATCGGTCGTGACCCCAGAAAAGATAAGCGAAAGCGCATCAGGGAAGGTGGGCGGCTCTTGTAATAAATGGAGAGGCGGCAGCCATGTGGTCATCGGTAATGGGAAAGAAATCAGCAGGATGACATAACCAATCATTGCCGGATTGAATAAATTTTGCCCCAAACCGCCATAAACCTGTTTACCCAGCACAACGGCACAAAATGTCCCGATAATAATCACCCAATAAGGCGCATAGGGTGGAATTGCCATGGCTAAAATCAATGCTGTTAATACTGCACTGAAATCAGCAAGATAAGCTAAAGGTTTTTTACCTCGTAATTTTAGTACGATAAATTCACCCAATAGGGCAACGCTAATGGCTAATATTGACTGAATGAACACGCCAAAGCCAAAATAATAAACTTGCGCAAAGAATGCGGGCATCATGGCGAAGATCACCCAAAGCATAATGCGAGCGGTTAATTTTCCCGAATGCGCATGAGGGGAACTGGTCATTTTAAACATGGTTATTCCTGAGATTTTTCTAATTCTTGTTGAGCTTGTGCTAATTTTTTCGCCTTTGCC
>NZ_MLHL01000044.1 GCF_002000545.1 Rodentibacter trehalosifermentans | reverse complement strand
ACCAAGATTTTCATTCGCCGTTTTGCTTTGACTTTTGGCTAATTCCGAAACAACAATGAGTTGGTTTAAGGCTCGACTGAAGATAACTTTATAGTGATTTTTATTCATGAGATTTCCTTTAAAATAAAATTTGTTTGAATTGATAAAATTGAGTTAATCCTGCCATTCACAGTTGAGCGAGATTGTAACCTTAAAATGGTATAACGCAAGTAAACAAAATGCGGTTGATTTTCAAAGTGTTGTAAAAACATTTTAAAAATTAACCGCACTTTATCCTTAATACCAGTATTTTCGGGATTTTCTGTATTTTAATATGACATTAATTACACCCCATAACACAGACATAGATGCAATAACTCCTATCGTTTTAATGGGGGGAAGATAAAAGTCATTTAAACTATTAATAAGCCAAAGAAATAACGCGTTACAGCTCCCCATAAAGAGATCAATGTAACCATTAATACACCAAAAAAGTAGATAACAAAAAGACTTTAATTAAATTATTTTAGGGGCTGTCCTAGATAACGACTAAAACGCCCATTTAGGTTAAGATAGCCAAATGAGAAGAAGTCGACCAAGTCAGCATAAGCAAAATAAACTCATCGCGCTGTTTGTGGCAGGCATCACAGCTCGTACCGCCACAGAGTTGGTAAACGTAAATAAAAACCACTGCAGCTTATTATTTCCATCGTTTACGATTGCCTATCTATCAAAACAGCCCTCATTTAGAGATGTTTGAGGGTGAAATTGAAGCCGATGAGAGTTATTTAGGCGGTATCCGCAAAGGTAAACAGGACTGGGGTGCGGTCGGTAAAACGGCAGTCTTTGGGCTTTTAAAACGTGATGGTAAGGTGTACACCGTTGTCGTCCTCAATACACAATCTGCCACGTTTCTGCCTATTATTCGAGAGAAAGTGAAGCCGGATAGTATTGTTTACACCGATTTCTATCGAAGCTATGATGTGCTTGATATGAGTGAATTTAATCATTTTCGCATTAATCACAACACACACTTCGCAGAAAAGCAAAACCACATAAACGGAATTGAGAATTTTTGGAGTTAGACGAAACGCCATTTATGCAAATTTAATGGTATTCCCAAAGCCCATTTTGGGCTGTATTTAAAGGAATATGAATGGCGTTTTAATCACAGTAACTTAAAATCTCAAATTTCCATTTTAAAACAATTAGTTAGGGTAAGTTTTGGTTAGTTATCTAGGACAGCCCCAAGTTTTTTTTCAACGGATTTCAAGCGTTTATTTATTCCATCAATCCCTAAAGTCAATGCGGCGGTTTTTCGCCATTCTTTGTTAGTTTGCAATGGAATACCGGACGAATAAACTCCCGGCTCGGTAATCGGTCGCATCACCATTCCCATTCCGGTAATTGTCACCTTATCGCAGATCTCCATATGACCATTGAGCACACTTGCACCACCGATTAAGCAATAACGCCCTACTGTCAGGCTGCCCGCCATTATTACACCGCCTGCCACAGCCGTGCCGGTACCAATGTGTACGTTGTGGGCGATTTGACAAAGATTGTCAATGATAACGTTATCCTCAATCACGGTGGCATCCAATGCCCCACGGTCAATACAAGTACAAGCACCAATTTCAACATGATTGCCGATAATCACTTGACCTACTTGAGGAATTTTAATCCAACGACCTCGATCATTGGCGTAGCCGAAACCATCGCTACCAATCACTGCACCGGATTGAATTAAGCAGTTTGAACCGATTTCAACATCATGATAAACCGTCACATTCGCCCAAAGCTGTGTTCCTTCTCCAATTTTTGTGTTTTTTCCCACAAAACAATTTGCACCGATAATCACGTTATCGCCTAATACGGCACCTTCTTCAATCACCGCATTAGCACCGACTGATACATTTTCACCTAAAGAAACACCCTCAGAAATGACCGCACTTGGTGCAATGCCTTGTGCCGCTTTTGGCGTGGTGTCCATATATTGTGCCAAAATTGCATAAGCCACATAGGGATCTTTTACAATCAATAAATGACTTTCCGGAGCACAAAATTCTACATCCGTTTCCGACACAACGAGAATGCCTGCTTTGGAATCTTTTAGTAAGGGACGGAATTTCGCATTAGAAATGAAGGTGAGTTGATGCGCTTGTGCTTTATCAAGAGGGGCTATATCCGTTATAACGACATCGGCGTTACCGCGAACGGTAGCGCCGATTTGATTAGCCAATTCTTTTAAAGAATAGGATTTTTGCATGGTTAGAACCTATTATTTTTTCTCTTCAGCTTTCGCAGGAGCAGCGGCTTTTTCCGTAGCAGGGATAGATTTTAACACCTCTTCAGTAATATCTTTCCCTTCGACAGCAAACACCACTGAGTTTGCATCAATCACATAAGTATAACCTTTTGCTTTTGCCAAATTATTGGTAGCCACTTGGATGCTTTCTAACAATTTTTCACGGGCTTCAGCTTGGCGTTTTTCGCTTTCCTCTTGGAATGCCGCCACTTTTTTATCTTGTTCTTGCATCAATTTAGTCAATGCAGCTTCTTCACTTGCACCAAACTTATTGATTTCTTCTTCACGTTTTTGGATTTCGGCTTGGCGTAAACGTGGTGCATCTTTTTGTAATGCAGCTACTTTTGCCTCGACTTTTTTGCGTGATGCTGCAATTTTGTCGTCAATTTCTTTTTTACTTGCCGCCAGTTTATCTGCGGTCGGTTTTAATTCTGCATCCAACTTATCGGCAAGTGTTTGGCGATCAGGGTGGTTTTGGAATAAATAACCGGCATTAATAAATGCAATATTTTCATCTGCTGCGGCAAAACCTGATGCAAGTGCAATACCTACTGAAAGTGCGGTCACTTTTAAAACATTTTTCATTGAAATTTCCTTGTTAAATTAAATGGTTAATAGGGCTTGCACAGCATTGTAGTTTACCGTGCAAGTGTTCGCTTTGACTAAATGATAAATAAAAAGTTCGATTAAAAAGAACCACCAATACTAAATTGGAATTGTTCTATATCATCATTTTCATATTTTTTAATCGGTTTTGCATAGGAAAATACCAAAGGCCCGATTGGTGATTGCCATTGGAAACCCACACCGGCAGAAGCACGAATGCGGCTTGCTTTCCCATAATCAGGTAAATTTAAATGTGCAATTTCCCTCGCTTGTTTATCCGTTTTCCATTTTGTATTCCAAACGCTTGCGGCATCAACGAATAATGATGTTCTTACCGAATTTTGATTTTTATCCGATACAAACGGTGTCGGCACAATCAATTCCACACTAGCGGTTCCGATTGCATTACCACCGACAACATCATCGCTTCTTACCCAAGCTGCCCCATTACCTACTCTTTGTAGATAAATCGCATTAGGGCCTACCGCACCATACGCAAAACCACGCAATGAGCCAATGCCGCCGGCTGTGTAGTTTTGATAGAACGGTAAACGTTTACCGCCAAAGCCATTGGCATAACCTGCCCCCATTTTACCAGAGAGCACCCAACGGTGATCGCGATCAAGCGGATAGTAGCCTTGAATATCCGCATTCAATTTATAATATTTGTTATCCGATCCCGGAATAGTGACACGTCCACCAATACTGGCTTTTACCCCTTTCGTTGGAAAATAACCACGATTTAAACTGTTATAGTTCCAACCGAATGAGAAATCAAAATCATGAGATTTAATGGAGGTTGAATCAAAATTCATTGATTCTAAATACAGATCACGATTATATTCCTGAGAGAAATTACTAATTTTATTATAAGTGTAACCTAGCCCAAGATAGTATGAGTTATTTTCATTAACCGGAAAGCCAAGGGTAATATTACCGCCATAAGTTGTACGCTTATAATCAGAAGATGTGTCATTGTCTGAGTTATCGTAAGTCTCATAGAATACATTTCCGCCTAAACTTACGCCGTCTTTGGTAAAGTACGGTTCGGTGTAACCAAGATTAATAGTTGTCCCATAGTCATTACGGGATCCCGCCAAGCTCACCGCAGCCCCTGTTCCCAAGAAGTTTTCCTGTTTGATACTCGCCTGATAGCTGATACCACTCTCCGTACCATAACCCACACCAAAGTTGATACTACCTGTGTTACGCTCTTTAACTTTGTAAACCACGTTCACTTCATCATTGGTACCTTCAACCGGCTCGATACGGCTTTCAACAGTTTCAAAAAAACCAGTTCTGTCTAAACGAATTTTACCTAATTCAACCAACTGAGCGTTATACCAAGAACCTTCCTGCTGGCGCATTTCTTGGCGTAATGTGCTGTCTGCAGAAACCGTATTACCCTCAAATTGAACTTGACGAACGGATAAACGACGACCGGCATCAACCACGAATGTTAGTGCCACGGTTTTATTTTCATCATCAAATGCCGGTGTCACATTAACCGTTGCACTACCATAACCCCGCTCGCCTAATTTGGCTTTAATGGCATTTTCAACATCGCTGACATCGGCACGGCTAAAGGTATCGTTTAAATGCAAATGGTTTAACAACGGTTGTAATTCTTCCGCCATACCTCCGACATTTCCTACAATACGCGCACTCGTTAAATCGTATTTTTCGCCTTCACTCACATCAATGTTGACTTCCACATTGGTTTGTTCATCATTTAATTGAACATCGGTGCGGGTAATACGTGCTTTTGCATAACCATTGTTTTGATAATATTCTTGAATAGCCTGCAAATCTTTATCAAATTGGGTCGCATCAAATTTATTTCCCCAAAGCTTCCACCACGCATCAGGTTGTAATTCCATCTGCTCTTGCAAAGTGCTGCTGGAAATCGCTTGATTACCGTTAAAAGTAACAGATTTTAATTTTGCCGTATCATCTTCATCAATTTGAAGTGTTACCTCTGCACGATTATTAGGAAGGGTATTGACGATAGCCTCTACTTTTGCGTTATAACGTCCGATGCTTTTATAGTGTTCCTTTACGCCTTTTACAAATTCATCAAGTTTCGCACGATTTAATATATCGCCTGATTTAAAGCCGTTTGCATCTAAATTTTGTTTTAATGCTTCCGTCGGAATTAAAGAGTTACCTTTAATTTGAACTTCGGAAATAATCGGTTTTGCCACTACACTGACCACAAGAGCACTACCATCTTGGTAAGCTTTTATATCATCAAATCGACCGCTGACGAATAAAGATCGAACGATATTTGCCACATCATTATCGGTAACCTGTTGTCCTGAACGAACCGGTAGGTTGGCAAGAATTTGTTGTTCTAATTCACCTTGAACGCCATCCACGCGAATTTCTTTTGCCACAAAGGGGGCGGCGAAAATGCTTGTTGTCGTTCCGAATAATAAACTTGCGATTAGAAGTTTTTTCATCGACTGTATCCTATATGTCACTATAAAATTTATAAACGTAAGAAATCATTGAAAAGCGCGAAAACCATTAATGCGAACAGCAACGTCGCTCCAACTCGATAACTTAAATTTTGTACCCGTTCGGAAACAGGTTTTCCTTTTATACCTTCCGCCGCCAAGAAGACGAGATGTCCGCCATCTAATATCGGCAACGGAAATAAATTCATAATGCCTAAATTGACGCTGATTAGTGCCATAAAGCTAAGAAAATAAACCGGCCCAATACTTGACGATGCCCCTGCACCTTTTGCAATAGAAATTGGACCGCTTAAATTATTTAATGCAAGATCACCGGTAAATAATTTGCCAATCACTTTTACGGTGAGCCAAGATAATTGTGCTGTTTTTTCTACGCCTTTAGACAAGGCAGCAAGAATATCATATTTTAATTCGGTTCGATACTGCTCACCTACATTTAAAAAAGTGGGGCTAATTCCCACAAACCAACGACCTTCGTGATTTTTTTCCGGTTGTATCGTTTTGTCAAACATTTTACCATCGCGTTCAATTTTAAGTTTAATGGGATGGCCCTGTTCAACCTGTCTCACGAAACTTTGCCACGAAAGTGCGGTCAAATTTTCCGTTAAAATTTTATCCCCAACCTGTAAACCGGCTTTTTGAGCCGGTGAGTCTTCTACAACTTTCGACAATGTCATTTCCACTTTGGCACGAACGGGCTGTATGCCTAAAGATTCAAACGCACTTTCTTTTTCCGGATCAAACTGCCAATGGGATAAATCCAGCTTTTTGTCATAAGTTACATTAGAGCCAAAAGGTGAAACGCTTATCTTCACGTTATGTTCCCCTAATTTCGTGGCTAATAACATATTAATGGTTTCCCAATCTTCTGCATCTTTTCCATCAATACCGACAATTTGCATATTAGGTTCAATCTGTGCTTGTGCAGCGATAGAATGGGGGGTGACCTGTTCTATCACTGGCTTAACGCTTGGCATACCGACCGAATAGATGATCCAATAGGCAAAAATTGCAAAAAGAAAATTGGCCAATGGACCGGCTGCAATAATAAAGGCACGTTGTAGTACAGATTTGTGATCAAAGGCTTGGGCGATGAATTCCTTCGGGACAGATTCAGCCCTGCCATCCAACATTTTGACATAACCGCCAAGTGGGATCATTGATAAAGCAAACTCTGTCCCATGCTTATCTTTACGTCGCCAAATCACCTTGCCAAAACCAAGAGAAAAACGCAATACTTTTACACCGCACTTTCGTGCAGCCCAAAAGTGCCCATACTCATGCACTGCAACCAACACGGAAATGGCAATAAGAAAAGCACCTAAAGACCACAAAAATGACATCATTTATCCTTACAAAACAAAGAAGTAAAAATAGGTAAAGAAAGGGACGGCCGCCGTAAGGCTGTCAATGCGATCCAAAATGCCCCCATGTCCCGGAATAAGCCGGCTACTATCTTTAATACCGGTTTCACGTTTGAACATACTCTCGGTTAAATCACCTAAAATTGAAATCGCTACGGTTGCCACGGAAAGAATGATAAAACCTGCAATACCTCGATTGCCGACAAGGTTTTCCTCCGAAAAATAAATCAATATACAAGCAAAAATTGCGGCAGTGATTAAACCGCCTATCACGCCCTCCCAGGTTTTCCCCGGTGACACTTTAGGCGCTAATTTATGTTTTCCAAAAGCACGGCCTGTAAAATAAGCACCGGAATCCGCCGCCCATACAAGCACAAAAACATAGAGTAATAAAAATAACCCGTGATAAGGGTCTTGCGTATAGTTATCTAAGCGTAAGCGTAATACGGCGGCAATGAAGGGAATTAATGTAGAGAAAGCAAATAATAATTGAAGGGGTTTATTTTTCCCCCAGTATTTGGCGGAGGCTGGATAAGTGATAACTAATAATAATGAGAGCATCCACCAACCCACTGCGTTCATCAATAAAAGCGGAAGATAAGCTTCAAAAACCCGTCCGGCATTGAGGTAATCCCCCTCGGTAAAAAGCCATAAGAAAATAAATGCCCCAAGAAATGCAGCAATACACAAACGAACGAGAGACTGTTTAAAACGCGCAAATTGTGTCCATTCCCAAACACCCAATGTCGCCACCAAGCCCAATGCCAAAGCAAAGTAAAAAGGGCTAAATAAAAATAAGGCACATAGTACCACCGCAATCAGCACAATGGCTGACAATACACGCTCTTTAAGCATAATTTCTCCGCTTATTCAGTCCCACCAAAACGGCGATGACGTTGTTGATAACTGGCAATAGCCCAATTGAAATCTTCCTCGCTAAAGTCAGGCCATAAAACATCTAAAAAGCACAATTCCGCATAAGCGATCTGCCAAAGTAAAAAGTTACTCACACGTTGCTCACCACTGGTGCGGATCAACAAATCCACTTGAGGCTGATGTTGTGTGGCTAAGTGGCTTTGGAAGGATTGTTCGGTAATATCCGCCAAAGTCATTTCATCTTTTTTAATTTTATCGGCAATTTGTCGGGCGGCTTGAACAATATCCCAACAGCCCCCATAATTGGCGGCGATATTCAAGGTCAATGCCGTGTTTTTTTCTGTTAAATGCTCTGCTTTTGCGATTTTCTCTTGTAATTTTTCACTAAAACGTGAAGTATCGCCAATAATGTTAAGGCGAATATTATTTTTATGCAGTTTTTTGACTTCACGATCAAGCGCTTGCATAAAAAGTGTCATCAATGAATTCACTTCTTGTTCCGGGCGGCTCCAGTTTTCACTGCTAAATGCATAAAGCGTGAGAACTTTAACACCAATTTGCCGCGCATAACTCACCGCACGGCGAACCGCCGCTACCCCATTCGTATGTCCAAAAATACGCAATTTATTTTGTTGTTTTGCCCAACGCCCGTTACCATCCATAATGATAGCAACATGTGCCGGGATATTATTTTTATCGAGTTCTATCATAAAAAATCAGTTTATTTTTGACCGCACTTTTCACGTTGTGAAATCAGTATTTCAGCCATCATTCGAGCTTTTTCATCAACTTCAATGACATCCTCAATCGCGGTGATAGTTGTCGATGGTATATTGGCTACCGTTTCTTGATTGATGCGTGCGATATCGGTAAATGAAATACGTCTTTCTAAAAACGCCTGTACGGCAATTTCATTGGCGGCGTTCATTGCTGTCGTGGCATATTGCCCCTCGGCAAAGGCATCAATCGCCAATTTTAAATTCGGATAACGTTGATAGTCCGGTTCGAGAAAAGTCAGTTCTTTGATTTTAAAGAAATCTAAAGGTTCAACACCGGCGAATGTACGATGAGGATAGGCGAGGGTTTCTGCAATCGGTGTGCGCATATCGGGGTTTCCCATTTGCGCGATCACTGAGCCATCCACATAGCGCACCATTGAATGAATAATGGATTGTGGGTGAATAATCACTTCCATTTCATCAGCTCGGGCGTTAAATAACCAACGTGCCTCAATATATTCCAAGCCCTTGTTCATCATCGTCGCCGAATCCACCGAGATTTTTTTCCCCATCGACCAATTCGGATGAGCCACGGCTTGCGCCGGTGTGATTCGGTCAAATTCCTCAAGTGGAGTATAACGGAAAGGGCCACCTGATCCGGTGAGGACAATTTTGCTAATCCCCAATTCGCCTAAAGGGCAAAAACCGATTTTTTGTTGCGCCTTAGGCGGGAGGGATTGGAAAATCGCATTATGTTCACTATCGACGGGCAATAATATCGCCTGATGCTGTTTCACCGCTTCAATAAAAATCTGCCCACAGGTTACCAACGCTTCTTTGTTTGCCAAAAGCACCCGTTTACCCGCTTTTACAGCAGATAAGGTGGGTAGTAAACCAGCCGCCCCGACAATAGCAGCCATCACCTGATCAGCATCGGGGTGGGCTGCCAACTCACAAATTGCTTTCTGTCCGGCTAATACTTCGGTGGGAATATGATGCTCAGCAAGTTGACGACGTAAAATATTTGCCGCATTCACATCATCAAGGGCGGCAAAGTGCGGTCGAAATTTTACGCATTTTTCAAACATTGCCTCAACATTTTTCCCGCCAACAAGGGCAAAAGCATGATACTTTTCAGGGTTATGCTCAATCACCGATAGGGTGCTTTGTCCAATGGAGCCTGTTGCACCAAGAATCACCACATTTTGTTTTTGCATAAATTTTTGACCGCACTTTATATTCAGTAAAAAGGACGCCGATGCGTCCTTTAATTTCGCTATTAAGATGATTTTAATTTTAAAAATGCCCGATACGAGCGATAGAAAAAAAACAATGCTCCCGCAACAAAAGCACCGGCAGCACCCACAGCACCGCCCATTTCATAAAGTGCATACACAATCGCATTCACTTTCATCGAGCCGCCATTTTGTTCAAGAGCGATTAATTTCCCATAAAAATCATAGGCGAGAAATAATAGAACCCCGCCAATGATTAAGCTGGCTACCATATCCACTTTGGGATTTTTCCCAATTAAACCGCCTGACATCATTTCTCCTTAGATTATTGTGATTAAAAATCTAATAACTCTTTTTCTTTCTCTGCCAAAATTTCATCGACTTTTTTGATGTATTGGTCGGTTAATTTTTGGATCACATCTTCCGCTTTGTGTTGGTCGTTTTCGCTAATCGCTTTGTCTTTCAACAAGGCTTTAATTTTATCATTGGCATCACGGCGCACGTTACGAATCGCCACTTTACCTTGTTCCCCTTCACCTTTCACAATTTTAATTAAATCACGACGGCGTTCTTCTGTAAGCGGTGGAAGCGGCACTCGAATAGTGGTGCCCGCCGAGGACGGATTTAATCCTAAATCAGAGGTAAGAATAGCTTTTTCTACCGCACTGATTAATGAACGGTCAAACACAGTAACCGCTAAAGTGCGGGCATCTTCCGCCACCACATTCGCTAACTGGCGAAGTGGCGTTGCCGCCCCATAGTATTCCACTTGAATCCCGTCTAATAAACTCGGTTGTGCACGACCGGTACGAATTTTCGCAATATGCCCTTTTAATGCCTCGATGCTTTTCTCCATACGCTGTTCAGCATCTTGTCTAATCTCATTAATCATTGAATTATCCTTTTATATTAAGCCTGAAATAAAACAGGGGTGATTCTACTGGATTTTTTATATTTTTTGAATTTTTTATTTTGTATTACCCCATAAAAAATGCCACCCAAACGGATGGCAGAAAACTTAGATAATTCTCGAAAATTGCTGGCGTTTTGCTGCCGCTCGGGAATAGGTATCAAAACACAAACAAATATTGCGAATTAATAACCGCCCTTTTGGTGACACCGCCAAGCCCTGCTCATTTTGACTGATTAATCTGTCATTCATCAAGGGTTGAAGTAATGCCAAATCTTCGGCGAAATGCTCGGTAAATTGAATATCATATTGTTTTTCAATGGGCGAAAAATCTAATTTGAAATTGCAAATAAGCTGCTTAATCACATCACGACGTAAACAGTCTTCACGGCTTAACACAAGCCCTTTATGTAACGCATTACCCTTTTGTTCCACTAATCCATAATAGGTTTTAAGATCCTTCTCATTTTGAGCATAAGTATCCCCTAACAAACTAATGGATGACACCCCTAGACCAAGAAGATCACATTCTTCTTGCGTGGTGTAACCTTGGAAATTCCGGTGCAACACGCCTTTTTCTTGCGCAATCGCCAATTCATCATCGGGTTTTGCAAAGTGATCCATACCAATAAATTGATACCCCGCATTGGCTAAAGTCTCAATGGTTTTCTGTAAAATCGTGAGTTTGGTTTCCGGTGCAGGCAACATTTCTTCTTTAATTTTAGCCTGACCCGGCACACGGCTTGGTAAATGGGCATAGTTAAAAATGCTCAAACGATCCGGATTAAGCGCAATCACTTTTTCCAGGGTGAACATAAAACTTTCCACATTTTGCAATGGCAATCCATAAATCAAATCAAGGTTGGTGGACTGAAACCCAAGCTCGTCCGCCCGTTTTAATAATGCCGCAATAAAGGCTTCATCTTGTTCACGATTTACAATTTTTTGCACATCTTTATTAAAATCCTGCACCCCCATACTCATTCGGTTAAAACCGATTGAACGCAGATGATCGAGCATAGAAAGCTCAATTTGACGAGGATCGATTTCAATGGAAATTTCCGCATTTTCCATAATCGTAAAATGCGATTTCAACATCGCCATTAAACGTGCAGATTGCGCTTGATTTAAATAAGTCGGCGTGCCGCCTCCCCAGTGAATTTGCGTCACTTTTCTATTTTTAAACAACGCTGATCGACTGATGATTTCTTTTTCCAAATAATCAAGATAAATATCCGCTTTATGTTGATGACGGGTGATCACTTTATTACAGGCGCAGAAATAACAAAGTTGATGACAAAACGGAATATGCACATAAAGCGACAGTGGGCGTTCCGGGTAGCGGGCTGCCGCATCAAGAAAATCCTGATTGGTATAGTTTTCGTGAAATTCTAACGCCGTTGGGTAAGATGTATAACGAGGACCTGATTGATTATACTTCTGAATCAAAGCCTTATCCCAAATCATTTCTGCCATTAAACCTCTCCTCATTCCTTTATTTCATCAAGCAGACGAGGCAACTCTTCCATAATCGCCTGCTCTAATTTTGCTTCCGCACTTTCCCGTTCAAGATCAAGATGCATTCTCTCTTTTTTACCAAGCGCCTTGCGTGCCTCATGAGTTGGCATTTCCCGCACCGTTTCATAAAGTTCCCACATCGCCGGATAAGGGTGTAAATTTTTCCCCAATGGCATCAACAACATTGCAAGACGAATCACCCCTTCAGAATGATTACATTCCTTTTGCAACATTGCTTTCGCAATAATTTCAATGCTTTCCTTTAAACGGGCCGTTCTTGCCATTTGGGCTTCCCTCAGCATTTGTTGGCGAGTTTTCACTTGCTTTAACAAACGAAAGGCATACCAAGATAATGCCGCAATAATGGCGAGTGCAAAAACCGTTAAAATTGTTATCCAAATCATTTTTTATCTAAACCGATTAATATCAATTTGCTCAAAAGTGCGGTATAAATCCTCGGTGTTTTCTTCCTCATCTTCAATACCGAGCTCTTCCATCAATTCGGCAATGCGTGCCAAACATTCATCAACAAATTGTTGATCCGCTTTACTTAGGGTTTTGCCTTCATCCAACGCATCTAATAATTCATTCAGAATTTCATTATTTTCAAGGTTTTCCAATTCCTCCATCGGATCCCTTTTCTTCACCGGTTTCACCGCTGGAATCACCTGACCTTTTTCCGGTTTATTGACAAATTCCACAATTAAAGGAATTTTTTTCTTACTGCCGATTTTCGGATCTTTAATTTCTTGCGGCAGTTGATTAACGCTATTTTCCCCTGCACTATGGCGAGAACCGGAAGCCAAGCCTTTGTGCTTGCGCTTTTTCTTCTCCTCA
Organism: Rodentibacter trehalosifermentans; assembly: GCF_002000545.1. Taxonomy (GTDB): domain Bacteria; phylum Pseudomonadota; class Gammaproteobacteria; order Enterobacterales; family Pasteurellaceae; genus Rodentibacter; species Rodentibacter trehalosifermentans. The sequence continues at coordinate 25,174 of NZ_MLHL01000044.1, read as the reverse complement.
CGGGCTTTCGCATCAAGCTCATAACGGGTTAATTTTTTACCGGCACGCTTTGGCATTTCCGGTTTTTTATCTGCCTTACGGGTTGGCATCACATCAGTAATTCGGCGTGTCTTTTTCTTACGAGCCATAACATTCTTATCCTTTCAAAAAAATCTGACGGATTGTATCACTCAAAGGGATTTTTCTCATTAATAAATGATAAGTTTCACCGATTCTTTTCATATCCTACCCAATACGTTTTCTATCCCATAGCTACATTCAATGCAAAACAACAGATAAAAATAGGAGATAAATCATTACGAATCGTCCCCCTATCAAGTGATTTCTAAGAAATCGGCAGTCTAACCCCCAAATTAATGAATCTTCTCATTCACCTCACGGAATAAATCACAGGCTCGCCCATAATATCCCCTTGATTGTACTAAGTCTTAGCGATCGCCTAATCCGTTGTAATAGATTTCACCCAAATGCCACAATGGACTATAACGTTCATTATCATATTTCAAATATTCCTCATCAATCGCCTTTGGTTCCTTGTCTTTCTACCCAACATCCTATATTAAAGCAATGCCTGAAAATCAGCGTAATCAGGCATTTATGATAAAGAATGGAAAATAAAAGAGAAATAACCCAGTAAGCAATTATGCGGTATCGCTAGCCGTAACAGCCATATTTGGGAGAGGATGAATTGATATTTGAATGGCGATCAATTTCTCAACACTATTCAAACCAAATCACGCTCGCCATTCTACCCGTTTGTCCTTCGCGGCGGTAGGAAAAAAATAATTTTTCTTCGTTAAACGTGCAATGTTTCCCGCCAAAAATTTCTGTAATCCCTAATTTATTAAGGCGTTGAGTGGCGATTTGATAAAGATCGCCAAGGTATTTTTCCTCTTGTTCGGGATCTGAACGAAAAGCCTTTTGCGCTTGGGGATCCACTGCCATAAATTGTTCAACCACTTCTTTGCCCACTTGGAATGCCTGTGGCCCGATAGCCGGCCCTAGCCACGCGATAATATCCTGTGGTGCGGCGTGAAAACATTTTACCGTTTCTTCCAAAATCCCATCGCATAATCCCCGCCAACCGGCGTGGGTGGCGGCAACTTCATTCCCTTGCTTGGTGGTGAAAAGCACAGGTAGACAATCCGCAGTCATCACCGCACAGACTTGATTTGGCTGATTGGTATAAACCGCATCGGCTTCCACATTATCGCCGCAATAAGGCAGGCGGATCACCTTTGTGCTGTGGGTTTGGATGAGAAATAACGGGGCGTGGGGCAAGCGGAATTTTTCCACCAGTAAAGTGCGGTTAATTTTGACCGCACTTTTTTCATCTCCCACGTGATCGCCTAGATTAAAACTTTCAAAAGGGGCTTTGCTTACTCCGCCTGCTCGGGTGGTGGTGAACGCCTGAATATTGGAGGGGGCTTGCCAGGTTGGAAAAATCGCTTGCATATTAATAATCCAATTCTTCTTTATGTTCAAGATAGTCGGTTTTTAAAGCATTGATTAATTCAACAAAATCATCGGGCAAAGGGGCATACCATTCCATTATTTCGCCTGTGATCGGGTGGGCTAAGCGCAACATTACAGCGTGTAGGGCTTGGCGTTTGAAATTACGCAATACTTCCATAAAATTTTCACCGGCGTTTTTCGGTGGGCGGGGGCGGCCACCATAGGTTTGATCGCCCAATAATGGGTGGGCAATATGTGCCATATGAACACGGATTTGGTGGGTTCTGCCGGTTTCCAAGCGTAAACGTAGGCGAGTGTAGTTACGGAAATTTTCCATGATTCGATAATGGGTAATAGCCGGTTTTCCCATGGGGTGAACCGCCATCAGCGTGCGTTTTGTAGGGTGGCGTGCCATAGGTTGATCCACCATACCGCCTTTGGTCATAATGCCTGAGGCAACGGCTTCATATTCACGGGTAATTTTGCGTTTTTGTAAATCCCTCACCAGTTTGGTTTGTGCCGGAATGGTTTTGGCAACCACCATTAATCCCGTCGTATCCTTGTCCAAACGATGTACAATGCCGGCACGTGGCACTTCGGCAATGGGCGGATAATGATAGAGCAGTGCATTCAATACCGTACCACTTGGATTGCCCGCTCCCGGATGAACCACAAGATCTTTCGGTTTGTTAATCACAATAATGTCTTCATCTTCATAGACAATATTAAGCGGAATATTTTCTGGCTCAAAACGGGTTTCATCTTCGACATCGACAGTAATTTCAATATGCTCGCCACCAAGAACTTTCTCTCGTGGGATATTGGCGATGCGATGATTGATTTTTACAAGATCCGCTTCAATCCACGTTTTTAGGCGTGAGCGGGAATAATCGGGGAACAATTCGGCGAGCGTTTGGTCTAAACGCTGCCCTATCTGTTCAGGTTGAACCTCGGCAGAAAGGGTAATTTGCGGCATAAAATCTGTCTCAATTATTTTTTAAAAAGTTGGCTTATTGACCAATGTTCTATACAATACCGCCTAATTGTATCTGATTTATTGGCTTTCGTAAAAATTAAGGGAAAAACAATGGATAAAATGAAATCATTGGCGTTGATTGCCATGACTGCCTTTGCGGTGGTGGGCTGTTCAAGCGGAAATAAAGAAGTAGAGCAGGCATCCGTGGATGAACTTTATAATAAAGGTGCCGCAGCGTTACAAGAAGGTGGTTATTCGGAGGCAATTCGTTATCTCAATGCGACAACCGAGCGTTTTCCGGGCAGTGCTTATCAAGAGCAGGCAATGTTGGATTTAATGTATGCAAATTATAAGTCTCAGGATTATACCGGGGTATTGGTTACCGTAGATAGTTTTTTAAACCAATTTCCACAAAGCCCAAACCGTGATTATGCCGTGTATATGGCAGGCTTAACCAATGCGGCAACAGCGGATAATGCGATTCAAGATTTCTTTGGGATTGATCGTGCAACGCGGGAAACCACCTCATTAAAAACCGCTTTTGCAAATTTCCAAAGTTTAGTGCGCACCTTCCCGGATAGTCCGTACTCGCAAGATGCTTTAGCGCGTATGGTGTATATTAAAGATTCTTTAGCCCGTCACGAGTTGGAAATTGCCAAGTTTTACGCTAAACGCAATGCCGATGTTGCGGTGGCAAATCGTATTGTCGGAATGTTGCAATTATATCCGGATACACGAGCGACTTACGAGGGTCTATTCTTAATGCGGGATGCCTATCAAAAAATGGGACTGGAAACCTTGGCAAATCAAACCCAACAGATTATTGATGCCAATAAAGACAAAGCCTTTATGAAAGTGGAGAAACCGGAAGAACCGGAACTGACCGTACCCGGTGCCAATAATTAAATGATAAATAAAAAAATCCCGATATCATTATCGGGATTTTTCTTTTAACAACAAAATTCTTGTAAAACAAATTGCATCGCATGACGTTCAAATTGTTTTTGTTTACGGCGTTTTAAGCGTCTTATACGTGAGTTACGGGAAACCGAAATATCCCGTGATTTTATTTTTTTCAAAAAGGTTTTACGTTTTAACATTTTTATCTTCTCCTATTCTTGTTCATTTTTGACCGCACTTTCAGACGTATTATTTTGATTGTTCTGAACACGATGATAATTCACAATGCTGTTCATATAGCGGCGGATGTTCTCTACATATTGATAAGCCTCATAGCCACGGGCATAACCATATTTCAAACCGTTATAATGCCGTTTTTCGGCAAGCAATGGTAAATTATTTTTCACATCAAGCCAATTATCCGGATTACCGCCCAATTTTTTGGTTAAACGGCGGACATCTACCACGTGACCCAATCCCATATTATAGGCGGCAAGGGCATACCAAATGCGATCTTCCTGTGCAATGCTGTCAGGCATTTGTGAAACCAACCAATGTAAATAATCGGAGCCGGCTTTTATACTTTGTTCAGGATCGGTTCGGTTGGTGATTTTCATTCGCTCTGCCGTATCTTTGGTAAGCATCATCATTCCCCGTACTCCGGTCGGAGAGGTTGCATCAGGGTTCCAATGGGATTCTTGATACGCCACCGCCGCCAACAACCGCCAATCCAATTCACCCTTGTATTTCTCAAAGAGCGGTTGATATTGCGGGAGAATTTTTTCAATAGCATCCAAATAGGCACGGCTATCCACATAATCAAATTGTGCAATATGACGGAAATATTTTTCTTCAATGCGATCAATTAATCCCGTTTCTAAGGCATTATTCATAAAATCCAACAAACCGGCTTGTAATTCGTTATAAGAATTATTGGCGAGATACCAATGTACGCCGGCTTCATCGGTTAAATCAAAGGCGATTGCAATGTTTGGACGGATCTGCTGTGCCGTTGCCACATCAATAGAGTTGGCAATTGTATAAGGGATTTTCCCTTCAGCCACTTGGATCAACAATTCTTCTTGAGTGAGTTGCGTGTTATTTTTCCAATTTAATTTAGGGAATTTTTGCTGAAATTGTGTTAATAGACCATCCAATTCTTTTCCGCCTGAAATGACAATTTCTTGTTGTACTTGGCTAAGATCTTTCGGACGATTTTCCCCTTTTTTATAAACCAATTGCCATGATGCGGAAGTATAAGCCGGACCCAATTGAAATTTCTCCGCGTGTATTGGATGAAATAATAAATTTGCAGCGGCGAGATCAATTTGGTTACTTTCGAGTGCATTAAATAGAGCATCCGTATTTTCAAGAGTTTTGATTTCAAGTTTTACACCTAAATAATCCGCAAAATTTTTTGCCAATTCATATTCCAAACCGGATTCCCCGCCGGAATCAATGAAATAATAAATGGGGTTATTAATCGTGCCGACAATCAGTGTGCCACGGGCTTGAATCGTTGTGTAATGATTCTCTTCCGATTGCCTGATTTTCTGCCAAGGGAAAACCATATCAACCGCCCAAAGGAGCAATGCAAGTGCGGCAATAATACGTAAAAATAAGCCTTTCAAATATTTTTCCTTTTTATAAATTTACTTTGCATTTGCTACATAATGCCGCAAAAGCCGAATAGGTGCCGTAGAGGTATGACCGAAAATTCAAGACGATTTTTAACCGCACTTTTTTTAGGATATTATCCTAAAGTCACATCCAAAATCATCATCAAGGAAAAACCCACCATTAAACTGAGCGTGGCAATATCGGTGTTACCGTTGCTTTGTGATTCGGGGATAAGTTCTTCCACTACCACGAAAATCATCGCCCCTGCGGCAAAAGCGAGGGCATAAGGGAGGATAGATGTCATAGAAATCACAAATAATGCACCAATCACCGCACCAATAGGCTCAACGATGGCGGAAAATGCACCGTAAGTAAAGGCCTTCATTCGGCTATGACCTTCGGCACGAAGCGGCATAGAAAGTGCGGAACCTTCCGGCACATTTTGTAACCCCATACCAATGGCAAGACCAATGGCACTTAAAGTAAGGGGAAGTTTATCCGCATTTTCGCCGAGAGTAGCAATTGCCCCAAATGCCACGCCTACGGCAATCCCTTCGGGAATATTATGGATAGTGATCGCTAAAAAAAGCAACATAGATTTAGACAATCCGCGGCGTGGTTGCATCCCTTCTGCCTCTTCAATCGGTTTGCTTAAATGCAAATGAGGTACTAAATAATCCACTCCCCGCAAAAATAATCCGCCGACTAAAAAACCAACTAGGGTCGGCATCCAATACCATTCATTTTGACTTTCTTTGGCAAATTCAAAGGAAGGTTCTAGAAGTGACCAAAAAGAAGCCGCAATCATTACGCCGGCGGCAAAGCCCATCATACTATCAAGCAACTTTTGATTAACCTGTTTAAAAAAGAAAACAAAGGCAGAACCAAAAATCGTGCAAAACCAAGTAAATAAACCGGCAAGTAATGCTTGCAGCACAGGGTTAAGCGTTAAAAAAGATTGAAAAAATGTTGTCATAAAATCCCTCTCAAAAGTTCAGTCACTATACATTTACAGAAATAAAACCTCAATCTGTTAATCCAATAGGTAAATAAAAAATATATTTTATAACCGCACTTTAAAGGATTTCCAAAATAAATTCCCTTTAAAGGTTGAAAATTGGGGTGATTTATTGCGATAATCCCACAGATTTTTGGGTGATCTTTTGGCAACCTCTGTCGTTTCAAAAAAGATCAAATTAATTAAATTTATCATTATTTATCATTAGAAAAAACAATGGCTGAAAAACGTAATATTTTTTTAGTAGGTCCAATGGGGGCGGGTAAAAGCACCATTGGTCGTCAATTAGCACAACAATTGAGTATGGACTTTTTAGATTCGGATGCCGTCATTGAAGAGCGTACCGGTGCGGATATTAGCTGGATTTTTGATTTGGAAGGTGAAGAAGGTTTTCGTAAACGTGAAGAAAAAGTCATCAACGAATTAACGCAAATGCAGGGCATTGTGCTATCCACAGGCGGTGGTGCCGTGATGTCGAAGGACAACCGCAATTATTTATCGGCACGTGGTATCGTGATTTACTTGGAAACCACGGTGGATAAACAGTTCCAACGCACACAACGGGATAAAAAACGACCGCTCTTACAGGATGTGGATGATCCCCGCCAAGTGTTAGAGGATTTAGCGAAAATTCGTAACCCGCTTTATGAAGAAATTGCGGACATTACATTGCCAACCGATGAGCAAAACACCAAGGTGATGGTGAATCAAATCGTTGATTTAATTGATAATATGAATGGATTAAATAGTTCACTTTAATCAAGGTAAGGATAGATTATGTTGTGTGTCAATGTGGAATTACAAGAACGTCGTTACCCGATTTTAATTGGCAGTGGTTTACTCCAAGATGAACAAAGTTACCCGATAAATCGGGGAGATCGGGTGATGATTGTGAGCAATCCTACGGTGGCCGCATTTTATTTGGAAACTCTCACCGCCACACTTGAAAAAAAAGGTGCGGTGGTCGAGTCTGTTCTTATTCCCGATGGGGAAAAATACAAAACCCTTGAATCCTTAAATCTCATTTTTACCGCACTTTTAAAAGGCAATCACGGACGTGATACCACCATTGTGGCTTTAGGCGGCGGGGTGATTGGTGATGTGGCAGGCTTTGCCGCCGCAAGTTATCAGCGAGGTGTGCGTTTAATTCAAATTCCTACCACGTTACTTTCACAAGTCGACTCTTCTGTTGGTGGTAAAACGGCGGTTAATCATGAATTAGGCAAAAATATGATTGGGGCTTTCTATCAGCCTTCAATGGTGTTGATTGATACCTTAACACTCAATACCCTGCCAAAACGTGAAGTGAATGCCGGGCTTGCCGAAGTGATTAAATACGGTGCGATTCTTGATTATGAATTTTTTGTTTGGTTAGAAAACCACATTGATGATCTCGTCGCCCTAAAACAAGAAGCCTTGCAATATTGTGTTGCACGCTGTTGCCAAATTAAAGCCGATGTAGTGGCTCGTGATGAAACGGAAAAAGGCGATCGGGCTTTACTTAATCTTGGCCATACCTTTGGCCATGCCATTGAAACCCATTTAGGCTATGGCAATTGGTTACATGGTGAAGCGATCTCTACCGGCATGATGATGGCCGCCGCACTGTCTGAAGCATTAGGCAATCTTTCTATCACTGAGGTTTCCCGCTTGGAAAAACTTCTTGCCCGAGCAAATTTGCCGACAGTCTCGCCGGATACCATGCAGCCGGAAGATTATCTTCCCCATATGATGCGTGATAAAAAAGTGCTTGCCGGTAAGCTTCGTCTTGTGTTGCTAAAATCGCTTGGTCAAGCCTATGTGGCAACAGATACCGATCATCATTTGGTATTAAATGCCATTCGACGTTGTACGCAAACGGACTAAAATGCCACGTCCCAAAAAATCGATTAAATCCAAAATCAAACACCGCCCATTTTTAAAATGGGCGGGTGGTAAATTTCGTTTAACAGATGAAATTAACAAGGCCTTTCCAAAGAAAAAACAATGTTTGGTTGAACCTTTTGTCGGGGCAGGCGCGGTATTTTTAAATACCAATTTTGAACGCTACATTTTGGCGGATATTAATCCCGATTTGATTAATTTATTTAATCTTATCAAAGAAGATGTGGAGGGCTATATTGATGCCTGCAAACCGCTATTTTTGGCGCCAAATGCTAATACGCCCGAATATTACTACACCAAACGCCAACAGTTTAATGCATCTGCCGATCCCTTTGAACGCGCAGTGATTTTCTTATATCTCAACCGTTTTGGTTTCAATGGTTTGTGCCGTTATAACAGTAAGAATGAATTTAATGTGCCTTTTGGGGCTTATAAAACCCATTATTTTCCAGAAAATGAATTGCGTTATTTTGCGCATAAGGCACAAAGTGCGGTCTTTTTTTGCGGTGATTTTCAACAAACCTTTGAATTGGCAGACCAATCTTCGGTAATTTATTGTGATCCCCCCTATGCCCCGCTACATCAACATACCAATTTCACCGGTTATGCCGGCAATGATTTTGGCTTGACCCATCAACGCACTTTAGCGGAAGCGGCAAAAAAAATACAAAAAGAAAAACAAATTCCGGTATTGATTTCCAATCACGATACCAAGTTCACTCGTGAAATCTACAAAGGGGCAAAATTTAAAGCCGTGAAAGTGCAACGTTCCATTAGCCAAAATGCGGCAAAACGGGTGAAAGTGAAAGAACTCATTGCGATTTTTAAGGCGTAACTCCCTTAAATTCGGGGTTAATCTTTACCTCTAATTTTGTAACTTGTGGGTATTCAGGTCGGATAAGGCTGAGCAATTCCGTCTGACGAAATAAAATCCCTTGTCGCACAATGGCATTAGCCACTTCAATAAAAAGTTTTTCGCCATTAATCTGACCGATACGCACTAAACCTTGAAATTCTTGCGGAAAAATCTGGTGAATTTTTTGATTTAACTCGTGAATGGCTAAGCCTTTTTTCATCATTTGAGAAAAAGAAGATTGCTCCATCACCTCCACAATATTCATCGCCTTTTGATAACGTTCCGCCTTGTTTTCCATGAAGTAGCCCCAATAAATGACATCAATTTAAATTTCCGCTACAATACACACAATTTTTATCAGAAACAACAAAATGATGATTTTAGGCAAAAGCCCCCCTTATTTTTGGTCGCGATTACTATTAAGTGTGATCGCGATTTTTGCTTTGCCTAATACGCAAAGTTTAGAAAATAACCGGGCGGAAAATTGTTCCTCTGAGATTTCTATCCAACAGGTGTTGGAAAGCGCAAAGGTGGTTCGCTATGTACAACGACCTTCCCCCCAAGCTTTTCCGGCAAGCTATTTCGAAAAAAAACAACCCGATTTTCAACCGCACTTTGTGGTGGCGGTATTAAATCGCCAAGCCCCTATTCGAGCCGGTCCTTTACTCATTTAATTTCTTAGACTCTGTCCCTTTAACACAATGAAATTAAAGGGGCACACCATTAACTCTGACAATGAGTGAGCAACATTTCACTCATTCCTTAATTTTAACAAATGATTTAGAAAGAGAAATTATGAGCATTTTTACGAAAATTTTTGGTAGCCGTAACGACCGTATTTTACGCAAACTTAAAAAACAAGTGAGCAAAATTAATCAATTAGAGCCTGAATTTGAAGCCTTAAGTGATGAACAGCTTCGCGCGAAAACCGATGAATTTCGCCAGCGTTTGAGTGCGGGTGAAACCTTGCAAGACATCCTACCTGAAGCCTTTGCTACCGTGCGAGAAGCGAGTAAACGGGTATTAGGTATGCGTCACTTTGATGTTCAGTTGATCGGTGGGATGGTGTTAACCAACCGCTGTATTGCTGAAATGCGAACCGGTGAAGGGAAAACCTTAACCGCTACACTCCCTTGTTATTTAATTGCCCTTGAAGGAAAAGGGGTACACGTGGTGACAGTGAACGACTATTTGGCACGACGTGACGCAGAAACCAACCGCCCATTATTTGAATTTTTAGGGCTAAGTGTTGGCGTGAATATTCCGGGTTTACCGCCTGAAGCAAAACGTGCCGCTTACGCTGCTGATATCACTTATGCCACAAACAGTGAATTGGGTTTTGACTATTTGCGTGATAATTTAGCCCATTCAAAAGAAGAGCGTTTCCAACGCACTTTAGGTTATGCCTTAGTGGATGAGGTGGATTCCATTCTCATTGATGAGGCTCGCACACCGTTAATTATTTCCGGTCAGGCCGAAGACAGTTCCGATCTTTACATTGCGGTGAATAAACTCATTCCAAGTTTAATTAAGCAAGAAAAAGAAGATTCCGATGAATATCAAGGGGAAGGGGATTTCACCTTAGACCTCAAATCCAAACAAGCTCACTTAACCGAACGTGGTCAGGAAAAAGTGGAAAATTGGCTCATTGAACAAGGGTTAATGCCGGAAGGGGATTCTCTTTACTCACCGGGCCGTATCGTCTTATTGCACCATATTATGGCGGCATTGCGTGCACACACTTTATTTGAGCGTGATGTGGATTATATTGTGAAAGACGGCGAAATCGTCATTGTTGATGAACATACCGGGCGGACGATGGCAGGACGCCGTTGGTCTGACGGCTTACACCAAGCGATTGAAGCCAAAGAGGGGGTTGAGATTAAAAGTGAAAACCAAACTGTTGCCTCCATTTCTTACCAAAACTATTTCCGTTTGTATGAAAAATTGGCGGGGATGACGGGGACGGCAGATACGGAAGCCTTTGAATTCCAACAAATTTACGGTTTAGAAACGGTCGTCATTCCGACAAACCGCCCAATGATTCGTGATGATCGCACAGACTTGATGTTTGAAAATGAAGAATACAAATTCAATGCGATTATTGATGATATTAAAGATTGTGTGGCACGCCAACAACCGGTATTGGTGGGGACGATTTCGGTGGAAAAATCGGAAGTTTTGTCGAAAGCATTGGATAAAGCGGGCATTAAACACAATGTGTTAAATGCAAAATTCCACCAACAAGAAGCTGAAATTGTCGCAGAAGCGGGTTTCCCGGGGGCGGTAACGATTGCCACCAATATGGCGGGACGGGGAACGGATATTATCCTTGGCGGTAACTGGAAAGCCCAGGCGGCTAAATTAGACAATCCTACTCAAGCGCAACTTGATGCGTTAAAAGCCGAGTGGGAGAAAAATCACGACATCGTGATGAAAGCCGGCGGTTTACATATTATTGGTACGGAGCGTCACGAATCACGCCGTATCGACAACCAGTTGCGTGGCCGTTCCGGTCGTCAAGGGGATCCGGGTTCTTCCCGTTTCTACCTGTCTTTGGAAGATGGTTTAATGCGAATTTACCTCAACGAGGGCAAGCTCAACTTAATGCGTAAAGCCTTCACCGTGCCGGGTGAAGCGATGGAGTCCAAAATGTTGGCGAAAGTGATTGCCTCTGCCCAAGCAAAAGTAGAAGCCTTCCACTTTGATGGTCGTAAAAATCTTCTTGAATATGATGATGTCGCCAACGATCAACGCCACGCCATTTATGAACAACGCAATTATTTATTGGATAATGATGATATTTCCGAGACGGTCAAGGCTATTCGCCACGATGTGTTCAATAATGTTATCGACCAATATATCCCGCCACAATCCTTAGAGGAACAATGGGATATTAAAGGGTTGGAAGAACGGTTGGCACAAGAGTTTGGTATGGTATTGCCTATCGCACATTGGCTCGAAGAAGACAGCAATCTTCACGAAGAAAATCTACGTGAACGCATTATTGACGTTGCTGAAAAAGAATATAAGGAAAAAGAAGCCTTAGTGGGCGAAGAAAGTATGCGCCATTTTGAAAAAGGGGTGATGCTACAAACCTTAGATGAACTTTGGAAAGAACATTTAGCGGCGATGGATTATCTTCGTCAAGGTATCCACTTACGTGGCTATGCTCAAAAAGATCCGAAACAGGAATATAAAAAAGAGTCATTCCGTATGTTTACGGAAATGTTGGATTCCTTAAAACACCACGTGATCACAACCTTAACCCGTGTTCGAGTGAGAACCCAAGAAGAGATAGAAGAGGCCGAACGTCTTCGTCAAGAAATGGCGGAACGAGAAAGCCAAACTCACCACCCAATAGGGGAAAATAATGCGGTGACACAGGAAGAGGATTATGCAGATCGTCGTGTCGGTCGTAATGAGCCTTGCCCTTGTGGATCGGGTAAGAAATACAAGCATTGTCACGGTAACCGTGCCAAATACCATTAACGGGCTAAAAGTGCGGTTGTTTTTGACCGCACTTTTTTTATCTTGGATCAAAAACATGGAAAAACCAATCATACAAGTTTCAGCCGGTATTATTCGTAATGAATTCGGACAAATTTACTTAACCCAGCGTTTGGAAGGTCAGGATTTTGCTCAATCCCTTGAATTCCCCGGGGGGAAAGTGGATGAAAACGAAACACCGGAACAAGCACTCAAACGTGAGTTGGAAGAGGAAATCGGCATTGTCGTTTTAAATGCTGAACTTTATGAACGCTTTCAATTTGAATATCCCACCAAGGTAATTTCATTTTTCTTCTATCTCGTGGAAGAATGGATTGGCGAACCTTTTGGGCGTGAAGGGCAGGAAGGTTTTTGGATTGAACAACGGGCCTTAGATGCAGGATTATTTCCACCGGCCAATGCAAAGTTAATCAACCGATTACTCAGCGAAGTGCAAATTCCATAAATACGAACCCCAGCCTAGGCTGGGGTTATTTTCATCAAAATCCATTTATGACATCATTTAAAACTATTTTGGCATCGCTGCTTTCATTTGTTTCAATTGCTCTACAGCTTGTCCACAAGCCTGATCTTGCGCCGCTACTGGCATCATCGCAAACTGTTGTTTACTGGATTCATACTGTGCTTTCATTGAGTTGGCTTGAGCTGCCGGCATAGAAGCAAGATATGAATCAACCTCTGCAAAATAGGCTTTACAACTATCAGATAATTCTGCGGCAGAAGCGGAAAGACCAAAGCCCATAAAGATAAGTGCGACTAATGTTTTTTTCATTGTGATTTCCTCACGAAAATTAATAAATAAGATTATTGCCAAAAGGCGGCTTATTATACTATTTTCGCTCAAAAAAAAAACAATAGATTATAAACAAATTTTCACCGATAAATCCGCTAATTTTTCCCATACATTATCGCTAAATTCTTGTTTGGCAAGGCGTTCAATATCTGCCAATTCTTGGATAATCTCATAGAGTTTTTGATAGGTTAGCCGTTGTACGGCAGCTAAAAAGAGCGGTCGGCGATTTTGCCAAATTTTGAGACGATCAAACTCCGCTTTAAGAGATTGAACGGGCAACCCCTCTGTGATACGAATAGGTTGCTGAGGTTTTGTCAGATCAAGTAAGGTGAATAGCTCACGTTGTAAGGTACGCAATAAAATAATGGGTTGAACATCTTCCGCCTGTAAGCCCACTAAAATACGTTTAGCCCGATTGACTTTACCGACAAGCAAGGCATCAATCCATTGGAAAGGGGTGAAGAGGGATGATTGCTCAACCACAGAAATGACCCGATGATAAGTCAGTTTGTGATCGGGATAAAGTAAGTCTAAAAGTTGTAAGGCTTGTTTGAGGGCAAGTAAATTGTTTTCATAACTGTAACAAAGCTGGGCAATGGCTTCGTTATCTGCCGTCAATCCCATCATTTGAAGGCGATTTTTTACCCAGCGGGGGAGCTGCTCCGAACTGGGTGTTTGGCAATTCACCAAGAGTGCTTTGGGTTCATATTCTGTCAATGCCAAAAACCACGCTTGTTTTTCGGTGGCTTTGGCAAGTTTGGGCATCGTTAAAACCAATAGCACGTCTTCATTTAATGCTGTAATAAATTCTTGCAGTTTTTTTTGCAAAAGTGCGGTCAAATTTTCCGGTAAATTGAGCACAAGCACTTGTTTGTTGAAAAACAAGCCCATTGATTGGGTGGATTCAATTAATGCAGCCCAATCAGTCTGGCTGTCAATTTGTACTGTATTTTTTTCATCAAAGCTTTGTTGGAGTGCTGCTTGATAAATATCCGCTTCAGTTTCACTGAGCAACAGCGGATCTTGCCCAACCAAGCAATAAACTTTAGCCAGTCCTTGGGCAAGATGATGAGGTAGTTGTTCAGGAAAAATGCGGTTCATTATTTTTCTTTTAATTAATGTTGTAATGCCACCATTTTCGTGATGAGCTGACGGGCCGCTTGTTCACGCATATCATTCCAAATCACGTCACGTTCTGTGGCTTTAGCCAATGCTGCTCGAGAGTTATCAAAGAAAGTACGATTAACTTTTGCACTGATCGGATGGCTTTGACCATTGGCTAAACGCACGGTGGCTTCCACTTCTAACATCAGGGTTTTCTCTGCCTCACGTCCACGTTTGAAAATAGAAGACACTTCATCATTAGTGATTTGTTTATTAATGCGTAATACCGGCACACCTTGTTCGGCATTCACCAGATTGACGTTATTGGCTTGTAATTGACGACGAACAGCCATTGACATTTCACTGTAAGGATCCGAACTTTCAAAGGCAAGGGTATGCAATTCCTGAGGAATGAGTGCGCCATTTTGAAGATGCCAGCCACAGGCGGAAATGCTCACGAAAGCTATCGTAAGAAATAAGGTTTTGATTGATTTAATCATAAAAATTACCTTTAAAACCGACCGCACTTTTAAATAAAGTGCAGTTATCTTTTGGTGAATACAAAGTTATGTAGCAGTGACATAAATTTCATTTTGGTTTTATTTGTAGGGACACCCTGTAGGTGTCCCTACGTTTCGTTGAGATGGCAGTTTGTGCATTTACTACATAATGCCGAGAAATTATTGCGGTTTCACCACAATATTTAATAATTTACCAGCCACATAAATCACTTTTACGATTTGCTGACCATCGGTAAATTTCTTCACATTTTCATCGGCAAAAGCAACGGTTTTTACCATTTCTTCATCAGCGCCTGCCGCCACTGTTACTTTTCCACGCACTTTGCCATTGACTTGCACAACAATGAGTTTTTCATCTTCCACCATTGCCGTTTCATCGGCTTTCACCCATGTGGCGGTGTCGATACTGTTTTCATTGCCGAGGGCATGCCATAGCTCAAAGCAAATATGTGGGGTAATCGGATAAAGCATACGCACGACAGCACTTAGCGCTTCTGCCATGATTGCACGATCTTGTTCATTATCCAATGGTGCTTTGGTGAGCTTATTCATTAACTCCATAATTGCCGCAATGGCAGTGTTGAAGGTTTGACGGCGACCAATATCATCACTGACTTTGGCAATGGTTTTATGCACTTCACGACGAAGGGCTTTTTGATCGGCAGAAAGTGCGGTCACATCTAAGGCTGTTTTGGCCGGATTTTGTTGGTATTGATACACTAAGTTCCACACCCGACCTAAAAAGCGTTTTGCGCCTTCCACACCGGATTCTTGCCATTCCAGCGTCATCTCCGCAGGGGAGGCAAACATCATAAACAAGCGAACCGTATCTGCACCGTATTTTTCCACCATTTCCTGTGGGTCGATACCGTTATTTTTGGATTTCGACATTTTAGTCATACCGGAATGAACCAGTTCGCGCCCTTCGGGGTCGGTGGCTTTGATAATGCGACCTTTTTCATCACGTTCCAAAGTCACTTGCGTTGGGCTAACCCAAATCCGCTCGTTAGTCGGGCTGGTGTAATAGAAGGCATCTGCCAGCACCATTCCTTGACATAATAATTTCACCGTTGGTTCATCACTTGTCACAAAACCGGCATCACGCAAGAGTTTGTGGAAGAAACGGAAATAAAGTAAGTGCATGGTTGCATGCTCAATTCCGCCGATATATTGATCCACCGGTAGCCAATAATTGGCTTCCTCTTTGTCTAACATCGCATCTGCAAAGGTTGGCGAGGTATAACGGGCATAATACCAAGAGGATTCCATGAAAGTATCAAAGGTATCTGTTTCTTTTAAGGCAGGTGCACCCTTAAAGGTGGTTTTCGCCCAGTTCGGATCCGCTTTAATTGGGCTTTTCACCCCATCCATCACCACATCTTCAGGGAGAATAATTGGTAAATCTTCCAATGGGGCAGGCACTACATCTCCGTTTTCAAGGGTCAGCATTGGAATAGGTGCACCCCAATAACGTTGACGGGATACGCCCCAATCACGCAAGCGGTAGTTCACTTGGCGTTTACCCACACCTAATTTTTCCAGTTTATCGGCGATACCGTTAAAAGCGCCATCGAAATCTAAGCCGTCAAATTCAGCAGAATTGATTAATACCCCGTGTTCGGTGAAGGCTTCTTTGGCTAAATCAATATGTTGACCCTCAAGTGGCGCGATGACTTGTTTTAATGGTAAGGCATATTTTTGTGCGAATTCATAATCACGTTGGTCATGGGCAGGTACTGCCATCACAGCCCCTGTGCCATAGTGCATAAGCACAAAGTTTGCCACCCAAATCGGTAATTTTTCCCCTGTTAATGGGTGAAGGGCAAACAAGCCTGTTGGCATGCCTTTTTTCTCCATTGTGGCAAGATCTGCCTCCGCCACTTTGGCGTTTTTCGCTTCTTGAATGAAAGCGGCTAATTCAGGGTTATTTTGCGCGGCAAGGGTAGCTAAAGGATGGGCAGCGGCAATGCCTAAATAGCTGACACCATAGAAGGTATCCGGGCGGGTGGTGTAAACCGCCACTTTCTCATGGGTATCTGCCACCTCAAAGGTAATTTCCACCCCTTCAGAACGTCCAATCCAGTTACGTTGCATGGTTTTCACCATATCCGGCCATTGTGGAAGATTATCCAACCCACCTAATAATTGCTCGGCATAATCGGTGATTTTAATAAACCATTGTGGGATTTCTTTTTGTTCCACCGGGGTATCGCAACGCCAGCAACAACCGTCATGTACTTGCTCATTTGCCAGTACGGTTTCATCATTCGGACACCAGTTTACCGTTGAGGTTTTTTTATACACTAAACCTTTTTTATAAAGCTCGGTAAAAAACCATTGTTCCCATTTGTAGTAGTCCGGTTTACAGGTTGCAATTTCACGATCCCAATCGTAACCAAAGCCCAGCATTTTGAGCTGATTTTTCATATATTCAATATTTTCGTATGTCCATTTTGCCGGTGCGGTTTTGTGTTTAATTGCCGCCCCTTCCGCAGGTAAACCAAAGGCATCCCAACCGATAGGCTGCAGCACATTTTTACCGTTCATACGTTGATAACGGGAAATCACATCACCGATAGTATAGTTACGCACATGCCCCATATGTAGGCGACCGGACGGATAGGGGAACATGGAAAGACAATAATATTTCTCTTTGGTTACATCTTTAACGGCTTTGAAAACCTTATTTTCAGCCCAGTACTGTTGAACTTTTGGTTCAATCATATCGGGACGATATTGCTCTTGCATAAAATCACCTTAAATTTTAACCGCACTTTGCGGAATTTTAACCCTATAAAATGGCACATAGAATACCGTAAAACGGCATAAATTGGTAGGGAAGGAAAGCGAAAGTGCGGTTAGATTTTGCTTGATTTTCACGATTAATAATCCCACCCGCTCACTTTTTTTAAATGAAACCATCGATAAAACCGCCAATCAAAATCTGATGCAATAAACAGCAAAATAAGACAACTATAACTTCACTTTATCTATAGACAATACTGACTACAAACTTACTCTTACCTCATTAATGAACAGTTATCTTGAACAGGTTTGCCAAGAAAACTATGAAGAAGCCAAAAGATTGGCGGAAATGCTTTGTTTAATTGAACCTAAAGAGGTTGAGTATGTCCACAAACTTGCTTACGCTTACTTAAAACTTGAAAAATGGCAGGAAAGTATCGAATACGGTTTAAAGGCCCTTACATTAGATAACCAATATATTTCTACTCTGGATTTACTCGCCCATGCCTATGGTGCACTATCGGATTGGGAAAATGTAGGATATTACGGTCATCAGGCATTAGTGCTTAAAGATGCCGAAATCGCAACACCGACAGAACCTATGCCTACCAAGTCTGTGCGGAAAGGAGGGAAAAAAATCATTTCTTTTTCACTGTTTGGGAAACATTCAAAATATATCGAAACGGCAGTGTTAAATGTTCAGGTTGCTCACGCACTTTTCCCAAACTGGATTTGCCGTTTTTATATTGATGAAACCGTTCCAAAAGATGCCGTGCAACGTTTAAAGCAAAACGGTGCGGAAATTATTGAAGTTGAAACTTATTTAAAAAATTGGCCCGGTGCAATGTGGCGTTTTCTTGCGATTGACGATCCCGAAGCCGAATATGTCATTTTTCGTGATTGTGACTCCGTGGTATCGCCTAGGGAATCCGTTGCAGTTGATGAATGGATAAAAAGCGGCCATGCTTTCCATACAATGCGGGATTCCGGCTCGCATACGGCTTTAGTGCTTGCCGGTATGTGGGGCGCAAAAGCCGGGAGCGTTTCAAATATGGAAGAAAGAATCCAAAGTTATATCAACAATGGATATGATAGTGCCCATTTTGCCGATCAAGATTTCTTAGCTTCCCGGCTTTGGGGCTATATTCGAGAGGATCTTTTATCTCACGATAGGCTTTTCAATTTCCGTAATCCAAAACCATTTCCCGAATTGCCCTTTAACAGTGAATATCAAATTGCTTTTAGTGAGGGAGGAACCCGAAAATCAAATGATGAGGATGAAACCGAGGTGGAATGGACTTTATATTCTTCTATTTCACCTATGTTAAATACGGATTATTCCCCTATTCGTGTTCCTGAATTTAAAGTTTGTAGCTATAAAACCACGGTAAAAAATGGAGAAGTCACGGATAATATCCCACGCCGTTATGCTCATGCTTTTAAACAAGGGCTGGCAAGAATAGAAATTGAAAAAATATAAATATGCCTTTATTTTTAACCGGTTATTCACTTTATTCCAATAACAATCCGCACGTAAAACGTGCGGATTTTAGGCTATTTATAAGGGGGCTTACCCCTTAGAGGAATTGATGTTTTACTTAACTTTTTGTAGCTTCAAATAGGCTCGTAACAAGGCTTGATGCTCTTTAAAGTTTTCTAATTTTTCATCACTTGCCGGCAAGTTGTAGAAAGGATTACCGTTTTCAGCAACAGCAGCCCAAGCTTGTTGTACGGCTTCTTTACCATACATTTTTTCAAAGGCGCTGCGATATTGATAAGCGGTGCGATTGTGGTCTAAGTGAAGTTCAAGCACACTAATTAACGCACGGTAATAGTTTGTTCGCTCTGCAGTGAAAACCGAACTGTTCATATTTAGTGTCCAGTTTGCCCAATCTAAGGCTTGTTCTAACTCGCCTAATGCAAGGTGAAGCATTGATTTCAGCTCGCCCACCCGCAAGGTTGTCCAGCCACTGGTTTTGGGGGCAACGATACCGATAAATTCCCGTACTCGGGTGGCATCATCAATATTTTGTGAATCCAATTCTTCTAATAATTCGGCATAAGTTTCCGGGGAATGATGCCAGTGGGGGAGATCCAATAAAATTTCACGCCAATCCATTCCCATATTGTTATTGGCATAAATTAAGTCATCCACCGGGTAAATATCCGACATACCCGGTACGATAATACGGCAAGCGTAAACGCCTAAATGGTGATAATCCATGATGTACACTTCTTTGTTTTCCGCACGGAAAATGTCCATAAGGTTGTGATATTCTTCTTGTGTGGTACCGGAAAAATCCCAATGGACAAATTCATAGTCAGGCGTTTGTTTGAACAGATCCCAGGAAATTAAACCACTGGAATCAATAAAATGGGTTTCCAGATTGGCGTGATCAGCAACATCTTCATTATTAAAAGACGGAGGCGCAAATACGTCTAAATCTTTTAAACTTCGACCTTGGAGAAGCTCTGTTACGGTGCGTTCTAATGCCACTTGGAAATTAGGATGGGCACCAAAAGAGGCAAAGCAGGTGCCATTATTGGGGTTGAACAATACCACGCAAATCACCGGATATTTCCCGCCTAAAGAAGCATCAAAGGCGTAAATAGGAAAGCCTTCCTCTTCCAGTTTAGCGATAGAGGCTTGAATGGAAGGATAACGGGCCATCACTGTCGCCGGAATTTCCGGCAGGCTAATAGCTTGTGCGATAATTTTATTTTTGACATAGCGTTCAAAGACTTCTGATAAGCCTTGCACACGGGCTTCAAATTGGCTGTTGCCCGCAGACATTCCGTTAGACACATAAAGATTGGCGATAATACTTTGTGGAATATAGACGGTTTGTTCATCGGATTGGCGGACATAAGGCATTGCCACAATGCCACGCTCATCATTGCCCGATTGTAAATCCACTAATAATTCCGGTGTAAGTTCACCGTTAGGATCAAAATAGGCAAGCAACTCATCGTTTAAAATGCCTTTCGGTAAGCTTGTTTCATCCTCAATTGGGAACCATTTTTCACTGGGATAATGAACGAACTCGCCGTTGGCAATATCTTTTCCTAAATAGAAATCGGCAAAAAAATAGTTGGTGGAAAGACGCTCAAAATATTCCCCCAATGCTGAAGCGAGTGCGGCTTTTTTGCTTGCGCCTTTACCGTTGGAAAAGCATTGAGGGCAATCTTTATCCCGAATATGGACAGACCACACATTAGGTACGGGGTTTAGCCAAGAGGCTTCTTCAATATTAAAGCCCAGTGCGGTCAATTTTTGTTGAAATTTTGCAATACTGTCTTCTAATGCGGCATCTTTGCCGGGGATAAAGGTTTGTTCAGTCATTTTTGTTCCTAAATAAAAGCGAAAAGTGCGGTGCATAATAGGAGAGTTTTGGCAAGGGGGCAAGGATTGATTTTAACGCTGTGGCGATTTAGTGCAAGAGGATAGAGAAGAGTGGGATATTTCTTCTTGGAATGCTTCTGCCGGTTGCAAAAACACCGGTGTTTTTGACCGCACTTTTTCCGTATTAAGCGTTAAGGGATAGCAACGTTTTTGTGCCACAATCAGCGTTAAAGGGGAAAAAGGTGTCGCCTGTTGAGCTTTGATCGCGAGATTTTGGCATGCAACAATATCAAAATGAAGCAATTCCAGCCAGTCAATAATACGCCAAGTAGGATATTGGCGGAAAGGAAATTCGCCAAGTTTTGTCTTAAAAATCAGTGGACTAAGCGGATTAAATAAAGAAAGAAATAACCAACCGTCATCGGTTAATACACGGTGGGTTTCACGCAAGATTTGATGGGGATCTTGTGCAAAATTAAGGGTATTGGCAAGAAAAGCAGCATTGATTTCTTTTTGAACAAAAGGCAGCGCCGTTAATTTTGCTTGAATAAGTGTATCACTTGGCGTTAAAAGTGCGGTTAAATTGGGCGAGATTTTTTCGCTGACAAGCATTTGATGACGCATCGGCAATGCTATTGGCACTTCTGCACTTAAGGCCCCTAATTTTAGCACCTGATAGCCCAAAATTTTTGGCAGCCAAGGGGCAAATGCGCGTTGTAATGCGTTAGAATATGCCTCGCCCAATGGCAATTGTTGCCAAGTGGTTGGGAAAGAAAAGGGGCGTTTTGCCTTTGCCTGCCAGTTGAAGATCATAAAATACCTAAAGGAGAGGAATGATGCTTGTTGCTTTACCCGCTTTGAACGACAATTATATTTGGCTTTATCGGCGGGAAAATTCACCGCTTATTATTGTCGATTTACCGGAAACAGACAAGCTTTTTGCTTGGCTTGAGCTAAATCCTGCGCCTATTGAAGCGTTGTTGCTCACTCATGAGCACGATGATCATACACAGGGTGTGGGCTCATTTAAACAGCGTTATCCGAATGTGCCGATTTATGGCCCGCAAGAATGTGCCCCAAAAGGTGCAACGCATGTGGTGAATGAAGGGGAGATTATTACCCCGAATTATGTTATCCAAGTGATCCCGACGGGAGGACATACGGCACAGCATATGAGTTTTCTTGTGGATAATAATTTATTTTGTGGTGATGCACTCTTTTCAGCAGGCTGCGGGCGGGTATTTACCGGTAACTATAAGCAGATGTTTGAGGGATTGCAGCGTTTAAAGGCATTACCCGATGAAACCTTGGTTTGCCCCGGTCATGAATATACCTTAAGCAACCTCGCCTTTGCACAAAGCGTGATGAAAGAGAAAAGTGCGGTCAAAAATCATCGCATTTTTGTGGAACATTTACGTCAGGAGGGTAAACCTAGTTTGCCTACCACAGTGGAATTAGAGAAGCGTATTAATCCGTTTTTACAGGCAAAAAGCGAACAGGAATTTATCGCATTGCGTCAAGCGAAAGATCGCTTCTAACCATTTTAAGTTATTCTAAATCGATTGTGCGCTGTTGATTTGCCGAACGCATAACAATTCATTAAAATAGCGCACAAGTTTTTCTTCAATGTTCACCGTGCGTTAAAAGTACGGTGATTTTTAATGGTATTATGACCCTTCTTGTTCTTGGCATTAATCATAAAACCGCGTCCGTTTCTGTGCGTGAAAAAGTGGCTTTTTCTGATGAAAAGCGCCGCATTGCCTTGCAACAAATTCAACAACAAAATCTTGCTGAAGGGGCCGTCATTCTTTCGACCTGTAACCGAACGGAAGTGTATTTACATCATCGCCAAATTTCTCCTCAAGAATGTGATGAATGGTTGAAAAATGCCGAAAAATGGTTTGCCAATATCCATCATCTCTCCTTAGATGAACTCTCTTCCAGCCTTTATGCCCATCAAAATCAACAGGCCGCCAATCATTTAATGAGAGTAGCCAGTGGGTTAGATTCTTTAATTTTAGGTGAGCCACAAATTTTAGGGCAGGTTAAACAGGCTTTTCAGATAAGTGAAGATTACTATCAAAGGGAAAACGTGCCTTTTTCAACGGAGCTTTCCCGTTTGTTCCAAAAAACATTTTCTACCGCTAAACGAGTTCGCACGGAAACCCATATTGGTGAGAGTGCAGTTTCGGTGGCTTATGCTGCTTGTAGTTTGGCCCGTCAGATCTTTGAATCCTTACAGGAACTCAATATTTTACTGGTGGGCGCGGGAGAAACCATTGAATTGGTCAGCCGCCATTTATTACGCCATGGTGTAAAAAAATTAATGATTGCCAACCGAACTTTGGCAAGGGCGGAACAGTTAGTGGCAAATTTAGCCACAGAAACCGACATTGAGGTGTTTTCCTTGGCGGATTTGCAAAATGCCTTAAATCAAGCAGATATTGTGATTAGCTCCACAGGTAGCCCTCATGTGTTAATTCACCAAGAAATGGTAAAAATAGCTCAGAAAAAACGCCATTATTCCCCTATGTTGTTGGTGGATATTGCCGTGCCACGGGATATTGATGAGAGTGTGGCAAAATTAGACAGTGTTTACCATTACACCGTCGATGATTTACAAGGGATTATTCAGCACAATTTAAACCAACGTGAGCAAGCCTCCAAACAAGCAGAAGGGATTATTACCCAAGAATGTCGAGATTTTTTTGAATGGCTAAAAGTTCGACAGTTTTCTAACCTGATTAAGCATTATCGCAACGATGCAGAACATATCCGCCAAGATTTGTTGGAAAAAGCATTACAGCATTTACAACAGGGTGATAATGCAGAAAAAGTGCTACAAGAGTTGAGTTATAAATTAATGAATAAACTCATTCATGCCCCAACACAGACGATGCAATCAATGATGAAAGCCGGTAATGCAGAAGGCTTGCATTTGTTTTCTAATACACTCAATCTTTCCCATCCGCTTGATGAAAAAAACAGCTAAATTTTTGACCGCACTTTGTGGCTTTTTTGTCTTTTCTGTACAAGCCTCATACCGTAGCTTTACTGAAGCGGACATCACCTATGGTATTTTCCAAGCAAAACCGGAGGAAGTGCGCTTACATTGGCGTGATAGCGAGGGGAAAAACTATCGCTCGTTGACCAATTTAAAACGAGCCTTAGAAAAAAATTATCAGGTCAAAATGATTATGAATGGGGGGATTTATAGTCAAAACGATGTGCCGGCAGGGTTGTGGATTGAAAATGGGCAGGAATTAAACCCGTTAAATACTAAACGGGGGCACGGTAATTTTCATATCCAACCCAATGGGGTCTTTGCGTTAGTGGGGAAACAGCCCTATATTCTGACGACAAAAGCCTATCAACAGAAAAAATGGAAACCGACATTTGCCCTGCAATCGGGCCCGATGCTGGTGATTAATGGAAAAATAAATCCTCAATTTCGCCCTACTTTGGAAAGTTATCATAAGCGTAATGCCGTCTGTTTAAACAAGCAAAATGAACTTTTCTTTATTTTAACGACATCAGGAAAACCCAATCTTTATACCTTCAGTCAGGGATTACAAAAAATGGGCTGTTATAATGCATTGTATTTAGACGGCACGATTTCTAACTGGTATATTCCAAATCAATTTAACAGTTTTCACTGGCATCATTTTGTTGGAATGATTTCTGTTACCAGCCTTGAAAAAACAGAATAAAACCGTGTTTTTTATAATCAACTAAATTCAAAAATAGGATTTTTTATAAAAAGTGATTGACTAGGTTAGGACAAATCAGCATAATACGCCCCGCAAAGCCGATATGGTTAGCAAGATGGCTACATAGCTCAGTTGGTTAGAGCACAACACTCATAATGTTGGGGTCGCAAGTTCGAATCTCGCTGTAGCCACCATGCGGGACTGGCGAAATTGGTAGACGCACCAGATTTAGGTTCTGGCGCCGAGAGGTGTGTGGGTTCAAGTCCCTCGTCCCGCACCATTTATCGCTTTGTAAGTCAAAATAGTTGTTGGGGTATCGCCAAGCGGTAAGGCACCGGGTTTTGATCTCGGCATCCCTAGGTTCGAATCCTAGTACCCCAGCCATACTATCCTAAATTTTCCTCTATTCTTAATGAAAAGAATTTCTGTTGGGGTATCGCCAAGCGGTAAGGCACCGGGTTTTGATCTCGGCATCCCTAGGTTCGAATCCTAGTACCCCAGCCATCTTATTTTCGATATAAAAATGCACCCAACATTGGGTTGGTTTCAAAAGTTGTTCGACGATGAAACTCAAATACCTCAAAATGCCCTTTGAAACCGAGATTCATTCATAATTACAATCATGAGCGTATTCAAGTCAAATTAAAGGACTAAGCCCTCTGGAATACAGAACTCAGTCCTAAACTAAAGGCTCCTCCCCTTTTAGGGGGCAGAGCAAAAAATGGTACAACCTGATAAC
>NZ_MLHL01000043.1 GCF_002000545.1 Rodentibacter trehalosifermentans | reverse complement strand
ATTAACGGCATTGAAAATTTTTGGAGCCAAGCCAAGCGGATACTCCGAAAATATAATGGAATCGACCGAAAAAATTTTCCCTTATTCTTGAAGGAATGTGAATTTCGGTTTAACTTTGGAACACCAAAAGAGCAACTTAAAATGTTGCGAAAATGGTGTGGAATTTAGGGCTAATCTACGTCAGCCCCAAAAGTTTTCTTTTATTCTCGGAAATCTGAATTTCAACAAGCGACTCATCAAATTCCTGCCAAATGGCACTCAACTCTTCGTCTTTGTGCTCTTTAACTTTTTCCAACAATTCACGTCGTTTATCCGCTAAGTGTTCTTTCTCTTTTTCCACAAAATCAAGAAATGATTCATAAAATTTAATGGAGTTCTTCGCTTTAGAATGCTGCTTTTTGACTTTATGTAAATACCCAAAAAAGCCAAAAAGCAAGGTAACAAAAATAACTAATGTTATCCAATCTGAGAACCCCGAAGGAGGTAAATTAGGAAAAAATTTAGATATATGACTCCAAAATAAAGATAAATTGTCCATTAGAAAACCTTTTTATAGAGAATTAAACAAAAACACCTCATTCTAATAATAAAAAAGCATAGTTACAATAAAACTATGTCTATTCCCTTGCATTATCCCCCTCACAGTGTCAAACTCTCCCCACTTTTTAAAACGGTAGAAAATAATGATAAAAAAACGAAAATACCAAGATCCCCATTATCAGCAAGAATTAGCGAAATATGGTAATCCTATTCCAAGCCGAGCGCTGATTTTAAATGTCATTCGTGAAAATAATGCCCCGATGAATCGGGAAGAAATTTTGACCGCACTTTCTATTCGTGATGAGGAAAAAATGGAGGCAATGCGCCGTCGTTTACGGGCAATGGAAAATGACGGGCAGCTTGTTTTCACCAAACGTAAACGCTACGCCTTACCGGAGAAATTAGATTTGCTTAAAGGTTTGGTGATTGGTCACCGAGAAGGCTTTGGCTTTTTGCAGGTTGAGGGTAAAAAAGAGGATTTATTTATTCCGAATCATCAGATGCAACGAGTGATGCATGGTGATTTTGTGTTAGCACAGCCTGCCAATTTCGATCATAAGGGGCGTCGAGAAGTTCGCATTGTACGGGTGTTGGAAAGCCGTAAGAAACAGATTGTCGGACGGTTTTTCTTAGAAAACGGCTTTGGTTATGTCGTGCCTGATGATAGCCGTATCGGGCGTGATATTCTTGTGCCAAATGAGCACCGCAATGGGGCAAGAATGGGGCAGGTGGTTGTGGTGGAATTGCAACAACGCTCCGCAGCATTTAGCCAGCCAATAGGCGTTATCACCGAAATTTTGGGGGATAATATGGCTAAAGGGATGGAAGTGGAAATTGCCTTGCGCAATCACGATATTCCTCACCAATTTCCGGCTGCGGTGGAAAAATATGTTAAAAAATTCACTGAGGAGGTGCCGGCAGAGGCAAAAAAAGGTCGGGTGGATTTGCGCACGTTACCGCTTGTTACCATTGACGGTGAAGATGCCCGGGATTTTGATGATGCGGTGTATTGTGAAAAACAGGGAAAAGGCTGGAGACTTTGGGTAGCCATTGCGGATGTGAGCTATTATGTGCGTCTGCGTTCTGCACTGGATAACGAAGCCTATAATCGGGGAAATTCCGTCTATTTTCCAAATCGGGTTGTGCCGATGTTGCCGGAAATTTTGTCCAACGGCTTGTGTTCCCTTAATCCGCAAGTAGATAGGCTGTGTATGGTGTGCGAAATGCAAATTTCGGCAAAAGGGAAGCTGACAAATTATCGTTTTTATGAAGCCGTGATGAATTCCCACGCCCGTTTGACTTACACTAAAGTCGCAAAAATATTAGAAGGCGATGAGGCACTTCGAGAACGTTATCATTCGCTCGTGCCGCATTTGGAAGAACTTCATCATCTTTATCAAACTTTGCTTTCTGCCCGTCATCAACGTGGGGCGATTGATTTTGAAACCATTGAGAGTAAATTTATTTTTAACGCGATGGGGCGAATTGAACGTATTGAGCCGGTGATCCGCAATGATGCCCATAAAATTATTGAAGAATGTATGATTTTAGCCAATATTGCTGCAGCTAATTTTATGGAAAAGCATAAGGAACCGGCACTGTATCGTATTCATGCCTCACCAAGTGAGGAAAAACTCACCTCATTTCGTGCTTTTCTCAGTGAATTTGGGTTAACCTTGGAAGGCGGGATGAAACCGACTACGAAAGATTACGCCGAGCTGTTAGAAAAAGTCAAAGCTCGAGCGGATCATGAATTAATCCAAACTATGCTACTCCGCTCGTTAAGCCAAGCGGTGTACAATGCGGATAATATCGGGCATTTTGGTTTAGCCTTGGCAGAATATGCCCATTTTACATCACCTATTCGCCGCTATCCTGACTTAACACTCCATAGGAGTATCAAATATCTGCTCGCAAAAGAACAAGGCGCAAAACGTAAAACGACCGATACCGGCGGTTATCATTATTCTTTTGAGGAGATGGAGCTGCTTGGTGATCATTGCTCGATGACCGAACGCCGTGCTGATGAGGCCACCCGTGAAGTCGCAGATTGGCTGAAATCTGAATATATGCAAGATCATGTTGGCAGTGAATTTAACGGGGTGATTTCTTCTGTGACCGGTTTTGGGCTGTTTGTACGTTTAGATGAATTGTTTATCGATGGTTTAGTGCATATTTCAACGCTTGAAAATGATTACTATCAATTTGATGCAACAAAACAGCGTCTAATTGGTGAAAATAGCGGTATGCAGTATCGTTTGGGTGATAAAGTGCGTATTCGTGTGGAAGCGGTTCACCTACAACAAAAAATGATCGATTTTTCCCTTGTGGGAAGTGAGCGTAAGCCTCGTAGACTAGGCAAAACGGCAAAAGAGAGAGCGAAGAAAATTTTTAAGGAACGGCCGTCAAAAAACACGAAAAAGCGTAAAAGTGCGGTCAAAAATAAAGAACTTTTTGAAAAAAAGAGAAAACGTCAATAATATCGCCTTAAAATCAAAAAATAGAGAAAAGTTATGTCAGAACAAATTTATGGTATTCACGCCGTTAATAGCATTTTAGCGCATACACCGGAGCGTTTAATTGAAGTGTTCGTATTAAAAGGGCGTGAAGATAAACGTTTACAGCCTTTAATCAATGAACTCCACGCAATAGGGATTGGGGTGCAATTTGTCAATCGTCAAACTTTAGATAAAAAAGCAAATGGTGAAGTGCATCAAGGGGTGATTGCCCGTATTCAAGCGGCAAAAGAACTCAACGAAAATGATCTTGATGTAATACTTGCCAGAAAACAAAATCCACTGTTATTGGTGCTTGATGGCGTAACCGATCCTCATAATCTCGGCGCTTGTTTGCGTACGGCTGATGCGGCAGGTGTGAGTGCAGTCATTGTGCCAAAAGATAAATCCGCACAGCTCACCTCGGTAGCTCGCAAAGTCGCCTGTGGTGCGGCAGAAACCGTACCGCTTATTCGTGTGACCAATCTTTCCCGTACTCTGCGTGATTTACAGCAAAATCACGATATTTGGGTGGTGGGCACAGCCGGTGAAGCCACAGAAACCCTTTATCAAAGCAAACTAACCGGTGCGTTAGCGCTTGTGATGGGGGCAGAGGGGGAGGGAATGCGTCGTTTAACCCGTGAGCATTGCGATCAATTAGTGAGTATCCCTATGGCAGGCTCGGTTTCTTCGTTAAATGTTTCCGTGGCAACGGGCGTTTGTTTATTTGAGATAGTGCGTCAGCGTTTGAATGCGTAAAAGGGAATAAAAAAGAGGTGGCGGATAATTTATGCGCCACCTTTTTTCTTTCAACCCAATTTTATTCCGCCAAGGTTTCAAACCAACTTTCTAAAATTAAGCAAGCAGAAATTCCGTCCACTTTACCTTTCTTTAAGGCACGAAAACCACCACGTTCAAAAATCTCACTGCGAGCTTGCGTTGTGGTGAGGCGTTCATCCTGTAATATCACTTTCACACCGAAACGACCATTTAAACGGTTGGCAAATTTTTTTGCCTTTAACGTGAGTTCCTGCTCCGTGCCGTCCATATTGAGCGGCAGTCCGACCACCACCACATCAGGTTTCCATTCTTTTAAGCATTTTTCGATATTTTCCCAATTCGGAATTCCATCTTGTGCTTTAAAAGCCGGCAGGGCCTGTGCCGTGCCGGTAATACTTTGTCCCACGGCA
The DNA here is from genome assembly GCF_002000545.1 of Rodentibacter trehalosifermentans. Classification (GTDB taxonomy): domain Bacteria; phylum Pseudomonadota; class Gammaproteobacteria; order Enterobacterales; family Pasteurellaceae; genus Rodentibacter; species Rodentibacter trehalosifermentans. Next base: position 26,661 of record NZ_MLHL01000043.1, on the reverse strand, counting down.
CAGCCGATACTTTTTGTACCGAAATCAAAGGCAAGGGCGGTAATGTTCATTAACTATGCCCTACTTGTGCCGTGGCGAAATTGTGCCTATTAATCCCCAATAATTGGCTTGCCGCAAGATAACGCTCTTCATAAGGTGTATCAAATAAAATTCTGTCGTTTGACGGCACAACAAGCCACGCATTGTCTGCAATTTCTTGTTCCAATTGTCCTGCCGACCAGCCGGCACACCCCAATGCAACCAAATATTTTTCCGGTGCTTGTAAAGAACCGAAGGTATCCACTACATCGGCGGAAGTCGTCAGGCTGAGATCATCGGTGATTCTATAACTGTGCTGAAAATCGGCAAAAGTACTCTTATGCACAATAAAGCCACGTTCCGTATGCATCGGACCGCCTGCCACTACCATCGCATCATCAAAAGTGCGGTCATTTTTCATCATAAAATTCAGTTTGCTATAAAGCTCCGCAATGCTGAGATCGGTGGGTTGGTTTATCACCACGCCCATTGAGCCTTGTTCATTATGTTCACAAACAAAGACCACCGTGCGGTGAAAATAATCTGATAAATGGGGCATTGCAATGAGCAATTGACCTTGTAAATCCATCATTCGCCTAAATCTCCAAAACAAATTTGTAATGCACTGATTGCCGCCAAAGATGCGGTTTCCGTACGCAATACACGCTTTCCTAATAAAATTTCAGTAAAACCTTGCTGCCGGGTTTGAGCGATTTCTTGTGGAGATAGTCCGCCTTCCGAACCGATCAACAAACGCACCCCCTCAGCGGGAATACTTGGCAAGGTTCTAATGGAATATTGGGCGCGAGGGTGTAAATTCAACTTTAACGCGCCATCATTTTCTGCACACCAATCCTGTAATTTCATCAACGGACGAATTTCCGGTATGACATTTCGACCACATTGTTCACAGGCTGCAATCGCAATTTTTTGCCATTGTTGAATTTTTTTATCCAAACGCTCACCGTCCAGTTTCACTCCGCATCGTTCCGACCAAAGAGGGGTAATCACATTTACGCCCAATTCAACGGATTTTTGGATGGTAAATTCCATTCGCTCGCCACGGGAAATCACCTGTCCCAAATGAATTTTAAGGTTGGATTCTTTATCGGCAAATTCACGCCCTAAAATCGCTACCGTTACAGCTTTTTTACCGGCTTCAATAATACGGGCGGGATAAATATGGTTGCTGCCATCAAAGAGCTCAATTTGTTCGCCTTCTGTCATTCGCAGCACACGCCCTACGTGGTTAGCCGCTTCGTCGGAAAGTCGGCATTGGGTTTGATTTTCAAGGGATTCGGGGTGATAAATTCGAGGTATACGCATAATGTGATGAAAATTATAGGAAAAAAAGTGCGGTTGATTTTGACCGCACTTTCTTGGGTTAATCAGAAAAATTGTGCGGTAAACGCTCTAAAATCGCACTCCAGTACGTAGCGGAACGCAAATTATGTTTGCGGATACAATCGACCACCGCCTCCGCATTACCGGTTTGACAGATTTGTTGTAATTCCACATAAAACTGTTTGGTCAGTTCACGGTGTTTTTCACAACTAAAAAAAAGTAAACCGATTTTTTGATACACGCCTTTTAAACTATTGAAAATTAAGCGGTAAAAGGGTTTATTTGCCAAAACGGTAAACTGACGAAAAATGTGATAATCGAATTCGGTATAATCTTCAGCCGTATTTTTGAGTTTATTTAATCCTTCAAATAACATTGCGGATTGCTGAGGCGATTTTTTCACCGCTTCATAAATATAAAACTCCGACATTTTGCTACGTAATGACAGCATATTATCAATAATCAATGGGGCGGAGCTTTGATCAAGCGTGATTAAGGTTTCAATAATACTCGGACTGGCGGTATCCCAAATATTATTCACTTTCGTTGGTTTGCCGTGTTGAATAGTGAGCCAGCCGTCACGAGCCAAACGTTGCAAAACTTCACGCAACGTCGTACGGGTAATGCCGATTTTTTCCGAAAGATCGCGTTCTGAAGGCAGATTCGTACCGGCAGGAAACACATCCTCCCAAATGCTTTTTACGATATATTCTTCAGCAAGTGCCGCCGGACTTTGAGCTTTTAAAAGTGTGTTGTCTGTATTCATAATAATTAAACGTTAGAAAAGTCTAACAAAATCAAAAAAAGATGATTTATCAAGCAAATCTTTATCTTTGGGTATTATCCTTTAAAGCGGTCTATATTACAATGTGCGTACTTGAAAGAACAGGAGTAATTTATGACTTACACACAGGCCTTAATGAAAAATTTTCTTGGCGCAAGTCCGGATTGGTATAAGCTCGCCATTATCATTTTTCTCATTGCCAACCCGATTATTTTCTTTTTTATCAGCCCCTTTCTTGCCGGTTGGATCTTGGTTGCTGAGTTTATTTTTACGCTTGCGATGGCATTAAAATGCTATCCGTTACAACCGGGCGGATTATTGGCGATTGAAGCTGTCATTATTGGTATGACAAATCCGGCTCACGTAAAAGCCGAAATAATGGCAAATTTTGAAGTCGTTTTATTGCTGATGTTTATGGTTGCCGGCATTTATTTTATGAAGCAGCTCTTGCTGTTTGTTTTCACCCGATTGCTGATCGCCATTGAATCGAAAATTACCCTTTCTTTAGCATTTTGTGTCAGTGCCGCATTTTTATCCGCATTTTTGGATGCGCTAACGGTAGTTGCCGTGATTATTAGTGTTGCTATGGGCTTTTACGGTGTCTATCATAAAGTCGCCTCAGGCAATAAATTAAATGATCTCGTTGACATTACCAATGATGATAAATTAGGTGATAACCGGACGACATTAGAACAGTTTCGTGCCTTTTTGAGAAGTTTAATGATGCACGCCGGTGTCGGCACCGCACTTGGCGGCGTGATGACAATGGTAGGCGAACCGCAAAATTTAATTATTGCAGAGCAGGCAAATTGGAACTTTATTGAATTTTTCTTCCGAATGGCTCCTGTCACCCTGCCTGTCTTAGCCTGTGGTTTGCTCACCTGCTACTTAGTAGAAAAATTTAAGTTATTTGGCTATGGCGCAAAACTTCCCCGCAAAGTGTGGGCAGTGTTGGCACGCTTAGATCGTAACAATACGCAAAAAATGTCAAAACAGGAGAAAATGAAATTGGTCTTCCAAGCCCTCATTGCCCTCTGGTTAGTCATTGGTTTGGCATTCCATTTAGCCGCAGTGGGGTTAATCGGTTTAAGTGTGATCGTCCTTGCCACAGCGTTTACCGGCATTACAAATGAACACGTCATCGGCAAGGCTTTCCAAGAATCCTTACCCTTCACCGCATTGTTGGTCGTATTTTTTACCGTGGTTGCCGTGATTATCGATCAAAAACTGTTTTCGCCGATCATTCACTATGTGTTATCCGCAGGCGAAAGCACGCAACTCGTTTTATTCTATGCTTTTAACGGTTTGCTCTCTGCTATTTCCGATAACGTTTTCGTCGCAACGGTTTATATTAACGAGGTGAAAGCCGCACTCACTAATGGGGTGATTAGCCCACACCAATTTGAACTCCTCGCTGTGGCAATCAATACCGGCACAAACTTGCCATCTGTCGCCACACCAAACGGGCAAGCGGCATTCTTGTTCTTACTCACCTCCTCCCTTGCACCGTTAATCCGTCTTTCTTATGGCAGAATGGTTTACATGGCATTACCTTACACCCTTGTGTTATCCTTAGTGGGCTTATTTGCCATTGAATATATTTTACCGGCAGCCACCATCTGGTTGGCAAATTTAGGATTAATTCAGCCAATTTAAGGAGAAAGAATGCTCGCACTTTGTAAAGGATTTTCAGAAAAACGTTCATCGTGGCTATTACTCGCATTGTCGAGTTTAGCCTTAGAATTGACCGCACTTTATTTCCAATACGGAATGGGATTACAACCCTGTGTGCTTTGCGTGTATGAACGTTTAGCTATGAGCGGTTTATTTTTTGCGGGCATTATTGGTCTTATTGCACCCCGCTCGCTGATCCTTCGCTTAATCGCTCTGGCATTAGGTTTATTTAGTGGCATTAAAGGTCTGATGATTTCTATCCGTCACCTTGATCTCCAAATGAACCCCGCCCCTTGGAAACAATGTGAATTTATCCCTAATTTCCCAGAAACCCTACCATTCCACCAATGGCTTCCAAGCCTCTTTAACCCCACCGGCTCCTGTGACAACAGCCAATGGTCGCTATTTGGTATCACCATGGTGCAATGGTTGGTTTTTATCTTTGCCGTTTATGTGATTGTGCTTGTGGTAATATTAATCGCACAGATAAAGAGAAGTAGAAGACAAAGACGGTTGTTTAATTAGGGCATTTCGCTAGTTATATCGCAGCAACCCAAGCTTTATTTTGAAGTTTAGTTGTAAGGGTATGTTGCGTGCACCCGATTGTAACATATTGAATTAATTGATTTTATACAGGATACACGCAGTGTGTCTCTACATTTCATTGAAATGACTGTTTTTGTTAAATTAAACGTGATCTGAATTTAACTTTCGGTTCATCGCTTAATTTAACCACGAGAAAGCCATCACAATAACGCATTTTACAGACTTTATTTTTATAGGTAACATTTATGCACAGCACAGCACAGCACAGCACAGCACAGCACAGCACAATTATGTCATTAGTTTAACCACTGCGCAAAAACGCCGAAAACACATTGAAAATGAATTTGGCAAGCAAAATATTTCCTTCTCATTTTTCGATGCCGTAACACCTTCAAATATTGAGAAAATTGCCAAAAAACTCAATATTACCCTTGACCGTTCGCCTGAAGCTCTTTTAAGTGATACTGAAATCGGCTGTGCCTTAAGCCATATTTTCCTTTGGCATTTTATGCTGGAAAACCAATTAGACTATATCAATATTTTTGAAGACGACATTCACTTAGGAGAAAATGCAAAGGAATTGTTAGAAATTGATTACCTTCCCGATGATACGGATGTTTTAAAATTGGAGGCAAATGGCATACTCTTTGGAAAAGACGGGGCAAAGAAAATAAAATGCGACCGTGAAATTATTCCCCTAAGCTTTAAACAATCAGGCACGGCAGGTTATACCCTTACACCAAAAGGTGCAAGATATTTGCTCGGTAAAGTTCAAAACAAGCCTCTAACACTTGCCGCAGACAATCTCATTTTTGAAGAATTTGTGAACCAAAAAGATTATAAAGTGATGCAACTTATACCTGCTATATGCGTGCAGGATTTTATTATCAATCCTAATCCTTTTAAAAGTAGTCTGGCGGCAGGAAGAGCTGAAGTGAGTCATAACCAAATCAAGGCATCGCCTTTGGAGAAAATCAAAAAAGAGTGGGTAAGACTAAAAAGACGGTGGTTTGGAAAACCGATTCCTTTTAAATAACAACATTATGTAGTCAAAGTGCGGTCAAATTCGACCGCACTTTGATTTCTATCTTTTCGACTTCTTAATAAACTTCATCAAACGCTTACGTTTGCGTAATTGATTTGGTGTCAGTTTATTTTTACGTCCTGCAAAAGGGTTTGCCCCTTCTTGGAACAGCAGTCGAATGGGTGAGCCGATAATTTTCAAACTCTTACGATAGTAGTTTGATAAATAACGCTTATAAGAATCCGGTAATTTATCCATTTGATTACCATGCACCACAATAATCGGTGGATTATAGCCACCCGGATGGGCATATTTTAATTTAATACGGCGCCCTCCTACCATAGGCGGTTGATGTTCATCTGTTGCCATTTGCAAAATTCGGGTCAGCATAGAAGTGGTCATTTTTTGCGTAGCACAGGCATAGGCTTCCTTAATGGAATCAAAGAGATTTCCCACCCCACTGCCGTGTAAAGCAGAAATGAAATGCACACGGGCAAAATCAATAAAATCTAAACGTCGGTCAAGCTCGGATTTCACCCGGTCTTTGACCTCTTGATCCAATCCATCCCATTTATTCACCACAATAACAAGGGATCGTCCTGCGTTTAAAATAAAACCGAGCAACGATAAATCTTGGTCTGAAATATTTTCACGGGCATCAATAGTCAACAAGACCACATTGGCATCTTGAATGGCTTGCAAGGTTTTAATCACCGAAAATTTTTCCACTGCAAGATGTACTTTGCCCCGTTTACGCACCCCGGCCGTGTCAATTAGTGTATATTGCTGGCCATCACGTTCCATGGGAATATAAATGCTATCACGCGTAGTGCCCGGCATATCATAAACCACCACCCGATCTTCACCTAAAATACGGTTGGTTAAGGTCGATTTGCCCACATTCGGGCGCCCCACAATGGCGATTTTGATGTTTTTGTCTTGCTCGTCTTCGTTTTCTTCTTCCAAGGCTTCATCAAGTAATGAAGTATCTTCTTCCGAATCAAAATCAAATTCTTGTTCCCACTCATCTTGTTGTTCATCGAAAGTGCGGTCAATTTTTTCTGCGTTTTCCAGTTGTTCGGCAAAAGGAGCTAACACCTGTTCCATTAATTGGGTAACCCCTCGCCCTTGAGAAGCGGCAATTTGTGCCATCTCCCCCAAACCAAGTTGGTAAAATTCGGCACAGTAGGAATCGGCATCAATACCATCGGTTTTATTTGCCACCAACACCGTAATTTTATTTTGCCGTTGGCGTAAATAGTTAGCGATACCGATATCGGCGGCGGTTAAACCAGCACGGGCATCCACAAGGAAAAGCACGATATCGGCTTCTTCAATGGCAAGCAGTGACTGCTCGGCCATTTTTTCTTCTACCCCTTCTTCTGTGCCATCAATCCCACCGGTGTCGATCACAATAAATTCATAACCCGAAATATGGGCATGGCCGTATTTACGATCACGGGTTAAACCGGGAAAATCTGCCACAAGCGCATCACGGGTACGGGTTAGGCGATTAAACAGGGTGGATTTCCCCACATTCGGACGCCCCACAAGGGCTACAACAGGTGTTGCCATAAAAAATCTCTAATCTTGTCAAAATGGGAGGCATTATAGCGGAAGTTGGCGCATTGGTAAAAAGCGATTTGCAAACCGATTGGTTGAGGATTAAATATAGCGGGTATTTTTCTGTTCACCGTTTAAGCGTTTTAACCCCGTACGCATGGTGTATAACTATAATAAAAAGGGACACTAATATGCGTCCCTTTTTATTAGGTTATGATTTATTCATTAACAATCTTGTTTACCGTAAGCTTCTTGACGAAGAATATGACGTACACCTTCATCAAATTCAGCAAGCACTTGTTCGGCGTTTTTCGGGTCGGTACCACGAGCATCAAGATAGAATTTAATTTTTGGTTCTGTACCGGACGGACGGGCAATTAAACGTGAGCCGTTTTCCAATACAAAGACGAGGATATCACTTTGACGATCGGTTTTGGTGTGGTCGATAAATTGTGCCACATTAACCCCGCCGATAACACTTGGCGGTGTATTGCGAAGTGCGGTCATTAATTTACCGATTTCAGCCAGATCGCTCACCCGGATAGAAATTTGTCCGCTGACATAAGCCCCAAATTCTTTGGTAAATTCATCGGCATAATCAGCAAGCGTTTTACCTTGTTTTTTCAAGTTACGGACAAGATCTAAGAACATAATGGCCGCTGAAATCCCGTCTTTATCACGGACTTTATCCGGATCCACCAAGTAACCGAGCGCTTCTTCAAAGCCAAAGAGGAGGCCTTGCACTTTACCGATATATTTGAAACCGGTTAAGGTTTCTTCTGATTGGAAACCGTATTTTTTCGCAATTTCGGCAAGGGCAGGGGAAGACACTAAAGAACATGCCAATATCCCTTGTTTACCTTGGGCGTGATACTGTTTGGCTAAATACCAACCTAAGAAACAGCCGACCACATTTCCGTGCAAGGCTTTCCAATTTCCTTGTGCATCCGGAACCGCTACGGCTAAACGGTCGGCATCCGGGTCGTTGGCAATAATAAATTCAGCATTGTTTTCTTTCGCCACTTTAATGGCTAAATCCAATGCCCCTTTCTCTTCCGGGTTTGGGAAATTCACGGTTGGGAAGGTGCCGTCCGGCCAAACCTGTTCAGCTACAATATGGGGCTGTGGTAAACCTGCTTTGGCAAGGGTTTTGCTTAATACTTCATAGCCTACACCGTGCATTGCAGTATAAACATAGTTGATGTCGCATTCTGGCTCTTTGGCGAGAGAAGCGGTTTTGGCAATGTAAGCATCGATGACTTCATCATTTAGCACAACATAGTCATCGCTTCGCACTAAATCTTGAATACTGCCTGCGGCGACCTTGTCGATGAGGGCGGCAATTTCTTTGTCCGCAGGGGAAACGATTTGCCCGCCGCCATTGGCTTTGCCTAAATAGACCTTATAGCCGTTATCTTCTGGTGGGTTGTGGCTTGCGGTGACCATTACACCGGCTGTGGTGTCAAAATATTGAATGGCATAGGCTAATACCGGAGTAGGGAGTTTGCGTGGTAATAAATAAGCTTTTATGCCTGCGCCTGCCATAATTTCTGCGGTATCACGGGCAAACACATCAGAGTTTTTACGACCATCATAACCGATCACAATAGAGGGCTTTTTATCATAGCCTTTTAAGAAATCGGCTAAACCGCCGGCGGCTTGTGCCACTAAGACACGGTTCATGCCCATTGAGCCGGCTTGTAACGGCCCCCGTAAACCCGCCGTACCAAATTGCAAACGACCATCAAAGCGAGCTTGTAATTCCGCTTCCGCTTTTGCATCACCTGCTTTGGCTGAGTCTAAAAGTGCGGTCAATTCTGCACGGGTTTCTGCATCAGGATCTTGGTTTAACCAATTTTGTGCAATATCAAAAACATTTGCCATAATTTCACCTTCTAAAGTTTAACGAAATACGCCGATAGACTAGCTGAAAATCATTGAAGCTAAAAGGTTTATTTAATGAAAATTTGATCTGTGTAACATTTTTATTGAGATAATCGTTTGTTTCAAAGGAAATTGACTGCAAGAGAAAATGGTAGGCGAATTTTCGTTTTCCGAATATGAAAAACTTCCGCTATAATGACCGCACTTTTCGTTAATTAAAAAGGAATCTTCATGCAAAATCCAAAAGATGATGTACTTTATGCGCCCGTTGAATGGGTTGACCATAGCGAGGGTTATACCGATATTCGCTATCATAAATCTACCGATGGGATTGCCAAAATCACCATAAACCGCCCGGAAGTGCGCAATGCGTTTCGTCCACAAACCGTTAAAGAAATGATCCATGCCTTCTCGAATGCCCGTTTTGATGAAAAAATTGGGGTTATTGTGTTAACCGGTGAAGGTGAAAAAGCGTTCTGTTCCGGCGGCGATCAAAAAATTCGTGGGGATTACGGCGGCTACAAAGATGAAAGTGGCGTGCATCATCTCAATGTGCTGGATTTCCAACGGGATATTCGCACCTGCCCGAAACCGGTGGTGGCGATGGTGGCAGGCTATGCCATTGGCGGCGGCCATGTATTGCATATGTTATGCGATTTAACCATTGCGGCAGATAATGCCATTTTCGGTCAAACCGGGCCGAAAGTGGGATCTTTTGATGGCGGCTGGGGGGCAAGCTATATGGCCCGTTTAGTCGGTCAGAAAAAAGCCCGTGAGATTTGGTTTTTATGTCGTCAATATAATGCGCAAGAAGCCTTGGATATGGGCTTGGTGAACACCGTAGTGCCTTATGCGGATCTTGAAAAAGAAACCGTACATTGGTGTCGTGAAATGCTGCGTAATAGCCCGATTGCCTTGCGTTGTTTGAAAGCCGCATTAAATGCAGACTGTGACGGTCAGTCCGGTCTTCAAGAATTGGCAGGCAATGCGACCATGCTGTTTTATATGACAGAAGAAGGTCAAGAAGGGCGCAATGCGTTCAATGAAAAGCGCGCGCCGGATTTTAGTAAATTTAGACGCAATCCCTAATTATTCAACCAAAAGTGCGGTCAAAATGAACCGCACTTTTTGTAAACAAAATTTATGACAATTCGACACTATCATCTTTATCGTTATACCATTCCTGTTGATAGCCAGTTGGTTTTGCGGGATCGGTTTTTAAAACACCGTGAAGGTTTGCTTGTGCAGATTCAATGCCAAAATAATGAAGGCTGGGGAGAAATTGCCCCTTTGCCGGGGTTTAGTGAAGAATCTTTAGAAATGGCGGAAGAACAAACCATACAATGGCTTGCCGATTGGGATAAGGCCCGAGCACAGGGGGAAAAATTGTCCCTTGACGGGCTTTATCCTTCCGTGGCATTTGGGCTGAGTTGTGCTTTAGCAGAGTTAAAGGGCAAACTCAATGCAGAGGGAAATTATCATGCAGCGCCCTTGTGTTATGGCGATCCTGATGAACTTTACGCCGAATTAGCCCACCTACCTGGTGAAAAAGTGGCAAAAATCAAAGTGGGGCTGTATGAAGCCAACCGAGACGGATTGATTGCAGATATGTTTTTAGAGGCTATCCCTGAATTGCAATTACGCCTTGATGCTAATCGCCGTTGGAGTCTTGAAAAAGCCTTATTGTTTGCGGCAAAAATTAAACCGACACATCGTAGCCGTATTCAATTTTTGGAAGAGCCTTGCCAAACCCCGGAATTAAGCCGTGAATTTGCCGCTCAAACCGGGATTGCTATTGCGTGGGATGAATCCTTACGAGACGTCGATTTTCAACTTAAAAAAGAGCCGCACTTGGCGGCAGTTGTGATTAAACCCACATTAATCGGCTCTCTGGAACGCTGTGTTGAATTAATCAAACAAGCACATACTTTAGGCTTAAAAGCGGTGATAAGTTCCAGCATTGAAAGTAGCCTTGGTTTAACCCAACTGGCTCGAATTGCTCAACAATATACCCCCAATGTCACCCCGGGCTTAGATACACTGGATTTAATGAATTACCAACTATTGCGTCCGTGGCAAGGGTCAACCTTACCGCTTATTGATTTGGACTCACCATGGATTAAAAAAATTATCTGATACGACCAGCGATGATGGAAAAATCAGTATAATGCACCACCTTAAAAGGAAGAGAATATGTCGCCAAAATCCCGAATTTTGCTGCTAAATGGCCCGAACTTAAATATGTTAGGGGCGCGCGAGCCGAAACACTATGGACGTTTATCACTGGCTGATATTGAAACGAAGCTAAAAGAATTAGCCGTACAGCACAATATTGAATTGGAATGTTTTCAGGCTAATAGTGAAGAAAAATTGATCGATAAAATTCATCAAAGTTTTCAACAAACCGATTTTATTTTAATCAACCCGGCAGCTTACACCCATACAAGTGTGGCATTGCGTGATGCCTTATTGGCGGTTTCAATCCCTTTTGTGGAAATTCATTTATCGAATGTGCACAAACGTGAGCCTTTTCGTCATCATTCTTATTTTAGTGATGTGGCGGAAGGCGTGATTTGCGGATTAGGCGCAAAAGGCTATGAATTTGCCTTTTTCTTTGCCTTAGATTTTTTAGCAAAAAATAAGAAAAAATAGCTATTTTTAGCGAAATTTATAGAATTTTATCGCAATTTAGTTCAATTTAGGGTAATCTTTGCCCGGTTAAAAATCCATTTATCACTGACGGCATTTTTTGTGTATTGGCAACATGATACCCTGTGTGGTAATAAAAATGCGGTTAAAAAAATTTATTATTTTAGGAAGAACGTATGGACATTCGTAAAATCAAAAAACTTATCGAATTAGTTGAAGAATCCGGTATCACCGAATTAGAAGTGCAAGAGGAAGAAGGCACAGTCCGAATTAGCCGTGCAGCCCCTGCTGTTGCACCGGTGGCGGCGCAATATTCCGCACCGATTGCCGCTGCACCTGTCGCGCCGGCTGCGGTTGCAGCGCCGGTTGCCGCACCAAGTGCAACACCTACGCAATCTGCTGTCGCGAGCGATGAATTATCCGGTCATATTGTTCGTTCACCAATGGTGGGCACCTTCTACCGTAGCCCAAGCCCTGAAGCAAAAGCCTTTGTTGAAGTGGGGCAAAGCGTAAAAGTGGGTGATGCACTTTGTATTGTTGAAGCCATGAAAATGATGAACCGTATCGAAGCGGACAAAGCGGGTGTAATCAAAGCAATTCTTGTAAATGATGGCGAACCGGTTGAATTTGACGAGCCATTAATCGTTATCGAATAATCTTATCAATTATCCAAAATGGCAGGGAGACTTGCCATTTTTTAACAAATGGAATTCTTATGTTAGAAAAAGTTGTCATTGCCAACCGGGGTGAAATTGCATTACGCATTTTGCGTGCATGTAAAGAGTTAGGCATCAAAACTGTCGCAGTGCATTCCACTGCCGACCGTGAATTAAAACACGTTTTATTGGCGGATGAAACCGTTTGTATCGGGCCTCCGCCTTCTGCAAAAAGCTATCTCAATATTCCGGCTATTATTGCTGCAGCAGAGGTCACCGGGGCAGATGCGATTCATCCGGGATATGGTTTTTTATCTGAAAATGCGGATTTTGCAGAACAAGTTGAACGCTCAGGCTTTACTTTTATTGGTCCTACCGCAGATGTAATTCGCTTAATGGGCGATAAGGTTTCGGCGATTAAAGCCATGAAAAAAGCCGGTGTGCCCTGTGTGCCGGGGTCTGACGGCCCGGTTGGCAACGATATTGCCAAAAATAAAGAAATCGCAAAACGTATCGGTTATCCAATTATTATTAAAGCTTCTGGTGGCGGCGGTGGTCGTGGTATGCGTGTTGTGCGTAACGAAGAGGCGCTAGAAGAGTCAATTGCGATGACCAAAGCCGAAGCGAAAGCAGCCTTTAATAATGATATGGTGTATATGGAAAAATACTTAGAAAATCCACGCCATGTGGAAATTCAAGTATTGGCGGATACGCACGGTAATGCGGTGTATTTGGCAGAACGTGATTGCTCAATGCAACGTCGCCATCAAAAAGTGGTGGAAGAAGCCCCAGCACCGGGAATTACTGAAGAATTACGCCGTGATATCGGTTCTCGTTGTGCCAATGCCTGTGTAGAAATCGGCTATCGTGGTGCAGGTACATTCGAGTTTTTATATGAAAACGGCGAGTTTTATTTCATCGAAATGAACACCCGTATTCAAGTGGAACACCCTGTGACAGAAATGATTACCGGTGTCGATTTGGTGAAAGAGCAGCTACGCATTGCCGCAGGCTTACCGCTTTCTTTCAAACAGGAAGATATTAAAGTGAAAGGTCATGCCATTGAGTGTCGTATCAATGCAGAAGATCCAAAATCCTTCTTACCGTCACCGGGTAAAGTGAACCATTTACATTCACCGGGTGGTTTTGGTGTACGTTGGGATTCCCATGTGTACGGTGGTTATACTGTACCGCCACATTATGATTCCATGATTGCGAAGCTCATTACTTATGGTGATACCCGTGAAGTCGCCATTCGCCGTATGCAAAATGCGCTATCGGAGACCATCATTGAAGGCATCAAAACCAACATTCCACTCCATGAGATGATTTTGGAAGATGAAAATTTCCAAAAAGGTGGAACCAATATCCACTACCTTGAGAAAAAATTAGGGTTACATGATTAAAGAAAAAGCTCACGAAAGTGAGCTTTTTTACTTAGGAATAAAATCGTTAAAATAAGTGGAAAATTAACCGCCCTTTCCATAAAAAAATCCCACACAATGTGGGATTTCTTGTTTTATTATTTCTTCTTCACCGGGCGTTGCCAGCCTTGAATGTGGCGTTGTGGTACACGGGTAATGACCAATTCCTCTTTACCCACATTTCGAGTGATAGTAGAGCCTGCACCGATCGTGGCGCCGTCTTCCACGGTGACAGGGGCAACTAATTGCGTGTCCGACCCCACGAAAACATTGTCGCCGATAATGGTTTTAAATTTATTGGCACCGTCATAATTACAGGTAATCACCCCTGCACCGATATTACAGTTTGCCCCAATTTCACTGTCGCCCACATAGGTTAAATGATTCACTTTTGAGCCTTTGCCCACCACCGATTTTTTGATTTCCACAAAATTGCCGACATGGGTTTGTGCCGCTAATTCGGTACCGGGACGTAAACGGGAGAAGGGCCCAATTGCCGCTTTTTCGCCAATCGTGGCGTCTTCTAATACCGAGTAAGGTTTCACTTCGACATCATCGCCAATCACCACATTTTTTAATACACAGCCTGCACCAATTTTCACCCGATTGCCTAACTGCACATTGCCCTCAATAATCACATTGATATCAATTTCCACATCTTTACCATGCTCAAGGGAACCGCGTAAATCAAAACGGGCGGGATCTGCCAGCATTACGCCTTCTAATAATAAACGTTCTGCCTGTTTACTTTGATAATAGCGTTCAAGTGCACTTAATTGAAGGCGATTATTTGCGCCTTCCACTTCCATCACATCGATGGCTTGAACCGCCACCACTTGGCAACCATCTTGGTTAGCAAGAGCAATTAAATCTGTCAAATAATACTCACCTTGCGCATTATTATTACCCACTCGGGCAAGCCATTTTTTGAAACTGGCGCCATCGGAAACCATCACACCGGTGTTCACTTCCTGAATGTTCAATTGTTCCGCATTGGCATCTTTTTGTTCCACAATGGCGACAACACGGCCATTTTCCCGAATAATACGCCCATAACCCGTTGGGTTGTCTAATTTCACCGTGAGTAATGCAATACCTTTCTCGGGCTTTGCAGCAATGAGCTTTTCTAAGGTTTCTTTTGTAATCAGTGGAGCATCGCCATAAAGTACGACAATATCTTCATCATCTTTAAAAAACGAAGCCGCTTGTTGAACCGCATGTGCGGTGCCAAGTTGCTCGGTTTGTAATACCCAATTGACTTTTTCATTGGTAAGATGTTCACGCATTAACTCACCGCCATGGCCGTAAATTAAATGCACGTTTTCCGCTCCTAATGAATGGGCCGTATCAATTACATGTTTGACCATCGGCTTACCTGCCACTTTATGCAATACCTTTGGTAAATCGGAATACATCCGAGTGCCTTTTCCTGCCGCCAAAATGACCGCACTTCGTGTATTATTTGCCATAAAAAATCTCTCTTATTATCAAAAATTGGCGATATTTTAGCTTAGAAAAATGAAGATGATAAGTTTGATTTTCTTCCATTGACTTGGTTCCACAAATTAAGGTAAACAACCATTCCGTGTGTGATGACTAATTCTCTTCAATTCCCGACCGCACTTTTATTTCTTCGTTTTCTCTAATAGAAATTCGATTACCGTCTGCATTTTTCGTGATTTTTGGTTATGTTGTAGATAGTACAAATAAAGCGGAGGATATTCCCGCCAGTGTTTTTGTAAGATGGGAATAAAATCATCTTTGTCTTCAAAGAGTTGCATGTTCGGTTCAAAAATTCTCCCGATTCCAATCCCTTGTCGGGCGGCATCGGCAATAATTTCAGGATCATTGCAAAGCAAGGGCGTATCAATATTAAGTGCGGTATCTTTCCCGTCAATATTTAATACCAACGGCTCAATCCGATTAGAAGAAATAAAGCGATAGCCAATAAGCCGATGTGTGGTCAGATCTTTCGGTGTTTTGGGCTTACCGTACTGCTTGATGTAGGCTTTGGTTACATACAATCCCTCTTTAAACGCAGGCAATAACTTACGAGCTACCATTCCCTCTTCAATGCGATTACCAAATCGAATGCCAAGATCAAATCCCTCTTCCAATAAATTCACTAACGCATCATTAAGGGATATTTCCAGCTGAATTTGTGGATAACGTTCATGAAACTCCGCCAAATGAGAGCGTAAAATCAACTGATAAGCAAAACGGGAAAGGGTGATCCGCACTGTACCGGTGGGTTCTGAGTTGAAATGTTGAATCTCCTCCAAAGCTTGATTTAGCATCATCATTGCCGTTTCCGTTTGGGCGAGTAGTTGCCGTCCTGCTTCGGTCAATTGAATATTTCTTGTGGTGCGATGAAACAACGGCACGCCGATTTTTTGTTCCAACAGTTTTAACGATTGGCTTGCCGATGGCACGGCAATTTGTAATTTTCGAGCGGCTGCAGAAATGCTACCTTCTTGGGCGATAGTTTGAAAAACGTTGAGCTGCCCGTAGTAGGAATTATCTTTCATTGTTAGCTTTTACCTAAAAGTGTTTTAGTTTTAACCCAGCTAATCATCATAAATTTTTTAAGTATAATACACAACATCAAATGACGATTTACAAGAGGAAAAAACAATGAAAAATGTACTTATCATATCAGGTCACCCCGATTTAAACGGCTCTGTAGCAAACGTAGAAATTCTACAATCAGTCGAAAAAGCGTTGCCGAATGCCGAAATCCGTCGTCTGGACAGCCTTTATCCAACCTATCAATTTAATATTGAAGCGGAACAATCCGCAATTTTAAAAGCGGACGTAATTGTGTTTCAATTTCCATTTTCTTGGTATTCCGTACCGGGATTAATGAAATTGTGGATTGACAAAGTGTTCGTACACGGTTTCGCACATGGTTCAACAGCAAAAATCGCCGGCAAAAAGTTGATCATTTCAACCACTACAGGTGCCCCGAACGAAGTCTATCAAAAAGACGGTTTCTTCAAACATACGGTGGAAGATTATCTGCCACAATTTGAAACTTTCGCCATCTTATGCGGCTTAGATTACCAACTTCCCGTCATCACCTGTGGCTTGAGTTATGTGGGTCGTGATGAAGAGAAAATCGCCGAACAAAAAGCCATTGCACAAGACCACGCTACACGTTTAGTGAAAGCGATTGAAAAAGCCGTAGCTTAATTTTATGTTTCCTTTTCTCTCGCCCACAAACGGCGGAGGAAAGCAATAAACATGACAAGGAATCCCTATGTATCTTATCAATATTACCGTAAACCCGGATCTTTCAGAAAAACAACATAATGAACTTTTCCCAATCCACGTAGAATGGTTCAAAAAATACTTCCAAGCAGGCAAATTTCTAATGCTTGGCCCATATATAGATACCGATGCTCATTCAGGCGTAATTTTTGCGGAAACAGAAAGTCGTGAAGAATTACAAAAAATTTTGGAAGAGGATTGCTACTATCCCGATTTAGCTGAATATGAAATTCGCGAGTTTGCCCTGAAAATGATTTCGGCGGATATTGGTAAAGCGGTAAAAGTATAAAGTTAAATAAAAGCGGTGATCATTGACCGTTTTTGTATTCTGAGATAAAAAAAGTGCGGTTAGTTTTTGAAAAGTTTTACAAACCCAACCGCACTTTTTATTTTTATCTTTGTTGGCGGAAACCTTTGTACGCCACATAGCCAAAAAAGAGCGCGAATAAGAAATCCCCAATGCCATAAGTGCGGAAGAAAAGATCAATATAAAGCTGTGATGATGGCAAACTGTCCAATTTATCTGATTGGTTAAGGGATGAATAGCGAATAACCCTGTCACCATCCCTTTTTTCTACATTGTGGCAAGATCCGCCTCCGCCACTTTGGCATTTTTCGCTTCTTGAATGAAAGCTGCTAATTCAGGGTTGTTTTGTGCCGCAAGGCTTGCCAAAGGATGAGCGGCGGAAATGCCTAAATAGCTAACCCCATAGAAGGTATCCGGACGGGTGGTGTAAACGGCAACTTTCTCATTGGTATCAGCAACATCAAAGGTGATTTCCACCCCTTCGGAACGTCCAATCCAGTTGCGTTGCATGGTTTTCACCATCTCCGACCATTGCGGAAGATTATCCAGCCCGCCTAATAATTGCTCGGCATAATCGGTAATTTTGATGAACCATTGAGGGATTTCCTTCTGTTCCACCGGGGTATCGCAACGCCAACAGCAACCATCATGCACTTGTTCGTTAGCAAGCACGGTTTCATCATTCGGGCACCAGTTCACCGTAGAGGTTTTTTTGTAAAGCAAGCCTTTTTTGTAAAGCTCGGTGAAAAACCATTGCTCCCATTTGTAATATTCCGGTTTACAGGTCGCAATTTCACGATCCCAATCATAACCAAAGCCCAACATTTTGAGCTGGTTTTTCATATATTCAATGTTTTCATAAGTCCATTTTGCCGGAGCGGTTTTGTTTTTAATCGCCGCCCCTTCCGCTGGCAAACCGAACGCATCCCACCCAACGGCTGCAACACATTTTTGCCGTTCATCCGTTGATAACGGGAAATCACATCGCCAATCGTATAATTGCGCACATGCCCCATATGCAAACGGCCGGAAGGATACGGGAACATGGAAAGACAATAATATTTCTCTTTGCTTGCATCTTTAACGGCTTTGAAAACCTTATTTTCAGCCCAATACTGTTGAACCTTCGGCTCAATCATATCGGGACGGTATTGTTCTTGCATAAAATCACCTTAAATTTTGACCGCACTTTGGCGGAATTTTTACCTTATAAAACGCGGCGTAAAATACCGTAAAACGGCATAAATTGGTAGGGAAAGGATGAGAAAGTGCGGTGGGTTTTGGAAGAGTTTTTTATTGCTCCCAGCACCTATCGTCAGGGCTAAGAGTAAAGTGTGGTCAAATTCCGAGTAATTAATATTTTCCGGTATTATGTAGCAAATGCACAAAAACAGAAATTTTAACAAAACCTAGGGACACACTGCGTGTGTCCGCTATAAAAATCAAGTTATTTCAATAGGTTAAAGCAGTGTATCCTTACAAGCGAACAAAACGACTTTGTGCAACTGCTACATAATATTGTTATATTAAACATCAAATTTACTAAATAAAATGGTATCTTCAATTAATTCAAAGAATTGTCTTCCAATGGTTCTCATTGAGAAACGGGCATAGGATTCAGGTAATTTTTGAATAAATGCTTGTCGTTTATCTTCATTGGTAAGTAATTCATAGGTTTTTTCAACAAATAAATCATCATCCCCCATTGGAATAAGCTCACCATACTTACCATTGTCTAAAACTTCACGAGGTCCTGTTGGGCAATCAAATGCCACTACAGGCGTGCCACAAATCATACTTTCAATAAATACCGTTGGCAGCCCTTCAAAGAACGAAGTATGTACGAACAATTTAGCTTTTCTCATAAAAGGATATGGATTTAATCGCTTACCCAATAATAGGCAATCTTGCTCCAAGTCTAATTCGCGGATTTTTTCTTCTAACATTTCTCGGGAAGGACCTTCACCAATAATATATAATTTCTCTTTAATGCCTTTTGCTTTAAGTTTTGCATAAAGTTCTATCAATTTAATATGGTTTTACCTTCACTTAATCTTGAAACTTGTAAAATAAATGGTTGATTAAGAAGCTCATTATCTTCTTCTAAATAATTATCGTAGACTCGAATAATTCTATTTATATCAATTGGATTAAAAATTGTTTTTACTGTTTTTCCTGCCAAATTAAAATCTTTTCTCAGCACTTTTTGACAGTTCCTTTCCATATCTTTGCATATTGAAACAAAAATATTATATTTATTTAAAATTGGCTTGTAGTAATCAGGCCTTTCTTTCCAAAGACTAAAATCACTATTTGAATGAATCCAATAAATATATGGGCGGTCGATACTACTTATAAACTCTTTTTTTAAGTGATACCCAATGCAATTAAGAAAATCAATGATGACATCATATTGTTGCTCATCAATTAATTTCGTTAGTCGCTCACGACGACTTTCTGAGAGATGATCCAGCCAACCTCTATGATAAGCCACTTCATCCTCAGAATTATCTTTGACTTTCCAATTGTTATAACGAAGAAATTGAGATTCTGCCTCACTTAAAATAAAATGAACTTTCACCTTAGGATCAATTTTATCCATATTATATTTTTCCGAAGGTTCTAATAATGCGAGCTCCACCTGATAATCAGGGTGTTGTGCCGCAATATTAAGGTAATTAATACAGCCTCAGCACCACCAATTGGCATAGAAAAATAAAGAAATAATACTTTTCGTTTCATTGTTATCCTCATTTAATAGAAATATATAATTACTTAATCCAATCTTTCTTTAGCAAAATTCAAATTAGCTTGGATACGTTTTTTCGTTTCATCATTAATAGTTGGATCCGCTAATAATTCTACACAAATATCATAACAAAGTTGATAATTTTCCACCCAATAAGCAGCAACCGCTAATTCATCTTTTTCCTGCCAACCATAAGCGCTACGATTAACAAAGAGTCTATCTTTACTTTTTGGCGTATTTACCGCAGCATAGGCATAAATATAAGCCTGCTTAATATGATTATTTAATCGTAAATGACGGGCTAAAAAATATAAACTTTCTGCACGTTGGGGACGATATTCATAGGCTCTTAAAAATGCTTGCTGAATATCATCTAAGGAATAATTTAATTTTAAGCAAAGCAATTTGTAATAGTGAATAATAAATTTCCTCTACCCAACCACCAAGTGCGGTACGTTTTTCATAGGTTTCTAATGCTTTTTGGTGTTCATTTAAATCACGCCAAGTTTGAGCCAGATAAAATGTGCAACGCTGAATTAACCCTTCTCTACGATGCCATAACCCCATATCAATAGCTTTCTGTTTTTCTTCTTCTGTTGCATTTTCTAATGCTTTAATTCTATTAATTTCTTCTGTTAGTAATCTAATATCACGCTCAAATTTATCCTTTTTAGCACCTCCATCCTGATAATCTGCAAATTCAATCCCCGTTATAAATGCAGGAGAGTTATTCCCCTCAATAGAATCACAATATTCATGTGTCGCGCCCCAATAACGAAAACGCTTCCCTTCTTTCAAGCGACCATTTACCAATCTAATATTATGGTATCTTAATATATTATTTTTCTGTACAACTAAATAAGAAGGATCGCCTTTTAATTCATTTTTCCAGTTAGGATCAATAATTTTTAATTCCATATCTGCATCACATAATAAAATATAGTCCGCTTTATCTTCCGCTAATTCTAACGCTTCACTACGGTTATGAGAAAAATTAACCCAAGGGCGCTCGATTAATTCTCCCGGGATATTATTTTTCTGCATATAATCTTTGATAATTTGTTGTGTATTATCCGTAGATCCTGTATCAACAATAACCCAATAATCAATTTGATTAACCAATGAATCTAAACAACGTTCAATAATAGCAGACTCATTTTTCACGATCATATTTAAGCAAATTGTTTTTTTATTCTCTTGAGACATAACTCTTTCCCTTTAATTAACTTGTCGATAATTTTTGTTAATTATAATAAAAATAATCTGTAAAATCTGTTAGTTATTTCTTAATTTAATAAGTGCGGTTGTTTTTTCTCTTGTTTTACAAGCAATAAAAAACCCGACCGAAGTCGGGTCTTGAACTAAAGTATCAGAGGTTTAAATTACCATTGGTAACCGACACCTACGCCGGCACCCACATCACCTTGACTATTCACATTACCTTGAAGTTTCAAGATAAGCTTACCGTTATCACTTGCACGTGAATAACCCACAGAGAAGGCGTTTTCACCTTTGAAGGTTCCCGCTGAAGCAGCCATCATTGATTTACCCGGTAGATAAACCTGTGGAAGGCTCGCCGCCGCATTTGCACCGGCAATACCGCTACGGGCTTCTTTACTTACTTTGTTGATACGGTTGTTGATATTAGTAATATTGCCTCTCAACTGGCTAACGTTCACGGCATCTGTCGCGTTTTCACCCGCTTTAACGTTCGTGATCCGATCACCACCGGCATTAATACCGTTGTTATCAATGGTGACATTGTTTACTTTCAAGCTACCATCTTTACCTAAGTCAACATCTTTCGCTAAACCATAGGTAATGGTTGTACCATTTTGATTTACGATCAAATTCTTCGCAGCTTCATAAGTTACTGTTGATCCTGCCTTCACTTGTGCAGGAGATACAGTAGTCTGAACTTTCAGCTGCTCATTAGAATCTTTAATCGTCACATTATGAGATACCTTGTTGATGGTATTAACAATATCACCGACTGTGGCAACTTTATTGCTGTTATTTACAGTTGTTCCATTCAGATGAGTCACCGTTGCATTTGCCCGACCATCATTATCAACTGTTGACGTACCGGTATTTACTTTTACGCCGTCTTTATCAACAATGATTGTACTATCGCCGGCTTTCACATCATAGGTTACATTAACCGTATCCGGTTGACCGTTTTGACCTTTAGTAATAGTCACATTAGCTGTTGTACCATTACCATTAACATAATTAACGGTATCACCTGGATTCACAACTGTCGATACATTGTTACCGTTTGCATCTTTACCATTTGTAATCCAACCGGCACTATTAATGGCATCTACAACGTTTCCAATCGTAGCGACCTTACTTTCATCTCCTTTAGTAGCTGTAACTTTACCATCATCACCGGCTTTTGTGATAGTACCAGTGTTTACATCAAAGGTTAAATTAGTCGTCGTTCCGCTTGGTGTAACAGTAACATTAACGGTATTAGTGTCATTAAAACTTACTTCGTTATCGTTTTTAACACTATGGCTTGCGTTACCATCTTTTCCGTTATTTTCTTGGATAATCCAAGAAGCGGTTGCATCCTTACCGTCTTTACCATCTTTCACAGTTGTAGTGGTTTCTTTACCATTACCATCTTTAATTGTGATTGTATGAGTGCCGTCTCCATTATCTTTAACTTTAACTTCGGCATTCTTACCATCAGCACCGGTTGCACCCGTCGCGCCTGTAGCACCTGTGGCTCCGGTAGCACCTGTTGCGCCTGTCGCACCTGTGGCTCCGGTTGCACCCGTCGCGCCTGTAGCACCTGTAGCACCTGTGGCTCCTGTCGCACCCGTAGCACCTGTTGCACCCGTCGCACCTGTGGCGCCGGTAGCACCAGTAGCACCTGTGGCTCCTATCGCACCCGTAGCACCGGTTGCACCTGTAGCGCCCGTTGCACCCGTCGCGCCTGTAGCACCTGTGGCACCTGTTGCGCCCGTAGCACCCGTCGCACCTGTGGCGCCGGTAGCACCTGTAGCACCTGTGGCTCCTGTGGCTCCTGTCGCACCCGTAGCACCGGTTGCACCTGTAGCGCCCGTTGCACCCGTCGCGCCTGTAGCACCTGTCGCGCCAGTAGCACCTGTGGCACCTGTTGCGCCCGTAGCACCTGTGGCGCCGGTAGCACCTGTAGCTCCTGTCGCACCCGTAGCACCGGTTGCACCTGTAGCGCCCGTTGCACCCGTCGCGCCTGTAGCACCTGTGGCACCTGTTGCGCCCGTAGCACCCGTAGCACCTGTAGCGCCCGTTGCACCCGTCGCGCCTGTTGCGCCTGTCGCACCTGTGGCTCCGGTTGCACCTGTGGCTCCGGTTGCACCCGTCGCGCCTGTAGCACCTGTCGCGCCAGTAGCACCTGTGGCGCCGGTAGCATCTGTAGCACCTGTGGCTCCTGTAGCACCAGTAGCGCCCGTTGCGCCTTTACCTCCATCTATAACATATAATTCACCTTTATCATTAACACCGATAGTCGAGTTATCGTACTTCACATTAAATGTAACATTATTCGCGCCATTTGCTTCTTTGGTGACTGATGAGGTTGTGGCACAACCATTTACAAAATTCACCTGATTGCCGGCTTTCACGTTATGCATAATATTGCCGGCATTATCCCCCACTTTCCAATAAGCGGCATTGATCGCATTGGCAACATCAATAGCGGTGACTAATCCACCACTGCCCTGACCATTTGGAACGGTAATCTTACCGTCTGTGGTATCCGGCGAAAGTGCGGTCGTATTTACATTAAATTTAAAACTGTTAGTGGCCGGGTCATACTCATAAGTGGTTTGAGTGCCGTTCGCTCCCTTCACATCAAATGCCACATTTAACGTACCGTTGGTATAAGTGATATTCGGGGTTGTGCCCTTGCCGTCTTTGTAATTGACGTTATCAACATTACCCGCCGTTGCATTCGTATTATTATTTGAACTATCCGTTCCCGGTACATTTTTACCGTTGTTGGTATAGTTCACTTCTTTGCCTTTCACCGTGATCGTGCGGACCTCACCTTTATCAGAGCCTGTCACCGTCACACCGCCATCACCGACAAAATTCACTTCATCGGCATTTTTCACCGTGTTGGTGTAGTTGTTCCCTTTCGCTGAGACAACCCAACCCATGTTGGCTAAATCCGCCACAGTCGCCACTGAATTTAAAATATTCTGAGGTAGGTTTGTTAGATTGAGTAATTTGTCCGTACCATTTGACTGAGGAATACCATCAATATTTTTGGTATTTAACACCGAACCTACTCCGGTAATTTGGGTTGGTTTACCGTTTGTGCTGATATTTAACGCATAATCCGGCTGAGTATTTGTCACATTCGTAGGGGTAGCTCCCTCGGCTTTGAAATCCACTTTCGGGCCGTTAACATTATTGCCCACTGTTAATGTTGTGGTGTTTACGTGATTAAAGGTGACATTATTATCCGTTGCAAAAACAATGCGTCCACCAGTTTGGTTTACGACCAAGTTTTTACCGGCAACAAACTCAAGCGTATCACCCGCATTCACCTGTGTTGTGCCGTTTTGTTTCGTTACCGCTTCACCCGTGTTTGTTGCGTTCACTGTGTGGAATACGTTGTTAATGGTGTTAACAATATCGCCCACGGTGGCAATTTTCGTTGAGTTATCAACGACATTATTCGCATCAACGTTTTTACCATCTTTATCGGTATAAACCTTGTTGCCGCTTCCATCAATCGTTACAGTTAATGGATTGCCTTGTTTATCAGTCGCTGAAGTTGCTTGACCTTTATTGGTCATATTTGATTCGCCGGTGTTCACTTTCACACCATCATTATTCACAGTAATGGTGTTGTCGGCTGCTTTCACATCATAACTGACATTCACCGTATCCGGTTGACCATCTTCGCCTTTCACCACGGTGACATTCGCAGTGGTGCCGTTACCGTTGACATAGTTTACGCTATCGCCCGGATTAACCAGTGTTGTGCCGGCAGTATTTGTAATGTCATTACCGTTTTTATCCACCACTTTAGTTGGTGTGGTTTTCCAGCCGGTGTTATTAATTGTATTGGTAATGTCACCTACAGTGGCAACTTTATTCTCATCGCCGACATTTGTGATCACATTTTCAGGCTGAACAACAATATTCGTGCCCTTATAGTAGAATTTGCCATCGTCTTTCTTGACAACCTCTTGACTCGGATTGTTTTTATCTTGATAAGTTGTCGTAGTTTTTGGTACAGCTTTACCGTCTTCCGTTTTGGATTCACCGGTTACGATATTACTGCTATTATTGGCAATTTCTTCAACACGCGCTGCCACTAAATAAAGCTGAGAACCGTTGATCGCATCCGTTGAGTTGGCATTAATACGCCCGGCACCAACGTGTAAAATACGGCGTTCCGCACCTTTTGATCCTACGCTGACATAATGCCCGCTGCGGTCGGTGAAATCATTCCCTGCAAAACGCGATGCATTATAGGTAAAGCTATCAATTGTTGCATTTGGTGCCGCGGTGACAACTTCGTTCCCAGACGAATGATTTCCCAACACCACTGAGCCACTTGTCGTTAAGGTGACATTGTTACCCATTACATAGCTATCAGTGCCGGAAACGGTGTTATTTGTCCCTAGCACACCTGATCTTGGCGCATTTGTAATTGTATTATTCGCACCAATCGCCGTCGCATAATCACTCGTGTTTATATTAGAATAGCTACCAAAAAGAGAGGCATTATGGGAATTAGTGATGACGGCTAAACGTCCTCCTACTGCCGTACTATTTCTACTTAAACCCGCTGCACCATAAATATGAGCTTGGTAGCCAATACCTACCGAGAAATTGCTTTCTACGCTTGAAAAAGAACCCATACTGTAGGAGAAATTACCAGACACATTTGCATTTGTACCAAAGGCAACAGATTGCTGACCTGAAGTGGTACTGTTTACACCAAATGCGGTAGAAACATCGCCCGTAGCCTTATTATGACGACCCATCGCAAAACTTGAATTTAACGCTGTGTTTCCTTCCCCAATGGCAATGGAGGAATCACGACCGATACTTTCTTTAGCTCCGGTAGTGGCATTGATCCCCATCTATGCCCAATCGCCTTATTACCTAAACCAACCGCAATCGAACCTTGTCCTTCTGCGTAGGAGTCTGCACCAATTGCTATACCCGCAGTGGCACCCGGTTCATCACCCGCAACGACGGTTACATTATCACCAATTGCGATAGCTCGATTAGTTGTCGCATTTGAGCGATTACCGATAGCAATGGAGTTATCACCTGAGGCTTTTGCTGATGAAGAAATGGCAACTGAAATATAACCACTTGCATTGGCGTCATTACCGATAGCGATAGATTGAGTAGCTGGTGCTCTCGCCCCCCAACCAACAGCAATCGCACTAGAACCTGACGCATATGCTTGCCCACCAGCAACATTGCTTCCTCCATTTTGATTAGTACCATCACCAATCGCAACCGCCGCCAACGCTGAGCCACCAATCACGGTCGCCCCTGCTGTAATCAATGAAACGGCAAAAATCGAAATTCTTTTATCCGTTTTGGATTTCGTTTTGCCTTTCGCTTTGGTTAATTCGGACACGGCGACCCAAGATTGGGTGGCGTGGTTCCAAATTACTCTAAATATTTTGTTCATTAAATTCTCCTAATCGAAAAATCACGGTAGTATGTAGCAAATGCACAAAAGGAAAAATGTAGCAACTGCTACATGGATAGATAGTAAAAAATGGGGCTGACGTAGATT
>NZ_MLHL01000042.1 GCF_002000545.1 Rodentibacter trehalosifermentans | reverse complement strand
ACCCGACCAACGGGAGGGGAAGCCCCCAAATAAAAAGCCTCTAACAATTTGCTAGAGGCTGGAAATGTACAGATAAATTATAGTGCAGGTGCCAGATCGTTTAATTCTTCAATTCTTAACATTCTAATATCTGATACTGACGGCTTAAACCAAGAGTAAGTTTTAGATAGTGTTTGTGCTGCTAAAACACATTTGACCGCAGTCATATCCTTGTCACCAAAATACACGCTACCTTGTTGATGATCAAAACCTAAAGATTCAAGTGTCTTTTTAATATCACCGTAGGCATTTTGCCAACTCTCTGTTGAGTATAGCTCTTTTAACATAGAAGTATCGAGATCAAAAGCAATGGCGTACATATTCCCCTCTCTTTTAAATTATAAATTGAGATTTTATTATACAAAATAGAGAGATAAAAAACAATCAAGCATATTCAAAAGCACGTCATTTATTTTTGAATATAGTCAAAAATAAACATTAAATAGTTTTGAATATAGCTGTATTATCTTATTCAAATCTGTTAAGTTTTAAGGAAAATAAAATGAAAAAAACATTAATCACAATCTTATCTATATTCCCGGCTTTAGTTATTGGTAAAACCTTTACAAAGGAAGATATAAGTAACGCAAACAAATACCTAATATATGAGAATCTTGAATTAGGCGGCACACTTCCTGAAATAATAGGACTCCATTGTCTATCAGCAAAAGCCCATTCTAAGCCTTTACTAGATAATTATCCAAAGCTCAAAGAGCAGGCTTTTGCAATTCAAGGAGTAAATAAGAACATTTGTCAAATGGCAATGGACGGTCTATTGCTTGACAATATGGAAAAATATATATCGGAAGTAGAAGCTGAGCTTGAATCAAAGGTATCAGACAAATCAGAGAAAAATTCAGAGCAATAGCGTTAAGTTTAAAAGATAAAAATAATCTTATTTCTTCTTTTATTTGGTTTATTTATGATATTTTTCACTTCTTCTATAAGTGAATTATTAGAAAATCCAATAGTACAAAACATAATTAAGTAGGCTATACAAATATGAAAAATGATATAAAAATATTAAGAAAGCTATATCGGAAACTGTTTTTATACAAGTTTATAATCCTTATGGTGTCTTGTTCCATAACGGCTATACTGCTTAGCAATTATTGGTATAACTCTATCCCTGATGAATACTCATTTTCTAGCCCGTTCACTAGAACTATGACTCATGTATTACTCACCTTTCTTCTTCTTTTACTCCTTGTATCTATAGGGCATCTATTTATAAGCATTCGTGTAGAAAAATTATTACATAATGAGTTATTATGCTTACTCTCTCCAGATACAATAAGTAAATTAAAGACTTTTATCTTAGAAAAAATAGGCAAGGATTATATAGAAGAAGGAGATCTAATGAAATTTATTAACAAGCTAGAGTATGAACAATCGGAAGAAATTAAAAAAGGAAAAATGAACAATATATCAAAAAAATCGATAAATTCATAGAAAATAAAAAATAACCAAGATAGGTTACGTAAGAGTATCTACAATAAAGCAAGATTTAACAGAACAGTTAAACTCATTAAATTCGTTAAGTTTTGAATAGATAGGGGTAATAAATGTTTTATGGAATAACTTTCTTAATTTTATTTGTTGGGCTAGGTTTATACTTATTAGACACCGAAAAAAATCCAAAGAGAATGAATTTAGATGATGTAAGAACAAAACTTAGAAAGTTTTGATTTTTAACATGCAATATAGGATGATAAAATGAAATTAATTTGGATACTGTCAATTATTTCTGCATTGATTATTTATGCGATTTACCTTTACTTTGTGAAAAAATCTAATCACGAATTAGAACAATGGGAGAAATCCAATCTAAATTTAGATGATGCTTTAAATTCTAGCAAATCTAATCTAAATTTAGATAATATAACTAAATCTACTGAATCATATCCTAAAACATTTGCAGGAATTAAGGCTTCCAATTTACCAATGTTTATTTTTTTATGGTTAATAGTTCTAATGGTGACTAAGCTAATTTTTATAAAATTTTATTAATGTTAAGTTTTGAACAAAGGAAAACAAAATGAAAGTAAAAGAATTTCTTATACGCTTATTAGGCGGAATAACTAGAGAAGAATTAAATAAGGTATTAGATACAAACAGAGGCGTATGTAAAGAATGGGACGAGTATAGAGAAGATATAAACAAGTATATAATATCGTTACTCGATCTTGATTCCTATTTTCTCGAAAAAAATGAATATTTAAAAGCCCATATACAAAGTAAGGACTACTATTATTCTGAGTTATATAAACTTCGATATGGCAAGCGGTATTTTGACTTCCGACCAATAGAAGAAACCGAATTTGGATTTAGAAATTCTTTAGGACATTATCTTAGAAAATCATTTAGTGGAGAATCATTTGAAATTGGAGATATGTTAGAGTTTTTTAAAGCACTAAGAAAACAAGGATATTAAGCATTAAGTTTTGAATTGGTATTGGGAGTTATTTTATGCCGCTAATCAGATTTGCTAGGGTAAGTACAGTCGGGCAAAGTTATGAAGAACAGATAAAACAGCTTGAAGACATTGGCTGCTTTAAAATTTTCACCGGTAAAAATTCTGGTGAAAAGAAAAAAAATGCTTCAAGATTAAAAGAATTGCTCGATTTTGTCCGCGAGGGCGACACAATCGTTGTAACTAAATTAGACCGGCTAGGGAGAAGCACAAGCCAAATTTTAAACCTTTATGAAGAATTGGAAAGCCGGGGAATAGGACTAAAAAGTCTTGATGGAGTGATTGATACAGAAAAACGCGCCGATCCATTCGATAAGGTTAAATTTGTGTTTATGGCAGCATTAGCCGAGATGGAACGCAATTTAATTCGAGAGAGAACCTTAGAGGGGCGTTTAGCAAAAGGAGAGGACGGCAAAGGTGGGCGACCTAAAGCACTCACAGAAGAGCAGAAAAAGGCATTTTGGCGTGATGTAAAAAAGAATTATTCTATTTCTAAATTAGCTCAAAAATACAATATATCTAATTCAACAGCATACAGATTAAGAAAAGAAGCAAAAGCTGCTTAAAATTAAGCAGCTTTTGCTAAAAATTATTTATAAAGGAAAATAAAAGAGCGTCCCTTAATGCGGCGTTGAGAGAAGAATAAAAACACATTGAACTATCAAATTTACAGACTTTTTGCGCTACTCCAGTGTTTGTAGGCTCAATTAACACTAATCGCCATTCATAACATTCTAATTTTTTATATATCTCTATTCGCATTTCTGTTAAGGGGTGTGTAAAGACAACTTCTCCAATATCACAAGACAAATTATGTTCAAGATCATTAAGAGGTTTTATCATTTGCAAAGTAATTGAAAGTAATTCCCTATTCATCATTCCTCCGTACACATTGAGCGGAACGCGAAGCGATCCGCATTATTATAAAAAAGCGGCTGAAATACTTGTATTTTGCCTGTTTTTTTATGATAATAGCCCCACTTGATAGCTATTATTAAGTAAATACCGCATATTTGTTTTGTAAAAATACCTAGCAAAAGCTAGGTATTTTTCTATTCTAATTCAATAAATTTTACCCCTTGCTTGTTCTCCGCATATTTATCAGTTACAAGGTAACTATTTTTCTTCGATTTTCTTTACTGGTTGAATGAATGGTAGCGTTAAAACACCATCATTCGCTCTTTTTGCCTTAAAGAATTCTTCAAAAATCACTTCTAAAACAAAATCCGGCACAGGGCGATAATTTTGATTATCAGTGTTTGCACGTCGCCAATTTCTGATTTTGCCTGTTGAGGCTTCAAATCCGCGTTTTTTGAGCAGCTCTACAAACGCTTTTTCGTTGAAAGAGTAACCTGAAAGGTTGTAAAGTAAATTAAAAATTTGGTTTTTAGTCATTGATAGTAAATTCATATTTAAGCCTTAATGTATTGATATTATTTGCCTAACAAGCGGCTAAATCAAGCGATTTAACCGCTAAATTCACTTATTTACGCGTCTTATTGCTTAAGCAATTCAGAAACGCAAGCACAAATTTTCATTAGAAAATCAGTATCATCAGATGAAAATGTAAGTTGCTTCATATAGTAATCTCTTTCGCCATTCATACCTGAAAGCTCAACCGATCTTAATTTTTTAGGCATTGCGCCCCCCCGGGTTGAAATTCGCCCCGACAAATTAGCTTCAAAGGGAAAATAACGGCGAAATGCTTGTAATTTATGTTCAAAATTTTCTTCGATTAGTTTGCGTTCATTTCTATACGACACAATTTCATTGATTGCATTTTCCACTTTATCAAAAGCCAATCTTTTAAAATCGCTGGCAAACGATTTTTTATCAAGAGAAAAGGAAATTTTATGGTATAAATACCCCCGTTCTCTATATTTACCAACAGAAACACAGGCTTTAACCCGGCTAGATCCTACAATAAATTCAATACTCACTTTCACACCTTGAATTTGAGCGCAGAAATCAAGCCCGTTTTGTTCTTTTTTCCAAAAAGAACAAAGCGGATTAGTATTAAAAAATTCGGTTACTACCGCAGAAAAACGGCTTTTCAAGTCTTGATTAGACATTTTGAAATCCTCTTAAGATTTAAGATTAGATTGCCACTTTTGGCATATCGTTAAGCGGTAAGATTTAGCAACCATTCCCGCTTAACTTGAGACTATAATAGCAAATTCAAAAAATAAATACAAGTAAAAAACAAAGTATTTTATAATTTTTTTAAAAGGTTAATTTAAATTTTTCTTAGCTCTATTTAACGCCTCTTTATAATTATCAAAAGTTAAAATATCTATTTCATTTATATGCAAATGCGTATCTATTGAATTGATGTAAGTCCAAAATTTAACCTCTTCCGAGCCTAAATCTTCGCAAAAATGATACTGAATTTTACTCAATAAAATTGCTTGATAAATGTTCGCTAATATAGGCACTTGCTTTGATTCCCGAGCAATCGCCCAAACTTCATCATCATCTACATAATCATCATAATAAGCGAGAATTTCTTCCCATTCGTTCACTTTTTTTGAAAAATTACTTTCTAAATCTAAAAAATTTAAACACATATTTCGCCCCTATAAGCCCGTTTTCACGGGCTATCAATTAAAAATTAAGCTGCTGCCGGTAAAGTTGTTTTTTGAAAGTCATTAAGATTAAGAAAAGAATTTCCTTTCAAGATTTCTGAACCATAGTGAGAACGGATTTTATCCATATCCCACGCTTTATGACGTGAACTTTTATGTTCAGCTGGTCGGAAGTACCATTGTTTCTTTTTAGAAGCCCACAAGCAGCCCAAAGCCTTAATTTGTTCTTTATATTGACGCGTTTCCCCTGAAAGCCAAATCCAGTTACCACAGATTTCAATAATTACGCCGTGCATTTTCAAAACTTCACGGATAACTTCTTCCAAAACTTCCGCGTAGTTGTACGCATTTTCTTGGTCTGTATGTTTAATCTCCTCTAAATCAAGATTTTTAAGCATTTCATACGCTGCATTGATGATTTTCATCATTTCCGCGCCAGTCGGATTTTTATCAGGGTGGTATTTTACCGCAAGGCGTTTATAAGCCTTTGCAATATCTGCTTTTGTTACAGATCCGGAAAGATTTAAAATATTAAGAGCTTCATTGATATTCATTTGATTACCTCATTTTGGTATAAAGAAAAGACTA
>NZ_MLHL01000041.1 GCF_002000545.1 Rodentibacter trehalosifermentans | reverse complement strand
CTTGTAGGCTTGTAGGCTTGTAGGCTTGTAGGCTTGTAGGCTTGTAGGCTTGTAGGCTCATTTTGCGTCCTTTATTTTATTTGTCAACTATTTATTTTAATTCATTTAAAATAATTTCACTTGTTTTTTGTAAAATTATTTTTCCTGAATCATTTGTCAATCTATACTTATTTAATAGTTCTAACTCGCTTGAATTTAGTGTCAATTCTAGTGAATCATTTAAATACATTTCATTTTTACCTAATAAAAGCCAATTCAAGTTAATATTAAATTCACTCGCAACTTTTATTATATTTTCTACACTCGGTTCACGCTCACCACTTAAATAATTATATAGTGTTCTTAACGGTATTCCAGTTTGTTCGGAAAAGGCTTTGATTGATGTGTTACTGCTCTCAATGACAGAGCGCAATCTAAAGCGTAATTGTTCTTTAATGCTCAATTTTGCATTCCTTATTGACTTTCAGGGAAATTTATGGCATCATTAAAGAATGAAAAATGCCTATTTGAGCATTATTATAACTATTTTTCGCACAAACTGTAAACTGATTATGGCCCAACATTTCCTCCTCTCAAGCAAAGCTCGCACGCTTTCGTCCTATGAGATAGCTCAACTCTCAGACGAACAAGCGTTCGATTTGCTTTGCGAGCTTCGATGGGGAAATAAAGAGAATGTGGTTTGCCCGAAGTGCGGTGTTCAACATATCGCCTACCGTATCAAAACACGCAATCAATGGCGTTGTAAACATTGTCAGCATACTTTTAGCGTAACGTCCGGCACAATTTTTGCCAATCGTAAGAAACCGATTAAAGTCTATCTTTATGCCTTGATGGAATGGGTCAATGCTGTGAAAGGCTTATCTTCACTCCAACTGGCGCGTAACGCCAAATTAAACCCTCGCACTGCCTTTGTGTTATCCTATAAATTCCGTAAAGCCTTGCTGGAAAGCCGTGATATGCAGCCGCTTTCCGGTGAAATTGATATGGACGGGACTTACGTTCATCCCGCACCACGCAAAGCAAACAAAAAATCTGACCGCTTGGATTATCGTTTAAAAGAACATCAAAATCCAAATAAGCGTTGTGTGATGGTCGCTCGTGAGCATTATTCTGCGGACGAAAAAGCCAACAATGTTTTACACTATGGGGCAAAACGTTCACTTGTTTTCGTGGCTCATAGTGAATCACAATCCGTAGTAAAAAGCTTTGCTGACAAATTCATTAAGCCTAATGCGCGAATTAATACCGATGAAAGCAATGCCTATGATGTCTTGCTGCCGTATTATGATTTACGCACTGTCAACCATAAAGAGGAATATCGAAACGATTTAGGCGTAACGAATAATCAGGCGGAAAGTCTATTCAGTCGATTCAAGCGAATGTACTACGGGCAGGTTCACCGCATCAGTAACGAATATTTGCTCAACTATGCCAACGAAATCGCCTACCGCGAGGATAACCGCCGTCAATCCAATAAAACCCAGTTTATTGATGTACTCAGTCGATGCTTAAAAACCACCAACGAAAACAACGAATGGTGCGGTTATTGGCAACGTAAAATCATTCATCAAGAAGTGATTTGGCAGTAGGAAAAAGCTGATGGCATACAATTTAGAAAAGAAGATTAAAGAATTTGAGTTTGAGCGTAAGCAGGTTTTACACCACTTAGCCTTGCTTGATGCCAACATTGCGACACTCAAGTGTGCCATTGATTTAATGCAGCAGGAAAACGATATTACGCTTTACAACACGCAAAACTTTGTTTATCGCCGTAAATTTAAGTTATTCAAAGGCAAAATCCGCAAATACCTTGTTCAAATCCTACGCAATGAACCCAACAAAGGCTTTACCATCGCCGACCTCACCCAACGAATTTTTGAGATTGAACAAAATCAAGCGACACCTACCGAAAAACACCTTGATTCTGTTCGTAAACAGCTCAACGAATTTTACCAAAGGGATTGGATTACCCGAACACAAATCAGCCGTAGAGAGGTGCTTTGGCAATGGAAATTAAAATAGCGGTATTGCACCGCTATTTTTACTATCCTTCGTTCTCTATCTGTTTTAACCGCCATTCAGACGTATCAAATATTCCTCTTTTCTTAATCTTGTAGTGTAAATACTTTTCTTGCCGCTCAATAATCCCTTGTTTATATAGCTTACGCAGGGCATTTCCGATAGCACATTGATGCTGCATTGTGGCTTCAACACGAGAAGTCGATAACAGTTCTCTGTCTATTTTTATTGCTTCAAGCGTAATCGAATATAAATTTCTCCAATGATTATTTTGTTTGAATACTTGAGAAATCAGATAGGATAAATTCTTATTAAAAGGCTTTTGACGAAGTAATTTCGTCGCATCATAATCTTTCTTAATCGTCCTCACATCAAAATCAGGATCGATATAGCCCAAAGATGTCGTAAAGCTACTAATCTGCGCATTTAATAGTCTTTCTCGTTCGGCAAGCTCTTTGAGCTTATAAGAAATAATCGCATTTTCCTTATAGCATTGCTCAATTAACTTCACCATTTGCGAAACAAGGTAGGTTTCTGACATAATAAAATCCCCATTGAGTTAAAATTTCAATGGGGATTGTAAGACTTTTAATCGGTTAAATCTTTGTGCAGTTGCTACATAATACCGAAAAACAATCTTATTTTTGACCGCACTTTATTTGTTTAAACTAAAATCCTTCTTTCAAACTCACCGTTAAATTAAACACTAAGTGTTCAGGGCGGCTGTCTTTGCTGTCTGCACAGAAATAGCCTTCACGTTCAAATTGATAGCCTTTTTCTGCCACCGCATTGCCAAGGCTTTGTTCCACAAAACCCTGTTTTACCACGAGTGAATTTGGATTAACCACTGAACAAATATCTTCTTCTGCCCCCGGGTTGGAAACGGTAAAGAGTTTGTCGTAAAGGCGGAATTCTGCCGGATGATTATGCACCGCAGAAACCCAATGGATAACCCCTTTCACTTTGCGGCCATCTGCCGGATTTTTGCCTAATGTATCCGGATCGTAGGTACAAAAGATGGTGGTGATTTCACCGTTGGCATCCTTTTCTACCCGCTCTGCTTTAATCACATAAGCATTGCGTAAACGCACCTCTTTGCCCAGCACAAGACGTTTATATTGCTTGTTGGCTTCTTCACGGAAATCCGCACGATCAATATAAATTTCTTTAGTGAAAGGCAGTTGACGTTCGCCTAATTCCGGGCGGTTCGGATGATTTGGTGCAGTCAATATCTCTTCAGCTGTAAGGTTTTCGATCACCACTTTCACCGGGTCAATCACCGCCATAGCACGGCACGCATTGTGGTTGAGATCATCACGAATACAGGCTTCTAATGCACTGTATTCCACCACATTATCTTGTTTGGTAACCCCAATACGGCGACAAAACTCACGGATAGATGCCGGTGTATAACCTCTACGGCGTAAACCTGAAATGGTCGGCATACGGGGATCGTTCCAACCGTCCACAATACCATCTTCCACCAATTTCAATAATTTACGTTTAGAAGTAAGCGTCCCTTCTAGATTTAACCGTGAAAATTCATATTGATGCGGTAATGGACGTTCAATAGAAATATTATCCAATACCCAATCATACAAACGGCGGTTATCTTGGAACTCTAATGTGCATAATGAATGGGTAATGCGTTCAAGAGCATCGGAAATACAATGGGTGAAATCGTACATTGGGTAAATGCACCATTTATCACCGGTTTGGTGGTGGTTGGCAAATTTAATGCGGTAAAGCACCGGATCACGCATTACCATAAATGGTGAAGCCATATCAATTTTCGCCCGTAAACTGGCTTTTCCCTCCGCAAACTCACCGTTTTTCATTTTTTCAAATAAGGCTAAGTTTTCCTCAACAGTGCGATCACGGTAAGGGCTGTTTTTACCCGGCTCTGTTAGCGTGCCACGATATTCACGCATTTCTTCTGGAGAAAGCTCGTCCACATAAGCCAAGCCTTTTTTGATTAATTCAATAGCATAATCATAGAGCGTATCAAAATAATCCGAGGCATAATGCACCTTACCTGCCCATTTGAAGCCTAACCATTCCACATCTTCTTTAATGGAATCCACATATTCCACGTCTTCTTTTAAAGGGTTGGTATCATCAAAACGTAAATTACATAAACCGTTATAATCTTTTGCAATGCCAAAATTTAAGCAAATGGATTTAGCATGCCCGATATGTAAATAACCGTTAGGCTCAGGTGGAAAACGGGTGTAAACCGATTGATGTTTTCCTTCTGCTAAATCTTCATCAATAATTTGGGTAATAAAATTATGCGGACGTGTATTTTCCGCATTGTCTAAAAGATGTTCTGTATTACTCATAACGTTCTCAAATCAATAGAAAAATAATCGGCTATTTTATACGTTTTGCAGTTAAAAAGCGAGCTATCAGGATAGACCTTACTTTTCCTAATTTTCAGCTAATTTTATTCTGTAAAATTTCACAACCAAGGCAAACCTATTGCAAAATGGCGTGTCTTATTCCCAAATTTCTCGTGCAAAGCATCTGATTTATCATTAAAATACACAAACTGAACAAACGTTCATTAATTAAAATTTGATTATTGGAATGAAATCTCAATGAAAAAAATTTTCGTTATACTCGGACTTTTAGTTATAAGCGGCATTGCCTACTATTTTTTTGCAGGCAATAGCCATCAACCATCGACTTATCTTACCGAAAGCGTCACCCGTGGAAATATTGAAAAAACCGTGGTGGCCTCCGGTTCTATTAGTAGTATTAATGAGGTGGATGTCGGTGCGCAGGTTTCCGGAAAAATTACCAAGCTTTATGTCAGCCTCGGGCAAGAGGTGAAAAAAGGCGATTTAATTGCAGATATTGATTCCACTACACAAATTAATACACTCAATACCAAAAAAGCCGCCCTTGCCAGCTATCAAGCCCAATTAAAAGCCAAAGAAACCGCACTGACGGTAGCGCAATCTGCCTATGCCCGTTATTCAAAATTATATGGGCAAAAAGCCACCTCTCTTGATGAACTAAACAATGCGAAAAATACCTTTGATGCGGCAAAATCCGAAGTGGAAGCGTTGAAAGAATCCATTAAACAAGCAGAAATTGAAGTGAACACGGCAGAAACCAACGTAGGCTATACAAAAATCACCTCACCGATTGACGGGACAATCATTTCCACGCCGATTTCTGAAGGGCAAACCGTCAACTCGGCACAAACTACCCCGACTATCGTCACCGTAGCAGATTTAAACAAAATGTTGGTGAAACCGGAAATTTCCGAAGGCGATATCACCAAAGTAAAAGCCGGACAAGCCGTGAGTTTCACGATTTTATCCGATCCCAACACGCACTATAAAAGCGTGATTTCCTCCGTTGACCCTGCAACCACCACAAAAAGTGATAACACTTCCACCTCATCAAGTAGTTCAAGCACATCAAGTAGTACAAGTGCGGTCTATTATTACGCCAATTTAATTGTGGATAATCCTGACCGCACTTTGCGTATTGGAATGACAACAGAGAACAATATCAAAATTGCCGATGCGCAAAATGTGTTGTTAGTCTCCAATATGGCGATTCAAAAAAGAGAGGGAAAAACCTTCGTTAATATTTTGAATGAGAAAAATCAACCTGAAATACGTGAAGTGGAAACTGGCGTACAAAATGATTTTCAAACAGAAATCAAAGCCGGTTTAACGGAAGGTGAAAAGGTGATCGTTTCACAAGTTGCCGCCGGCGAGCAGGTGGGCAGTAGTCCTCGTGGGCCGAGAATGTTCTAAAGTGCGGTAAAATTTAATGAATATTATTGAAATTAATCAACTCAACCGCTACTTTGGCGAAGGCGAAAATCGTGTCCACATTCTCAAAAATGTTTCCCTGAATATTGAGAAAGGCGATTTTGTAGCGATTATCGGGCAATCCGGTTCGGGCAAATCGACTTTGATGAATATCATTGGCTGTTTAGATACGCCAACCAGCGGTTCTTACAAAATTGACGGCAAAGAAATCAGCCAACTTTCGGCGGATCAACTCTCCGATTTGCGAAGCCAAAAATTCGGCTTTATTTTCCAACGTTATAATTTGCTTTCCAGCCTCACGGCGGCGGAAAATGTTGCCCTACCCGCCATTTATGCCGGTCAGCCCCAAGCACAACGCCTTGAGCGGGCAAAACAATTGCTCGAAAAATTAGGCTTAGGTGATAAATGGCAAAATAAACCCAACCAACTTTCCGGCGGTCAGCAACAACGAGTGAGTATCGCCCGAGCATTAATGAATGGCGGTGAAATTATTTTAGCCGACGAACCCACCGGAGCATTAGATTCCCACAGCGGACAAAATGTGATGGAAATTCTGCGTCAGCTCCACCATGAA
The DNA here is from genome assembly GCF_002000545.1 of Rodentibacter trehalosifermentans. Taxonomy (GTDB): domain Bacteria; phylum Pseudomonadota; class Gammaproteobacteria; order Enterobacterales; family Pasteurellaceae; genus Rodentibacter; species Rodentibacter trehalosifermentans. Next base: position 35,345 of record NZ_MLHL01000041.1, on the reverse strand, counting down.
GGACATACTATTATTATGGTCACCCACGACCGTGAAATTGCCGCCAGTGCAAACCGAGTAATTGAAATTAAAGACGGCGAAATCATTGCGGATAGTCAAAAAGAGACGGTAAAAAGTGCACTTGAAAATCAAGCCAAAATGAAACCGCACTTTGGCTTGAGTAAAGATCAGCTCGTTGAGGCGTTTCGGATGTCCGTCAGTGCTATTGTCGCCCATAAAATGCGTTCGTTGCTCACCATGCTTGGGATCATTATCGGGATCACCTCGGTGGTGTCCGTGGTGGCATTAGGAAACGGTTCACAGCAGAAAATCTTAGAAAATATTAAAGGCATCGGCACCAGCACCATGACCCTTTTTAACGGAACCGGTTTTGGCGACCGCCGTGCCGAGCAAATGCAAAATCTCACGGTCAATGATGCCAATGCACTCAATCAACAAAGCTATGTGCAAAGCGTCACACCGAATAGTTCCTCTAGTGGCACATTGGTGTATGGTAATCAAACCTTCTCCTCCACCAACCTAAAAGGTGTGGGGGAGCAATATTTTGATGTGGAAGGACTAACCCTTAAGCAAGGCAATTTGTTCTCCGCCCAAGATGTGTTGGAAAATAACCAAGTCGCTTTAATTGATGAAAGTGCGAAAAAGGCGATTTTTCCAAAGGAATCCGCCCTTGGTAAAGTGGTGATGTTTAACAAACGCCCCTTGCGGATTATTGGAGTGGTATCCGACCGACAAATGGGCGGTGCAAGCAGTTCGTTAAATGTTTATGCCCCTTACACTACGGTGATGAACCGCATTTCAGGTAGCAAAAAAATCAGCTCGATTACGGTGAAAATCGCTGATAATGTCAATTCCACCGTAGCGGAAAAAGGCATTACCGAACTGCTTACCCTACGTCACGGCAAAAAAGATTTTTTCGTGATGAACAGCGACACCATTAAACAAACCATTGAAAGCACCACCGGCACAATGAAACTATTGATTTCCTCCATTGCCTTTATTTCGCTGATTGTCGGTGGCATTGGTGTGATGAATATTATGCTGGTTTCCGTCACGGAACGCACCAAAGAAATTGGCGTACGAATGGCGATTGGCGCCCGTCAAACCAATATTTTGCAGCAATTTTTAATTGAAGCGGTATTAATTTGTTTAATAGGCGGCATTACCGGCATTTTACTTTCCGGTTTCATCGGATTGCTATTTAATCTATTTATGAAGGATTTCACTATGGCATTTTCCACTGCTTCTATTATCACTGCCGTGTTATTTTCAACGCTCATTGGAGTGATATTTGGTTATATGCCGGCAAAACGTGCGGCACAACTGAACCCAATCACCGCCCTCGCCCGAGAATAGAAATAGATTTTGTAAAACCCTAAAATGCGGTTAAAATCAGCCGCACTTTTTTCACGATTTAATGAAGGAAAAAAACAATGTTAAAAATGAAAAAATTGACCATTGCTATTGTCATGGCAACCACCCTTGCCGGCTGTGCCAATATTGGCGATTCTTACCAAGCCAGCCAAGCGGATTATCAAAACTATGAAGAAATCACAAAACAATTCAATGTGAAAGAAAATTGGTGGGCACTCTATAATGATGCACAACTTAACCGTGTGGTGGAACAAGCTTTATTAAATAATAAAGATCTTGCCAAAGCTGCCGTTGCCGTAAATCGTGCCCTTTATAATGCAAACCTGGTCGGTGCCAAATTAGTGCCGAATTTTAGCGGTTCCACCTCATCCGGTGCACAACGTCGTATTGATACGAGTGCAGGGATGACAGCTTCCTCAACATCTACTTCAACCGTTTCACACGGCGGTTCACTCAATGTGGCTTATACCCTTGATTTATGGCGTCGTTTAGCAGATTCCGCCGATGCCGCAGAATGGACACACAAGGCCACTGCACAAGATTTAGAAGCGACAAAACTCTCCTTAATCAACTCGGTGGTCACCACCTATTATCAAATCGCTTATTTAAATGATGCCATCAGCACAACGGAAGAAAGCATCAAATATTACAACGATATCAGTAACATTATGCAACGCCGCCTAAGCCAAGGTGTTGCCGATGCAGCAAGCGTGGATCAAGCCCAACAATCGGTTTTAACGGCTCGCAATAATTTAATTAACTTCCAAACCCAACGCAAAACCGCAGAACAAACCCTGCGTAATTTATTGAATTTAAAACCGGAAGAAGCGCTTAATATCACTTTCCCACATATTCTTAATGTAAAAAATGTGGGGGTGAATTTGAATGTACCGGTTTCTGTGATCGCCAATCGTCCTGATGTGAAAGGTAACCAATACCGTTTAAGCAGTGCCTTTAAAAACGCCAAAGCGACACAAAAAAGTTGGTTCCCAGAAATCACTTTGGGCGGCAGTTTAAGCTCAAAGGGCAGCAAAGTGGGCAATGCGCTCCATAGCCCTGTTGCAGCCGGCACCTTAGGAATTAGTTTACCTTTCCTCAACTGGAACACGGTGAAATGGAATGTGAAAATTTCTGAAGCGGATTATGAAACAGCACGTTTAAATTATGAGCAAAGCATCACCACCGCACTCAATGATGTGGATACCAACTATTTTGCTTTCACTCAAGCACAAAGTGCCTTTGCCAACCAGCAAAAAACCTTTAACTACAATAAGCGTATCACCCAATATTATCGTAATCGCTACAATGCCGGGGTGTCCGAATTGCGTGAGTGGTTAAATGCGGCAAATACCGAAAAAACCTCACAACTTGCTATTTTACAAGCAAAATATAGCTTAATTCAGGCAGAAAACGCCGTATATAGTTCAATGGCGGGTTATTATTCCCGTTAATAATGGTTGATAAGGAAGTTTCGGCTTCCTTATTTTTTTACTCGGTTTATGAAAGATGAAAAAACAACTGACTTTTTATTTTATCCGTCATGGCAGAACCCTTTGGAATGAACAGGGTTTAATGCAAGGACATGGCGACTCGCCCCTCACGGAACAAGGCATTTTAGGCGCACAAAAAGCAGGAAAAGCATTACAGTCTATCCCCTTTGTCGCAGCTTATTCCAGCATTTTAAAACGCACCATTGATACGGCAGAATACATTATTGGCGAACGCAATATTCCGCTTTTCCAACATAAAGGACTAAACGAACAATTTTTTGGAAAGTGGGAAGGTCAATGGGTTGAAACCTTGCGTGAACAGGCTGAATTTAAACAAATGTTAAGCGATCCGGCAAATTACAAAGCCGAAACAAACGGTGGTGAAACCTTTGAACAACTGGCTGCTCGAGCAATGAAAGCGATACAGGATATTATTCAAATCCATGATAAAGGCAATATTTTGGTGGTTTCTCACGGTCATACATTACGCTTACTCATCGCCCTACTCGGCGGCGCCACTTGGCAAAACCACCGAGAAGAAGGCAAATCCGTTTCCCTGCTCAATACCGCCATCAGCGTTGTGCATTATGATAGCGAAAAAGGCTTTAGCGTTGAAAAAGTGAATGATGCGGGGCATTTGTAAAATCTCTCCTAGCCCCTCTTTATAAAAGGGGGGAACTGTTAGAACCTTTCCCAAACCGGCTCTACCCCTTCAGGGAGTTCAAGATTTTTCCCCAACTCCACCCAGCCGCAAGGAAAATGAAAATCTGACCCTACCGAACCGAGCAAACCAAACTCATTCGCCCAACGAGCTAGCATTTGGCGTTGGTCTTTAGTTTGTCCGTAACCGGAAATTTCCATGGCATCGCCGCCCCAAGTTTTGAAATCCGCCATTAATCTGCGAATCCATTTTCCTGTTAGGTTATAACGTAACGGATGGGCGATCACAGCAATACCACCTGCTGAATGAATAGTTTCAATGGCAGTAGGAATATCCACCCATTCCGCTTTAACAAAAGCCGATTTTCCTTGTCCTAAATAGCGTTTGAATGCTTGTCCATCATTGGTAACTTTGCCAATTTGCACTAAATAGCGTGCATAGTGCGCCCGTGTCACTTCTCCATTCGCCAAGGCTTTCGCCCCTTCATAGGCGTTGGGAATACCGGCTTTTTCTAATTTAATCCCAATTTCTACCGCTCTTTTCTCACGCAAGGCTTTTTGATTTGCCAAAAGTGCGGTCATTTTCGGGTGAGTTTTGTCAAAATTCAGTCCGACAATATGAATGCCGCGACCTTCCCAAGTGGTGGAAATTTCCACACCGGTAATCAATTCAATCCCCACGGATTTTGCTGCCAAGCGGGCTTCATCAATGCCGCAAACCGTATCATGATCGCATATTGCCAACACATTCACAGTTTGCTCTGCTGCCCGTTGCACCAGCTCTGTAGGGCTTAATACACCATCCGATGCCGTGCTATGGCAATGTAAATCATAAATTTTTGTCATTATTTAATCGCTTTCACCAATTCTTTTACTAATTTCGGCCCCTGATAAATCAAGCCGGAATACACTTGCAATAATTCGGCACCGGCAGCCATTTTTTCTTGGGCATGTTGCACACTGTCAATGCCGCCACTGCCAATAATCGGGATTTGCCCTTTTAATTCTTCATTTAATCGTTTAATGATCGCCGTGCTTTTTTGTTGCAAGGGTTTACCGCTCAACCCACCCTGCTCTTCGGCATTTTTCAAGCCCGCCACATTATCACGGGAAATGGTGGTGTTGGTGGCGATCACCCCGTCCATTTTATGACGAACCAAACTATCTGCAATTTGCACCAGCTCCGCCTCCGATAAATCCGGCGCAATTTTCACCGCAATAGGCACATATTTATTGTATTGATCCGCCAAAATCGCTTGACGTGCCTTAAGGCTTTGCAACAAATCATCAAAATAATCGCCGTATTGCAACTGGCGTAAATCCGGCGTATTCGGCGATGAAATATTCACCGTGATATAACCGGCATAATTGTAAGCTTTGTTCAAACAGAAAATATAATCGTCTTTGCCCTGTTCTAATGGAGTTTGCTTATTTTTACCGATATTGATACCAATCACCCCACGATAACGTGCCTTTTTCACATTTTCGATCAAATAATCAATGCCGTTATTGTTAAACCCATTGCGATTAATAATGCCTTGCGCTTCAATTAAACGAAACTGGCGGGGCTTCGCATTGCCGTCTTGAGCTAGAGGGGTCACCGTGCCCACTTCCACAAAACCGAATCCCAATGCGCCAAAACCATCAATGGCATCACCATTTTTATCCGCCCCCGCCGCCAAGCCAATAGGGTTTGGAAAACGCACGCCCATGACGGTTTTCGCCAAACCTTTTGGCGTGCCAATAACGGATCTCAATAGCGGCTGCAACAACGGATGACCGGCAAGTTTTAAACATTGAAGGGTGAAATTATGGGCGGTTTCCGCATCCATTTGAAAAATACATTGACGGAATAATTTATACATACTCGTTTATCTCTCAGGATAGTTGACTGTAAAAAAAGTGCGGTTAAAATTGACCGCACTTTTGGCATAGCTGATATGGTATCGCAGAGAAAATGTGCGTGGATTGTACCAATCCACACACCCTACGGTATTTGCGACATCATATCAAAAGATTTGCGTATTTTACGGGGAAAGGGCTTGATGTGCAATTACGGGAAAAGCCTTTCTTTTGCCATTGCCCATCATAAAAACCTTCGTTAAAATAACCGCTCTTTTTCAACGAAATCGGTATTGTGTAGGGTGTGTGAATCGAAGATTCACGCACGAATCATATCAAACAAACAGAACGTGCGTGGATTGTGCCAATCCACACACCCTACATTTTAATAACATAATGTCGAAAAAATCCCATTTTTTACTTTACAAAGGATAATTTTTATGCCAAGCCAAGCCACCAAGATTGTGTCAATGAAACGCTAACACAGCAAGCCTTTCTTAATGAATTAGATAAAAAACTTTGGTCTGCTGCTGACCATCTTCGCCAACAACTCAACGCCTCCGATTATAAACACATTGTTCTCGGCTTAATTTTCTTAAAATACGTCTCCGACAGTTTCACCGCCCATCAGGAAAAAATCCTTGCGGAGCTTGCCGATCCTGAAAATCCCCTTTATCTTGACCGCACTTTTTACGATTCCGATGAAGACTATCAAGCAGCCCTCACCGCCGAATTGGAAAATCGTGATTACTATATTGCGGATAATCTCTTCTGGGTGCCACCTTCCGCCCGTTGGCAAGCCTTACAATCTGTCGCCCTTTTTAATACCGGCACGGAATTACCTTGGGGTGGCAAATTCGCCGGTGTCGCACGCCTGATTGATGATGCCTTTGATTCCATAGAAAAAGATAACGAAAAACTCAAAGGTGCATTAGAACGTGTCAGCCGCTACGAAGTCCATGAAAATACCTTGCGTGGTCTCATTAATCTCTTTTCTGATACGAACTTCACCCAAGCCTCTTACAACGGTGAACCCATTCATCTAGGCGCAAAAGATATTTTAGGGCACGTTTATGAATATTTCCTCGGACAATTCGCCGAGGCGGAAGGTAAACGGGGCGGAGAATATTTCACCCCTAAATCCATCGTATCTCTCATTGTCGAAATGATCGAACCCTACTTTGGACGGGTTTATGACCCGGCAATGGGAAGCGGCGGCTTTTTCGTACAAACGGAACGCTTTATTCAAGCCCATCAAGGCAATATCAACCAAGTGTCCATCTACGGGCAAGAATTCAACCCAACCACCCGAAAGCTCGCCATTATGAATATGGCAATTCGTGGTATTCCCTATGATTTCGGCGACTATTATGCTGATACGTTCAGCCAGCCATTACATCTTGAACAAAAGATGGATTTTATTATGGCGAACCCACCTTTTAACCTCACATTCACGGAAGAGGTTCATAAAAGCCTCACAAACGACCCCCGCTGGATATACGGCACACCGCCCAAAGGCAACACCAACTTTGCTTGGCTACAACATATGATTTATCATCTTTCCCCTAGAGGAAAAATAGCGATGGTGATGTCCAACGGATCCATGACTAGCCAAACCAACAACGAAGGGGAAATCCGCAAAGCCATTGTGCAAGCGGATCTTGTGGAAGCTATGGTCGCTTTGCCTTCACAACTTTTTACCAATGTCCAAATTCCTGCCTGTATTTGGTTTTTAAATCGTAACAAAACCCGTAAAAATGAGGTGCTATTTATTGATGCCCGCCAAATCGGTTATATGAAAACTAGGGTACTGCGCGATTTCACCCATGAAGACATCGCCAAAATCGCCGACACCTTCCACGCTTGGCAAAAATCACAAGGCTATGAAGATCAACCTGCCTTCTGTAAATCAGCCACCTTAGAGGACATTGCAAAAAACGATTACGTCCTCACCCCAGGCCGTTATGTCGGCACCGCCGAACAAGAAGACGACGGCATCCCCTTTGCCGAAAAAATGCAAAAACTGACCGCACTTTTGAAAGAACAGTTTAAACAAAGTGCAGAATTAGAAGCAGAGATTAAGAAAAATTTGGGAGGGTTGGGGTATGAGTAAAATAGAATGGATCGAAACGACTGTTGGAGAATACTGCCCTTTCATTTATGGAAAAGCATTACCGCAATCAAAGCGTATCTCTGGTGATGTACCTGTTTATGGCTCAAATGGAGTTGTAGATTTTCACAATTCAAGCTGTGTTGATAGTGCAGGAATAATTATCGGAAGAAAAGGAAGTGTTGGAGCTGTTCATTTATCTGAAAAACCATTTTGGGTTATAGACACAGCTTTTTATGTACTAAATGATGATATTGAAGAATTAAAATTTACTTATTATTTATTAAAAACATTGGGATTATCAGAAATGAATTCTGATTCTGCCGTTCCAGGTTTGAATAGAGAAAATGCACATTCATTGAAAATTAGAATTCCAAAAGATAAAGTACATAGATGTGAAATTGGAAGAAAATTATCTATTTTCGATAAAAAAATCCAACTCAACACCCAAATCAACCAAACCTTAGAACAAATCGCCCAAGCAATTTTTAAAAGTTGGTTTGTGGATTTCGACCCCGTGCGAGCCAAAGCAGATAGCCTCGCACAAGGCAAAACCCAAGCAGAAGCCGAACTTGCCGCTCAGCAAATCATCAGCGGAAAAACACCGGAAGAATTAACCGCCCTTTCCCAAACCCACCCCGCCCAATACGCAGAATTGGCAGAAATGGCCAAAGCCTTTCCAAGTGAATTTGAGGAGGTTGAGGGATTTGGGGAAGTGCCGAGGGGGTGGGAAAAAACTACACTTTCAGAAATCTGTGAAATGCAAAATGGCTATGCTTTCAAAAGTTCAGATTGGACTGAAAGAGGTATCCCTGTAATTAAAATTGGTTCGATAAAACCGATAATTGTTGAAGTAGAAGGTAATGGCTTTGTATCCAATGAATATCAAAATCTAAGACCCGATTTTCTACTAACCAGTGGTGATATTTTGGTTGGATTAACAGGTTATGTTGGCGAAGTTGGTCGTATTCCACAAGGAAAAGTTGCAATGCTAAATCAACGAGTCGCAAAATTTCTTCCTAAAGAAATAGATAAAAACCATAACTTCTACAATTACATTTATTGTTTAGCACGCCAGAAACAATTTAAAGAATTTGCAGAGATGAATTCAAAAGGTTCAGCACAAGCGAATATCAGTACAAAAGAATTATTGAAATTCCCTATTATTAGGGCAAACAAAGAATGTCATATTTTATTTGAAAATAAAATTCAAGCTATTTTAGAGAAAATCTTAGTAAATAGCCAAAATTCTGAAGAATTGGCTAGTGTTAGAGATTTGTTATTGCCTAGATTATTAAGTGGTGAATTCAATGAATAGAACTACCGATTATTTAGAACGTCTTTTCATTGAAGAACTTAATGCTGAAGGAGAAATAAATATCAGTAATATTTGTTTTTCCAGAGATGAAATCTTACACACCCTTGATCCTGAAGCATACAAAGAAGTTTTTGAAAATTGGAAAACAGAACGTAAGCAAAGAAATATTCTAATTGCAAAAAATATTTTAGAGATTACTGATAATAAAGGGCGTTTTAATACATTAAAAAATATTTTTAGTGCGTAGGGTGTGTGAACCGCAAGGTTCACGCACGAATATTATCAAATAACATTAAATTCTTGTTTGGCTAAAATGAATATTTGCGTGCGTGAATTGTTCCAATTCACACACCCTACGGATTGGTAAACCGTAAGGTTCACGCACGAATATTATCAAATAACATTAAATCCTTGTTCGATAAAACGAATGTTGTGTGCGTGAATTATTCCAATTCACACACCCTATCCCCAATTTTCGGGATATATTTTATTTTTAACGTATTGATGAAATGTTGAAAATTGCCAATCTTTTACTTTTTCAACCCAACCGTGTTTGACAGGGTTGTAATGAATATAATTAACGCAATTTTCAAAATCTTTATCATCACGAATAGTATGCTCGTAAAATCGGCGTTGCCAAATGCCTTTTTCCTTTCGGCGTTGTTTGCTAGGGGATAAATTATTCTTGGCTTTAAAATGTGATGAAAATCTCGTTTTTAATAACCGCAAACGTAACGAATAATTGCTGTCATTTTCGGGCAATGTCCAAATGCAATGAATATGATTGGGTAAAATACAAATCGCTTCGGTTTTAAACGGGTATTTTTGTTTAACAAATTGATATGCTTCTCGCAATAAATCAATATGTTCAATCAACAAATGAGATTTTGGGTCGGCAAGTTTAACGGTAAAGAAAAATGTGCCGCCTTTAATATAATTTCGGCGATAAAAAGACATAATATATTGATTAATGTAGAGGGAAGCACTGGTTCACTTACGAATAACAATATCAGTTATTTTGTGTATGGATTGTAACCAATTCACACGCTTACCAAAATGTAATTTATTGAATTTGCGATTGTGATCGCAAAAATAATGGTTTTATTATTTCATTTGTGCGTGAACCTACGGTTCACACACCCTACGAGGGATGCTCATGATAAACGAAAACACAATCGAACAACTCACCCTCCAACGCCTACAAAACCTTGGTTGGGACTATCGCTTTGGCAAAGATTTACCGGTTTCCGAAGGGGAATTTGCCCGCGGGGATTTGGGGGGCGTGGTATTTGTGGGAATATTGCGAAAAGCGGTGCAAAAACTCAATCCGCAACTGCCTGAAAGTGCGGTTGATTTTGTGGTGAAATTGGTGACTAAAGGCGATATTGGCGAATTGGTCGGGCGAAATCAGACGTTTTATAAAATGCTACGAGATGGCGTGAAGGTGGAATATCAACAAAACGGTGAGCAGAAATTTGATGTGGCTCGTTTGGTGGATTTTGAACATTGGCAAAATAACCGCTTTGTGATGGTCAATCAGTTGGAAATTCGCAGCCGTAAAGGGGGCAAACGGATTCCCGATATTATCGGTTTTGTGAATGGCTTGCCCTTGGTGGTGTTTGAGTTGAAAAATCCCTTGCGTGAATCCGCCGATTTATTACAAGCCTTCAATCAGTTGCAAACCTATAAAGATGAAATTGCCGATCTGTTTGTTTATAACCAAGCCTTGATTATCAGTGATGGTTTAAATGCTCGATTAGGATCGCTTTCAGCGGATTTCCAACGGTTTACGCCTTGGAAAGTGGTGGATGAAAAAAACCAAAGCCAGCGGTTGGATTTTGGCGATGAATTGCAAAATTTGCTTAATGGCTTACTTACACCGCAAAAATTGTTGGATTATGTGCGTTATTTTGTGTTGTTTGAACGGGCTTCTAATGGGGCGTTAATCAAAAAAATTGCCGCTTATCATCAATATTACGGGGTGAATGAGGCTGTGGAATCCACTCTTTTCGCCACCAGTGAAAAAGGCGATAAACGCATTGGGGTGATGTGGCATACGCAAGGATCGGGCAAATCTATTTCCATGCTCTTTTATGCGGGCAAACTACTCTCCCAGCCTGAATTGAAAAACCCAACCATTGTGGTGGTGACCGACCGCAACGATTTAGACGGACAACTTTTCCAAACCTTTAGTAGCGGTAAAGATTTAATTAAACAAACGCCACAACAGGTGGAAGATCGGGAAGCCCTTCGCCAATTATTAAGTGAACGTGAATCCGGCGGAGTGTTTTTCACCACCATTCAAAAATTTGGTTTAGAGGAAACAGAAAGCCAATTCCCCCTGTTGAACGCTCGTTCTAATATTATTGTAATTAGCGATGAGGCACACCGCAGCCAATATAGTTTTACTCAAAAATTGCATAAAGATAAGGGCAAATATCAAGCGGGCTACGCCCGCCATTTGCGGGATGCCCTACCGAATGCCTCTTTTATCGGCTTTACGGGAACGCCGATTAGCCTTGAAGATAAAGACACACAGGAAGTATTTGGGCAGTATGTCTCTATTTATGATTTTGTAAATGCCATTGATGATGGCACAACGGTTCCATTAGCTTATTTTCCTCGTCAAATTGACTTGAATAAATCAGATCATCAAGCATTATTTGATGAAATTGATGATATTTTAGACAAGGAAGAGAGTGTTCGCCTCAATTTGCGTGAACGTTTGTTAGGTGCCCCTTCCCGCTTAAAAGAGCTTGCAAAAGACATTGTTGAACATTTTGAAAAACGTAATGAGCAACAAGATGGTAAAGCAATGATTGTGGTTTCCAGCCGTCAGATTTGTGTCAATTTGTATAATGAACTTGTTACACTTCGCCCTGAATGGCATTCTGATGATATCAATCAAGGCACAATAAAAATTGTAATGACAGGGAAAACTGGACGAGATGGACAGGCGAGCGATCCCCCTGAAATGCAAAAGCACATTTATAATAAGCAAGAAAAGCAAACTCTGGAACGCCGTTTTAAAGATCCGAATGATTCGCTGAAAATCGTGATTGTGCGTGATATGTGGCTAACAGGCTTTGACGTGCCTTGTTGTAACACAATGTATCTCGACAAGCCAATGAAAGGACATAATTTAATGCAAGCGGTTGCCCGTGTAAATCGTGTTTTTTCTAATAAAAGCCGTGAAAATGGTGGATTAGTAGTAGATTATATCGGGTTAGTCGATGAATTAAAAAAAGCAATGGAAGATTATACCAATGCAGGCGGTAGTACTGGCTTTATAAAGGATACCGATGCGGTGTTCTTTAAAATGCAAGAACAGTTGGAATTTATCCGTACGTTGTTCGCTACTCAAATTAACGGGAAGGCTTTTGATGTGCAATCGGCGCTTACTGAAAGTGATCCTTCACGTTTACTTAAAGCCATTGCCCTTGCGGCAAACCATATCAACTCCCTTGATCAACAACCTGATGATAACAAAGTTCATCATCAGCAATGGAAAAATTCAGACGATCCAGAGCCTCGCAAAAAACTCTTTTTAAAAACCGTCAGTAGCCTGAAAAAAGGCTATGCCCTCTGTGGTGCATTAAAAGAGGCAGAACCCTATAATCAAGAAATTGCATTTTATGATGCGGTGCGTGCGGTGCTTTCCAAACGTGAACAAAAAGGCACCGGCACGCAAGAACGGCTTATTCAACTTAAAGCCTTAATCAACCAAAGTATTGTTTCCAGTGGAACAATTGATTTGTTTGAACTACTCGGTAGAGAGCAAACTCAAATCAATTTACTTTCTGATGAATTTTTGCAGGCGATAAAAAATAGCGAAACCAAAAGCCTTTGGGTATTGGCAATGGAACGCTACTTGAAGCAAGAAATCAAAGCCAAAGCTGGGCGAAACCTTGCTGCACAGAAAGACTTTGAACAACGTTTGCAAGAAGCCTTAAATCAATATCACAACCACAATCTCACAGTGGTTGAAATTCTCGATGCCCTAGTGCAAATGGGGCGGGATTTCTCCGAACGTTTAGGGCGTGGAGAAAAATTAGGCTTAAGTGTGGCGGAATTGGCGTTTTATGATGCTCTAGCCCAAAATGAAAGTGCAAGGGAATTAATGCAAGATGAAACCCTTTCTGCGTTAGCAAAAGAGATCACCGATATTCTGCGAAAATCGGTGAGTATAGACTGGCAGCATAAAGAAGCCGTGCGGGCAAGAATTCGACTGCTTGTTCGCCGAGCGTTGCAAAAATATAAATATCCCCCGGATAAAGCAGAAGAGGCCATCACCTTCGTCCTACAACAAGCCGAAGAAATTGCTGATGAATTAACCACAGAATAGAAAAAGGGGCGAAATTGCCCCTTTGAAATAAATATCTCTTTCTATCCAATAAAATCCTGCTCTATCGCACTTTGAACAATTGGAATACCTTGTTTGTAACGCTCAATAAATTGTTGATAGCCTTCTGTGATTTGCTTTTCCGGATAAACTAAACTGATTTCCACTTGGTTGAAAATATCGTTATCCAAATAATCTTCCAAAGAAGAAGTTTCTGAGCGACTTAAAAAATTTGCTAATAAAGCAATACCCCAAGCACCGCCATTAGAAGCAGTTTCCATTGTTGCCAGAGGAATATTTAGTGCAGAAGCCAATATTTGTTGCGCAACATTTTCCGTTTTAAAAATACCACCGTGCCCAAGAATACGGGTGATCATTACATTTTCCTGCTGTAATAAAATGTCCATACCTAATTTCATTGCACCAAATGCCGTATATAAATGCACTCGCATAAAGTTGGCTAAATTAAATTTAGCATTGGTCGGATGTAAAAATAGCGGACAACCTTTTTCTAATCCCACATTATGTTCGCCGGAATAAAAGCCGTAAGACAATAACCCGCCGCAGTCCGAATCGCCTTGCAAAGCATGGAGAAATAGAGTCTCATATAATTCTTCAGTACAAATTTTAATCCCAAATGTTTGTAAACATTCGCCCAATAAATTAACCCAAGCATTAATATCCGTCGTGCAATTTTGTGCGTGAGCCATTGCCACTAATTTGCCGGCCGGTGTCGTAACAATATCTAATTCGGCGTAAACTTTTGATAATGCTTTTTCTAATACAATCATTGCAAAGGCTGATGTACCTGCAGAAATGTTCCCCGTTTTTTCTTTAATGCAATTGGTCGCAACCATTCCCGTTCCGGCATCCCCCTCAGGTGGACAAAATGAAATACCAGCCTGCAAAGCCCCGGTAGGGTCTAATAATTTTGCACCAAGTGCGGTTAATTTTCCTGCTGTTTTTCCGGCAATTTGGACTTGCGGTAAAATATCTTCAATGTGCCAATCATAATTTTTATCCTCAATGAGTTGATTAAATTGGCTCAACATTGTTTTGTTATAATCAGAGATTTCCGTGTCAATAGGAAACATACCTGAAGCATCACCAATACCAAGATATTTTTCTCCCGTTAACCGCCAGTGAATATAACCGGATAACGTGGTCAAATAATCTAGTTTTTCAAGGTGTGGCTCTTCGTTCAAAATAGCTTGATACAGATGAGCGATACTCCATCTCTGTGGAATTGGATATTCAAATAATTCGGTTAATTTCCCGGCTGCGGTAAACGTAATATTATTTCGCCAAGTCCGGAATGGAACGAGTTGATTCCCCTCTTTATCAAAAGGCAAATAACCGTGCATCATTGCACTAATACCTATCGCTTTGGCAGATTTAATTACCGTCCGATATTTTTCTTTAACCGTATTTTGTAAATCTTCAAAGGCGGACTGTAATGTCGACCAAATTTCTTCTTGATGGTAAGTCCAAATATTATTAACTAAATGATTTTCCCAATCTGCTCCACCTGTGGCTAAAATACTTCCTGTCTGATCAATTAACACTGCTTTGACACGGGTTGAGCCCAACTCTATACCGATAACGACATGACCGGTATCAATTAATGTTTTCTCGTTTTGCATTTGTTATCCCTACTTTATTTAAATAAACGATATTTTTGTAAGAAAATAAATAAAATAAGTAAAGCTCCCCATAATATCATCGTGATATAACTACTTATTCCCAGCATATTCAAACCACTTTCTATGATTTGTAATAAAACTAAAGCAATTAAAATGCCAATTAATTTTCCTTTTCCCCCATCAGGATTAACGCCACCTAATACAGAAGCTAAGATTGAAATTAACAAATAAGAATCGCCATAGGAGGCTTTAGCTGAGTTTAATTTTGACATCATTAATATCGCAGCAAAGATACAAAGAATAGCAGAGATAACGTAAACAATCATAATAACTTTTTGAGTATTAATCCCTGAGTAAAATGTTGCCTTTTCATTATTCCCAATGAAATAAATTGATTTTCCAATTGTTGTCTTCTCCAATATAAACCAAACAATTAATGCTAAAATTAAAAATATAATTAATGGAAAGGGAATAAGAAAAAATGTTGTAGAACTAATAGATAAAAAACCTGATGGAAAATTAGCAATAGTTGACCCATCTGTCATCAGAATATTTAACCCATTAATTAAGGTCATTGTCCCTAAAGTGGCTAGAATTGGTGATACTCTAATAAGAGAAATTAATATTCCATTAAACATACCAATAATAAAAGCACATAATAAACTTAACAATAATCCTATCAATAAATAACTAATACCATCTTGTTTAGTAATAAAATAAGCAATAATTAGTGCACAAGCATTCATTGTTGCAATAATTGATAAGTTAATACCGCTTGTCAGCATAGGAATTGCCATTGCTAAAGTTAAAATACCCAATACTGCAATTTGCGAAGCCATTGATTGAAAGTTAGCGATTGACCAAAATATATCAGGAATTAAGATACTAAATGTTGAAACAGCAATAATAAATAATAGAAAGAGATATTTAATGGTATTATCCGATTTTAGTTTCATTCTACTCTCCTTATTTTTTCCGTTGCGTAAATGCGGTAACGCTCACACTTAAAATGATAATGCAACCGGTGATAACGGTTTGCCAATAGGAAGAAATATTTAATAAGTTTAAGCCATTTTGAATAACGGCTAATAGAATAACGCCCATTATTGTGCCTAATAGTGTTCCTTTTCCCCCTGATAAACTCGCACCTCCCAACACAACTGCCGCTAATACAGTTAATTCATAGCCGAGCAATGAATCCGGCGCAACGGATTGCACGGTATAAGATTGCACGACACCTGCAAGCCCCGCCATTAATCCCATATAACCATAAACAACTAAATGTAGATAAAACAAGTTGAACCCCATTCGAGAAGCGGCTTCTTTGTTTCCACCTAAGGCATAAATTTTACGACCTAAAGTTAATTTGTTTGTCATTATTGCTGTCAGAAATATGGCAAATACGGCAACAAGGATTTGAAAAGATAACCCGTATTCACTTCCCTCTGTACTAGTTTGTTTGAATAATATTAGCTCTTTTTGAAACCATTCTGGAAAATCATATAACCAAACGCCCTTGGTAATATATAACAATCCACCATAAAAAATATTGAGTGTTGAAATAGTAATAATGATGGAAGGTACATTTAATTTATGAATAATAACACCATTAATTAATCCTAATAAAATACCGACTATACTTGCAATAACAAACACACCTAACAATCCTACATCATAGTGCTGGATTAAGCTTATCATTATATATTGGGCTATAATCGTCATTGCCGGAAATGAAATATCAATTCCTCCTGAAATAAGTACGACAAATAAGCCACAAGCTAGTATCATCAATATGGCGTAGTTATTTATTACATCATAAATATTTTCAATTGAAAGAAAATCTTGGGTAAATAGACTTAGTAATGTACATAGTATTAATAATGTAATAAATAAAATCTTATTATGCGGATTTTTCATAAACCAATTCCTCAATATCTTGTTCAGTACAATTTGATGGTATGAATTCAGCGACAATTTCTCCTTTTCTCATTACCAATACACGATGGCTATAATAATAAGCTTCTTCTATTTCATCTGTCACAAAAATAATACTCATACCTTGCTCTGAGAGGGATTGAATAATTTGGAAGATTCCTTCCTTATTAGCAACATCCACACCAATAGTAGGAGAGTCTAAAATAATCACTTGAGGAGTGATTGCTAACCACTTAGCAATGGAAACCCGCTGAGCATTACCACCCGATAATGTATTAACCGGAAGATCAGGATCAGATACTTTAATGTTTAATGATTGAATAAGCTGATTTGTATATTGACGAGCTTTATGTTCTTGAATAATACCGATAGGATTTGCAATCTGTTTAAATATAGTTGAAATAATATTGTGATGAATAGATTCCGCCATAATCAAGCCGGTATTCATTCGATCTTCTGAAACATAAACAATTCCTTTTTCGATTGCTTCACGGTTATTACGAATTTCTGTTAATTCACCGTTTAAATATAACTTTCCACTCGTTGGCTGTGTGATACCGAATAGACTCAAACAAAGTTCTGTTCTTCCGGCACCAAGCAGTCCGACGAAAGAAACAATTTCTCCTTTTTTAACGGAAAAATTAATATTTTGATATTGATGTTCAAGTATAAAATTTTTTACATCAAGTATAGTTGGAGAGTGCGAAAAATCGGGTAAATTTAACCGCACTTTATTAATTTCTACCCCACTCATTAGAAAAGCCAAACGCTTTTCATCTATCTCATTAATCGGATACTTCCCCACCACGTTGCCATCTTTCAGCACTAATACGCTGTCTGATACTGTCATCACCTCTTTTAATCGATGACTAACAAAAATAATACTGATCCCTTTACTTTTCAGCTTAATCACCACATCAAGCAGATGATTCACTTCTTTTGCCGTTAATGAAGCTGTTGGCTCATCCATAATTAATAATTTGGCGTTTTGCGCTAATGCTCGACAAATCGCGACCAATTGTTGTCTGGCAATAGGTAAATTTTCAACAATGTCATCTAAATTCAAATCTGCATTAATGCTATCAATTGCTTGGCGAGCGATCTCTCGTATATTTTGAGAACTTACCCAACCGAATTGGCGATACGCATTCATTGCAATATTCTCTGCAACACTCAAATTAGGAAAAAGAGACAAATCCTGATAGATAACCTGAATACCTTTGTTGATAGATTCTTCCGGTGTTAATTTATCGTATTGACTTGCCCCAATCTGGATCTCCGCCTCGGAATCCGGCTGATAAACACCTGATAAAATTTTAATGAGTGTCGATTTACCACAGCCATTTTGCCCGGCCAAACAAAGCGCTTCGCCATAATTTAATGATAATTCAATCTCATTTAAGGCTTTTACACCATTAAAAGTTTTATTAATATTACGCATTGAAATAAAAGACATACAATCTCCTTTGGCGAAAACCGGGTTCAAAATGAACCCGGTAACGTGTTGATTAATACAATTTATCTATATTTTCTTGGGTCACTTTTAATACATTATGGAATTGTAATAGTTTTTTCTCTTGATCTACTTTAGCTTGACCAACATTTGGAATGACCAATCCCTCTTCAATTTTTTCTCCTTTCAATACTTTTGCTGCCACAGCCGCTAAAGCATAGCCTGCACTCGCCGGATCATAGGTAATTCCCATTGTAATATTACCGCTTTTAATTAAAGAAGCCGCTTGGGAAGGAATCATCATACCGAAAACATTTAACTTACCTTTTAATCGTTTTTCTTTAACAGCAAGCCCCGCACCAATTGGGCCTTGCGAACCGAAAGAAATGACGGCTTTAAGATCAGGGTGAGCTTTGACTAAATCAATCGTTGTACGACGGGCATCATTAATGTTTTCAGCAACCGGCATCCTGCTAGTTACCTCAAACATATCCGGATAATGCTCTTTTTGGTACTTCACAAAAAGATCTGCCCAAAGATTATGCTGCGGTACAGTTAAACTACCAACATAGAGCACATAACCGCCTTTGCCACCCAATGATTTTGCAACTTCTTCAACATAATCCGCTGCAAATTGGGCATTATCAATAATTTCAATATCCCAGTCAGCACTCGGTTGACCAACCGATTCATTGGTTAGTATGACAATACCGTTTTGTTTAGCTTTTTTCAGTACCGGTTCCAACGCACTGGCATCATTGGGCACAATAGAAATCGCACTCACTTTTTTAGCAATTAAATCTTCAATTAATTTCACCTGCTGAGGCGCATCGGTATTTGATGGGCCGACCTGATAAGCATTGATATTGTTATCTTTACCTGCTTGCACAACGCCTTCAGCCATACGATTAAACCAAGGCATACCATCAATTTTGGAAATATTTACTACATCACTTGCGATGACCGAACTACAGCAAGCGAGACTAAAGAGACTGGAAAGTA
Organism: Rodentibacter trehalosifermentans; assembly: GCF_002000545.1. Lineage (GTDB taxonomy): Bacteria > Pseudomonadota > Gammaproteobacteria > Enterobacterales > Pasteurellaceae > Rodentibacter > Rodentibacter trehalosifermentans. The sequence goes on along the minus strand of NZ_MLHL01000041.1, from coordinate 16,176 downwards.
ACAAATGTTTGAATGTTGGCTTTTTCATAAGATTGTCCTCATAAAATGAATAATGATTCCTTAATTTTGTAACAGCAATTAAGGCTATCAAACATCTTAGTGACTTAATTCAAAAAACATAGGTAACTTTCTGTTAAATATATGGAAAAATCCGCTATGGCAAATAAACTGAGAAGTGGATCACATTTTGATTTCGCCACTCAGCTCACCAACACGGAACTGAGAAGGCGAAAGTGCGGTATGTTTTTTAAAAATTTTTGAAAAGTAGAGCGAATCTTCATAACCTAAGGATTTCGCAATTTTATTTATTGATAAACCGGAAAAATAAAGTAATTTTTTCGCTTCACTGATACGTTGCTGCTCGCGCCATTGGATTAAACCAATTCCCAAAGATTGTTTAAATAAATGTGAAAGACGAGATTCTGATAAAAAGACTTGGTTAGCAAAATACTCAACACTAAAATTTTGTGATAAATTTTCTAGAATCAGATCACAAACCCTTAATATTCTGCTATCAATCGGCGAAGCCTCTTTGATATTTTCCACTGAAATACATTTCATCAGTAGGTATTCCAGCAAGCCAGAACTCATTTCCTTCTTAAGCAAATCATTCGACTCGGATTCTTGTGCAATTTTACTGAAAAGTTGGCTAATTTCTTGGAAAGAAAGTATCTCATTGATGGTAATACGCCCAATATTTTCTCTGCAATTTCTCCAATTCAACCACTTTAGCCAGTGCGGTTTAGGATGAAAATAAATCCATTTATAATGCCAATATTGGCATTCCTGTTGGCGATAATAATGCTGAAGCGTATTCGGTGAAAACAATACAAGCTGTCCTCGTTTAACAGAAAAAAACTGCTTACCGTCAAACACTTTTCCATGTCCAAAAGTCGTAAGCTGTAACATATATCCTTTCATACCCTCAGGACGATCAACAGTAAAATCCAAATAATTTCCCTTTTCTATTTGGGTAATTCCTGCTACTAAATCCAATGTTGTCTGGCTATCTGATAACGCTAATTCATCAAATTTCATAAAAACGAGATTCCTTAATACACCAATATTTTCTCATTTAAAACTAACAGCACTTTGAACGCAATAAAAAAATGCCTTGATAAAGCACAATAGAATGTGCCCTAAAACAAGCAGAAGAAATTGCCGATGAATTAATCACAAAATAAAAAAGGGGCGAAATTGCCCCTATAGACTGAAATGAAACTAAAATTATGCGTTGACTTTGCGACGTGCAATCACGGCATCAGATAATTGTTTGAGTAAGATTTCTGTGTCTTCCCAGCCGATACAGGCATCGGTGATGCTTTGTCCATAAGTAGCGGCTTTGCCATTGACTAAATCTTGGCGGCCTTCCACTAAATGGCTTTCAACCATCACGCCAAAGATTTGTTTTGAACCGCTTGCAATTTGTTGGCAAACATCTTCACAAACTTCCATTTGTTTTTTGAATTGTTTGCTGCTGTTAGCATGGCTGAAATCTACCATTACATGAGGAATACGACCGGTTTTTTCAATTTCAGCACAGACTTTTGCCACATCTTCCGCACTGTAATTCGGCCCTTTATCCCCACCTCGTAAAATGATATGGCAGTCTTCGTTACCTTTGGTTGAAACAATTGCAGAATGGCCAAATTTCGTAACCGATAAGAAATTATGAGGCGCTTCTGCCGAACCCACCGCATCTAATGCCACTTTTACACCACCATTTGTGGCATTTTTGAACCCGACGGCACAAGATAAACCGGAAGCCAATTCACGATGAACCTGTGATTCGGTAGTGCGTGCACCAATCGCTCCCCAGCTCATAAAATCGGCGACATATTGTGGGGTGATCATATCCAAAAATTCACCGGCTGAAGGGACGCCAAGATTATTAATATCAGAAAGTAATTTACGGGCAATGCGTAAACCGTCATTCAAACGATAAGTATCATTCAAGTAAGGATCATTGATTAAACCTTTCCAACCCACTGTGGTGCGTGGTTTTTCAAAGTAAACACGCATAATAATTTCTAGGCTGTCTTTGTATTTTTCGCGTAAAGGTTTCAAACGATTGGCATATTCAAGCGCCGCTTTAGGATCATGAATGGAACATGGTCCGATAATCACTAATAATCGATCATCTTTGCCATGAATAATATTATGTGTTTCTTGGCGGGTTTGTTTTACTAATGCAGCCGCTTCTTCACTGGCGGGAAATTTTTCTAATAAAGCGATTGGCGGTAACACCTGATCAATTTTTTCGATACGCATATCATCATTTGCGACAACGATTTTAATTTTTTCTTTTGTCATACATCACTCTCTTATAGTTTTAAATATTGTGTTTGAAAATTGCAAATACTCTACACTTATTTCTTGTACTAGTAAACTAGTTCATTATGAAATGATTTATTTTTGTTTAATGACTGCTCAACACTCGAGCCGGTTGAAGTTTGGCTGCTCGACTTGCCGGATAAAGGCTCGCCAAGAGACTTAAGACTAACGCAGCCACTAAAACTAACAAAACATCTTGCCAATGAAGCTCGCTAGGAAGAAAATCGACAAAATAAATGCCATCCGATAGCAATTGCTTTCCGGTCAAATATTCTAAGCCTTGAATAAGCGAAGTTAAATTCAACGCTAAAATGATGCCAAGAACGATACCTATTAAACACCCTTTCATTCCTGCTTGCAAGCCGTACCAGATAAAAATACGCTTAATAAATCCATTATTGGCGCCAAGTGTGCGCATAATGGCAATGTCGCCTTGTTTATCTTTGACGGCCATAATCAATGTGGAAACGATATTGAAACAAGCCACCCCGATCACAAGCACCATCGCAATATACATAACAGTGCGGATCAGTTGAATATCACGATACATATACCCGAATTTAGCAATCCAGTTTTGCACATAAAGCAACTGTGGATAATCGTTCAGCTCAGAATAAGTCAATGATTGAACCTTAAAAGGATCGGTAACTTGAAGCTCTACACCGGTAATTTGATCTGCCCGATAGCCCAATAAGGCTTGTGCTTGTGGCAGTGAAAGTAAGGCATAACTGTGATCAAGCTGACCATCTAAACGCAAAATCCCCGTCACCTGTACACGCTCACGGTGGGGCTGGGATAGCTGTTCATCTTTATTTGATTGTGAGATCAAAAGCGAAACCCAATCCCCCTCTTTGACATCAAGATCTTTTGCAATACCGGCGCCAAGCACCAACCCACCCTCCTTTTCAAATTCTTGCCAGCCATTTCCCTCGACAAATTTTCCTAATGAACTCACTTGATCTTGTGCCCTTTTATCTACGCCTTTTACCTGCACTACTTTGAGTTTACTGCCGTTTTCCACGAGTGCCGTGAAGCTGACAAAGGGGGAAAGTGCGGTGATTTTTTCATTTGCTTTTAAACGTGTGGCAAGGGTTTGCCAATGATTTAGTGTTTTCTCATCGCTGTTTTCACTCACGAGAATCTCAACATGAGGCACCACCGCTAAAATACGTTGGTTTAATTCCCGCTCAAAGCCATTCATGGCACTCAACCCCACAATCAGCACTGCCACCCCTAAGGCAATACCAATGGCTGAAAATTTGGCAATCAGCGCCACCAAAGGATTTTTTTGCTTACCACGCTGATAACGCCAGCTAATAAAAAATGGGGTATTCATTAGGCGCCTTCCCTTAATACGCCATCTTGCATTGTCAGACGGCGGGATAATTTTTCAGCTAAAGCCATATCATGAGTAACCAGCAAGAAAGCAATATTTTGTTCCTGATTTAAGGTTTGAATTAACTCGAAAATGCTTTCTGTGGTTTTATGATCCAAATTGCCGGTTGGTTCGTCTGCCAGCACCAAAGCAGGATGATTAACCAAGGCGCGGGCAATGGCGACACGTTGACGCTCGCCTCCGGAAAGCGCAGACGGACGATGGGTAATACGGTGGCTTAAGCCCACGGCATTAAGCATATTTTCAGCACGATCTTTGGCTTCCGTTTTATTTTGCTGACCAATTAATAAAGGCATCATCACATTTTCGAGAGCTGAAAAATCTGCCATTAAATGATGAAATTGATACACAAAGCCTAAATGCTGATTTCGCAACTTTGCCAATTCCGATTCCGAGGCTTTTTGCAGTGATTGCCCTTTGATAAACACTTCCCCACTGCTTGGTTGATCCAAGCCCCCTAGTGTATGCAGCAACGTACTTTTGCCGGAACCGGAACTGCCCACAATGGCAACCAATTCATTCGGTTGCATCGCAAAAGACACCCCTTTTAGCACTTGTGTTTGGTTGTTGCCTTCTTGATAAAATTTATTGATATTTTCGCACTGTAATAGATATTGACTCATAGCTTACTCATAGCGTAGTGCTTCCGCCGGTTCTGTTTTTGCCGCACGATAAGCAGGATAAATAGTTGATAATAAAGATAATAAAAGAGAAAAGGCAATGACTGCGCAAATTTGCCAAGCGGCTAATGCGGTAGGTAGGAAAACACCGTTAGGATTGAGAACACTGATGATCTCCGTTAAATTGAGTGTAATCAATATACCTAATATCGCCCCAATCAAGGTGCCAACCAATCCCACCAATAAACCTTGATAAATAAATACTGAACGCACTTTCGATTTTGTTAAGCCTTGAGTTTGCAAAATGGCAATTTCCCCTTGTTTATCCACTACCATGAGGCTTAAAGAGGTAACAATATTAGACACCGCCACCACGATAATCAGACTAATTAATAACCCCATCATATTTTTTTCCATACGCACCGCTTGGAAAAATTCGCCTTTTTGTACCCGCCAGTCGGTAATTTGATCGTTAGGAAAATAGCCGGGTAATTCGGTGATTAAAAAAGGATCGGTCAAAAATAAACGATAGCCCTGTGCCTGTTCAGGCTGAATACGCATTAATCGTCCAATATCCGATAAATTGGCAAAGGCTTGGTAAGCCGAGGCCTCACTATGATCAAAATAAATATCACTTACCGTAAATAACCGCTGCATAGGCACTCGCCCAAAAGGGGTATATTGGCTATTTTCCGTTATCATCAAACGAATTTTGTCGCCAATATTGACCCCCAGTTTTTGCGCTAACAGATTGCCTATCACCAGTTTAAATTCACCGGCATGCAGTAAAGTATCAAAGGGCACCTGATCAAGGCTTTCTAATAACGGATCATCAGAAAAGGCGCGTATGCCTATAACTTGCCCTGCACTCACTCCTTTAGCGGTTTGATAAATCACATTAGTAGTGTTAATCGGCACGGCTTTTTGCACAAAGTGCGGTCGATTTTCTAAGGTTTTTTCTATGGAAATCGGTTGTGATTGGCTCACAATGGCATGGGGAATAGCTGAAAGCACCTGTTGCTTTTGATAGCCTTCCAAACCGTTCATCACCGAAAGGACAATAATCAATGCCATCACACCTAAAACAATCCCTAAACTGGCAAGGCTTGTGACTAATCGCCCAAAGCGATCGGCACTTTTTGCCCGCCAATAGCGTAGGGCGATATAAAGAGAAATGGGGAGTTTCATATTACTTCCGGTTTAATTGTGCGACAAACGCTTCCATATTTTGCGTCACTTTTTTCACTAATGTCGCCACCGCACCGTCACTTGCCCAAGCAATATGAGGGGTGATAATTAAGTTTGGCATGGTTTTCGCCGCAACGATCAATGGGTTGTCTTTCTCAGGGGGCTCTTTTGCCATCACATCTAAAGCCGCTCCCCCTAAATGACCGCCGGTTAATGCCTTTAATAACGCCTTTTCATCCACTAAAGGGCCACGTCCGGTGTTAATTAAAAATGCCCCTTTTTTCATTTGTGACAGGGTTTCTTCATTGATGAGATTTTCAGTATCCGGCGTTAATGGACAATGGAGTGTAAGAATATCCGCTTGCTTTAATACTTCGTTAAAAGGGGTATATCCCTCTCGGCAAGTGAGCGCATTTTTATGCTCTGCATAAAGCACATGCATTCCCAAAGCTTGAGCCAAACGCCCCACTTCCGAGCCTAAGCAACCTTTTCCAACGATGCCAAGGGTAGAACCTCTCACATCGGTAATCGGATAATCGAAATAACAAAACTGTGGGCTCTCTCCCCATTTCGCTGATGTTTGATCCCGCAACCAACCGGCAAGGCTGTGTTTTAAAGAGAAAATTAACCCCAGCACATGCTCCGGCACGGTAACGCTTGAATACCCTGTTACATTTTTCACTTCAATGCCTAATTCTTTTGCCGCTACTAAGTCAATGTTATTGGTTCCTGTTGCGGTAATGGCAATTAATTTTAATTTAGGTAATTGTTCGAGGGTTTGACGATCAAAAATCACTTTACTGGTGATCACAATATCTGCATCTTTCGCCCGTTCAATGGTTTGATCTGCAGAAGTGTAAGGATATTCAATCCATTCATGCGCAAAATTTGGGCGAGGGATAGGAATGTGTTTTGGAATAGCCGTACTGTCTAAAAATACAATTTGCATGATGTTCTCCTTTTTTATTTAAAAAAGTGCGGTCAAAAATGTTCAAGTTCTCAACCGCACTTTGCCATTAAATTGAGGTATCCAACGCCGGGAAAGATTTAACTAAATCGTCAATCGCTTTCATTTGTGAGACAAACCCTTCTAAGGCAGACAACGGTAAGGCTGACGGCCCATCACATTTTGCTTGATTTGGATTCGGGTGGGCTTCTAAAAATAAACCGGCAATCCCCACCGCTAAGCCTGCACGGGCAAGTTCTGTCACTTGCTCACGACGGCCACCTGAGGCGGCGCCAAAAGGATCACGGCATTGGAGTGAATGGGTCACATCAAAAATTACCGGGTTGCCTTTTGATACTTTTTTCATGACGCCAAAACCAAGCATATCAACGATTAAATTATCGTAGCCGAAATTCGTTCCTCGATCACAAAGAATGACTTTATCATTGCCACATTCCTCAATTTTTTCCACAATATTCCCCATTTGACCCGGGCTTAAAAACTGGGGTTTTTTCACATTAATCACTGCCCCTGTGCGCGCCATGGCTTCCACCAGATCCGTTTGGCGGGCTAAAAATGCAGGAAGCTGGATCACATCTACCACATCGGCTACCGGTTGGCATTGATAGATTTCATGCACATCGGTGATAATTTTCACCCCAAAGGTGGCTTTTAACTCTTGGAAAATCTTGAGTCCTTCCTCCATACCCGGTCCACGGTATGAATGAATTGAGGAACGGTTTGCTTTGTCAAAAGAGGCTTTAAAAACATAAGGGACATTCAATTTTTCCGTCACCTTCACATAGGCTTCACACACCTGCATTGCCATATCACGGCTTTCAAGGACATTCATCCCGCCAAAAAGCACAAAAGGTTTGTCGTTTGCCACCTCAATATGACCAATTTTTACACATTTGTTTTGCATAAGTTTTCCTTATTAATGAATAAGTTCGTGAGCTTGTTCAAACTCACCCTTGATTTCTAAAAGCTGTACCCGAATCAATGCAGCAGTAGGATCGTTCGGGCATTTATCGACAAAATATTCTAAATCTTTTAATGCTGCCGGATAAGCTCCCATCTGTGCCAGCACAATACCGCGATCACGAATATGAGTAGGATCATCCGAATAGCAGAGCAATTTTTCAATGTAACGAAAGGCGATTTCATTATGTTCTTCCCGAATGAGGGCATTTTTGGCAAGTTGTTCAAAACGGGTTTCAAGAAGTTGAAGATCCGCTCGGTCAAGTTCTTCCGGCTGAATTTTAGCACCGAAACCAAATGTACCTTCATAAAGTTGTTGCAATTTTTCTTGAGAAATATATTGCCCATTCCAAGGGTCGATAAATGCCACCTTGTCCCCCACCTCTGCCCTCAAAATCAGTTGAGTGGGAAAATTGACAGGGTAAATGGGTAAATTTAACGCCTCGGCAAGATATAAAACTATCGCACCAAGGGTGACCGGCATTCCCTCTCGATATTCTAAGACATAGGGCAAATAAAGGTTTCTCGCATAAAAATAACGTTCCGGATCACAATGAAATCCCCAATCGCCATAAATCAATTGCAATAAATGATGAATACGCTCTTCCACCGCCCAATCCGGTGAAATTTCACGACGCGCTTTGCGAACAAAATGCCCCATTTTGCCACGCAATTGTGCTTCTGAGCACTCATCATCAGAAATAATATGATAAAAACTGACAAATTGATCGTATAACGCTCTTCGATTATATTTCATGATGTTTCCAAAAACCGTAGGTAACCCGCTCATTGTCTCCATAATCACACAGGGTTGCAATCTTTTCCCAATGATTTTGAGCAAAAATTGACCGCACTTTTTCGCCTTGTTGCCAACCGTGTTCCAACAACAATGCGCCGCCCTCATTCAAATAAAATGGGGCTTGTTCAATAATATGACGCAAATCACCATAGCCTTGCTCTGTCGCCACCAAGGCAGAACGGGGTTCAAAACGCACATCGCCTTGGCTTAAATGTTCATCGTTTTCATCAATATAAGGCGGGTTGCTGACAATGAGATCAAACCGTCCTTCTACATTTTTAAACCATTGACTTTGAAAAAAAGCAACATTGAGTTGATTTTTTTCAGCATTCGATTTGGCTAATTCCACTGCTTTAGGGATGACATCAACGCCAATAATGGTTAATTCGGTAGGCTGTTTTTCACAAATTGGTGTTAATTCTGATGCTAAGGCTAAAGCAATGGCGCCTGTCCCCGTGCCAAGATCTAAGAGGCGAAAGTGCGGTGGATTTTTTTGCAGCTTTTCTTTTGCGATGCTTAGTGCCTGTTCAACCAATATTTCCGTATCCGGACGAGGGATTAAGGTGCTTTTCGCCACATTTAATGATAATGACCAAAATGCTTTTTCACCCAAAATATAGGCAATGGGCTCCCCTTTTAAACGACGAGCCAAAAGTGCGGTTAAATTTGACCGCACTTTTTCTTCCATTTCTGTTTCCCCAAAGGCTAAAATTTGTGCGCGAGATTTTCCGCTCGCAAATTGTAATAACACCAAGGCATCGATTTTGCCATTTTCTTGTGGGTTGGCTTGATTTAACGCATTTGAGGCTTGCATCAACCATTGTTGATAATTCATTATTTTGTGTCTTTAACAACCTGTGTGCCAATAATTAAATCCGTTAAAGAACGGCGATCATCACGCACAAGTGCCACAATGCCACTGATAATGAGTAAAAAACTCGTCCAAGCAAATAGAAAATCAATGGCTTCCCGACCAATATATTTAGCGAAAGGTAAAGGTTGTTGGCTTTGATAATCCAACACACGCAACCCTAACCAGCGTTTTGCGACAGTTTGTCCATAGGTTTTCATGAAATAAATTTGCAGACCTAAGCACAGCAAAAGAGACAATAGGCCGATAAAATCCCCAAACATAAACCCGAGGGCGAGTATCGCCCATGACAAGACATTATTTATCAAACTGGCAAGCCAGCGTTTAAAACGGCTTGCTAACACCGGTTGCGAAGGCGCTGAAAATGAAGAAAATTCGGCATCTTGCATTTTTTTATCCTTTGGATTTTCAACTAACATTTTATTTTCCCTAAAAGTAAAAAGAGCATCTAAGACAGATGCCCTACTCATTAATTCGTTTCAGATAACGCTGCCAATTGGTCTGCTTGATATTCAGTGATAATCGGCTGGATCAGCTCATCAATTTTACCATTCATCACTTCGTCTAAACGATAAATCGTGAGATTAATACGGTGATCGGTCACCCGCCCTTGCGGATAATTATAGGTGCGAATTTTATCGGAACGATCGCCTGAACCCAATAAATTACGACGCATATCCGTTTGTTCCGCCGCTTGGCGTTCTTGCTCCGCTTGGACAATACGTGAGGCAAGCACAGACATTGCTTTGGCTTTGTTTTTATGCTGTGAGCGTTCATCCTGACATTCCACTACAATGCCTGTTGGAATGTGGGTAATTCGCACAGCCGAATCGGTGGTATTAACGTGCTGCCCCCCTGCACCTGATGAACGGTAAGTATCAATACGCAAATCCGCAGGATTGATTTCCGGCATTTCCGATTCCGGTAATTCCGGCATCACCGCCACGGTACAAGCCGAAGTGTGAATACGCCCTTGCGATTCGGTTTTTGGCACACGCTGAACTCGATGACCGCCCGATTCAAATTTTAACTGACCATATACCCCTTCACCGCTGACTTTAACGATCACTTCTTTGTAACCGCCCTGCTCGCTTTCATTGGCACTGAGCATTTCTACACGCCAGCGTTTGCTTTCGGCATAACGTGTATACATACGGAATAAATCACCGGCAAAAATACCAGCCTCATCCCCCCCTGTGCCGGCACGAATTTCTAAATAGCAGTTGTATTCATCATTGGGATCTTTTGGCAGTAAGAGAATTTGAAGCTGTTGTTCCACCTCTTCAATTTCCGTTTTGGATTCATCAATTTCCATTTGTGCCATTTCTTTCATTTCCGGATCATCAAGCAACATTTGCGCCTCTTCAATGTTGCTATTAAGTTGTGCCCAACGATGAAAACATTTTACGACATCCTCAAGTTGGGCATATTCTTTAGAATAAGCACGGAATTTATCTTGATCACTAATCACAGAAGCATCACCAAGCAAGGCTTCTAATTCTTCATAACGTTCTTTTAAACTTTCCAGTTTTACAATAATGGATTCTTTCATCTTCTTTTTCTTTTCTCTTCAAACCGCCAATAAAACCGGCGTATTCTAGCCGATTTTAGGGAAAATTGACAGCTTAGAAAGTGCGGTCTGTTTTTGTTGTGTTTTTTCAAGGTTGGCTTTAGCAACGATAGCGAAGCATCAACTATCACCTCAATGATGAGGGATAAAAGGGCTAAATTCGAGTAACATCAAATTTGCTCAAATCAATGCTATCTTCCGTGCCATAAAATTTAACGAGGGCTTTGCGTAGCGTTTCGGCACGTTTAGGTAATCCTTTTTCGGCATAGATTTTGACCTGCTCATAAACCGCTTGCTTGAAAGGCCGGGTATCCCCGGGATTGCCGTTGAGGTTATCGGCACTGGCAAAATAACGAAATCCGGCGGCAGTGGCTAAAATCCATTCTAAGGCTTGAGGTTTGACTTCGACTTTTTCAAAATCACGCTGGCGTTCTTCGGATCGCCCATCCGGCTCATACCAATAGCCAAAATCTTCCAATTGACGGCGTGCTTTGCCTGCCACCAGCCAGTGGGCAATTTCGTGTAATGCACTGCTGTAAAAACCGCGCGCAAAATAAATGGCATTGTAAGGCACAGTCTCATTTGCCGGAATATAAATAGGCTCTTCGCCCCCTTTTACCAAGCGGGTATTATACTCTTGTTCAAAACATTGATTAAAAATAGCGATAATATCTTCTAATTTGTGTTCCATCATTTCTCCCATGGATAACCCTCAAATGGGCAAAATTATATCACCAAAGGCTCATTTGCTCGTATTTATTTTCTTCGGGTAAATTAACGTGCAATCCGACTAAACGCACGGATTTTCCCTGCCCTCGTTGCCAAATTTGCCTTAATAATTGCTGAAATCCCTCCAACGACAGCGGCAAGCCTGTTTTTTCGAGGGTAGTCACTTGAAAATCCTCAAATTTGAGTTTCACTCCGATTTTACGAAAAGCGGATAAGGGTATATTCGGCACGCTCCGTTCAATACGACGGATAAGTTCCCCATAAAGATTATCCAACAAAGCAATGCCCTGCTCGATATGATAAATATTTGCCGCTAAAGTGCGTTCTACTCCCACGGATTTTCTCTCCCGATGGGGGTGTACTTCCCGTTCGTCAATGCCGTGGCTAAAATCCCAAATCCGCTTGCCGATTTTGCCAAAACGATTGAACAATATCCGTTGCTCCAATTTTTGCACATCGGCACAATGTTCCAAGCCCATTTCCAGCAAACGTTGTGAGGTCACTTTTCCCACACCAGGAATTTTCTTTAACGGTAAGGCTTTCACAAATTCATCCACCTCGTCAGGCTTTATTACAAATTGTCCGTTGGGTTTATTCATATCGGAAGCCACTTTTGCGAGGAATTTAAGAGGGGCAATACCGGCGGATGCGGTTAATTTTAACTCATCAAAAATCGCTTGGCGGATTTCTTTTGCTATCCAAGTTGCCGAACCGGAACATTTTTCACAATTCGTCACATCTAAATAGGCTTCATCAAGGGAAAGGGGCTCGATAATATCCGTATAACGGCGGAAAATTTGATGAATTTGAGCGGAAACCTGTTTATACAGCGGCATGTTCACCGGCACAAGAACAAGATTAGGGCATTTTTTCACCGCTTGTGCCGTTGGCATCGCACTATGCAAACCAAATTTTCTAGCCTCATAATTACAAGTTGTCAATACTCCACGTTGGCGGGAATTGCCACCAACGGCAACCGGTTTTCCTTGTAAAGCGGGGTTATCACGAATCTCCACCGAAGCATAAAAGCAATCCATATCAATATGAATAATTTTACGAGTGAAAGCCATGAATAAAAGTGCGGTTAAAAAATACGGACTTTTAGTATAACGGGAAGAAAACCACTGTTCAAGTATACAGATAAATAAACCTGCACATTGGCAGGTTTGAAAGAGAGAAATTATTGACGTTCGTAAAGCATTTTTTGATCACTAAAACGAATAACCCGATCAATGGGATAAACATCAATTTTAGATTGGGAATCCATAAAAACCGGTCTGAATTTTTCTTGGATCTGCACAAACGGAATTTGTAAATTAATAGAGAGCGAATTACCCGGCATTAGCGGTGATGTGAGTTCAACATTCATATCTTGATTATGAATGACCTCACGTTGATGTACATAGGCATTCAACCACTGAACTGCGGAGATCGGCTTATTACCGATATTTGTGACAACGTATTTAAACACGGCTAAGGCTTGTCCATTGCTATCCACGCTTAATTGACGATTCTCAACATTGATTGAAACCGCTTGTGAAACCAATGCCATTTCAACCGCACTTTCTTTTTTTGAAGTGGCTTTTTTAGCCGGGGCGGCGGAGGTATTGAAGGCTAAAAATAACGCACTCACCGAAACAATGACAAGAGACTTTAACTTTTTCATTCTATTTTTCCTTTCAATAAAAAGCGGGCAAATTCTAACCCAATACAATAGGTTTATAAATAGATTCTTTTACTTCGCATTTTTTTTTGCTAAACTTACGCCCAATTTTGGGGCTGATTCTGGATTCGACGGGATTAGCGAAGCCCAAGGTGCACGTCGAGGTGCGGTAGGCCTCGTAAATAAACCGCAAAAAAATAGTCGCAAACGACGAACAATACGCTTTAGCAGCTTAATAACCTGCATTTAGCCTTCGCGCCCCAGCTTCCGCTCGTAAGACGGGGAGCACGCGGAGTCAAACCAAAACGAGATCGTGTGGAAGCCGCCGTTTGAGGATCGAAGCATTAAATTAAATCAAACTAATTTAAGTTTAGCGTGTCTGTCCGCATGCTTAAGTGAAACTAAAGACTGACTAAACGTGTAGTGCTGAAGGTAGAGTAATTTCGGACGCGGGTTCAACTCCCGCCAGCTCCACCAAATTGAAATCCAAACCAATCCAATAAGAACCGACAAAGCCTTGAAAACACTCACTTCAAGGCTTTTTTATTATCCAATGCGAGCCAATGAGATATTACTAAATCCTTGAGTTTTAGTTATACGTTTAGTTATACTGCTCATCAATCAATAAATCACGTATAACTAAAAACTCACGAAGGCTTGATATTTAAGGCTTTATTGCTGATTAGATTTTTTGTTAGTTATACGCAGAAAAGGCGGTTATTTTGGCACGTATAACTAAACCACTCACAAACACAGAGATAGACAAATCCAAGCCTAAAGATAAAGATTACACCCTATCTGATGGATTGGGGCTTTATTTATTGATTAAATCAACCGGTGCGAAACTGTGGCGGTTTAATTACTACAAACCATTGACCAAAAAACGGACTTTAATTGGATTGGGAAAATATCCCGATGTTTCACTATCACAAGCAAGGGAAAAACGGGAAGAATTAAGAGCTTTGCTTTCTCAAGGTGTCGATCCGCAAATCCACCACCAACAGCAAGAAGAAATCAAACACAAAGAATTAATCAACACCTATGAATCTATTGCTTGGGCGTGGTTCGAGTATCGCAAAACCAAAAAGAACTTTTCGCCTGATTATCAAAAAAACATAGAAAGCCTAATTAAGCGGAATCTACTCCCCCACTTTGGACACTTGCCTATTTCTCAAATTACCGCCCCTTTAGCCTTAAAAGCCTTTAAGCAATATCAAGACGAAGGCAAATTAGAGAAACTCAAACGCACGATTCAAAAACACAACGAGATAATGACCTATGCGTTACACCGTGACATCATATCGGCAAACCCTACCGCCAATATTTCAAAAGAATTTGATAGTCCGACAGTCGAACACTTTAAAACCATCAAGCCGGAAGATTTAAGCGAGTTTATTTACACCCTAAATCACGCTCAAATTCACTTACAGACACGTTATTTAATCCTATGGCAACTTCTCACAATGACACGCCCAAATGAGGCGGCAACGGCACGCTATGAGGACATTGACGAAACCACAAGACTATGGACGATTTACATTCAAAAGGGAATCAAAGAAAGCGACAAAGGGCGCATTCATAAAATTACCCTATCACGCCAAGCTATCGCCCTATTGCGAGAAATCAAGAAATTAAGTGGCGGTAAAACTTACTTATTCCCGAGCGTGAAAAATCCTCAAACCCACGTGAACACACAAACAGCAAATGCAGCTATCAAACGAATGAGTTATGCCGGAAAGCTGGTGGCACACGGTTTACGCTCCATTGCCAGCACCTACCTTAATGAGCAAGGCTACGATAGCGAATTAATTGAGGTGGCATTATCGCATATGAAATCAGACCGGATAAAAGCGGCTTATGACCGTGGCGAACGATTAGAACAACGATTCAAATTACTGCAGGTATGGGGCGATTTTATAGAGGAATGTTCTCAAGATGCATTGCCTAAACATCATTTGCAAATCGTGATTTAGAACCTGTCAAAACCTGACATGGAACTCGGTTAAATTTCACCGCACTTTTTCTTTTGACTGGATATAATAACAGGTTATAATCTATTCCAATCTGATATTATACAGACCAACGAAATCCAACCCAATTTACACGGCTAGGCGTGGCTTAATTACCCACTCCGAAAGAGAATAACCCTATTTATTCTTTGCCGTGTTCTCACTGAATAGGGTGCGCATAGGGGCGTTTTATGAGTATTAGCAACTCTTATTTGGTTCTTAATGATAAAAATATTCAACGGCTAAAAAGATTTAATTTAGACATAGATAATATTTTTACTTTTTCAAGAAATGGTGACTTAAATTTATACTTCAGGGCAGAAAAGATTTTATCGGAAATAAAAACTGAATTTAACCAAGTTTTTTATCTAAGTGGATTTATAAACTGTAACTCACAGGATAGAACTTACGATAAATTTTTCAGTGTGGCTGATTATAATGTAGATATAGGCAAGCATCAACAAACAGAGTTTGGGGGAAGTATTTATCATGATAATGATAATTTTAAAATGATTCAATTTGAAGGTTTTATTCAAATACCTAGTAGAGTGATTAACGAAAGCGAACAGAAAATTTTACTAGATGAATATTCCTCATATAGATTTTTAGGTAGTGAATCTGGCTGTATAAATACAGATTTTATTTTAAATTTTTCTTTTCCTAATCAGAATTTAGAAATTCCTATTCGTAATACTTATATTTTGGCTAGTGATATTTTAAAGCTGGCAGAGATGAAATTGATCGCCATTCCTAATCAAGAAGATAATAATGATAAAAACAAAACCACAGAAGAACTACAAGCCAAAATCACCGAGCTTGAAAAGCAATTACAGGCGGCGCAAGGTACGGTTGATTCTGAACTTATTTTAGAATATGACGGCGATTTACCTGAAAGCACAAATGCCGATAAATTGGCGGATTTTATAAGCCTGATTATTGATCCCGAATTGCTTGATGATGGAAGAATGCCTACATACAGCAGACTATACTCAAAGCTAGATAATCGACACCGAGGCGCACGCCCTACTCCATCCAAAAACACAATAAAAAAATAGGGGCTGACGTAGATT